>CAVVYR010000016.1:0-14548 GCA_963752475.1 uncultured Chloroflexia bacterium | reverse complement strand
TCGGGCTCGATCGGCGCGAGCAGGCATGGCTCCCCCTCGTCGTCGTCGGTGAGGTAGACACCGTCCTGCAGGCAAAGGGCCAACCCGCCGCGCGCACGCGGCAACACGGCCCCTGCCATCTGGTCGAGTCCGCGAGTCCAGACCTCACCGCTGGCCGGGTCGAGCCGGTGGATCCGCCGCCCGGCGATGTCGGTCCACAGCAGCGACGCCCGGGATGCCTCCCAAGCGGGGCCCTCGCCGAGCAGGTCGGCAGCTTCGACTGCGATCTCCCATCCGGTCACCATCTCTCGACCTCCCTAGTCTCTAGTGTGGCTTCTTCGACCCGCATGCACTCGACACCCGCGGCCAGCTCGATGTCGTGCCCGGACGCCAAGGCCTCGGACGGCGGAGCTTCCGAGACCACGTCGATCCCGTCCTCCGAGACCATCAGCGGATGCCGCATGTCGCGGTCGCGCATGCGCAGCTGCGTGACCGGCGGTGGCGCGAAGCCCTCGAGCATCAGCGGCGTGCTCCGGCATCGCCGTCAGCACGGCTTCGTGGGTTCCCGGCACGCACGTCACCGATCATCGCGCGCACGCCGTTCCAGCCATCGATGAAGGCGTCGCGGAAGTGCAGGACCGGGCCGAACTCCTCGAAGTCCTCGGCGGCAGACCGCCGGGATCGAGGGCCTGACGCATCTCGTCGAAGGCCTCGGTCAGCACCTGCACGACCTCGGAATCGGGCGCATCGGTGACGCTCATACGGGCAGGCGGGTCGTGCTCGATGAGCTCGGAGGCGGTCGACCAGTTGATGGTCGCGGCCATGCCGCCACCGATGAGGCCGGCGAAATCAAGCTCGGTTCGCGCGCCGCCGTAGAGCAGGGTCACGGGGTACTCACGCTCGTGCACCACCGCGTAGCAGGCCCGTGCCACGATGACGCCGGCCGCCTCCATGGCTTCGACGGGCACGTCCAGCCCATCACGTGCCGCAAGCTTCTTGAAGTGGTCGCCGAGGATGCCGGTGATGGGGCTCATGAAGAAGGGTGGGCGTACCCCGGTCTCGGCAGTCACCGCGAGGTAGCGCTCGCAGGTCTCGATGACCTGGGCCACGCTGAAGACCTCGGTCGCGATGGACTGCCGACCGGCCCGCACGTTCTCCTCGAACGCCTCGAACCCCGGTAGCGTGGCCGGGATCTTGGGTGTGGCGTTGGGCGCGATGGCGCGGGCGCGACGGCTGGCCTCGATGATGTTCGAGGCCTCGGTGTCTCGCTCTGGGGCACCCTGGATGGAGACGAAGCCCTCCCGGCCTTCGCTCGTTTCGTACAGGCGCGCGAAGCGCTCGCAGATGCGCCCGACGAGCTGCTCCTGCACGAGCTCGGCCACGACCTCGTCGTCGTCCGACTCGGCCAGGCACGCGCGCACCACGGGCAGGACCTCCTCGGGTACCCGTTGCACGAGGTTGCCGCCGTAGCCGGGGTTGGTCGTGCAACCCATGGCCCCGGAGGCCAGTGCCAGGTCCATCTCCTCGCTCGTGGGGTTGTTGACCCAGAAACGGCCGCCGGTCTCGGCGCGGACCCGCTCGAAGTAGTGGTCGCTCACGTGCATGGCCTCCTTGGGATTGACGTCCGCTCTGGCTACTCGGGCGCCTCGGGGTCGACCTGTACGAGGACCTTGGGCCGGGCACGGCCGGGCTCTCGCGAGCGCGCCACGGCGGCCTCGATCTCATCGAAGGGGAAGACCCGGTCGATGAGCAGCTCCGGCTTGACCTCGCCCGAGGCGAGTCGCGGCCAGGCCATGGGGGTATTGGCCGGGGCCGTTGAGCACGCCCTGGACGGTGATGTCGTGGATGACCAGGTTGCCGATGTCGATGGGTACCGGTTCCGTGGGCACGCCCAGCAGCGCCACCCGCGCACCGGCCGCGGCGTGTGCCAGGGCCGCCTGCACCCCCGACGGCGTGCCGGCCGCCTCGAGCACCACGTCGAAGCGCTCCACGGCGGCGCGGGTGCCGAACAGCCAGGGGATGGCCCCGGTCGCCTCCACCGTCTCGGTGCGCGTCTCGTTGCGCAGCAGCACGTGTGTGCGGATGCCGCGTGCGGCGAGGATCATGGCGCCGGCCAGGCCGAGCGTGGCCGAGCCCACGATGAGCACCTCTTCGCCCGGCACCGGCGCCGTCCGCTTGATGCCCTCGAGCGTGGTCACCATCGGCTCGACCAAGGCAGCATCGCGGAGACGAACGCCCTGGGGCACCGGCAGCATGTAGCGATCGGGTGCCGACACGGCCGTGGCCAGGGCGCCGTCAAGGCCCTTGCGCACGCCGAACTCGAAGCGCTCCTGACAGCGCACCACCAGGCCGGCCGTGCACAGCTCGCAGTCAGGCCGGCCGCAGTCGATGACCGCGTCGAGGATGATGCGCGTGCCCGCCGCCAGTTCATCGTTCGCCTCGAGCAGCCTGCCCGACCACTCATGGCCGGGTTGCAGCGGATACGTGGCCACGCCTTCGGCGAAATAGGGCATGGAGCCATCGAAGAGGTCGAGGTCGGTGCCACAGAGGCCGACATAGGCAGGCGCGGCGAGGCTGCACCCGGGACCAGGCTCGGGTCGCACCTTCTCGACGATGCCGAAGCGGTCCGGCCCCGTGATGTGCAGCGCCCGAACCATGTCGGGGCCGTTCATCGCGCGGTGTGGCCGCCGTCGACGACCAGCACATGCCCGGTGACGAGCGCGCCAGCGTCAGAGGCGAGGTAGATGGCGGCAGCCGCGATGTCCTCCGGCTCACCCAGTCGGCCGAGCGGGATGTTGCCCAGGAAGAAGTCCGCGAGGGCCGGATCCTCGGCCATCTTCTGTTCGATGAGCGCGGTCTTGACGTGCGTGGGGGCGATGGCGTTGACGCGGATGCCATGGCCTGCCCACTCGATGGCCAGCGTGCGCGTGAGCGCGTTGAGCCCGCCCTTGGTAGCGGCGTAGTTGGCGTTGCCGGTGGTGATGCCCACGAGACTGGTGATCGAAGAGGTATTGATGATGGAGCCGGCGATGCCGCGCTCGATCATGTGCCGGCCCACGGCCTGATCGAAGTACCAGGCGCCGGAGAGGTTGATGTCGAGCACGCGCTGCCACTGCTCGAGGGTCATCTCCTCGGCCGGCGCACGGTCGCCGACCCCGGCGTTGGCCGCGAGCACGTGGATGTCGCCCGAGGTCCTCCGCGCCGCGGCCACGGCCGACTCCACCTGCGCCTGGTCGGCCACATCACAGCCGATCGCGACGGCTCGTCCGCCGGCAGCCTCGATGTCACGCGCCACCTCGCTCGCGGCGGCCTCGTCGAGGTCGACGACCGCCACGGCCGCGCCGTACTGGGCGAAGGCCTCGGCCATGGCCAGGCCCAGGCCCGAGCCACCGCCGGTGACGATGGCGCTCCTGCCGGCCAGCGAGAACAGCCCACTCAGGTCACGCGTCTTCATCGGTCCCCTCCCCGTCCTGCTCGCGCGCGAGCATCTTCTCCACGATGTCCCGGCCCGGACCGCTGATGTGCTCGTCGATGGCGCTGGCCACCGCGTACGCGTCGCCGGAGCGCAACACCCGCAGGAGCTCGCGGTGGCGACGCACGACCAGCTCCGGCTCGGGCTGGTAGAGGTCGCTGTAGAAGAGCAGCCGACGGCTGTGCACCTGGATGGCGTCGAGGTGCTCCATCAGCAGGTCGTGGCCCGAGTAGGCCGAGAGGGCTCGGTGGAAGTCGATGTCCGCGTGCACCATGCCCTGCAGGTCGATCGCGCCGGGCAGCATGCTCGATGGCGTCCACGTGGGTCGCAAGCAACGCCAGCGCGGCCTCGTCGAGATGCCCGCGCTCCACGGCCAGCTGCGCCGCCAACGACTCCAGCGACGCGCGCAGCGTGTAGATCTCCTCGGCCCGCTTGGCCGTGAGCCGCGAGACCGCCGCGCCGCGATGCGCCGAGCGCTCGACCAGACCCAGGCCGGCCAGCACCCGCAGCGCCTCCCTAACCGTACCGCGCGATGTCCCCAGCTCGTCTGACAGCTGGGCCTCGGTCAGCGGCTGGCCGGGCGTGTAGGCCCCGCGGATGATGCCGTCGCGGATGTGGGCCACGACCGCGTCGGTGAGGCTGGGTGGCCGGTCGAGCGTCGCCTGTTCCATGCTCATCGATCCGCTGTCGGTCCTCGATGCTGGACTTGCGTCGTAGGATTGTACTACAATCGAACAGCCCGACGATCGGCGCAGCGGACGCGAGCAGGCCTGGCGCCCGAGGACAGCAAGGAGCGGCTCATGACGGCGACACTTCGGTTCTTCGGCACCGCGGGCTACGAGCTCGTGACCGAGGCTGGGACGCGGGTCGTGATGGACCCGTACATGGACTCGAATCCCGCCTGTCCCCTCTCCTGGCACGACCTCGAAAAGGTCGACCTGGTGCTGGTCACCCATGCCGCCTACGACCACCAGGGCGAAGCCGCCGAGATCCTCAAGCGCGACAAGTGCCCGGTCATCTGCGCCAAGGACGTGGCCCACAACCTGACCACCGTCCGCGGCGTCGACCCCGACCAGATCCGCGTCACCATCTGGGGCATCCCCATGACCGTCGCAGGCGTGCCGGTCCACCCCGTCGAGAGCCACCACTGGTCCTTCTCGGTCACGCCCGGCGGCGAGCTGCTCAGTGGCCCGGCCATGGGCTTCGTCGTCGACGCCGGACCCGGCGTGCGCCTCTACCACCAGGGCGACTCGGCGATCTCCTACGACTTCCGCCTATTCGGGGAGCTGTACCGGCCCACGCACGGGCTCATGGTCGTGGCCCTGCCGGAAGACTCGCTGCCCCACTTCGAGGTCTACCGTGGCGGCGAGGTCAACGTGCAAGAGGCGGTCATGGCCAGCCAGTGGCTGGGGCTGAAGCACGTCATCGCCAGTCACTACCAGTGGCCCAGCCATCCCGACGTGCAGGCCTTCCTCAAGCTGATGGAGGCGCACACGGCGGCCGGTGAATGGCAGCCGACCGTGGTCGCGCCCGAGCCGGGCCAGGTCATCGAACTGCGGGCATCAGACGCGGCACCGCATCACGGTCGAGGAGAACGCGACGCGGTCGCTGCCTTCGAGCGCGACACGCTCACGCCGCTGGTCATCTCGGAGGCGCTCCCGGCCGACGTGCTCAAGATGTACGGGCGCATGCGCCTCATCCGCGAGTTCGATAGCGCGGTCAAGGAGCTGTGGAAGCAGGACTTCATCTACGGCCTGGCCCACTCCTACGTCTGCGCCGAGGCCATCGCCGTGGGGGCCTGCACGGCGCTGCGCGACGGCGACTACATCACCAGCACCCACCGTGGCCACGGCCACACCATCGCCAAGGGCGGCGACCCGCGGCGCATGATGGCCGAGCTCATGGGCCGCGCACCCGGCTACAACAAGGGCAAGGGCGGCTCCATGCACATCGCCGCGGTCGACATGGGCATGCTCGGCGCCACCGGCATCGTGGGCTCGGCCATGCCCATCGCGGTCGGTTCAGCGCTCACGGCCAAGACCCTGGGCCAGGACTTCGTGACCGTCTGCTTCCACGGCGACGGCGCCACCAACCAGGGTGTGTGGCACGAGTCGATCAACCTCGCCGCAGCCTGGGAGCTACCGGTCATCTTCCTCTGCGAGAACAACCAGTGGGCCATCTCCATGCCCTACGAGCAGGCCGTCGGCAACCCCTCGGTGGCCGACCGCGCCGTGGGCTACGGCATCCCCGGCGTGACCGTCGACGGCTTCAACGCCATCGCCGTCCACGACGCGGTGGCAGAGGCCGCCGAGCGTGCACGCGCCGGCGGCGGTCCCACGCTCATCGAGGCCCGCTTCTACCGCTACATCGGGCACTTCGTGGCCGATGACGAGGCCTACCGCGACCTCGAGTGCAACGAGCGCTGGCAGCAGTTCGACCCCATCGACCGCCTGGGTGGGTTCCTGCTGGAGTCCGGGCAGCGGACGAAGGCTGGCTCGACGAAGCCGATGAGACCGCCGCGGCGCGCGTCGAGGACGCCATCGCCTTCGCCAAGGCCGCACCACAACCGGAGCTCGACACGCTCTACGACGGGCTCTACTCCGACGAGTTCATGGAGCAGCAGGGGATCGGCCGATGACGGCCACACCAGCGCCGAGGTCCAGCCCCGCCGCATGAACGTCAAGCGCGCCATCAACGAGACGCTGCGCGAGGAGATGCAGCGTGACCCCACGGTCATCATCCTCGGCTGCGACGTGGGCGTGCGCGGCAACCCTTTCGGCGTGACCAAGGGGCTGTACGAGGAGTTCGGGCCGCAGCGCGTGCTGGACACGCCCATCAGTGAAGCCGCCATCGTGGGCAGCTCACTGGGTGCCGCGGCCACCGGCCTGCGACCCATCGCCGAGATCCTCTTCAGCGACTGGATCACCATCGGCATGGACCAGCTGGTCAACCAGATCGCCAAGATCCGCTACATGTTCGGTGGCGCCATCAGCGTGCCCCTGGTCATCCGCGCCCCGGTCGGCGCCGGCGGCGGGCAGGCGGCACAGCACAGCCAGTCGTTCGAGAACTGGTTCAGCGCCGTGCCCGGCCTGCAGATCGTCATGCCCTCGACCCCGGCCGACGTGAAGGGCCTGCTGCGCACGGCCATCCGCAGTGATGATCCGGTGCTCTTCTTCGAGCACAAGCGTGGCTACGAGATCAAGGGCGAGGTGCCGGTCGAGGAATACACCATCCCCTTCGGTCAGGCCGATGTCGTCCGCGAGGGCGATGACGTCACCGTCGTGGCCATCAGCATCATGCGTCACAAGGCCATGGCCGCGGCCGAGCGGCTCGCGGCTGAAGGGGTGGAGTGCGAGGTCATCGACCCGCGCACCGTCTATCCCTTCGACTACGACACCGTCCTGGCCTCTCTCGAGAAGACCGGCCGACTGGTCGTGGTCCACGAGGCCAACCGGCGCTCGAACATCGGCGGGGAGATCGTCTCCCAGGTCGTGGAGCGCGGCTTCGAGCTGATCAAGGAGCAGCCGCGCATCGTGGCCGGGCTCGACGTGCCCATGCCCTACAACCGCGCACTCGAGGCCCTCGTCATCCCCGACGAGGCCCGCATCGAACGAACCGTCCTCGCTGCCGTCGGCCGCTGAGGCGAAGGAGGTCCAACACCGATGGCCACGTTCTTCCCACTGCCGAAGCTGGGCATGAACCAGGAGGAGGGCGAGATCGTCTCCTGGCTCGTGTCCGAGGGTGACAGCGTCAGCAAGGGTCAGCCCGTCGTGGAGGTCGAGACCGACAAGGCCACCGTGGAGCTGGAGGCGACCGCGGCCGGCGTGCTCGCGAAGATCGTCCACGGCGAGGGCGACATCGTGCCCAACAACACCGTGATCGCGGTCATCCTCGCGCCTGGCGAGGCCATGCCCGACGAGATCCCCGAGACCATCGCCTGAGCCCAGCAGGGGGAGCACCATGACCGCAGAGCCGACGACGGCACCCGACCTCACCCGCTACGAGCTGTCCACGGACGTGCTCGCCGGCACGCCCAAGCGCCGCCTGGGGCTGGCCATCCTCAGCATCGGGACCATCCGTCGCTTCGAGAAGTGGCTGCTCGACAACGCGGGCCTGGTGCACGGACCGCTGCACTCGAGCATCGGCCAGGAGGCCACGGCCACGGGCGCGGCCCTGGCCCTGCGCCCGAGTGACTGGCTGACCTCGACCCACCGCGCCCATCACGACGTGGTGGCCAAGCTGCTGCTCTCGGCCACCCCGGATGACTTCGACCCCTTCACCGCCGAGACGGTGACCGAGGCCATGGCCGACCCCGTGCAGCGAACGATGGCTGAGATCATGGGCCTCGAACAAGGGCTCTGCCACGGCCGCGGCGGCTCGATGCACCTTTGGGACCGAGCCGGTGGCGTGATGACCACGGCCATCGTCGGTGGCGGTATCCCGCCAGCGGGCGGCTACGCCTTGGCCTCCAAGCTGCGCGGCACGGGCGACGTGGGCGTGGCCTCCTTCGGTGACGGCGCCAGCCAGATCGGTTCCTTCCACGAAGCGGCGGCGCTGGCGCGGGCATGGGATCTGCCACTCATCCTGCTGCTGGAGAACAACCAGTACTCGGTCGCTACCACCGTGCAGGAGACGGCCGGCTTCACACGCCTGGCCAAACGGGCCGCGGGCTACGACATGCCCGCGCTCGTGGTCGACGGCATGGACCCGGTGGCGGTGTACGAGGCGATGGCTCAGGCACGCGAGCATGCGGTCACGCACGGGCCGATCTTCGTCGAAGCCATCACCTACCGCTACTACCACCAGAACGGTCCCCTCCCCGGCTCGGCCTTCAAGTACCGCAGCAAGGACGAGGAGCGCGAATGGAAGGGTCGCGACCCAGCGGTCGCCTGGCCTCGCGGCGTGATCGAGGCCGAGCTGCTCAGTGCCGAGCAAGTGCAGCACGTGCAGGGCCTGGCCAACGCGCTCGTGGCCCGCTGCGTGGCGGCACTGACGGTCGAGACCGACGACGGACCAGCCATCCCGCCCGAGCTCTACCCGCCGGTCGAGGACGCCCATCGCGGCATGCTCGGCCCGGGCCTCCCGGACCTCCCTTACGAGCGCCTCGACGCGACGCCGGACCCTGAGGCTGCGCCGGTCACCTACGCCGAGGCCGCGCAGGGCGTCATCGGTCGCACGCTCGAGCGTGACCCAGAGGCCATCTACCTGGGCGAGGAGGTCGGCCACCTCGGCGGCGGCACGGTGGGCATGACCCGTTCAGCCGTGGCCTCGCGCCCGCAGCAGCTCCTCTCGACGCCCATCTGCGAGAACGGCTTCAGTGGCGCAGCCCTGGGAGCGGCGCTCGCGGGCATGCATCCGATCATCGAGTTCATGTACCCCGACTTCGTACTCGAGGCCACCGACCAGCTCTTCAACCACATCGCCAAGAGCCGCTACATGTATGGCGGCGACCACGAGGTGCCCGTCATCGCGCGCACGCAGATCGCTCGCGGGCGCGGCTATGGACCGCAGCACTCCTGCGACCCGGCCGGCCTCTTCACGTCGTATCCCGGCTGGCGCGTGGCCGCGCCCACCACCCCGGCCGACTACGTCGGCTGCTGGAACGCGGCCGTGCTCAGTCGCGACCCGGTGCTCATCATCGACGACCATCGCCTGGCCAAGACCACGGGTGTGCTCCCGGGCGCCGGCTTCGACCACGTGGTCGAGTTCGGGAAGGCGCGGCTGGTGCGGCCCGGGCGCGATGTGACCGTGCTGACCTGGGGCTACGCCGCCACGCGCGTGGCCGAGGTCGTGGCCGAGCTGGCCGAACGCGGCATCGAGGCCGAGGTCATCGACCCGCGCTGGCTCGACGAGCCCAGCTTCCCGCGCGCGGCAGTGCTCGAGTCGGTCGGGCGCACCGGCGCCCTGGTCATCGCCGAGGATGCCCAGCACATGCTGTCCATGGGCCCGCGGGTGCTCGACTACCTGCAGCCCGACCTACACGCGCTGCTGCGCACGGCGCCGCTGCGGGTCACGGGTCTCGATGTCTACTCGCCCGTGAGCAAGCCGCTCGAGGCGTTCACACACATCCAGGACGACGACATCCGCGCCGCCATCGTTTCTTCGGCCCGGAAGGATGACTAAGAGGAGCGCCATGAGCACGCCCATCAAGATGCCCAACCTCGGGGCCGAGACCGACGAGGCCCGCGTGAGCAGCTGGCTCAAGGCCGTGGGTGACTCGGTCATGGAAGGCGAGGTCATCGCCGAGATCGAGACCGAGAAGGCCAACGTGGACCTGGAGATGCCGGCCACCGGCCGCCTGACCGAGATCCTTGTCGAGGCCGGCACCGACGCGAAGGTGGGCACGGTCCTGGCCACCTACGAGGAAACCTGACCGTGACGCATCCGCGCCAACGCTGGTGAGCTGATGACCAGCACCGCTCCCCTTCTCGCCATGGACCGCATGTCCAAGCGGTTCGGTGGTGTCCAGGCACTCGACGAGGTCAGCCTGGAGGCGCGAAGCGGTGAGGTGCTGGCGCTGGTGGGCGAGAACGGCGCGGGCAAGTCCACGCTCATGAACGTGCTCGGCGGGATGGTTTCCGCGGAGAGCGGCACGATGACCATCGGCGGCGAGGCGTACGCGCCCACGAACCCGCGCGACGCGCAGGCCGCGGGCATCTCCTTCATCCACCAGGAGCTGACGCTGAGCCCGTCGCTGACGGTGGCCGAGAACATCTACATCAGCAACTACCCCAAGCTTCTGGGCCTCGTCGATCATCGGCGCATCGAGCATGACGCGGCCGAGATCCTCGAACGCCTGGGCGTCCATGTCGATGCGCGATCGCCCGTGCGCGACCTGTCCATCGGCGACCAGCAGCTGGTCGAGATCGCCCGCGCGCTCTCTAACGATGTCCGGCTCATCATCTTCGATGAGCCCACCTCCTCGCTGACCGTGGCCGAGCGCGAGCTGCTCTTCACCGTCATCCGCGGCCTGCGCGATGCCGGCACGGCGGTCATCTACATCTCCCACTTCATGAACGAGATCTTCGAAGATCTCCGACCGCATCAATGTCATGCGCGACGGCCGCAACGTGGGCACCGTGGACACAGGCGAGGCCAACCACGACGAGGTCATCCGCATGATGGTCGGGCGCGCACTCGGCAGCACGCTCAGCCGCTCCACGCCACCCGGCGAGGCTGAGGCCCTGCGCGTGGAGGGACTCTCCCGCGAGGGCTACATCGAGGACGTCCGGTTCGTGTTGCGTGAAGGCGAGGTGCTCGGGATCTGGGGTCTGCTCGGCTCTGGCCGCAGTGAGCTGGCGCGGGCCATCTTCGGGCTCGACCCGACCGACTGTGGGACGATCACCGTTCGAGGCCAGCTGCACGACCGCATGCAGCCCACGAAGGCCATCGCAGCCGGCATCGGCTACGTACCGGAGAACCGTCGCGATGACGGGCTCGTGCTGGGCATGAACGTGCGTGAGAACGTGACCATGGCCAGCCTCAAGAACGTGGTGCGGACGCCCATCGGCTGGCTCGTGCGCTCGCGTGAGGAGGCCATCGCGCGCGAGCAGATCGACCGACTCGGTATCGTCGCCTCGGGGCCCGAGCACAAGGCCGAGAACCTCAGCGGCGGCAACCAGCAGAAGGTGGTGCTGGGCAAGTGGCTCGCCCGCGGTCCGGACATCTACATCCTCGACGAGCCCACGCGCGGCGTCGACGTGGGTGCCAAGGACGAGATCCAACGCACCATCCTGGCCGTGGCCGAGGCCGGCGCCTCGGTCCTGCTCATCTCCTCGGAGATGGAGGAGATCATGCGGCTGGCCGATCGCATCCTGATCATGCGCCGGGGCGAGGTGGTGCAGGAATCCGCCCCGACGATGCCAGCCAAGAGGAACTCCTGCGCCACGGGACCGGCGGTAGCTGATGGAGGCCATGGGAGGCACGTTCGGCAGTCGCATCCTTGGGGTCCTGCGCTCACGCGGCTTCTACGTCAGCTTCGCGGCCCTGTTCCTCGTCTTCGCCCTGCTCGAGCCGAGCACGTTCCTGGCACCAGCGAACCTGCGCAACATCGCCATGCAGGCCATGCCCATGGCCATCATCGGCACCGGCCTGACCATCGTGCTCATCACCGGCGGCATCGATATCTCGGTCGGCTCGGCCGCCTTCGTGGCCGTGGCCGTGGCCGTGCAGCTCATCCTCAACGACATCCTGACCATCCCATTGGCGCTGCTGGTCGCCATGGGTATCGGCGCCGTCGTGGGCCTGGTCAACGCGCTCGCGATCACACGCCTGGGCGTGAACCCGCTGATCACCACGCTGGCCATGATGTTCGTGCTGCGCGGCACCGGCCAGTACATCATCAACAACTCGTCGCTGATGGTCCACGACGACCACATCTACGACTTCGGCGCCGGCTACCTGGGACCCATCCCCACGGCCATCATCTGGGGCGGCCTGGTGCTTATCGCGGGCCAGTTCATCCTGTCCAAGACCACCTTCGGTCGCCATGCCATGGCCGTGGGCAGCAATGAGCGCGGCGCGATCGCCAGCGGTGTGAACGTCAACCGCACAAAGGCCATCGCCTACGTGCTCTGCGGGGTGACCGCGGCGATCGGCGGCGTCATGTGGTTCTCGCGCTCGGCTACGGTCGATCCGGCCACCGGCCTGGGCGCCGAGTTCGTAGCCGTGACCGTGGTCGTCCTCGGCGGTACCAGCCTGGCCGGCGGCGAAGGCAGCATCATCCCCGGCACGCTCTTCGGCGCGCTGATGCTGGCCATGCTCGAGAACGGGCTCATCGTCGCGGGCGCCGATCCCTACTGGTTCTCCATCGCCCGAGCCGCGGTGATGCTCATCGCGGTCTTCGCAGACGCCATTCGCATCCGGCGCCGTACTGCGCAGGGGCGCCGGATCCGCACGACCGAAGAGGGAGGAGGTGTGACCGCGCCGAGTATCGCCTGATCGATCCGATACGGAGGTGGACCAGACCCATCCACGAAGGGACGGGCCTGATCCGGGTCCCGGGCCAGAGGCAAGCTAGCTCCATCGGCTCCGGGCACACAGGAGGATAGACGCAGAATGTCAAACCGGAAGAACAGGGCCCTGGGCGCCGGCGTGGCGCTCGCATTGGGCGCCGCACTGACCGTCGGCTCCGGCGCCGTGCTGGCCGAGGACTGCACGCCGCGTGATGCGAGCGACCTCACC
Source organism: uncultured Chloroflexia bacterium (assembly GCA_963752475.1). GTDB lineage: Bacteria > Chloroflexota > Limnocylindria > Limnocylindrales > CSP1-4 > JAFMJV01. The sequence goes on along the minus strand of CAVVYR010000016.1, from coordinate 1,914 downwards.
ATCGGCGTCTCGTTCCCGTCGCTCATGAGCGCGACGTGGCAAGTGACCGAGGCAGAACTCAAGGCCTACCAGGAGGAGCTCGGCTTCGAACTGGTCGAGGTCGTGGCAGACAACGACGTCAACAAGCAGTCGGGCCAGATCGAGGACCTCGTGGCCCAAGGCGTCGATGGCATCATCGTCGACCCCATCGACGACAAGGCCATCCTGACGTCCGTCTTCGCGGCCAACGAGGGCGGCGTGCCCATCCACTTCTTCGACCGGCCGCCGGCGGAGATGGAGGGCGTGGCCAGCTTCGTAGGCTCGGACAACTACACCTTCGGCAAGGACGCCGCGCGAGTGCTCAAGGAGTTCGCCGACCGTGATGGCGTCGAACTCAAGGTGCTGGCGCTCATCGGCGCCCTGACCGACCCCAACGCGGTCCATCGCGACACCGGCTTCCGCGAGGTGGCCGAGGAACTGGGCATCGAGATCGTGGCCGAGGTGCCTACCGAGTGGCAGCCCGAGAAGGCGCTCAACGGGGTGACCAACGCCCTCAACGCCGACCCGGACATCAACGCCATCTTCATCCCCTCTGACTACCTGCTGCCGTCGGTCCTGTCGGCGCTCAAGACAAACGACCGCCTCGTGCCCTACGGCGAGGAAGGCCACATCATGCTGGCCCAGATCGACGGCGACGGGAACGGCGCCAAGTCCCTGCAGGACGGCTACAGCACGGTCGACATCGCGCACGACCCGATCGCCTGGGCGCGCATGCCAGTGGACAACGTCCTGACACTTGCCGCCTGCGAGGAGATCGACCCCGTCTTCAACGCCCTGCCCGGCGTCGTCGGCACGGTCGACAACATCCTCGAGATGGGCAGCGCCTTCTGGGGCAACGGCTACGTCGAGCAGTAGTCGCTAGCCGCCGATGAACCGCCGGGTGGCCGCGCGCACGAGCGTGCTGGTCGCCCGGCGATCCTTCCACGACACGAGGATCGGATGACGAGATCGAAGCCCCAACGCCGTATGAGTGCAGCCGACTCGCCGATCGCCGCGCGACCGCGCTGGCAGGCATTGATCCTGGGCTGGTTACGCGCCGACAGCAGCTGGACGCTGATCGCCGCGGCCATCGTGGCCATCGTCCTAGCTCTCACCAACCCCGCCTTCGCCACGGTACGGAACCTGACCAACGTGCTGTTGCAGTCGTGTGTCGTGGCCTTCATGGCCCTGGGCCAGACCTTCGTCATCGTCGGTGGCGGCATCGACCTGTCGCTCGCGGGTGTGCTGGCATTGAGTGGCGTGCTCGGCGCAGATGTGCTGGTGCAGTCACAGGCCATCTTCCTGGGCGTTCTCGTCATGATCGCCGTGGGCGTTTCGTTCGGTGCCTTCAATGGCGTGGCCGTGGCACGCGTGAAGATGACCCCCTTCATCGTCACGCTCTCCACGCTCGTGCTGACCACCGGTATCGCGGCCATGTACACCAAGGGCGTGACCATCGGGCCGGTCATGCGCGACTTCCGCCGCATGGGCTCGGCCAGCGGCTCCGTGGTGCCTATCCCCATCATCGCGGTAGCCGTGATCTCGGTGCTGGCCTACGTGCTGCTGCAGCGCACCGCCTACGGCCGCATGCTCTACGCCACCGGCACAAATGCGCTCGCGGCACGCGCCTCGGGCATCCCCACCGACCGCATCATCTTCAGCACCTATCTCATCGCCGGCTTCGCAGCCGCACTCGCCGGCGTGACCCTCGTCGCGCGCCTTGGCACCGGCTCCTCGGGCATGGGCGGCGACCTGCTCATCCTCGACGCCATCAGCGCTGTCATCATCGGCGGAGCCAGCCTGAAGGGCGGCCGGGGCACCATCCTGGGCACCCTCGCGGGCGTGCTGCTCATCTCGCTCATCAGCAATACGATGAGTTGAGCCGGCAAGGAACAT
>CAVVYR010000015.1:0-9929 GCA_963752475.1 uncultured Chloroflexia bacterium | reverse complement strand
ACGACCTCGTCGTCGGCGGCCTCGGCGCCGACACCCTCTGGGGCCAGTTGGGCAACGACCGCCTCCACGGGGGGCCGGGCCCTGACTTCGTCGCTGGCCAGGTAGGCGATGACCTGCTCAACGGCGGCCTCAGCGTGGATACGTGCTACCAGGGCACCGGGACCGGCATGGTCGCCAACTGCGAGCTGCCCCCGCCACCGCCACCACCCCCACCGACGCTTGTGGTGGCCTACACCGACGCCAACATGAACCACGCCTACGACGCTGGCGACGTGATGATCGCCGAGATCGTCGACACCAACAGAGACGGCGTGGTCGGGGCCGGCGACACTATCAACATGGGCCAGTACCCGACGAGGCTGGATGCCGTCGCGCCGGGCCCGCATCCGCCAGACGATGGAGCCTTGGGCGGTCAAGAGCCACCCGGTCGCGACCGCGGACCAGGATGCTACCGTCGATATCGTCTACGTCCAAGACAGTGCCGGCGTGTACTACAGCTGGGCCCGCAGCAGCACAACCCAAGATTTCGACCTCTACTCCGAAGAGGATGCGCATCACGAGTCCCAGTTCTGGGACAACCAGATTGACGCGGGTGACCATGACGGGGTCTACGCAGAAGCCGGGTCTCCGAGCCGGCCGACGGGCGACCTCAACATCATCGCGGCCGGCCTGGGCGACGACGGTTTCATCGACGTGGACATCTACGTCCCGTAGTGAGAAGGGGGAGCCCGTTGAACGTGTTGATCCCACCAGCCCTCGGGCGTGTGCTCGTGGACGGCGGCCCAGGCGGCCTCGAGGTCGGTCACAAGCGTCAGGTAGCGAGGCGGGCGTGGCAGCTGGTTGGCGCGACCTTCCTCGACAACGCATACCGCCGCGCTGTACATTGGGCCGTCACGCCCGCACCGCCCGCACGGTTGCCGCGCGCCTACTGGACAAGGACGAACTCGAGCGCGCCTGGGCTTGGGGCCGCGCGCTGAGCCTCGACAAGGCTATCGAGCTGGCCCGGTCACCCAGGCTGAGCATCGGTTGAGCCGACGTTGAAGATGCTGTCGTTGACTCCTCCCAGATAGTGCTCGCGGTCCGTATCGGACGGGCCACCGTGAAGCGCTCGATCACGGAGGCAGACATCATGCTTCGCAAGTCCGCAGTCGGGCTGGCGCTGGCGCTGTCAGCATCGCTGGCGTTCGTCCCCGCCGCGCTGGCTACAGAGACAATCACCGGCGAGGTCGACCTGGCCTGGAACCGGTGCTTCGAGGCGCCCGGCGACGAGGTGCCTGACTGGGTCGGCACGGTCGACTTCGACGGCGACGTGCACGACATGGTCTTCTTCAATCTAGGCGACGGCCGGCCGCCGAACCACGACCCCGAGGACGGTATGGGAGCCTTCATCGAGACCTGGGCGATCTACGACGGCTTGGAACTCGTCTACGACGACGGGTGCGCGCCCCAGACCCATGAGGGCGACCTGGTCATGTGGGGCCACGACGCCGGCCTGAGTGACCGCGAGGCCCAGAAGTGCTCCATGAACGGCACGGTCGTGGAGGCCTTCGGTGACTACGCCGATCTCGCCGGCCAGCCCCTGTTCATGAGCGGCACCTTCACCCTTACCGACGAAGGGGGTCCGGCGACAGCGCCCGGCGTGATCGAGATCGGCTGACCTCCTCCTCGGCGGGCGCCGCTCCCAAGCGCCCGCGCATGTGCGGCGACCCTCGGGCTGGGCTCCTGAGGGTCGTCGCCAGAACAGCAAGAGACGCCCCTCCCCCTCGGAAGGGCGTCTCTCTCGTGTCTGCGCGGGTTCGCGCCTGGCGATGCTCTCTAGGCCGTCCCGGTTCGAGCCTTGGGTTCTGATGTGGTGTCGCCGACGGGCTCGGCGATGTCCTCGTCGAAGCGCAGTCCCCGTCGACCAGCCTCGACCTGTAGCGCCAATCGCATGACCTTCCAGTAGGGCGGCTGGACACGACCGCGATCGTGTGCGAATGCGGTGAGCTCCTCGTCGCTGAACGAGCGCAGGAACCGCTCGAAGGTCTTGGTCATCGGCCGGTGCCTCTTGTCTTCTCGTGATGGCGCCCTGCCGGCCTTGCTGGCCGGTCCTCTCGGACGGCAGGTCACATGCTGGACGAGCCGCTCCGCATGGGCAATGTCGCGAGCATGCAGCCGTTCCGGTCGCCGCTTGCCGCTGTGCGGCAATCGCCTACTTCCTGGTCGTGACTACCTCGTCGACCAGTGGATCGATCGGCCCGAGTTCCGACGACCGTCCACAGCGGACGCTGGTGCCGTCGTCCAGGGCGATCAGCTCCTGCCTGACCGCGCACGTGTCCGTTTCAGCGAATGCACATCTGGGCCCGAAGCGACAGCCCACCACGGGATCGATCGAGGCCGCGGCACCACTCGGGTGGAAAGGCACACGGAAGGGCACTCCGAGCTCCGGCACAGAGCGTCGCAAGGCCGCTGTGTAGGGGCTTCGCGGCAAGGTCAGGAGTCGCTCGGTGTTGCCTCGCTCGACGACCTCACCGCGGTAGAGCACGACCGTCTCTGTGCAAAGACGCGTGACCACGCCGAGGTCGTGGCTGATGAGCAGGATGCCCAGACCGCGCTCCAGGCGCAGCCGCTCGATGAGCTCGAGGATACGCACCGCGACCGTGGCATCAAGCCCGCTGGTGGGCTCGTCGAGGAAGAGCATCCGCGGCCCCACGGCGAGGGCCCGGGCGATGACCGCGCGCTGGCGCTGCCCGCCGGAGATCTCATGGGGATGGCGCTTGGCCGCGCTCGCGGGTAGGCCGACCTCGCCCAGCAGCCGCAGCACGACGTCATCCTGCCCCTCCCCATCGCGCCGTTCGGTCCTGCCGCCGGCCCGCCAACCCTCGGCGACAGCCGAGCCGACCGTCTGGCGCGGGTCGAGTGCACCGTCCACGTCCTGCATGATCGGCTGGATCGCCTTGCGGAAGGTCCGAAGCTCACCCCGTCCCATGCCCGTGACCGGTTCGCCGTTCCAGGTCACCGTTCCAGCGCTCGGCTTGACCAGCCCCAGCAGCGCGCGCAGGGCCGTGGTCTTGCCCGACCCGCTCTCGCCGACCAGTGCCAGCGACGCGCCCGGCTCGAGCTCGAGACGATCGATCGCGAAGGCCGGCGGCATACGCTTGTCAGTCCCCGGGTAGCGGATCTCGAGGTCGCTGGCCTGAAGCACCGCCGGGGTTGCCGCGCCAAGGGTGGTCGGCTCGGTCATGTGGCCACCTCCGCCGGCCTTGGTAGCTCAGGCTTGGCCGCCACCAGCGCCTGAGTCACGGGGTCGGTCGGGTGGCTGAGGATCTCCGGCCCGCCACGCTCGACGACGCGTCCGCGCTCGATGATGTTGATGCGGTCGGCCAGACCGGCGACCAGCGCGAGGTCGTGCGAGACCAGCAGGAAGGATGTGCCCTCGTTGTCCCGCAGCTGGCGGAAGAGCTCGGCCACCTCAGCCTGCACCGTCACATCCAGCGCGCTGGTGGCCTCGTCGGCCAGGATGAGCTCCGCGCGCAGCGCCACCGCCAGCGCGATCGAGACGCGTTGCGCCTCACCACCGGAGAGCTGATGCGGATAACGCTTGAGCAGGTCCGGGTTCAGGCGCACCGCATCGAGCGCGTGCTCCAGCCGGGTCACCCGCTCGGCCTTGGGCACGTCATGCAGTGCCAACGCTCGGCCGATCCAGGTCTCGGCACGGATGGTCGGCGTGAGCGCCGCACGGGCCGCCTGCAACACGACCGTGATGCGCTGTCCGCGGATGTCGTGCAGCACCGAACGGCTCGCACCCAACACCTCGACACCGTCGAAGGTCAGGCTACCGGACACCTCTGCATTCCCCGGCAGCAAGCCCAGCACGGCCGCCTGCATCAGGCTCTTGCCTGCGCCGCTCTCCCCTACCAAGCCCACGATCTCGCCACGGCCCACGTCGAGCTCGTCGATGTCGAGCAGCCGCGCCCCACCGATGTCGACCTGCAGGTCGCGGATGCGCAGGAGCGGCGACACGTTCTCGTTCACTTGCGCGTCGCCCCCTTCGGATCGAGCCGCTCACGCAGGCCCTCACCCAGCAACGTGAAAGCGAGTGCGGCCAGCATGATGGCAGCGCCCGGCGCGATGGCCACCCAGGGGTGCGTCTGGAACAGCGTTCGGCCCTGCTCGACCATCAGGCCCCACTCGGGCACCGGATCGCGCGCCCCCAGGCCCAGGAAGCTGAGGCCTGCGAGCGTGAGGATGACGCCACCAAGGTCGAGCGACGCCTGAACGATGACCGGGCCGGCCGCGTTGGGCAGGATGTGTCGCACCGCGATGCGGACCTGGCCGATACCCAGGAGCCGGCCTGACTCGATGAAGGCGCGGCCGCGGATGGCCGCGGCCTCGCCGCGCATGAGCCGCGCGTACCACGGCCACCAGGCGATGACGATGGCGATGGCCGCGTGCTCCAGCGACGGGCCCAGCGCGGCGCCGATGGCCAGCGCCAGCAGCAGCGAGGGGAAGGCCAGGAAGATGTCCACCACGCGCATGAGGATGTCGTCGACCCAGCCGCCGATGGCCCCGCTGAAGAGGCCGATGGGCACGCCGATGAGCAAGGCACCGGCGATGACGAGCACGCTCGTACCCACCGAGTACCACGCTCCGAACAGCACTCGGCTGAGGACATCGCGGCCGACGAGGTCAGTGCCCAGCCGGTGTTCGTCGCCCGGTGGCTGGAGCGTGTTCAGCAGGTTGGTGGCGCTGCTGGCGTCGTCGGGGTATGGCGCGACCCACGGCGCGAGCAGCGCAGCGCCCACGATGAGCGCGATGATGACCCCGGCCACGATGAGCCCTGGATGGTGGCGAACGTAGGTCGCGGTCCGGCCCAGCGCCGATCTCACGCGCCCGGGCGACGTAGTGCGGATCTCGTCGGCAGCGGTCATGCGCGCAGCCTCGGGTCGACCACGGGCCGGATGATGTCCACCACCAGGTTGGCCAGCAGATAGGCCAGCGCGACCACGACGGTGGCACCAGCGATGGACGGGGCATCGAGCGTGGTGATGGAGTCAGCCACGTAGGAACCGAGACCCGGCCAGTCGAAGAGGTTCTCCACGAGGAAGGTGTTGGCCAGGGCGTAGCCGAAGACGAGTGCCAGCGCCGCCAGCACCGGGCCCAGCGACGAGCGAAGGGCGAAGCGCCAGATGATGGTGCGCTCGTTGAAGCCGATGGCTCGGGCCATGCGCACGTGCTCCTCGCCCAGCGTCTCGATGAGGCTGGCGCGGAAGAGGCGCGCGATGAGCCCCGTGGGATAGGCGGCCACGACCATCGCCGGCAGCAGCACGTGGGTCGCGGCCGACATGAGCAGCGGTCCGTTTAGCCGGAGTGCGGCATCCAGCATCACCAGGCCGGTGATGCCTTGCTCAGCCACCACGTCGCGGAAGTCACGGTCGTAGCGCCCGGCCACGGGCAGCAGGTCCAGCTCGGTGGCCACGGTCAGCTGCAGCAGCAGGCCCAGCCAGAAGATCGGGGCAGACACGAGGATGGCAGTGAGGGCGCTGGTGATCCAGTCTGGCCAGTGGCCCTTCCAGCGCGCGCCGACCATGCCCAGGAAGAGTCCGCCGATGACGGCCATGAGCATGGCCATGCCCACGAGCTCGAGTGAGGCCACCAGGCGCCCGGCCACATCCTCGATGACCGGCTGACGGGTGTGGATGGAGATGCCCCAGTCACCCGAGGCTAGCCCGATAAGGTAGCGCACGGCCTGCTCGGGCAGAGGCAGATCGAGGCCCAGCTGCTCGCTGACCAAGGCCAGCTCCTCGCGCGAGGCACGGGGGCCGGCCCAGGTCGAAGCCGGGTCTCCCGGCAGCAGCCGGGTGATGAAGAACGCGACGAGCCCGACGCCGACCGCGACGAGCAACGTCTGCGGCAATCGCCGCATCAGGAGCTGTCGCATCGTCATCGGACTCGGTCCTTCTCGATCAGGAGCGCGAGGTTCGCCCCACGCTCCTGATCAGGCGCAGGCGTCAGCCCTGCGGGCTCATGTCATAGACGAACGGGACCTGCGCGTAGGCCGGATCGTCGACGTAGCCCTCGACGCTGGCGTCCAGCGCTCGCTGGTAGTTCTGGACGTAGGGCACGACCACGACGGCATCGTCGATGAGCTGCTGCTGCATCTCGATGTACTTGGCCTCGGCGGCCTCGCGATCGGTAACGGTCAGGGACTGGATCTTGTCGATGGCCGCGTCCATGTCCGGGTCGGAGTAGTAGGCCAGGTTGAAGGTCGGCTCTTCCTCCGTGTAGAACATGGAGATGAACCAGCTGAACGGGTCAGGGTAGTCGGGCCACCAGTACATCACGAAGATGTCCTGACGCTCGTCGATGTTGTCACTGATGGCGCGGTCCCACTGGGCCTGCCACTCGAGCGGCTGGACGTCGAGCTCGATGCCCAGCTCGGCCAGGTTCGACTTCATGCTGGCACCGACGAGCATCTCATCGGTGTCACCCGCGGCGATGGTCATGGTCAGGTTCAGCCGTTCGCTTTCTGGACCATAGCCCGTGCCGGCCAGCAGCTCGGCCGCGCCCTCGAGATCAAGACCGGTGCCTGTCAGTTCGTCGCTGTGGCCAAGGAGGCCGGGTGGGATGACGCCCTTGGTAGGCACGACCGCACCGGTGAGCGCAACGCCGATGCCGTCGGTGTCGACGGCCTTGGCCACGGCCGCACGCACGGCCGGGTCGGCCAGCGGGCCGGACGAGGTGTTGAGCAGGATCACCAGGTTCTGCAGCGACGGAGTCTCGACGATCTGCACGTTCTCATCGCTACGCAGGCTGTCGATGAGCTGCGGGGTCAAGCGCTCGACGGCCGAGACCTCGCCGGCCTTGACCAGCTGCAGCGCGGTCGTTTCCTCGGGCACGACGCGGAAGACGACTTCCTCATAGTGCTCGCCGTCCCAGCCGCCCCAGTACTCGGGGTAGGCATCGAGGGTGACCTCGAACTCGGTGCCGGGCTCCCAGCTCGAGAGCGTGTAGGGACCGGTACCGGCGTCGTTGCCCTCGCCGAACCAGGCCACCAGCTCTTCCTCGCTGGCGCCCTCGCCGGCAGCCTCGACGTCGTAGATGTAGGCCGCGTAGTTCGCTGCGGCGATGAGGTCCATGGGGGCCGGCCAGGACAGGTTCATCACCAGCGTGGTGGCATCGGGAGCCTCGAAGGCCTCGACACCGCCCCAGATGTAGCCGGCACCAAGGCCCAGGTCGCGGGTGCGCTCGAGGGCGGCCTTCGCCGCCTCGGCGTCCATCGGGTTGCCGGTATGGAAGGTCACGTCGTCGCGCAGGGTGAAGGTCCAGGTCAGCGCGTCATCGCTGGCCGTCCACTCGGTCGCGAGCGCCGGCAGCACCTCGCCGCTGGCCGAGTCATAGCGCGTCAGCGACTCGTACATGTTGTGCATCGCGGTGACCTCGTTGGAGTACGAGGTCGCCGGGTCGAGGTCGGTCACGACCGGGTTGTTGGGCGCGTACGTGAACGTGTCCACGTCCTGTGCCATCGCCGCCATCGGCATGGTCAGCGCCAGCGCCGCACCTGCGAACGCAGCACCCAGCCAGCCAGCACGGCTTCGGTTGATCCTCATTTCCCTTGATTCTCCTTCCTGGGGCCCGGAGGAGTCCGGGTCTACCCCATCACCAGTGGTCCAGCCGCCTTGACCCGGATGCGGGCCGCGGGCTCCATCAGATACGTGAGTGGTGTCTCCTCGACGTCGACGACCTCGACGCGATCGGGATCAGCGCCTGCCGCCACGGCCGCGGCACCGGCACGTGCGGCGATCTCCTGGACCGCCTCCGCGTGCGACTTGGCCGCGTAGGTCACGACCTCTTCAGCGCTGCCGCTGACCTTGGCGATGGCAGCACCGATGGCGTTGGCCACGTCGTGGTTGGCCGGACGCAGGATCTCGCTGGCGCCAGGGATCTCGTCGGCCAGGATGATGCTGCCGCCGCCGACGGCGATGATCGGTGCGTCGCTGCGCGAGGTCTTGACGCGGTCGATGGCGTCGGCCACGTCGCGGTCGGCCAGGGCCAGGCCTGCGTGCAGCAGCTGGGCGTGCTCGCTCCCGGGGCTCATGCTCCCGACACCGCTGACACGACCTTCGCCCAAGGCAGCGTCGGTCAGCGTGGGCGTGCCGCCACCGAAGGCGAGCCCCTCGGTGCCGATGCGCCAGGCGACCGAGTCGGGGCCGATGGCGCCCGCGCGCACGATGGTGCCGCCGCCGACGGCGATCGAGACGATGTCAGGCATGCGGAAGTTCGTGCGCACGCCACCGATCTCGACGGCCTGGCTCGACTCGCGCGGGAAGCCACCGACGAGCACGCCGATGTCCGTGGAGGTCCCGCCCACGTCGACCACGATGCCATCGTCCCGGCCGGTGAGGTAGGCCGCGCCACGCAGCGAGTTGGCCGGGCCGGAGCCGATGGTCAGCACCGGGAAGCGGACCGCGTGATCGAGGGCCATGAGCGTGCCGTCGTTCTGGGCGAAGTACAGCAGGGCCGAGATGCCGCGGCGCTCAAGGGCTGCCGCAAGGGTGCCTGCCACGTCGCGTGCGACGCCCAGCAACGCCCCGTTGAGCACGGTCGAATTCTCGCGCTCGAGGATACCCAGCGCGCCCAGCTCGTGGCTCATCGAGACATGGACCTCCGGCCCCATGACCTCGTGAGCGATCTCGGCCGCTGCCAGCTCGTGGCGCGGCGAAACGGGGGCGAACACGCTGGTGATGGCGACCGCATCGACCGTGCCGGTCCGCGATCCGAGGAACGCACGGACGGCCGCCGCGTCGAAGGGCACGATCTCGCGGCCGTCAAGCTCGATGCCACCGCGAACCACCGTCTCGCCGCCCGAGACGACTGCGACGAGTCCTGCGGCCAGGTCAGCAGCGGCCGCACCGAGAGCGAGGCCGGAGCACCGATGCGGAGCACCGCCACCCGGTGCAGGTTCTTGCGCTCGAGGACCGCGTTGGTCGCGTGGGTCGTGCCCAGCATCACGTGGCTGATACGCGAGCGGTCGACATCGCCGCTCTCGAGCACCTTGTCGACCGCCGCCTCGATGCCGGAGCTCACATCGGCCGAGGTCGGGGACTTCGTCTTGGCCAGCAGCTCGTCGTGCCGATCGAGCACGACGGCGTCCGTGTTGGTCCCGCCGACGTCGATGCCGAGCCGCAGGTCGAGAGGACGCTGGCGGTCGTGCTCGCTCACGAGGTCGCTCCAACGTCCTTGCCGGGCCACGCGCCGGTTCCAGGATTGAGCTCTTCGACGGGCACGTACTCCAGATCGAAACCGAAGGCGGCCGGACCAGCCGTGCGCAGGCCGGCCTCGCTGCGCCACACCGGTGGGCACGGGATGGCGATGGCCACGACGCGCTGACCGTACTTGAGCCGCTCGGTATGGATGGCCTCGCCAGTCTGTTCGTCGAGCAGCGTGATGATGTCCGGCGCCACGGCCCGCAGCTCCCCGTCGATACGCGCAACGAGCAGCTCGTTCTGGATCTCGATCCCCAGCGTGCGCCCGGCGTCACCACGGGACCCCTCGACCGTGACCGTGCCCCGCACGAAGCGGCCCACGATGCGATTGGCCACGTCCACGATCTTGCCCTCGAGCAGTCGGGCGGCGCCCGTGGCGGCGATGACGGATTTCGACCGGGTCGTCTGGCGCCCCACTGATGGCACGCCCGATGTCCGCGGCCAGGCTCACGGTGCCGGGCACGGTGGCGTCCGGGCCTGGGCCACGGTCATGGTGTCTCGGCGCTGGCGGCGATGCCTCCACAGGCGATGGCGATGGCCCGCTCAAGGCGCTCGGCCCACTCGCCGTAGACCTCGTGGAACACCGCCCGGTGGCCCCGCTCGTCGACCACGATGGCCGGCTGTGCCGAGATGCCAGCCAGCTCCATGGTCACCATCTGCACCTCCGGGAAGGCGCGGCCCATG
>CAVVYR010000014.1:0-162720 GCA_963752475.1 uncultured Chloroflexia bacterium | reverse complement strand
CACAGACACCTACGATGCGCAGACTCATCGCCGCTTCCACAGCTGCGGCCTTGGCGATTACCGCCTTCGCCGGCGGCGTGGCTGCCCAGGACACCCTTCGGGTGCTCATCCACCAGAACCCACCGTTCGTCGCGTTCATGGAGGATTTCAACGCCCAGTTCGAGGCCGACAACCCGGACATCAAGGTCGACATGGCCGTCGTCAACGCGAACGAGCTGATGACGAGCACGCAGACGCGGCTCATGGCCAATGACGTCGACGTCTTCGGCATCTTCGCCTTCAGCAACGCGGCCGAGGACTACATGGAGGGCACCGACCCGCCCGGCTGGCAGTCCCTCATCGACGCCGGTCTGCTGAAGGACTTGACCGACGAGTCCTTCGTGGCCAACTACGATCCGGTCAGCGTCGCCGACGCCGGCACCTACAACGACCGCGTGTACCAGATCAACCTGGGCCGCGTGGGCTTCAGCGGCATCTACTACAACAAGGACCTCTTGGCCGAGAACGGCATCGAGGCGCCGACCACGTGGTCCGAGCTCGTGGCCGCGTGCGAGACGCTGACGTCGGCCGACATCCCTTGCATGACCGCAGGCGGCGGTGATGGCTGGCCCATCTTCGTTGGCGCGTACGGTCTGCTCGGCGCGGCCTTCCCGGACCAGGCGGCGCTCGTCGAGGGCCTGTGGACCGGCGACGTCAAGTACACCGACCCTGAGTGGCTGGACCTCATGAGCAAGTACCAGGTCTACAGCCGCGACATGATGGAGCCCGGCGCCAGCGCGCTGCCCGGCGACGGCGCGCCCGGCCGCTTCGCCTCCGGCGCGGTCGCGATGTTCCCCGGTGGCACGTGGTACGGCCCGGCCATCGAGGGCCTGGAACCGGCGTTCGACTGGGGCTACATGCCCTTCCCCGGCAGCGACGATCCAGCCATGAACCAGTCCATGTTCGGCAAGTACGACCAGGGCTGGGCTATCGCCGGGACCTCAGGCAAGCAGGACCAGGCCGTGCGTTATCTCGAGGCCTTCTCGGAGCCCGAGAGCTACCAGGCCTTCGTGGACGCGGTCGGGCCCATCCCGACGCAGCCCAGCGCCACGCTCAACACCAAGATCGGTGAAGAGCTGGCTCCGTATCTCGACAACTTCGAGCTGGGCTTCGAGGTGGTCTGGACGCAGCCAAAGGGCATGGGTCAGTTCGGTGCGCCCCCGCTCGTGAACATGTTCCAGCCGTTCGGGACCTTCGACGATCCGCAGGCTGCCGCTGAGCAGGCGCAGAGCGATCTCGACTCCGGCCTGGACGCCATCCGCTAGGACGTCTCCTCCAGTGGAGGACCGGGGGTACCCACGACCGCACGTGGGGTCTCGGTCCTCCACCTCGAGGGCCACTACCTGAGGGAGAGATGAGCTACCACTTCGGGACAGGAAGACGGGCCAGATCCTGGCCGTACCTGATGTTGGCGCCGGCAGTGATCCTGTACCTGGTGCTATCTCTGGGCCCGTCGATCGCCACCTCGTTCTTCTCGGCCACGGACGCGACCGGTCTGCCCGGCCTACCGGTCAACTTCGTCGGCCTCGACAACTACCGTGAGTTCCTGACACTCGGTGCGCGCGCCCAGGAAAACCTGGACGCCATCTTCCGCACCTTCATCTTCATGTTCGTGGTGACCACGATCCAGTTCACGCTCGGACTGTTCGTGTCGCTGCTGCTGAACATGGGCCTCCGGGGCACCCGCTTCTTCCGGACGCTCTTCTTCCTGCCGGTCATCCTCGGCGTGACCATCCAGGGCCTGATGTGGACGCTGTTCCTCTACCCGCTGGGTGGCCCGATGCAGTCCTTCCTCGACATCTTCGGCATCCAGTCACTCTTCCTCGGCGGTCAGCCGATGGAGGCGTTCGCCTGGGTCATCGTTGTCCAGATCTGGTCCAACCTCGGCTTCACCATGGTCATCTTCCTGGCCGGTCTCCAGACCATCCCGGAGGAGGTCTACGAGTCGGCACGGATCGACGGCGCCAGCCGCTGGCAGGCCTTCAAGAGCGTGACCTGGCCACTGCTGACGCCCGCCGTCAATACCAACCTCGTGCTCACCATCATCGGTTCGCTACAGGCCTGGCAGCTGTTCCTCGTTCTCATCGGCTACCGGCCGGGGACGCAGGTCATGGGCTACCTCGTCTACGCGGAGGCCTTCGGTCAGACGACCGGCAGCACGACCGTGAACAGCTTCCGGCAGGGCTACGGAGCCGCAGCCGCGATGATCCTGTTCGTGATCGTGCTGGTGATCGGTATCACGACGCAATTCCTGCTCCGGCGGAGAGAGGCACGGTTGACCGGATGACTGCCACCACCAACGAACCGCTTCGAGACACCGGGAGCGTGTCCGTGGCCCCCACCGAAGCGCGCAGCCCGATCGATTGGGCCCGCATCGGCGCTTACATCGTGCTGCTGTTGCTGGGCGTGGTCTATCTCGGCCCGCTACTGATGCTGCTGAACACGTCCTTCCTCACGCCGGCCGAGTTCAACCGGTCGCCGATGACGCTGCCGTCATCGTTCAGCCTGGACAACTTCTTCGAGGCTTGGGACAAGGCCAACTTCGCGCAATACCTGATCAACAGCGTTCTGTACGTGGTCATCTCCACGACCGTCTTCGTGATCACGGGCACGTTCCTGTCGGTTGCCATCGCACGGCGCTTCGTCCGCGGCGGCGGGCTGATGTTCACGCTCTTCCTTATCGCGCTGTTCCTGCCGCCCGCGCTCATCCCGCAGTTCCAGCTCATCCTGCGCCTGGGCCTGTTCAACAACCCCCTCGGCTACGTCATGCTCTTCGTGGTCAATCCGATCGGCATCGTCATCCTCGTGAACTACATCCGGACGATCCCGATCGAGCTCGACGAAGCCGCCGCCATCGAAGGCGCCAGCTACATCCGCTACGTCTTCCAGATCATCATGCCGCTGGCCAAGCCGGCCATCGCCACGGTTGCGGTGCTGCACTCCATCGGCGTGTGGAACGAGCTGATCCTGCCTACGATCTACCTGACGAGCCAGGAGTACTACCCGGTGACCAGAGGCTTGATCGCCTTCCAGGGGGTCTACGGCAACAACTGGCCATTGCTCGCGGCCGGCGTGCTCATGATCGCCCTGCCCATGGTCGTGTTCTTCATCTTCGCGCAGCGCTACATCATCGGCGGCGTCACGGCAGGTGCGGTGAAGGGCTAGCCTGATGCCGACGTCCACGACGGTTCGTAAGGAGGCGAGCAGATTGCCACGCAGGAAGCGACGTCCGACTTCGAGCGTCCGTGGCGTGACGGTGAAGGATGTGGCAGCCAGGGCTGGGGTCTCGACCGCGACCGTCTCGCGGGTGGTGAACGACCACCCGCGGGTGGGGCCGGAGGTGAAGGCCGCCGTGACCATCGCCATCGACGAGCTCGGATATGTCCCGAACCCGTCGGCTCGCAGCCTGATGACCCAGCGCACTGGGTCGATCGGTGTGGTGATCCTGGAATCGGCCGACCGGCTCTTCGGTGATCCGTTCTTCGGGCAGCTGATGCTGGGTATCAGCGCGGCCCTGGCCGATCGCGACCGGCGCCTGATGCTGATGCTCGCGCCCACGCGGGAGGAGGAAGCGCGCATCGAGCGCTACCTCACGACGGAGCACATGGATGGCGTCGTGCTGATCGGCCCGCACGGCGCCGATCCGCTACTCAAGCGGCTGGTCAAGAGGCAGATGCCGCTGGTCGTCAGTGGCTGCCCGCCCGACGAGCGCGGCGTCAGCTATGTCGATACTCAGAACCGCGACGGAGCGAGGTCCGCGGTGGCACACCTCATCGCGTCGGGACGACAGCGCATCGCCACCATCTACGGGACCCTCGACCTGCCCTCTGCGGCCGACCGGCTCGAGGGCTATCGCGACGCTATCCGGGCGGCCGGGTACGACCTCGACGGATCGCTCGAGGCGGCTGGCGAATACCGGGCGGCGGCGGCGGCAGCAGCCATGCGCGCGCTGATCTCGACCCACCCGGACCTCGACGCCGTGTTCGCGGCCTCCGACAGCATGGCCATCGCGGCCATGCAGGCCATCAAGGACACGGGACGCCGTGTGCCCGACGACATCGCCGTCATGGGCTTCGACGACCTGCCCACCGGGCGCGAGACCCAGCCGACCCTGTCGACGGTGCGCCAGCCGATCGAGGCCCTCGGTCGTGAGATGGTGCGGCTGGTGCTGCAGCGAGTGGAGGAACCTGCGGCCGCCCCCAGCGAGGTCGTATTCGCCACGGAACTCGTCCTGCGCGGGTCGACTGGTGATACGGAGCGCGATGGGCCTGCGTAGGTCCGCGACCGGCGTGAGGACTCTGGTCGGCGTGGCGGGGATCGCCGGGAGTCTGGTCCTGGCCACCGCGGTGCCCAGCTCGAGCCAGGAGCAGGCTGCGCCGATGGCACCACCTGGCGATGGCTGGACCCTGGCCTGGAGCGATGAGTTCGACGGCGAGGCCGGCACGCTCCCGGACCCCGAGACGTGGGGCTACGACCTGGGCGACGGCAGCGCCGTCGGCCTCGATGGCTGGGGCAACAACGAGCGTGAGTGGTACACCGACGATCCCGAGAACGTGGCGCTCGACGGCGAGGGCCGCCTGGTCATCACGGCCCGCGAGTCGGACGGCAGCCTGGACTGCTACTACGGGCCCTGCGAGTACACCTCGGCTCGGCTCCTCACGCGTGACCGCCTCGACTTCCAGCACGGCTACCTCGAGGCGCGTCTGCGGGTGCCCGCCGGCTTCGGGCTGTGGCCCGCGTTCTGGCTCCTGGGCGCCGACATCGACGAGGCTGGCTGGCCGCAGTCGGGTGAGATCGACGTGATGGAGCACGTTGGGCGCCGCCCCAATGAGGTATTCGGCACGCTGCACGGGCCGGGCTACTCGGGCAGCGGCGGCATCAGCGGTGGCACGGACCTAGGCGAGCCCGTGGCGGACGCCTTCCATACCGTGGCCCTCCAATGGGAGCCCGATGGCATGGCCTGGTTCGTCGACGGAACGCAGTACCACGAGGTGACGCGCGAACACGTCGCGCCAAGCGAGTGGGTCTTCGAGCAGCCCTTCTTCATGCTCCTCAACGTGGCCGTCGGCGGCAACCTCGGCGGGCCCGTGTTCCCGGACACCGAGTTCCCTGCACGCATGCTCGTGGACTATGTCCGGCTCTACGAGCGAGGTACCCGATGAGCACGTCCGACACCATCGTCACCACCGCACGCTCCCTGCTCGGGCCGGAGGACATGGGGGTCGAAGGTGGGTTCGCGACCGTCGATGGCGAGCGCTACGCGCGTCTCGGCAACGTCGATTCGATGCCGCCGTTCCTGATGAGCGTGGTCAGTGACAGCGACGTCTGGCTCTTCGTCGGCTCCAACGGGGCCTTCACCGCCGGTCGCACCGATCCCGACCACGGGCTGTTCCCGAGCCAGACGGCGGACAAGATCCTGCGGGACCCGGGCGCCAGCGGCGTACGCAGCGTATTCCTCGTCTCACGCGGTGGCTCGACGACGGTGTGGGCGCCCTGGCGTGAGACCCCGGGTGTCCGCTCCGTCCAACGCAACCTGTACAAGCGCATCGACGGCACCGGCGTCATCTTCGAGGAGATCGACGAGGACCTGGGCCTGCGATTCCGCTCGAGACTGGGAGCATGTGAGCCCTTCGGAGTCGTGCGCCGGAGCGTCATCGAGGATCTTCGCGGTGAGGCCGTCAGCATCCGCTACCTCGACGGCTGGCACGATCTCATCCCGCCCGGAGTCGATCGGGACCTCTACGCCCGCCTCAGCTACCTGGCCACGGCCTACATGCGGCATGAGCGGCTGGACGGATCGCGCCTCGCGCTCTACACGCTCAACACGCGCGTCACCGACCGGCCCGAGCCGTCAGAATCACTGCGCGCGGCGACGGCCTGGTCCATCGGCCACGCTGCTCCTCGCGTGCTCCTGAGCGACACCCAGAGCGAGACCTTCCGGCGCGGCGGCAGTGTCACCGCCGATGCGGAGATCCGCGGCCTGGCGGGCGCCTACCTCGTGGCCGACGAGATCGACCTTTCGCCGGGCGAAGCGCACACGTGGTACTCGGTGGCGGATACCGGTCTGGACCAGGCGCAAGTGCTCGAGCTGGTACACCGGCTGGAGGCGTCGGACGACCAGCTGCGTGCCACCCTTGAGGAGGCGCTTGCCGCCGACCGCGCAGGAGTGCAGCGGCGCCTGGCGGGTGCGGATGCGGCCCAGATGAGCCGTGACGAGGCGGCCACGGCCAACCACCTGGCCAACGTGCTCTTCAACATCATGCGTGGTGGGACGTTCGAGAACGGCTATGACGTCCCGCGCCAGGACGTGATCGCATACCTCACCGACCAGAACCGCGATGTCGCAGCACAGTACCGTTCGTGGCTCTTGGAGTTGCCCGAGTGGATGCGGCTGAGCGACCTCATCGAGGCCGCGCGCGACCAGGGCGACCCCCAGTTGCTGCGGCTGCTCCGCGCCTATCTCCCGCTCGTCTTCAGCCGCCGCCATGGCGATCCGAGCCGGCCCTGGAATTGGTACACCATCCGCGTCCACGACGGAGATGAGCTGGTCTACGGCTACGAGGGCAACTGGCGAGACATCTTCCAGAACTGGGAAGCCCTTGGCATCAGCTACCCGGGCTATCTCCCGCAGTTCATCTCGGTCTTCCTCAACGCCTCCACCGCTGACGGCTACAACCCCTACCGCGTCACCCGGCAGGGCATCGACTGGGAGGTCGAGGATGTCGACGACCCCTGGAGCCACATCGGCTACTGGGGCGATCACCAGATCATCTACCTGCTGCGGCTGCTCGAGGCCTACGAGCGTCACGAGCCCGGAGCCTTGCGTGCGGGACTGAACGAGCGGATCTACTCGTACGCCGACGTGCCCTATCGCATCGACGGCTTCGAGGGCATCGTGGCCGACCCCCGCGACACCATCACCTTCGAGAAGGACCGACACGATGCGCTCCTGCAGGCTTCCGAGCGCATCGGGGCCGATGGGCGGCTGGTCCAGGACGCTGGCGGGGTGCGGCTCGTAACCCTGGCTGAGAAGCTGCTGGTGCCGCTGTTGGTGAAGCTCACCAACCTGGTGCCCGGAAGCGGCATCTGGCTCGACACCCAGCGTCCGGAGTGGAACGACGCCAACAACGCGCTCGCCGGCTGGGGTGTGTCGCTCGTGACGCTCAACGCCATCGCGCGCCATGCGCGGTTCCTGCTCGAGACCTTCGCGTCGGACGACGAGGTCGAGCTGTCGGCCTCGGTGCAGCGCCTGCTCGAGGACGTCACCGAAGTCCTCGCGGCCGTCGATCCGAACCTCGACGACGCCGAGCGCTTCGCGGTCATGGAACGACTCGGCCGAGCCGGGGAGACGCATCGTGAGGCCGTCTACGCGAGGGCCTTCGGCCAGGCGGTCGCGGTTCCGTCAGCGGCCATCCGCACGCTGCTCGAGGAGACCGTTCGGGTGGCCGAAGCCACCATCCTGGCCAGCCGCAGGGATGACGGTCTGTTTCACAGCTACGACATCCTCAGCATCGAGGGCTCGGAGGCACGCATCAGCCACCTTGGCCCCATGCTCGAGGGACAGGTGGCGGTTCTCGACTCCGGACTCCTCAGCGATCGCGAGTGCATCGAGCTGCTGCGCGCCCTGCGCGAGAGCCGGCTCTACCGACCTGACCAGCACAGCTACCTGCTCTACCCCGACCGCACGTCGGTGCCGTTCCTCGAGCGCAACACGCTTCCGGGCCCGCCGCCGATCGAGGACGCCACGCTCTTCAGCGTCGATCGGGAGGGTGCCTGGCACTTCCAGGCCGACCTGAGCACGTTGGCTGATGTCGATGACCGACTCGATGCCCTCGCGGCGTCACCGGCGACGCGGGACTCGGTGCGCGCGCTCTGGCGTGCGACGTTCGCCCACCATGAGTTCACCGGTCGTAGCGATCGTTTCTTCATGTTCGAGGGGCTTGGCAGCATCTACTGGCACATGGTGGCCAAGCTGGCCGTGTCGGTGCAGTGGTCCTTCGGCCGCTCCACCGACCCACTCGCAAGGGCTGAGCTGGCAGCGATCTACCATGACGTCCGCGATGGGTTGGGCTTCCGCAAGACTCCCGCCGTGCAGGGCGCGTTCCCCACCGACCCCTATTCGCATACGCCGCTCCATCTCGGTGCCCAGCAGCCCGGCATGACCGGCCAGGTCAAGGAGCAGGTGATCACGCGCTTCGGTGAGCTCGGGGTCGAGGTCGACGATGGTCGGGTGCGGTTCCGCCCACGACTCGTACCGCAGAGCGAGCTGCTCGACGAGCCCGAAAGCGCGCGATTCGAGACCGCCGGTGGCGAGGCCGTGTCGCTCGATCTCGATCCTGGCAGCCTCGCCTTTTCCTACTGCCAAGTGCCAGTCGTGTACCGCATGGGGCAAGCGGCGTCGATCGAGCTCGAACATGCCGACGGGCGCCTCGAGGACGTCGAAGGCGACCAGCTCGACCGCTCGCAGAGTGCGGCCTTCTTCGAAAGACGGGGCACCTACCGCCGAGTGACCGTGACGGTGCCGGCCGGTTCGCTGCTCGCATGACCGCGCAGGACCTCGACGCGACCCCGTTCCCTGCGAACTTCCTCTGGGGTGCGGCGACATCGGCCTACCAGATCGATGGTGCAGCGGGCGAGGACGGTCGCACCGCATCCATCTGGGATGCGTTCGCCCACACACCCGGCAAGACCCACCACGGTGACACCGGCGACATCGCCTGCGACCACTACCACCGATGGGAGGACGATGTCGAGCTGATGGCCGATCTCGGCCTCAACGCCTACCGCTTCTCGATCTCCTGGCCACGCCTCCAGCCAGGTGGGAGCGGCCTGCTGAATCCACGTGGCGTGGACTTCTACCGCGCGCTGTTGGAGCGTCTGCAAACGCGTGGGATCCGCCCGTTAGTGACGCTCTACCACTGGGAACTGCCGCAGGAGCTGGAGGACGCAGGTGGCTGGCCTGCGCGTGACACCGCGGCGCGCTTCGCCGACTTCGCCGCCACCACCGTCGACGTGCTCGGCGACCTCGCGAGCGACTGGATCACGCTCAACGAACCCTGGTGCCAAGCGTTCCTGGGCTATCACAGCGGCATCCACGCTCCTGGCCGCAGGGACCTGGCTGATGCGGTCGCGGCAGCCCATCACCTGAACCTCGCGCACGGCCTCGCGGTAGGTGCCATCAGGGCTGCGCGCCCTGGGATGCGTCTCGGCGTCGCCGACATCCTTACGCACATCAGGGCCGCGACGGATACGCTGGCGGATCGCGCGGCAGCCGCACGGGTCGACGCGAACAACAACCGGTTCTTCCTCGACCCCGTGTTGGGCGGTGGGTATTCGCACGCCGTCACTGATCTCTACGGGACGCGCGGCCTGGAGGCGGTGATACGGGCCGACGACGAGGCCATCATCGGCGCCGCACTCGACTTCCTCGCGGTGAACCACTACCACCATATGATCATCGAGGCCGACGAGACCGAGCCGCACCTCGGTGCTCGCGGCGTCTCTGCTGAGCCCGCGACGACGTCGCTGGGCTGGTCGGTCACGCCCGAAGCGCTATACGGCGTGCTCCGACTCGTCCACGACGATTACCCCGCGATCCCGCTGTACATCACGGAGAACGGCGCGTCCTACGTCGACTACGTCGACCCCACTGGGCAGGTCCGTGACGAGGAGCGCATCGAGTACCTGCGCGGGTACCTGGGCGCAGTGGCGCAGGCCATCGGCGACGGCATCGACATCCGCGGCTACTTCGCTTGGTCGCTGCTCGATAACTTCGAGTGGGGTGAGGGCTACCGGAGTCGCTTCGGCCTCGTCTACGTCGACTACCGCTCACAACAGCGTATCCCCAAGGCCAGCGCCTACTGGTATCGAGACCTCATCCGACGCTGGAGCCGCTAGTCAGGCAGCTGAACCAACGCCGTTTGGATGGCGAAGCCGCAAGCCCGACCGAGCGGACTTCATCGAGACCTACGGCAGCTGCGTGCCGGTGCAGTCGGGCCACAGCGCCACGTCCTTGGATCGTTGACCTCCACGCGCTCGCGTGCACTCCGTTCAGCGCTGGTCCACCCGAGCCGTGCGCTAGACTCCGAAGTCGCGGTGTGAGCCGCTGCATGTGGCACGAGAAGACACGCGACCCGGGCCTCGTTCGTCGAGAGGGCGAGCGAGGTCGTGCGTGTGAGACAGGGGAGTAGACACGGCATGAGCGAAGCCCGGAACGGCACGGCACCGATGGCGAAGGCATACCAGCCCGCCGAGGTCGAGCCGGCCGTCTACGAGAGCTGGCTCGAGGCCGACGTGTTCGCACCCGATGGCGCTGGCTCGCGCGCCAAGGCCACGACCAAGCCTTTCACCATCATCATGCCCCCGCCGAACGTCACCGGCGCCCTGCACCTGGGCCACGCGGCACGATCCTCGACCGAGGATCTGATGATCCGGCGCGCGCGCATGCAGCATCGCCCAGCGCTGTGGCTGCCTGGTGTGGACCACGCGTCGATCGCCGCTCAATGGGTGCTTCGCCGCATCCTGGCAGATGAAGGCACCACGCCCGAGGAGCTCGGACGCGAGAGGTTCCTCGATCGCATGTGGGAGTTCATGGAGGAGACGCGCCCGGTGATCATGGGGCAACAGCGTCGCCTGGGTATCTCCGCCGACTGGAGCCGCGAGCGCTTCACCATGGACGAGGGCTCGGCCCATGCCGTGCGCGTCGCCTTCAAGCGGCTCTACGAGGATGGGCTGGCGTACCGCGGCCAGAAGCTCGTCAACTGGTGCCCGGGATGCGGCACCAGCGTGTCCGACCTGGAGGTCATCGGCACGCCTGAGGACGGCAGGATCTGGTCGGTCGCGTACCACCTCCTGCCGGAGGGCGCGGAGCCGGGCGTCGATCCCAGCGCCGGCGAGACCATCACCGTGGCCACCACGCGGCCCGAGACGATCCTCGGCGACACCGCTGTGGCCGTGCATCCCGAGGACGAGCGCTACAGCGCCGTCGTCGGGCGCCTCGTGCGCATCCCGTTCGTGGATCGGGACGTGCCCATCATCGCCGACGAGTTCGTGGAGCGTGAGTTCGGAACCGGAGCCGTGAAGGTGACGCCCGCGCACGACCACACCGACTTCGAGACCGGGGTCCGCCACGACCTGCCGCGCATCGACATCATGACCGACGAGGCACGCATGAACGCCGCCGCCGGTCCGTACGAGGGCCTCAGCCGTGAGGAGTGCCGCGTGCGTATCCTCGAGGACCTCGAGGCTGCCGGCGACCTCGTCGAGGTCAAGGACCACGAGATGGCCATCGGCCGTTGTCAGCGTAGCGACGACATCGTGGAGCCGCGCCTCAAGACCCAGTGGTTCATCGATGTCAAGCCCATGGCCGAGAAGGCCATGAACGCCGTGCGCGAGAAGCGCACCCGTTTCGTGCCCGAGCGTTTCGAGAAGGTCTTCTTCGACTGGATGGAGAACATCTACGACTGGAACGTCAGCCGCCAGCTGTGGTGGGGCCATCGCATCCCGGCCTGGTACTGCGAGGAGGGCCACGTAACCGTGTCCGATGTGGAGACCGGACCAGGTCGCTGCATCGAGTGTCGCTCATACGAGCTGAGACAGGACGACGACACCTTCGATACCTGGTTCAGCAGCGGGTTGTGGCCGTTCAGCACGCTGGGCTGGCCCGAGAAGACGCTGGACCTGCGCACGTACTATCCGACGCAGGTCATGGAGACCGCCCATGACATCATCTTCTTCTGGGTCGCGCGCATGATGATGTTCGGCGAGTGGCTGATGAACGAGGAGCCCTTCGAGGTCGTCTACCTCTCGGGCCTCATCCGCGACCCGTATGGCAAGAAGATGTCCAAGACCAAAGGCAACGTCATCGACCCGCTCGAAGTCATGGACGAGATCGGTGCCGACGCCTTGCGCTTCGCGCTCGTGAACGGATCCGCGCCTGGTGCCGATCTGCGACTGACGCCCTCCCGTCTCGAAGGTGCACGCAACTTCGCCAACAAGATCTGGAACGCTGCGCGCTTCGTGCTGGGCGCCCGACCCGACGATCTGCCCGACGATATCGCCCTCTCATTGCCCGAAAGCGAGAAGCTGGGCCCAGCTGAGCATTGGATCCTTTCCCGCTGCTACGTGGCCTTGCGCGATGCCGACGAGGCCTACGCCAGCTATCAGTTCGCCGAGGCCACACGCATCCTGCACAGCGCCGTCTGGTCGGAGTACTGCGATTGGTACCTGGAGATGGCCAAGGTACGCTTGGGTCCCGATGCGGATCCAGGAGCGCGTGCCGCGACCTGGCAGGTGCTGGCCTGGGTCCTCGATCGCTACCTGCGCATGCTGCACCCGGTGATGCCGCACATCACCGAGGAGGTCTGGGGTCGTCTGCCGCACCGCCCCGACGATGGCGACATGCTCATCACCGCCTACTGGCCGGTGGACGCCAACCTGAAGTCCGAAGCGGACGAGGACCAGGCCGCAGCCGTGGCCGATATCCTCGAGCTCGTCTCACAGATGCGAAACGCGCGTGCCGACGCCGGCATCGAGCCCGTCACCTGGCTGGACGCCGAGCTGCGTTTCGAGCAGAACGACCGGGCCGAGGCCTTCGAGGCCATCGCTGACGTCGTAGCCAAGCTGGCCCGCGTGCGGCCTACGGTCGCAGCTTCGGGTGCTGCCGCCGCGGATGAGTCCGCTCTCATCGTGGTCAGCGCGGGCGCAGAAGCGCGACTCTCTGTCAGCGCCGAGGACCGTGAGCGTGATCGCGCCCGCCTCGAAAAGGAGCTGGCTGAGGCGGAGAAGCTGCTGGCGTCCACGCGAGCCAAGCTGGCCAACGAGGACTTCGTGAGCAAGGCGCCCGCGAACGTGGTCGAGGGCGTGCGGGCCAGGGAGGTCGAGTTGGCCGAGCTGGCAGAGCGCCTCCGCGGCAACCTTGGCGCATAGAGACGTCGACGCTCGGACCCCCGGCGGGAGGATGGTACTGGGCTCTGACGTCTCGTGGACCAGCTACGATTGTCGGGATGTTCGTCTCCCCCGATGAGCAAGGGACCTGCCTGTGACCTTCGACTTCCTCAAACGCAACAAGAGCGAACCCGAGCCCAAGCCTCGATCGCTGGGCCTGCCCGACCCCGGCATCCTCACCGAAGAACCGCCGGCAGAGGACTACGAGGTCAAGCTGACCTACCGCGCCCGCAGCAGCAAGGGCGTGCGTTTCGGCCCGGGCGAGGGCTCGGTGGCGGCATTGCCGCTGATGTTGGAGCAGTTCAACACGACCCCGATCGAGCTCATCGAGCCGCTCGACCCGCAGTTCGCTGAGGCCAACCCCTCGATCATGCGCACGATCGAGGCTTCGCAGTGGCTCAACGCCCACCACCACCGTTCGCCGGTGACCCGCTACGGGCTGCAGGTACTCGAGACGCTCGACGCGGTCGACCCGGCCTTCGAGTCGATCGCCATCTGCCTGTTCGAGGGCTCACTCGACTCGGGCGGCTACCCCGACTACACCGGCATCATCGGTGCCGTCGCGTCCTACTGGGACGAGGTCACCGGCGACCAGATGGTGCGTGGCATCGTGGGCTGGGGTGGCAAGGGTGTACGCGGCGATACCGAACGCAACGCGACGAGGTTGCTGAGCGGCCTGCTCGTGGCCATCGTGGGCACGCGTGGCGCAGCCGAGGTCGTCGAGCTCGATCGTCCACTGCCGCCCGATTCCGGTGCCGGCCTGGTCTGTCCACACTGTCAATTCGCACAGGTCGGCAAGAGCGCGTTCTTCTGCCCCAAGTGCGGCATGCGCCTGTTGCGGGGCTAGCCGATGCCGCTGTACGACTATCGCTGCACCGAGTGCGACCGCGAGGTGGAGGTCATGCATGGCATCCACGACAGCGGGCCGGAGCGTTGCCAGACCTGCGGTGGTGCCATGAGGAAGGCGCTCTCGCCGCCGACCATCCACTTCAAGGGCAGCGGCTGGGCCAAGAAGGACGCCGCGACCGCCGCCACGAAGGCCAAGCCCAAGGGCACGACTTCGGCAGAGGCCACGAAGTCGGACGGTGAGACCAAATCGTCAAGCGCCGACAAGAGCACCACTGAGAAGCCTTCGAGCACCAAGAGCGAGTCTGGCGGCCCGGCATCCTCGACCGCGGGTAGCGAGACCGAGTAGGAGGCATATCCGAGCATGCCGCGCGCCCCGTCCGACTGGATCACCCTGACCGAGGCTGTTCGCATCTTCAACGACGCCGGTGTGTCGGTCAGCCGCTCGACGCTGGCTCGCTGGGCCAAGGACGGCAAGCTGCAGTCCATCCAGCCCGGCCGGACGATCTACGTTCGTCGCGCACAGGTACGCTCGATGCTGCGGCCACGGAAGCGCAAGGGCGTCAGTGCCGCTGACGTACAGCCAGGGCTGTTCGAGGACCTTGAGGAGTGACCGGCGGAGACGACGAGTCGCCCGCGCGGGCCGAACGCGCTGAGCGCGAGCCACCGGTCCTCGGCTGGCGAGGACGCGTCGATGCCCTGCTGCGGACGGTCATGCGGACGCGCCCGATACGTGCTGTGCTCGACGTCAATCGCGCTTATGACCAGGGCGGTGGAGGGATGCTCGCGGGTGCGCTGGCGTACTTCTCGTTCTTCGCGCTCGTCCCCGCGATCCTGCTCTTCGTGAGCCTGCTCGGCGTCATCATCGAGGATGCCGCGCTACGAGAGGACCTGGTCAATCAGCTGGTGAACCAGATCGACCCGATCCGTGATCTGGCAGTGGTCATCGTCGACGGCCTGGCCAACAGCGGTCGCACCGGCACGATCATCGGTGTCATCGGCCTGCTCTGGGGCGCCAGTGGCTTCTACGGCGCCTTGCAGGGTGCGATGCAGCGGATGTTCCCCGGACCTGGTGGACGCGACTTCTTCCGGACTCGCATCAACGGGGTCATCACAGTCGTGCTCGTCCTCGCAGTGCTCGTCCTGGCAGTCGTGGTCATCTTCGCGTTGCCCCTCGTGACCGAGTGGCTCGACCAACGTTGTGGCGAGCTGGCGTCGCTGGAGGCTCCCGTGGTGGATGGCTTCTGCGCCATCGACTTCGCCGAGGTCAGCAGCGCGGTGGGCGTCGTCGGCGCCATGGGCATCGCCTTCGCGGCGGTGCTACTGATCTATCTCGTCATCCCGACAGACGGACCTACCTTCCGCCAGGCATTCTGGCCCGCGGTCGTGGTCGGTCTCATCATCGGCGGCTTCACGTCGCTCTTCGGCTGGATCGCGCCGCTCCTCGTCCGCTACTGGGTCGCGCTGGGCATCGTGGGCAGCGTGTTCATCTCGATGCTCTGGCTGTATCTCGTGTTCCAGGTGCTGATGTATGGCGCGGCGTTCGCGCGCTTGCGACGCGACCGAGATCGAGTGAGACAAGAGGCGCCGCGCCTTTAGAGTGGGCCGGCGCTAGCCCTGGGGTGCGCCGCAGCGACGGCAGAAGCGCGCTCGGTTCGAGAGGGCCAGTCCGCACCTGGGGCACGCATGGGCCGTCGTGCCCTTCGCTGCCGGCACGGGTCGGTTCGACTGCTGCGGGGTTGGCGCCTGGGGTATCGGCGCATAGCCGGCGGGCGGCTGCGGCGGTGGCGCAGCGGAAGCTTGCTGCACCGGAGCGGGCGGCGGTGTGACAGCGATGGGCACGACCGGCGGCGGAGTGACTGGCTGGGGCGGTGTCGCGACCGGTGGCGTCGGCGGCACCGACGGCGGTGTCTGCGCGGCTGGAGCCGGGGGTGGTGGCGCTTCGGGTTGGGGAGCCTGCGCGGGTGTGGCTGGCTCAGGCGGCGGGGGCGGAGGGTTCGTCGGGGCCTGATAGGGCTGGTCGAACGGGCGGCTACCAGAAGGCGGGTTCCAGACCTCCAGCGTCGGGGGTTGGCCCGGTGGCGTGATCGGTGCGATCGGTGAGGGTGGCAACGGCTGTGGTGCCGGTTCAGCTTGGGCCGGCACAGACTCGGGTGGCGCCTCGGGTGGGTCAGTGGGTTCGGTCGGGCGCGCTGGCTGAGGGGCAGCCGCAGCTGCGGGCTGGCCCTCAGGTGCGGGATCGGGAGCAGGCTCGGGGGCCGCGGCAGGTTCGGCTTCGTCTGCGCGACCGCTATCGCCAAGGATCGCAGCGGCGGCCATCCCGAAACCGGGAGTTCCTGCATCCTCTGGTGCCGGATCCGCGGCGTCTGCTGCTTCAGCAGCGGTCGCGAGCATTGCGGCAAGAGAAGCGTCCGCGTCAGGCTCCGGCTCGGCCACGACGGGTTCGGGCTCGGGTGTCGGCTCCGGCTCGGGCTCGGGTGTCGGCTCCGGCTCGGCCACGACGGGTTCGGGCTCGGGTGTCGGCTCCGGCTGGGGCTCGGGTGTCGGCTCCGGCTCGGCCACGACGGGTTCGGGCTCGGGTGTCGGCTCCGGCTGGGGCTCGGGTGTCGGCTCCGGCTCGGCCACGACGGGTTCGGGCTCGCGGCTCAGCTGGCTCGGGTGTCGGCTCCGGCTCGGCCACGACGGGTTCGGGCTCGGGTGTCGGCTCCGGCTGGGGCTCGGGTGTCGGCTCCGGCTCGGCGGCTCGGGTGTCGGCTCGGGCTCGGCCACGACGGGTTCGGGCTCGCGGCTCGGGCTCGGCTCGGGTGTCGGCTCGGGCTCGGCCACGACGGGTTCGGGCTCCGGCTCAGCGGCCATCGGCTCGGGTGTCGGCTCGGGCTCGGCCACGACGGGTTCGGGCTCCGGCTCAGCGGCCATCGGCTCGGGTGTCGGCTCGGGCTCGGCCACGACGGGTTCGGGCTCCGGCTCAGCGGCCATCGGCTCGGGTGTCGGCTCGGGCTCGGCCACGACGGGTTCGGGCTCCGGCTCAGCGGCCATCGGCTCGGGTGTCGGCTCGGGTTCGGCCACGACGGGTTCGGGCTCGGGTGTCGGATCCGGCTGGGGCTCGGATACTGGGGTGCGCTCGGGCGCCGCCGGGGCTTCCGGCTCCGGTGGGCGATCCGTCTGCGGCCAGGCGCTTGCGTCCGCTTCGACCGGGGTCGGTGTCTCTTGTCGCCGGTCCGTCTCCGGCCAAGCTTCGGACGGTGCGGGGGCACCCCGTGCGGCTCCGAAGTCGATGGCCGGCTTGGGAGGATCAGATGACCCGGGCGACGCAACGGTGCCGGCACCGCCTGCATCGCGCTCATCGTCGGTGAAGACCACGCCGCGCCAAGGGTCTACGCCTCCCTCGACCGCCGTTCCCTCATGAGTGTCCGGTGTCGAGGCGGCCGTCTTGCGCGGGCGGCCCCACTCATCGAGGTCGCCGGAGGGCGGGCTCGGGCTGCTCGGAGTTCGGTAGTTGCTCGCAGCGAACGGGCTGGACATCGCGGCATCGCCGGTGACAGTCTCACCCGCGCGGTTTGGCGGTCGGTCCGTGAGGCAGCCGCCAGCTTCGCCGTTCCAGCACTTGCTACAGACGTATTGCCGGCAGTCCATGCAGAAGTGGAAGGTGCCGGCGAAGGCATCGGCGGAAGGAGCCGCGGTCGAGACCGTCGGTGGCTGCGCCTCGGCCTTATCCGAGCCTCTGCGCGCGAGGCGACCCAGCCGGCTCCGGCCGCCCTCGGTGGGGGGCGGCTGAACGGGAGCGTCGGACGTGTAGCGCGTGCCACAGCGTTCACAGAACGACTGGAGTTTCGTGTCGGTCATGAGGCTGAGGGGCGTCTCCGGCGGGCAGGCAAAGTGTCTTCTGAAGAGCGTCTGTGCGGAAGGGTAGAGGACAGAGTGGTGCGCAGGCTACCAGCACGGCGGTACCGTGGCCACCCGCCAACGAAGGTCACGGGGGCGCAGCGCTCGACCCTGATCTCATCGGCGGGCTACCATGGCGGACCGCGTAGCCTGCCCCAGCGATGAGGAAGTACCTCTGATGTCCGAGATCCAGCAGTCCGCAGAGCGAGTCGCTGCCAACGTCGAGCGGGTGATCGTGGGCAAGCACCGCGAGGTTCGTCTCGCCCTCGTGGCACTCCTGTGCCAGGGCCATCTGCTCATCGAGGACGTACCCGGCACAGGCAAGACGATGCTCGCCCGAGCGTTGTCCAAGAGCCTCGACTGCACCTTCCGGCGTATCCAGTTCACACCGGACCTGTTGCCGACCGATGTCACGGGCCTCTCCATCTACAACCAGAAGACCCAGGAGTTCGAGTTCCGTGCGGGGCCCGTGGTGAGCCAGGTCGTGCTGGCCGATGAGATCAACCGAGCCACGCCCAAGACGCAGTCGGCGCTGCTCGAAGCGATGGAGGAGCGACATATGACGGTGGACGGTACCACGCGGGCCCTGCCGGAGCCGTTCATGGTCATCGCCACGCAGAACCCCATCGAATACGAGGGCACGTTCCCGCTACCTGAGGCTCAGTTGGACCGTTTCATGCTGCGGCTGCGCATGGGCTATCCCGAGCCGATGGATGAGATGCTCATCCTCGACGAACAGAAGCGGGCCCACCCGGTCGACAACCTGGAGCCCGTGGCCGACGGTCCAGCCGTGCTGGAGATGCAGCGCGCCGTGCGTGAGGTCTATGTCGACCCAGCCATCTCCGACTACATCGTCCGTCTCGTCAGTGCCACCCGCACCCATCCGGACGTCTACCTGGGTGCTTCGCCACGCGGTTCGCTTGCGCTCTATCGCGCGAGCCAGGCGTTCGCCGCGCTCACCGGGCGGGACTACGTCATCCCCGACGACGTCAAGGCGCTCGCCGAGCCGGCCCTGGCACACCGCGTCATCCTCAAGACCGCGGCCTCGATCCGCGGAGTCGAAAGCGGTGGCGTCGTCAGCGAGATGCTCATGTCGGTCCCCATCCAGGCACCACGGCCCAGCGCTGAGGTTCAAGGGGTGCGCCAGGCGTAGCGCACGCCGGCAGGCACGAGGGCGGCGATGCTGCGCAATCTTGGCTTCCTGTTGACCGTCGGCTTGGTCATCACGGCCGCCGCTATGACCGGCTCCACCGAGGTCCACTTCTTCCTCTACCTGGGCCTCATCGTCGTCGGCATGGCCTACCTGCTGGCGCGGCGCGGCCTGACCAATCTCGAGGCTGGCTCGTGGCTTGACCGCTCGCATGCGACCGTTGGCGACACGCTGTCGGTGACGTACACGCTGCGCTCCTCGGCTCGCCTCCCCAAGCCCTGGCTCGAGACTCACAGTCCTTCCACGCTCCCGGTGGCCATCCCCGGCCGGGTGGTGTCGCTGCGGCCGCGCATGTCGCGCACGTGGGCGGCGAAGGTGCCGCTCACGCATCGCGGCCAGTACCGCGTGGACCCTATGGTCGTGCGCACAGGCGACCCGTTCGGGCTCTTCGAGTCGGTGGCCTCGGTGGGGCCGGGTTCAGCCGTTCTCGTGTACCCACCGGTGGAGCAGCTCCCGGGCTGGAACCTGCCGTCCGCGGCCATCGAGGGCTCATCCGCTCGAGCCGAACACGGGCCCCACCGGACGCCGCTCGTGACGTCGGTCCGGCCGTATACGCCGGGTGATGCCTTCAACCGCATCCACTGGCGCTCGAGCGCCCGCCACCAGGAGCTGCAGGTGAAGGAGTTCGACATCGAGCCCTCCGCCGATCTCCTGATCTTCACCGACCTCGATCGATCGGCCCATGTCGGCTCTGGCGATCACGGCACCATCGAGACGACGGTAAGGGCAGCGGCCGCCCTCGCCGTTCATGCTCTGAGCGACGACCGCGGTGTGGGCATGGAAGCCGTCGGCCTGCGACGGGCCGTCATCGCCACCGATCGGGGAGCCCGGCAGCAGCACAAGGTCCTGAGCCTCCTTGCGGTGGCTCAAGCCGAAGGCACCACCACCTTGGCCGAGATGCTGGTCGAGGGTTCGGCGCGGCTCCGCCAGGGCACGGTCGCGCTGGCCATCACACCCTCGCTCGATCGTTCGTGGGTCGCGCCCCTCGCGGCCTTGCGACAAGCCGGCGTCGCACCGATCGCCATCGTCGTCGATCCCTTGGCCCACCTCGAGGTGGCCATCGCGGCTGACGGTCGGGCGCCCCTCTCTCCGTCAGAGCGGGAGCCGCGCGAGCAGGAGCTGCGATCGCTGCTCCACCTCCTCGCCGAGCACGACGTTCGCACCTACGTCATCGGGCCCGCTCGCCCTCTGGGGGAGCAGCTCGTGAGCACGCGCAACGGCGCATCCGAGGCGGCCGGATGAGACGACGACCACACCTCCTGACCCGTCCGGAGCAGGGCTGGTCCAGCCTGCTCCTCCTGCTGGGCATGCTCGTCCTGCTCGGCGTCTCGGTCGCCGACTCGCGTCCGTTCGTGGTCACCGAGCGAGGGTCGCTGACGGACTCGCTGCCCATCGTGACGCTCGCAGCCGGGCTCATCGGCTATCTCCTGGCTCGCAGCTCGCTGGGTGTCGTGCGGGCACATGTCATCGGGGCGGCGATCGCCGCTTTCGTCCTGCTCTTCATCGCCGGGGGCTGGCTACTGGCCGCATCGCCTCTGCCATCGGACCTCGACGGGATCGGCGTACGCGTGGAAGCGGTGTGGCTCGCGCTCGTGGACGACCTCTCCGGTGAGACCACGACGTACCTCGTGATGGGCGCCATCTGCTGGACCACGGCGCAGTTCGGGGCCTTCGGCATCTTCCGCTACGACCGTGGCGGACCGGCCGTCATGGCGGTCGGCACATTGCTCTTCCTCAACGTCGGGCTGGGTACGCTGCGATCCGAAGAGGAACTCCTGCCGGTGGTACCGGTGCTGGCCACGTTCGCGGCATTGGCGCTGCTGCTGCTCATGCGCTTGCAGCTGGTCCAGCAGCGCTACGCCTGGGCTCGTCGCCATATCTCCGATACGCGAGACGTGAGCCGCCTCTTCATCCGCACTGGCACCGCCTTCGTACTCATCGCGGTGCTCAGCGCCAGCTCGCTCACGGTCTGGGCCACGTTCGAGGCCCAGGAGATCAACATCGACGGGATCGAAGAACCCCTGGAAGACCTCGCCGATGAGATCTCCGAGATGCTGGGCTTCTTCGGCGTGCCGTCAGGGGAGGACGTGCCGCCGCCGCTGGGTACCAGCACCCAGCTCTCGACGACGTGGAACCCGGGCGTGGGCATCGCCTTCACGGCCGAGATCGAGCACGGGCGGCTGTCTGGCAACTACTGGTGGGGCAAGGCTGATGATCGATACGACTACCGCCAGGGTCGATGGGAGACCACCACCGAATTGGACCGACCCGTCGTCGAGGCCGGCCGCCAACTGTGGGCCACGGACGAAGCCAAGACCGGCGGCACGCATCGGCTGCGGGTGAGCATCGCGGTCGGTGACGGCTCGCCGGCGCAGGCCAACCTCTATCGGCCGCCTGACGTGTTCCAGGTCGACAGCCATGATGTGCACGCCCGCTACACCGAGGGCGGGGGCATCAGCGACATCGAGTTCACCGATCGGCTGGAGGCCGAGGAGGTCGTCCGCTTCCTCTCGTGGGTTCGCGACTACGAAGCCGGCGTCGACTCGCTCACTGCGAGCCAGCTGCGAGCCGCCGGGACCGACTACCCCGAGTGGGTGCTGGAGGCCTATCTCGAAGGCGCGGACGACGAGGGCATCGTGGGGCCCAAGACCCGGGCCATGGCCGAGCGCATCCGTACGGAGCACGCGACGGCGTACGAACGGGCACTCGCGGTCCAGAACGAGCTGCGGCTCATGCGCTACGAAGAGGACCTGGGCGACCAGTGCCAGGGCTTCGAGGCCTTCCCGGAGTGCCTCTTGACCATCGAAGAAGGCTTCTGCCAACAGTTCGCGACGACGATGGTCATGGTCATGCGGGCGATGGACGTGCCCGCGCGCTACGTCACGGGCTACCTCCCGGGGACGCTCGACGAGTCCGGCCTCTGGATCGTCGAGAAGCAGGCGCTCCACAACTGGGTCGAGGTCTACTTCCCGGGCTACGGCTGGGTGCGCTTCGACCCCACACCCGGCCTGGCCGACTACAGCCAGCTGCCCACGAACCTGCTCGAAGGGGAGGCGGCCATCGAAGAGCCGTTCCCGTCGGAAGAGCCGCTTCCGTCGGAAGAGCCGTTGGAGGCGGAGGAGCCGTTCGAGACGCTCCCGCCCGAGCCGCTCGCGACCGATGGTTCCGGCGGGAGTGGCCCCATGACCGGCATCGTCATCGGCTTCGCGGGGCTGGCGGTGCTGCTGACCGCCGTGGTCAGTCTGCTTCTGCTCTATCGACTGCGACGCTTGCCTCAAGGCGACGACAGCCTGGCCTATCGCGGCATCGTGAGCCTGGCCACGCGTCTGGGGTATGGGCCACACCCATCCCAGACGGAGTACGAGTACGCGGGCACCCTGTCCGACGCCATTCCCACGGTGCGCGACGATCTGTACGTGGTGACAGACGCTCAGGTGCAGACGACGTATGGCGAACGAGACCTGAGCGATGAGCGGCGGGGCGCGCTGCGCGGGGCCTATGCCCGCATCCGCACCGCCTTGCTGCGGCTGTCGCTGCGCTGGCGGCGCTAGCTTCGGCTAGAGCGCGCCCGGCGGACGCTCCGTGACGCGGCCCAGGGCCGCGATGTGCGCGTCGAGGTTGTGTGCTCGCAGTTGCGCGACATCGCTGCTGAGGTCGACGACCGTCACCGACGCAAGGGTCAACGGGAACGACCAGAAGTGCTCGATGCCGATGTCCAGCAGATCGAGCATCATCAGGCGCAGGATGCCGTCGTGGGCCACGACGATGGCCCAGGGCTTCTCCTCGCCGCTGGCCGGTTCACCCAGCAGGATCGTGTCGAGGGCCCGGCGGACGCGGACCTTGCCGTCGCGGAGCGACTCGCCGCCCGGGGCGTGGTTGTTCAGCGGGTCATCACGCCAGGCGGACAGCTCGTGGGGCCAGCGCTCGCCGACCTCGGCGTGTGTGCGGCCTTCCCACTCGCCCTGCCCCAGCTCCATCAGCTCGGCGAGCGGCCGTAGCGGCGCGTCCGCACCGCGAGCGGAGCGGATCGCCTCCGCTGTCTGGGCGGCGCGCAGAAGCGGTGAGTGCCAGATGGCCTGTGGTGGGCCGTCCGGCACGGGCACCGACGGCATCTGGGCCGTGGCGGCCATACGAGCGCCGACGGCAGCGGCCTGCCGCTCCCCGGTCACCGACAGCAGCGGATCACCCTGCCCCTGGAAGCGTCCCTCGACGATCCAGGCGGACTCACCGTGACGGATGAGCGCGAGCCGGACCGGCCTGATCACGTCAGGACGGCAGGTCGAGGTTGATGAGCCAGACGTCGATCATGCCCTCGTAGGAGCGGACCTGTTGGGCCACTGACTCGGGGACATCCTCGTCGAGCGCCAGGACCATGAAGGCGATCGAGCGCTTGTCGGACCGACCCAGGTGCATGTTGCTGATGTTGATGTCCGCCTCACCCATGATGCGGCCGACAGTGCCGATGGCGCCCGGTCGATCCTGGTGACGCGAGACCAACATGTGTGCGGCCGGCGCGAGGTCGACCTCGTAGCCATCGAGCGCCACGAGGCGCGGTTCGTCGCCGAACGAGACGGTGCCGGCCACCGAGCGCTGGCCGCCCCTGAGCGTCAGCAACGACGAGAAGCGGCCGGCATCCTGGGTATGGACGGTCGAGAGATCGATGCCGCGGGCCTTGGCCAGGGCGCCGGCGTTGATGACGTTGACGCGCTCCTCGGTGTGCTGTTCGAGGATCCCACCGAGCGCCGCGGCCACCAGTGGCCCTGCCTCGAACTCGGAGAGTTCGCCGGCGACCTCGAGCGTGAGATCACCCATCTCCTCGGAGAACTGGGCGTAGAACTGACCCAGCGTGCGAGCCAGTGGGATGTACGGCGCGAGTGCGTCGGCCGTCTCCGGCGTGAGCATGGGGGCATTGATGGCGTAGCGCGCCGAGCGACCGGCGAGCACTTCACGCACCTGCTCAGCCGCCTCCACGCCGACGCGCGTCTGGGCCTCCGCGGTGGAGGCGCCGAGGTGTGGCGTGAGGATGATGTTGGGCGCGGTGAGCAGCGGGTTGTCCGCCGCGGGCGGCTCCGACGAGTAGACATCGACCGCGGCGGCGGCGATGGTGCCGGCCTCGAGGGCAGTGGCCAGCGCGGCCTCGTCGACGACCCCGCCGCGAGCCACGTTGATGATCCAGGCGTGCGGCTTCATCGTGGCCAGCTCTTCGGTCGAGATCAGGTTGGCCGTGTCCTTGGTCTTGGGCACGTGCACGGTGATGGCATCGGCGGCCTTGAGGATCTCTGCCACCGTCATGCGCTCGATGCCGTGGGTCTTGGCCGCATCGTCGGTGACGTAGGGGTCGTAGCCCAGGACGTTCATGCCCAGGGCACGGGCACGGTCGGCCACGGCCATCCCGATCTTGCCCAAGCCGATGACGCCGAGCGTCTTGTCCACCAGCTCGCGGCCCATGAAGGCCGCACGGTTCCAGTCGCCGGCGTGCATGGAGGCATCGGCAGCGGGGATGTTGCGCGACAACGCGAAGAGCAGGGCGATGGTGTGCTCGGCAGCGGCGGTGGTGTTGCCGGTGGGGGCGTTGACCACGGTGATGCCGGCCTCCGTTGCGGCGGGGATGTCGATGTTGTCCACGCCCACCCCGGCACGACCGATGACGACGAGCTTCTTGCCCACGGCGATGGCTTCGGCGTCCGCCTTGACGCCACTGCGCACGAGCAGCGCCTCGTACTCGGGCAGGGCGGCGAGGTACTCCTCACGCGACATGCCGAGCCGGACGTCGACCTCGTGGTCTTCCTGCAGGAGGGCGATGCCCTCTGGAGCGAGCTTCTCAGCGACGAGGACCCTCATCAGGCAGCCTCTTCCCCGGCCTTGCGGGCGGCCGCAGGACCGGCACCCGGCTCGACCGGACGGCCGATGGCGACGGTGCCCCGCTCGATGATCTCGATGGCCGTGACGATGTCGTCGACGGTGGCATCCCCGAGGTGGCCGATGCGGAAGATCTTGCCCTTCATCTTGCCCTGGCCTCCGGCCAGCTGAAGGCCATTGGCTCTGAGCTGCTCGTTCAGGGCGGACCACTCCAGCCCCTCGGGCACCAGCGCCGAGGTCACGGTGTTGGAGGCGTGTGCCGGATCGGCGAAGAGGTCGAAGCCCATGGCGGTCAGGCCGGCACGCGCGGCGGCACCGGCGGCAGCATGGCGGGCGTAGATGTTCTCCCGGCCCTCGGCTTCCATGATGTCGAGCGCGGCGGCAAGCTGGAAGAAGATGCCCACGGCCGGGGTCCACGGCGTCTGGCCCTTGGGGATGGCGTCGCGGTGCTTGACCAGGTCGAAGTAGAAGCGCGGCATGGTGGCGGTCTCAGCGGCGGCCCAGGCGCGGTCGGAGGCGGCAGCCATGGCCAGGCCGGGCGGGATCATCCAGGCCTTCTGCGCACCGGTGACGACGACGTCCAGGTCCCAGGCGTCCATCTCCATGGGCACGGCCCCGACGGCGCTCACACCATCGACGAGGATGAGCGTGTCCGGGACCTCCGAGCGGATGACCTCGGCCAAACGCGGCAGCGGGTTCATCACGCCGGTCGACGTCTCGTTGTAGGTGACCTGCACGGCGGCCGGAGTGCGCCCGCCGAGGCTGGTGGCGATCATGTCCTGGATGGCGTCGCGGACCACATCTGGGTCGGCCGCCTGGCCCCAGTCGAACTCGAGCATCGTGACGTCGGCGCCATAGGCCTTGGCGATCTTGCCGAAGCGCTCCCCGAAGTTGCCGATGCTGACCGTCAGCACGGCGTCGCCGGGGGAGAGGAAGCTGACCACCGCCGCTTCGAGCCCACCCGTGCCGGACGACGTCAGGATCATCACGTCGCTCGTCGTCTGGAAGTACGGCTGCATACCGCCGGAGCAGCGCGCCACGAGCTCCATGAAGTCCTCGGTGCGGTGCCCGACCATCTGCTCGGAGCCGGCCTCGCGAACGGCGTCGGGCAGGGGTGTCGGGCCTGGGATTCGGAGATGCTGCGGTGGCACGGGAGACTCCTCGCTGGGCGTGGGCATGGCGGACGGGGGATTGGTCGGATCCGGTGCCTAGATGGTAATCGCCAGTGGAGTGCGGCGCTCTAGACTCAGCGGATGCCACCGACCACCCCTGATCGTCCCGGCGCCGTGCGCGCCGAGACCCTGCCCGTGGCCACGGAGATCGGTCACATGCCGCTCGCGGCGCGTCTGCGTCCGTCGAGTATCGAGGAGGTCGTCGGGCAGGAGCCGCTGATCGGCGAACGGGGTGCGTTGCGGCGCATGGTCGAGCGTGGCCGGCTGGTCTCGATGGTGCTGTGGGGACCGCCGGGTGTGGGCAAGACCACGCTGGCACGACTGCTGGCCGAGGCGGTCGAGGCGCCCATGGACACGCTTTCGGCAACGTCGAGCGGCGTGAAGGATGTGCGCGCGGTCGTGGCGCAGGCGCGCGGCTGGGCCGAGCAGGGCGGCGGTTCCACCGTCCTCTTCATCGACGAGATCCACCGCTTCAACAAGGCGCAGCAGGATGCGTTGCTGCCACACGTCGAGGAGGGCGTGGTCACGCTCATCGGCGCGACCACGGAGAACCCGTACTTCGAGGTCAACTCAGCCTTGCTCTCGCGACTGCGCGTGTTCCGGCTCGAGTCGCTGTCGGACGACGAGCTCGGGCTCATCGTGGAACGAGCGCTGACCGAGGACCGGGGCTTCGGTAGTCGAGTCGAGCTCGACGCGGATGCGCGGGAGCACCTCATCGCCATCTCGGCTGGGGATGCCCGCTCGGTGCTCAACATCCTGGAGTCGGCAGCCTCGATGGCCGGCGCGGACGACCCTGAGGCGAAGGGCCCGATCAGCCCCAGCCTGGAGGACATCGAGTCAGCGGCTCAGCAGCGCGTGCTGGCCTATGACCGAGCCGGGGATGGGCACTACTCGACGGTCTCGGCCTTCATCAAGTCGATCCGTGGCAACGACCCCGATGCCGCGCTGTACTGGTTGGCCACGATGGTGGCGGCGGGGGAAGATCCCAAGTTCATCGCCCGACGGCTGATCATCTCTGCCTCGGAGGACGTGGGCAACGCAGACCCGCGGGCGCTGCAGATCGCGATGGCCGCGGCTCAGGCCGTGGACTGGGTGGGATTGCCCGAGTGCCAGTACGCGTTGGCACAGGCCACCGTCTATCTCGCCACGGCCCCGAAGTCGAACCGCTCCGGCGCCGCCTACTGGGAGGCGATGAGCGACGTACGCCAGCACGGTTCGCTGCCGGTGCCCAAGCACCTGCAGAACGCCGCCCATCGCCGCATGAAGCACCACGGCATCGGAGTCGGCTACAAGAACGCTCACGACTACGAAGGCGCCGACGTGGAGCAGCAGGGTCTGCCTGACGATCTAGTCGGGCGTCGCTACTACGAGCCCTCGGACCAGGGCTGGGAACTGCGCATCCGCGAGCGGATGGACGCGCTCATGGAACAGCGGAGAAGGGGAGCACGGAGGAAAGGCTAGGCCTACGACAAGCG
Source organism: uncultured Chloroflexia bacterium (assembly GCA_963752475.1). Classification (GTDB taxonomy): domain Bacteria; phylum Chloroflexota; class Limnocylindria; order Limnocylindrales; family CSP1-4; genus JAFMJV01. The sequence goes on along the minus strand of CAVVYR010000014.1, from coordinate 135,292 downwards.
CACCGGCAAGCTCAAGGGAGTCGGCTGGTGCGCTACCAGTCCTCGGTCGCGTCCTTGCCCACCGGCTCGCGTCTGCTCGCGCCCTCGCTACGGGCGAGTCGGCGCCGATCCCGCCTCGCGGAGACACCCCAACGACGGTCGAGCCACTTGGGCAGCCAGACGTCGTCGAGGATGTCCATCGCGCCTGAGCGTGCTGACAAGTGGGCTGTCACAAGGTTTCGAAGGTGGTTGCCTAGACCGAACACGGTTCAAGGGTCCCCGACACCGCACCGACATGGCAAGGGCCGAGGGTCCCGATCGAAAGTCGCCGGCCGCGTCCGTGACGAGGTCGCTAGACCGATGCCGACGGGCGAGTCGCGACGTAGCGGGTAGGCATGGACACCTCAGCACGGCGGGGCGGGCGTCCACCGCCATCGCGAGCTCACCGCGATAGCCGATCAGGTTCTTGTCCCCGGGGTCGCTCGAGGATGGCGTCCGCGCGGCCTGCCGTCGAGGCGCTGGAGATCTATCCTGAGTGCCTCGACCCGTAGGAAGGGGTGATCACCATGCCAATGGGCATCGTGTGGCTCGTCGTCGGCACCGCCATCGGGTTGGTCGCCGGTTTGCTGCTGTTCGACCAGTTCCTCGTGGGAGCTGCCACAGGCTTCGTCATCGTGCTGGCGCTGCTGCTCGTCGGGAACTGGCTCGGCGGACGTGGCCGCGACGAGGACGACATCCGCATCTCCGGCTGAGCCGGGCGCGATCAGCGAACGAGACGACCTTCGGTGGACGGCGGCTCCATCCTGGCCTGCTGGGCCAGAAGGCTCGGCCGGAACACCTGCTGCTTGCGGGTGGCCTTCCATCCAGAGAGGAGCGCCAGGAGGGCGAAGGGCAAGGCCGCCAAGGCATAGCCCAGCGCCGAGCCCCCGGAGTCGTCCATGATGCGCTGGGCGATGATCGCCAGGAACTCGGGCCGCTCCGGTTGCGCCCAGGCGTACCAGCAGGTGAGGATCGGGGGCTGGAAGCCGTAGAGGCAGCCGGCCGCCTCGGTCGTGCGGGTCATGAGTTCCTGCGACGAGGGCGCCCCCTGCAGAGCCTCGATCTCGGATGCCAGGGCGGCACCACGCAGGTAGTCGGCCCCGTCCATCCCAGCGCGAATGCCCAGGAGCAGGGCGATCCCCAGCCCGAGAGCCAGCAGCGAGAGCCAGATCGAGCGGTCCATGCGCTGGAGTATCGCCCTCACGCGCCGGGGCGTCCATCCCCGGCACGATGCGTGGTCGGATGCAGACCAACGCCGACTTGACGGTTAGACTCTGGGCCAGACACCCGACCGAACCTGGAGCCCACATTGTTCTTCGTCATCGCGCTCGTCCTCATTCCCCTTGTCCTCGGCTTCGTGGCCAACATGGTGGTCGGCAGGAACCAGCACTTCGAGAACTGGGAGCTGTTCGTCGCCGGTTTCATCGGTGCCTTCGTGGGGGGCTTTCTGGTCAACCTGCTCCGGAGCGTCGACATGCTCCAGCTCTCGATCTGGTCGGTGATCGGCCTGTTCGTCGGCGCCATCATCGTGCTTGCGGTGTGGGGCTGGCTGCGCGCGAAGGTGCTGAAGTCGAAGATGCCGGGCTGAACCGCGACAGGTCCTGGAACGCAAGCGACCGGGTCGTCCTCGACCCGGTCGTTCTGATTCGAGCGGCGTTGCTCGCTAGTAGAGGCTGAGCACGTCCAGCATGCCGAAGACGACGTAGGCGACCGCGAGCGCCGCGATGAGCACGATCGAGACGATACCGATGCGCCGCAGGTCCTCGCGAACCCAGACGGTCTCCGCGGCGGCCCGCGAGGCCAGATCCTCCTGACCCTTCTTCTTGGCTGAGCGACCACGGGACCTTCTTCGCGCGCGGCGACCGGTGAGCCCTTCCTCGCTCGGAGCCGGCTTGGCGGTGGCGGCCACAGCGGCAGCGGCGACCTCATCGACCCCGACCTCCTGGTAGCTGGCGCCGATGTCCTCGGCGCTGCTGACCTGGGACTCCGGCGGAGTCGCCGAACTCTGCTCAGCGCCGGTCTTCTTGGTCCGGCTGGGCCCCTGGCCGCCGGGGCGGCGTGCGGAGCGGCTGGCTCGAGTCCGCTTGGCCACGTGATCTCCTCGTCGAGTTGGTGTGGGAACCAGCGACGAGGATAGCATCGAGTCGCCGCACGGCGCCGTCGAGCGCCCGCTACGATCGGTGCATGGAGGGACTCACGGTCATCCTGGCCCTCGCGGCGCTCATCGTGGCCATCGCGGCCGTCGTGCTGGTGGTGCGCGGCGAGCGGCGGCCGACCGACCTGTCGCCAGGTAGCGCCCGCACGGCCGATCTCGAACGCCATCTTGCCCAGTTGCTCCAGCGCATGGATGCCGTCGAGGCGGACGTGGATGCCGCGCGCACCGGCGGCGAAGTCGCACCGCGCGTCAACGCCAGTCCGCTGCCTCGCGGTACAGCTGCCATCTCGCGCATCGGGCTCATCCGCTTCGATGCCTTCGAAGATGCCGGCGGTGCCCAGTCGTTCGCCCTGGCCCTGGTCGATGACGACGGCGACGGCATCGTGATCTCCAGCCTGCACTCACGGCCGACCACGCGCGTCTACGTCAAGGCCATCCGGCGTGGCGTGGCCGATGCGCCGCTGTCGGACGAAGAGGCACGGGCGCTACAGGACGCCGGCATCACGCCCACCGTGTGACACGGTAGCTGTCACGGGCGGGCTCCAACGTGAGCCCCGATGACAGCCATCCGCACACCAGCCACACGCGTTCCCCCGGCCACGCTCCACCCGTCGAATGAGGCCCCGGTGCCCATCGATGAGGTGCGCGAGCTCCTGCGCGGCCTTGACCGTCGGCAGCGGCAAGCGGTCACGCACGGAGACGGACCTCTCCTCGTCGTGGCTGGGCCCGGCACCGGCAAGACGGAGGTCATCACGCGGCGGGTGGCATGGCTCATCGCGAGCAAGCGCGCGCGGCCCTCGGAGATCCTGGCACTGACGTTCACGGAGCGGGCCGCGGATGAGATGGAGGCCCGCGTGGACCTGCTGGTGCCGTACGGACAGGCTGACACGGCCATCCATACGTTCCACGCCTTCGGCGACTGGATGCTGCGCGAGCACGGTCATGCCATCGGTCGGGCGGATGATCCTCGCGTCATCGGCCGCTCGCAAGCCATCGTGCTACTGCGCGACCACATCTTCGACCTCGGACTGGAGCGCTACCGGCCGCTGGGCGACCCCACCAGGTTCGTCGGCGCCCTCGTCGACCTCTTCGGTCGAGCCAAGGAGGAAGGCCTTGCCTCGGATGACCTCAAGGCCTATGCCGCCGAGCTGGAGGCAGGCGGCCGCGCCGCGATGGCCGGCGTCGAGGATCAGGCCGCACGGGAGATGCTCGAGGGTCTGCTCGACGAGGCCGCTTCCACCGGGGAGCTCGGTCGCGCCTATGAGGTGTACCAGCGCCTGCTCGCCGAGCGTTCGCTTGTCGACCACGGTGATCAGGTGGCGGAGGCCGTGCGGCTGCTCGATGAGCGACCGGCGGTACGCCAAGCCCTCCGGCGCCGCTTCCACTACGTCGTCGTGGATGAAGCGCAGGATGCCAACCCACAGCAGTTGCGCCTGGTACGCCTGCTGGTCGGACACGGCGGCAACGTCATGTTCGTGGGTGATGACGACCAGGCCATCTATTCGTTCCGCGGTGCCGTGGGACAGGGGCTCGCCGGCCTCGACGAGGACTACGGTCCCGTGAAGGATGTCGTGCTGCGGCGGAACTACCGCTCGCGCAAGCCGATCCTGGAGGCTGCTCGACGGCTCATCCGTCACAACGACCCGGACCGGCTCGAGATCAGTCGAGGGCTGGACAAGACGCTGACGGCCGTCCGTCGCTCACGCCGCCCGGCGATGGTCACCCATCAGCTGTATCGGACACCGGTCGACGAGGCGGATGCCGTAGCCGCGGATATCGCCCAGCGGGTGGAGCGCGGCCTGGCCCCGGAGTCGGTGGCCGTGCTGGTCCGTACCAACGCGGATGCCAAGCCCATCCTGGCGAGCCTCGACCAGCTCGGCGTCCGTCGGCGGTTCTCAGGGGCATCGGGCCTGATGGCGCACCGGGAGGTGCGTGATGTCCTCAGCCTTCTCCGCGTGATCGGAGCACCCGAACGATCCGAGGAGCTGTACGCGGTGTTGACCACCCCGGCCTATGGGCTCGGCGGAGAGGATCTCACGGCCATCTGCGAGTACGCCGATCGACGACGCCGAAGCCTGTGGTCGGTCATCACCGAGCTCGTGGAGCAGCCAGGCGTGCTGCGCCTCGCTGAGAGGACCCGGCGTCGCCTGGGACGAGTCGTCGAAGAGCTACGGGGCTCGATCGCGGAGGCCCACGAGCGTCCGGCACCTCTGATCCTCTACGAGCATCTCGGCCGCAGTGGTTGGCTCAAGCGTCTGGTCGCGGATGCGGAGCGTGGCGACGATGGCCCGCTGCGGCGTGTGGCTCGGCTGTTCGAGCTGGTACAGGAGCAGGCGGATCTGGTCGCCGACCCACGGGTCGCATCCGTCGCGCCGGCCCTGGGTGCGCTCGTGGATGCAGGTCACGATCCGGTCGCTCCTGACGCTGACGATCTCGACGGTGCGGTGTCCGTCCTGACGGTCCATCAGGCCAAGGGCCTCGAGTTCTCGCTCGTCTACCTCGTGGGCGCTGCCGATGGTCGCTTCCCCGTTCGGGCGCGACCTGACGTGCTCTCGCTCCCGCCGGCGTTGACCGGACATCCGGGAGCGGGCGATCCCGATCTGCATCGGGCGGAGGAACGTCGCCTGTTCTACGTGGCCGTCACCAGAGCACGCGACGAACTCATCATCAGCCACGCCGCGGCCGGACGAGAGGGTGGCCGATCACGCCGTCCTTCGCCATTCATCGCTGAGGCCCTCGGCCATGAGGTGGAGAGCCAGCCTGGCGAAGCGTCGTTGCGAGCCCTCGAGGTGGCGACGGAAGCCACGATCACGCCATCGGTCGCGAGCAAGCCGAGGGCAGGAAGCCCGCTCGAGCTCAGCTTCAGCCAGATCGACGACTACCTCACGTGTCCGCTCAAGTACCGACTGCGGCACCAGGTCCGGGTCCCGACACCAGCGCATCACGCGCTCATCTTCGGCAACGCCCTGCACCAGGCGGTGGCCGTCGGCAACGCCCAGCGCATGCGGGGTGAGTCGGTCGATCCTCGACGTCTGGAGGAGACGCTGGAGGCGCATTGGCGCAGCGAGGGGTTCCTCTCGCAGGAACACGAGGCAGCACGCTTCGCCTCGGGCGCGGCGGCATTGGCTCGCTTCGCCCAAGAGAGCACTCGGGCGGAGGACCGCATCGTGGCTGTGGAGCAGTCGTTCTCGGTGCGCATCGGCCGGGACCGAGTGCGTGGCCGCTACGACGCCGTCCGCCAGACGGGGGAGGACGTGATCATCACGGACTACAAGTCGGGAGACATGCGCGACCCGGCTCGAGCCCGTCAGCGAGCACGCACCTCACTGCAGTTGCAGCTATACGCGCTGGCCTGGGAAGCTGATCACGGTCAGGGACCGTCGTCCGTGGAGCTGCACTTCCTCGAGAGTGGTGTGGTCGGGCAGGTCACGCCAACGGTCCGCCAGCTGGATGGTGCCCGCAAGAAGGTGGCCAAGGCCGCGAGCGGTATCCGCAGCGGCGAGTTCGAAGCCACGCCTGGCTATCCCGCCTGTGACTGGTGCCCCTATCGCCGCATCTGTCCGGCCGCACCATGAGCCACAGGGCTACACTCCGCGCGGTGTCAGTCACGGAACGCACGATCACGACCATCCTCGTCGCCGCCGCCATCGCGGCCTGGTTCGTGGTCGCCTTCGTGCTGGCCTTCATCTCGCCGGAGAACGATGCCGGCGCCCAGCTCCTGGGGGCGGTCGTGTTCGGTGCGGCCGTGGCGCTGACCATGTGGCCGCTGCTGTGGTCGGCCATCCGCCATCGTCCCGGCGGCCTGGCCACGTCGGCACGGCGCAGCTTCCTCGCAGGATCGGTCGTGACCATCCTCGTGATCTTGCGTGCCATCGATGTCGTGAGCTCCGTGGTCGTCCTCTTCGTGGTCGTCGCGGCCGTCGTCATCGAGCTGGCCGTCAGCCTCCGACGCTGAGGCCGGGTGGGGCTCGCTCGCGCGTGGCACGATGGACGCACGATGGAACCGAAGACATGAGCGACGAGCGCACGGACTTCAGGGCCCTCAACGGCTGGGATGGCGACTACCCGCGCTATGGCGATGAGGATCGCCCGGTCTACGTCGGCTCCACCACCTTCGGCAAGCGCCCCTCGATCGAGGACGCGCGGGCCTTGCAGGAGCGAGCCCCCGACGCGGCCATCCTCGGTGCGCCGTTCGATGACGCCGTCTCACACCGAGGCGGCGCGCGGTTCGGGCCGCGGGCCGTGCGGGCGGGCACCTACCAGGTCGGCGCCCAGTCCTTGCAGCTCGACATCGACGTCTGGGAATACCTCGACGTGGTCGACGCCGGCGACGCAGACGTCGTACCTGCCTGGCTCGACCGGGGCCACGCCATGATCTTCGAGAAGGTATTGGAGGTCGCGGGGTCCGGGGCGGTGCCCATCGTCATCGGCGGCGATCACTCCATCACCTGGCCGTCCGCCAGTGCCATCGCGCAGATGCATGCGCCGCGCTCGATCGGCATCGTTCACTTCGATGCACACGCCGATGCGGCCAACAGCTCGTGGGGCGTGCTCGCGGGCCATGGCACTCCCATGCGCCGGCTGATCGACTCGGGCGCCGTGGCCGGCCGCAACTTCGTGCAGGTGGGGCTGCGCGGCTACTGGCCGCCGCAGGACGTGCTCGACTGGATGCGCGAGCAGGGTATGCGTTGGCACCTCATGCGTGAGATCGAGGAGCGAGGTGCAGAGGCCGTCGTCGACGATGCCATCTCGGAGGCGCTCGACGGTCCTGAACTGGTCTACCTCTCGGTCGACATCGACGTGCTGGATCCCGGCATGGCCCCGGGCACCGGCACCCCCGAGCCCGGGGGCATGCTCACTCGCGAGCTGCTGCGTGCGGTGCGACGCATCGTCGGCAGTGTCCGGCTCGCGGCCATGGACGTGGTCGAGGTGGCCCCACCGTTCGACCATGCCGAGGTCACGTCGATGGCGGCGCACCGGGTGATCATGGAGGCGCTCAGCGCCCTCGCAGTCCGCAAGCGGGCAGGGGAGCCAGTGCGCTTCGAACCCGCATGACCGACGGGCTCGCCAGCGACGAGCGCGATGCACGGCTCGCGCGCTACTACGACCTTGACTTCCTCGACGTGCACTACGACGCCGAGCTCTACCAGCAGCTGGCACAGGAGGGCGGTGACCCGGTCCTCGAGCTGGGCGTCGGCAGCGGCCGCATCGCCATCCCGCTGGCGCTCGCGGGCCACCAGGTGCTGGGCATCGACAACGACGAGGCCATGCTCGAATGCGGACGGCGCAGGTGGGAGGAGACCAGGGGCACCCTCGACTCCGGACGACTGAGGCTCGAGCCCGGCGACTTCTTCGATCTGAAGCCAGAGCCGCGTTTCGGCCTGGCGCTGATCGCGGTCAACACCTTCCTGCTCGCCGAGGACGATGGTGCCCGCCTGGCCATCCTGGGCGTGATGCGCAGGTGCCTGCGCGATGGAGGCATCGCCGTGGTGGAGGTCGGCACGCCCGACCGGGCGGAGCTCGAGCGCTTCGACGGCCGTCGGCAGCATGAGTGGCTGCGCATCGACCCCAAGAGCGGCGAAGAGGTGAGCAAGTCCATCAGCGCCATGCACGACGCCTCGGACGACTCGGTGCTGCTGACCCAGATCTATGAGTGGACCCCGCCCAACGGCGGACCGCTGTCACGCGTCACACACCAGGATCGGATCCATCTCGTGAGCGCCGAACACCTCCGCGGATTGGCCCAGGAAGCCGGGTTCGGGAGGGTGGACCTGTGGGGTGACCATCTATCCACCCCCCACGGCCCCTCAAGTCACCGGGTCATCCTTGTGGCGCGGTTGGTATAGTCCCGCGGTGGCTACCGACGAACAGATTCGCCTGCTACTCGTCGAAGACGTCCAGCAGGTCTCGCAATACGTCCGCAATCTCCTGCAGCATCAGAAGCAGGTCCGCCTCCTCGATACCGTCACCGACGGCCGGATGGTGATGGACCAGATCCGCGAGCTGCGCCCCGACGCGCTCATGGTCGACGCACTCCTCCAGGGCAAGGTCAATGGCCTCGAGGTCGCCGAGCAGGTCCGCTCGGCTGGCATTCGCATCCCCATCATCATCGTGACCGTGCCACAGAAGCCGGTGAAAGCCGGTGAAGGCATGGGCATCACCGAAGTGCTCTCGATGCCGTTCTCAGGCTACGAGCTGATGAACGCGCTCAACCGCTCGAGCGCCCAGTATCGCGCGACCGCGCCCAGTGCCATGTCGCGCTCGTACGTCGTCTACTCGGGCAAGGGTGGCGTCGGTCGTACCACCATCGCCTACAACACCGCCGTCGCCTTCGGCCAGATGCCCGGCGTGCGCGTGGTGCTCATCGATGGCGACCTCCAGTTCAGCGATCTGCGTGGCCTGTTGCGCGTGCCCGACACGGCACCTTCGATCCTGCAGCTGCCCACCGATCGCATCGCCGAGAGCGACCTGGCCTCGGTGCTGTGGCGCGACCCGTCCGGCATCGACCTGCTGCTGGCACCCCCGCGTGTGGAGCAGGCCGAGATGATCACCAGCCGCGACGTGGAGAAGGTCATCTCCCTCTTGCGCCGCATCTACAACGTCGTGGTCATCGATTCCCCGCCGGCCGTGACCGATACCACGCTGGCCTACCTCGATGACGCCGACAGCATCCTCAGCGTCATCACGCCGGACCGCAACTCGGTCCGCACCGCGCGCTTGGCCGGGCAGTCCTTCGTCGCCGCCGGCATGCCGCCGGACAAGATGATGCTGGTGATGAACCGCGCCGGCAGCCCCGGGATCAAGCCGGAGCAGATGGCCGCCGAACTCGGTCGCCTGCCGGACGTCGCCATCCCCGACGACCAGCAGCTGATCAAGGCCACCTCGGCCGAAGGCGTGCCCTTCGTGCTGGCGCAGCCGAAGGCCAAGGCCAGCCAGGCGATCATGGAGGTCGTGCAACGACTGACCGCGCAGCCCGATCCGGCCGGAGCCGGAGGCGGAGCGGCAGCCGCGCCGCCCGTGGCCCAGACGACCCGCTGACCTCGATGGGTGATCCGAGGCCCATCGGTTTCTTCGACTCGGGGGTCGGGGGCCTCACCGTCCTGCGCGAGGTCATCCGCCGCTTGCCCGCGGAGGACACCGTCTATCTTGGAGACAACGAGCGCACACCGTACGGCCCACGTCCCGATGACGAGGTCGTCCGCTTCAGCATCGAGTGCCTCGACGAGCTCACCGAGCGTGATGTCAAAGCCATCATCGTGGCTTGCAACACCTCCACGGCCGTGGCCCTCCCGCTGTTGCGCCGCCGCTATGCGCTGCCCATCCTGGGCGTGGTGCGACCGGGCGCGACCGCCGCGGTGCTGGCCACCAGGACTCGCGCTGTGGGCGTCATCGCCACACCGGCCACCGTCCGCTCGCACGCCTACTTCGAGGCCATCAACGAAGAGGATCCGTTCGTGGAGGTCTTCGAACACCCGACACCCGAGCTGGTTCCCCTGGTCGAGGCCGGCAAGCTCCATGGTGCGGAGGTGGACGCCGCCATCCGTCGCTCGCTGGCGCCGCTGCTTGGCGACGTCGTCGAGGCCGATCCGTCCTTCGTCTTCCCCAAGCCGCCCGATGCCCACATCGACACCCTGCTCCTGGGCTGTACGCATTACCCGCTGCTGAGTGCTGCCATCCGCGCCATCGTCGGGGAGGGTACGGCCGTCATCGACTCGGCAACGGCGACGGCCAGCGCCCTCGCGAGCCTTATCGAGGTCCACGATCTGGGTACGCCCGAGTTCACACCCGGCACGCACCTGATGCTGACCACCGGTGACGTCGCCGCCTTCGAGGAGACGGCCACCCGGCTCTTCGGCCCCGGCCTGGGCCACATCGAGCCCCTCGTGCTGGGCGGCGCCACGGCCACAGCAGGGGGCACGGGGTGACGCTCGCCACCACCGCCAGACGGCTCGGCTCGAGTCGCGCTCTGCGTATCGGGGTGGCCATCGGCCTCGGCGTCACCGCCCGCGCCATCGCCACGCGCGCGACGGTCAGGGCGCCCAGCGGTCTCGTCGACTGGGATCGCGCCGAACGCATCGCCCGTCGACGCCTGCGCAACGCCCCGGGCCATCTGACGCCGGCGCAACTGCGTGCGACCGAGCCGGCGTACGGGCGCCATATGGACAAGGTGGTACCCCTGCTCGAGGAGCGACTGGGCGCCGAGCTGCCCGGCGTGGTGGAGCGGCACGCGGTCGTGAGTCGGAGTCAGTGGGCCGCGGCCAACATGGTCACGTTCAAGGCCCTCATCGGTCATCTCGAGCCGCACCTCGCGCCACGCCTGCGCGAAGACAGCCTGGGTGCCGGAGTCGCCGCCGCCACGAACCGCCTTGTGACCACCGGCCAGGTGGGCTTCCTGCTGGGGTACCTGGGTTCGCGCGTGCTGGGTCAGTACGACGTGGCCATGCTCTCCGCGGAACAGGAACCCGGTCGTCTGCTCTACGTGGAGGAGAACATCCGGGCCACGGCGCACGCGGTGGACGTGCCGCTCGACGACTTCCGCCTGTGGGTCGCACTGCACGAGACGACGCACGCTTTCGAGTTCGAGGCCCATCCCTGGTTGCGGCCGTACCTGCGCGAGCGCATGGAGCGACAGGTCGCCCTCTTCGTTCGCGAGACCGGCCGCCTGCGGCGTCACGGCGTGGTTCACCTCGCTCGCCGCTGGCGCAGCGCCGCGGCCGAGGGCTCGATCCGTGGGTTCCTGGGACCTGAGCAGCGCAGGCTGTTCAAGGAGACCCAGCTGGTGATGAGCCTGCTCGAGGGCTTCAGCGACTGGGTCATGGACGACGTGGGTGCAGAGGTGTTGCCAGGCATCCCCGGCATCCGCCGCCGTTTCGAGGCTCGTCGCGGACAGCGCCGGCGGGCCATCGACCGGCTCATGGCACGCCTCACCGGCATGGACATGAAGCTCGAGCAGTACCGTCGGGGCGAACGATTCGTCTCGGGCGTCTATCGTGTCGGCGGAGCCGTTGCCATCGACCACTTGTGGGACGGCCCTGAGACACTACCGGACGAGCAGGAGATGGACGATCCGGCGATGTGGGTACGACGCGTCGTCCCGGAAGCCATCGAACCAGGGGGAGCTACATGACCGACGTGCCGCGCGACGGACGAGAGCCAGCGGCTATCGCGCTGACGCCCATCCTCTCGGCACGCTACCGCGAGGCCGACTTGGCGCGTATCCGTGCGGCGGCGCCAGGCGCGCGGCTGGTCGACGTGTCCCTCGAGGGCCTCTCTGATTCGCCCCTCGACGAGGTCGAGGTGCTGTTGCGCGGGCCCATGCCCAGTGGCAACTTCGATCGACTGCTGGCCCGCTGCCCCAACCTGCGTTGGGTGCACTCCGCGACCGCCGGCGTCGAGCGAGTACTGACCGCCGATGCCGAGACTCGCGGCCTGATGATCACCAACGCCCGCGGCGTCTTCAGCGAGCCCATCGCCGAGTACACGATGATGATGATCCTCTCGGTCCTGCGCCGACTGCCCGAGCTCTACGAGCTCCAGGGCGAGCGCACCTGGCAGCCGCTGCCGGCACGCGAGATGCGACAGGTGACGATCGGCGTCGTGGGCCTCGGCTCCATCGGGCGCAACGTCGCACGGCTCGCGCTCTCCTTCGGTGCTCGGGTCATCGGCACGCGCAAGGAGCCGGACGTGCGCAAGGACTTCACCGAGCCCATGCCCGACGGCATGGACCGCATCCTCGACCACGACCAGCTGCCAGAGCTGTTGGCCGAGTCGGATTTCGTCGTCCTGGCGGTGCCACTGACGGCGGCGACGGACAAGCTCATGAACGGCCCGCGCCTGGCCCAGATGAAGCAGGGCTCGTGGCTCATCAACGTCGCCCGCGGCCGGCTCGTCGACCAGCGAGCGTTGCTGCGAGCCTTGCGTGACGGCCCCATCGAGGGCGCCATCCTCGACACCATCTGGGAGGAACCGCTGCCAGCCAGCTCGCCGCTGTGGGACGCCCCCGGACTCATCATCACGCCGCATACCTCGTGGTCCAGCGGCCGCGTGCTCGATCGCAGCATCGAGCTCTTCTGTGACAACCTCGTGCGCTACCGGGACGGCCGCGAGATGCTCAACCTCGTGGACCCGGAGGCAGGGTACTAACGCACATGCAGATCGCCATCGTCGGCCTCGCACGCTCAGGCAAGACGACCGTCTTCAACTCACTCACCAAGGGCGACGCCGAGACCGGCGGGTTCGGCGGGCTCACCGTCAACACCGGCGTGGTCAAGGTGCCCGACGAGCGGCTGACGAAGCTGACCGAGCTCTTCAAGCCCAGGAAGGAGGTCCCGGCGGACGTCACCTACGTCGACCTGCCGGCGCCTGCCACCACCGCCGAGGGCGAGCCCCATGCGGACATCCCGGCCGACCAGCTGGCCCGCCTGCGCAACGCCGACGCCATGCTCCATGTGGTGCGCGTGTTCGAGAGCGACGCGGTGCCGCACCCGCTGCTCTCGATCGACCCCGTGCGTGACATCGAGCAGCTCGAGCTGGAGTTCACCCTGGCCGATCTCTCGGTGGTCGAGAAGCGGCTGGAGCGCCTCAAGAACTCCGGTCGCAGCGGCACGGCGGCAGAGAAGGAGGCCAACGAGCGCGAGGAGATCGTGCTGCGCAAGCTCCTCCCGGCCCTGACCGACGGCACGCCCATCCGGGATGTCGAGCTCGACGCCGATGAGTCACATCGGATCCGCGGCTTCCGCTTCCTGACCGAGAAGCCGGTGCTCGTGCTCCTGAATGTGGGCGAGTCCGACCTCTCCCGAGCCGACGAGCTGGTCACCGAGGTCGAGGGACAGATCGGTCATGCCCAGACAGAGGTCGCGCAGATGTCGGCCCAGATCGAGATGGAGATCGGCCAGCTGGACGAGGAGGAGGCGGCCATCTTCCGGGACGATCTCGGGCTCGAGGGCTCGAGCATGGTTCGTGTCATCCGCGCCAGCTATCACCTGCTGGGGCTGGTCAGCTTCTTCACCGCCGGTGAAGACGAGACGCGCGCCTGGACCATCAAGCGCGGCTCCGATGCGGTCGAGGCGGCCGGGACCATCCACAGCGACCTGGCGCGTGGCTTCATCCGCGCCGAGGTCATCGGTTGGGAGCAACTCCTCGAGCTCGGTTCCATGGCCGAGGCCAAGAAGGTGGGGCTGGTCCGTTCCGAGGGCAAGACCTACGAGGTCCAGGACGGCGACGTCATCGAGGTCCTCTTCAACGTCTGACGCTGCCGAGCGCCGGAACTAGTCGTCGAGTCGGTCGTCCTTCACGCGAGTGCCGTCGGGCAGGCCCCAGGCGGCATCGTCGGGTTCGACGTCCACGAGCATCGTGCGCAAGTCGTCCGAGCGACCGCCGCCGACCCGGGCGGTCTCGTCGACATCGGCCACGAACGTGCCGTCCTCCTCGGACGAGACGTTCACGGCCACGCGCAGCTGCGAGTCATCGATGATGAGGAAGCCGGCCTGTTCGGCGAGCTCGGTTGCCACGCCCTCGATGAGCGAGTCGGTCTCGAACTCGTCGAGCACCTTCTTCCTCGCCTCGAGGACCAGCTCGAGGAACTCGGCCTCGTCGTACTCGGTGGCGTGGGCCAGGAGCACGTCGGCGAACAGGTCGGTGTCGCTTTCGTGGAGCTCGTAGAAGTAGTAGGGGGGTGCATCCCCGTCGCGCATAGTCACAGGACCGAGTATAGGCTTCTGACTCACGTGCCCGGCCGTGGGACCGACCGGGTGGACAGTGGAGTGAGGCGCGATGCAGGTACCTGACGTGGTCGTGGTCGGCTCCGCCACGCGAGACCTCAGCGATGAGGACCCGCGCGGCTGGATGCTGGGCGGTGGCGTCACGTTCGGAGCCCTGGCCCTGGCACGGCTGGGACTACGGACCGGTTTGGTCCTGGGTGTCGATGAGCAGGCGGCGACCGCGCGCGAGCTCGATCTCATCCGCGATGCCGGTGCGGAGATCATCGAGGTGCCGCTCGCGAACGGGCCGGTCTTCACCAACGTCGAGACCCTTGCTGGTCGCATCCAGACCTGTGGCTCGCTTAGCGATCCCGTGCCCATGGAGGCGCTGCCCGACGGCTGGGAGAAAGCGCCCGCGTTCGTCTTCGCACCCATCGCCTCTGAGATCCACGACGACTGGGTCGACGTGCCTACGTCCTCGGCCTGCGTCGCCTTCGCCTGGCAGGGCATCCTGCGTGATCTCGCGCCCGGGGAGCGGGTGACACCGAAGGCACCCGGCCCCTCGCCGTTCCTGGAGCGTGCAGACATCCTTGCCTTCAGCCGCCATGACGTGCCCAGCGATCTCTCCTTGCGCGACGTCGGCGCGTGGGTCGGAGAGGAATGCGATGTCCTGCTCACAGCCGGCCTCGTCGGCGGCCTGATGCTGCGTATGCGAGGCGGGCGCATCGTGCAGGCTCGCGCGTACCCAAGTGTCCCCTCCATCGAGGAGATCGATCCCACTGGTGCAGGCGACACGATGCTGGCAGGTCTCGTGGCAGCCCGCCTCGTGGCTGGTGATGAAGGTCAGAAGCTGGGCCGCGACATCTTCATGGGTGCGACGGCCTCGAGCCTGCTGGTCGAGGGTCCCGGGATGAACTCCGTGCCCACGTTCGGACAGCTGTTCGCCCGCATCGCGGGCATGCGTTGAACCCTCCGGACACGAAGAAGCCGCCCGGCCTCTGAGGGCGCGAGCGGCTTCTCGAAACGCTAGGGTCACTCGCCGGAAGCGAACTCCGCGGCGTTCTCGGCGGTGACGAGCACGGTGCCGGTGTCGATCACCGGGTCGAGCATCTCACCGTTGATGAGCGCGATGAGACTCTCGACGCCGAAGTAGCCCATGTTGAACGGGTTCTGGGCGACGGTCGCTGACATCTCGCCGGCAAGGATCGAGTCAGCTGCGTTGGGGTTGGCATCGAAGCCGACCACGGTGACCTGGTCGATGAGGCCCTGCAGCCGGAGCGCCTCGATAGCGCCCAGCGCCATGTTGTCGTTGCTCGCGAAGATGCCGGCGAGGTCGGGGTGCTGGGTCAGGATGTCCTCGGTCACGGCCTGGCCCCTCTGAACGTCCCAGTCAGCGGGCAGCTCGGCCACGAGATCGAGGCCACAGGCCTTGAGCGCCTCAGCGCCACCCTCGGCACGCAGCTGGCCGGTCGTGGTGCTGATGATGCCCTGGAGCAGAGCGACCTTGGAGCCCTCTTCGAGGTTGTCGCACAGGTACTCGCCGGCGATGGCGGCACCTGCCTGATTGTCGGTGCCGATGAAGGTCACACCCTCGTTGTTCCCGTTGGAATCCACGAACACGATGTTCACGTCCTGCGCGAGGGCATCGTCGAGCGCCGGGCCCAGGGCCTCGGGGTCAGTGGGGGCGATGGCGATGCCGGCCGCACCCTGCGCCACCGCGTCCTCGACCTGAGCGATCTGCGCGGTCACATCGGACTCCGTCGGCGGTGCCAGCACGGTCAGGTCGACGCCATAGTCCTCGCCGGCGGCGACCGCGCCGGCCTCGACGGCGGCCCAGAAGGGGTTGCCTGCGCCGGGGCCCTTCATGTTCATGTACAGCTTGCTGTCCGCGGCAGCGCCGGGATCCTTCATCTCGTCCTGCGCGACGACGGGGGTGATGGCCGTAACGGCCAGCACGCCGGCAGCGGCAAGACCTGTGATTCGAGTCGTCTTCAAGGTTCCTCCTCCAGTTGCGTCTGACGGTGCGGGCATGGCTTGCCCAGGGGAGCACCGTACACACCTCCTACGAACGATCAGACCTGACCTCGGATGGCTACCTCCTTCTTGGCTGGCGTCGGTCCCGACATACGCTCCGCCCAAGGCGGGGCACTGTCAAGCCGAAGCGGCGACACGTCGACGGAAGACATCGAAGGCGACGACGCCGATGATCACGACGCCGATGGCGACCTGCTGCCAGAACGACGGGATGCCGGACAGGTTGAGCAGGTTCCGCAGCATGCCGATGACGAGCACGCCGGCGAAGACGCCCAGTACGGTGCCACGGCCACCGAAGAAGCTGGCGCCGCCGATGATGACCGCGGCGATGGCGTAGAGCTCGTCGCCGGTGCCGGCTGCAGGGAAGCCTGAGTTGGTGCGGCCGGCAAGGAGCAGGCCGGCAAAGCCCGCGAGCAGCCCGCAGAGCGCGTACGCCAGCACCAGCGTCCGCTCCACCGGCACGCCACTGACCTTGGCCGCCTGCGGATTGCCGCCGATGGCGAAGATGTGGCGGCCCTGGCGGCCGTGGTTGAGGAAGAGCCAGACCACGAAGTACGTCACCACCACCACGATGAGGCTGACCGGGATGAGCGTACCGGGGATGTTGTTGGCGCCCAGGAAACGGACCTCGTCGGGGAGGCCGCTGATAGGCACACCACCTGATATGAGGTTGGTGATGCCTCTCACGATGAAGAGCATGCCCAGGGTCATGATGAAGGGGTGGGGCATGTGCAGCCTGGTCAAGCCCAGGCCGTTGATGGTGCCGACGGCGAGACCGACGATGAACGGTGCCAGGAACACCAGCGGCCAGAAGATCTCCGCGTCCGCGAGGACAGCCGCGGTCATCGCGGCCAAGGCCATCGTCGAGCCGACCGACAGGTCGATGCCGGCGGTCACGATGACGATGAACTGCCCCAGCGCAAGCATCGCGTAGAAGCTGTTCTGGCGGAAGATGTTGCCGACGTTGCGCTCGGTCAGGAAGACGTCTGGCTGGGCGATGAACGACAGCACCACCATCACGAGTACCAGGAACAGGGCGCCCCAACGGTCGACCCAGCCCATGATCCGGACCAGCGTGGTGGGTTCGTCCAGATAGGTCTCTTCGGCGTCGGTGACAGGGGTCGTGGCTTCTGACATCTCGCGGCCCTAGTTGTGGTCGACTGCGGCTTCGGTGCCGGCGCCGTCCTTGTTGCCCATGATCCAGCCCACGACCTCGTTGCGTTCGATGCCCTCGAGCGCGCCGTCGGCGAAGTTGCGACCGTGGTAGAGCGCCATCACGCGGTCGCAGACGTAGAAGATGTCGTCCAGACGATGGCTGATGAGGATCACCGCGATGCCCTTGTCGCGCAGGCCCTTGATGAGATCGAGGACCTTGGCCACCTCCTTGACCGCGAGCGCAGCGGTGGGCTCGTCCATGATCACGACCTTGGCATCGAAGGCGGTCGCTCGCGCGACGGCCACGGCCTGGCGCTGACCACCGGAGAGCTCCTCGACCCGCTGACCGACGCTCTTGACACGGATCCTGAGGTTGTCGAGGTGCTCCATGGCTCGGGCCTGGTTGGCCTGGTGGTCCACGAGCGAGATGGGGCCGATCTTCCGCGTCTGCTCGCGGCCCAGGAAGATGTTCTCGTCGATGCGCAGGTTGCCTGCGAGGGCGAGGTCCTGGTAGACCATCTCGATGCCGATGCGGCGCGCATCGCCGGGGTTGGCGAAGTGCACCACCTGCCCGTCGACGAGCAGTTCGCCGCTGCTGGCGGGGTGGACGCCGGAGAGGATCTTCATAAGGGTGGACTTGCCGGCGCCGTTATCGCCGACGACGCCGAGCACCTCGCCCCGGGCCAGGGTGAGGTCGACGCCCACGAGGGCGTTGACATGCCCGAAGTGCTTGGAGATGTTGCGCGCTTCGATGACCGGTGTGCCGGTCGTCGTCGCGTCGCTCATGCGGGGACCTCGGACATGCGCACGATCCGGCGTTCCCGGGCTGACACCGTCAGTGCTTCGGCCAGGCGCAGCGCTTCGACGCCGTCGTTGGCGGTGCAGGGGTTCTCGAGTCGACCGGCGGCCATGTCGACGAAGGCGAGGAGCTCATCGCGATAGGCGTCATCCCAGCGGTCGAGGAAGATCGTCCAGGGCGGACCCTCGGGCGGCGGGACGCCTGGTTCTACCGAACGCAGCGGCATCCTCGGGCCCAGGCCGACCGCGACGCTGTCGCGTGAGCCGAAGACCTCGGCGCGGACGTCATGGCCCAAGGGATCGTGGCGCGTCCAGGTGAGCGTGACGGGTGTGCCGTCATCGAGCGTGATGAGCGCGACTGCGTTGGCGAAGTCGTCGTACTTCGCGTACTGCGGAAAGCCCTTGGCGCTACCGACACAGTAGACCTCCGTCGCCTCCCGCCCGCTGAGGAACCGGAGCACATCGAGGTCGTGGATGGAGAGGTCGCTGAACATGCCGCCGGACGACGCGATGAACTCTTCCGATGCGGGCTCGGGGTCATGGCTGCGCATGCTGATGGTGTAGACGTCGCCGAGCTCTCCGGACTCGATCAGTCGACGGGCCTCGACGTAGGCCGGGTCGAAGCGTCGCTGGAAACCGACCTGCACCGAAGCCTTGGCGGCCTCGATCTCCGCGGCCAGGGTGGCCGACTCCCCGAGCGAGGGTGCCAGCGGTTTCTCGCAGAAGGTCGGGAGGTCGCGCGCGAGCGCCGCTCGGATGAGCTCGGCGTGGGCGTTCGTAGCGGCGACGACGACGACAGCGTCGGCGGCGGCCAGGGCCTCGTCCGCCGAAGCCACATGCTCGAGTCCCAGATCGGAGGCGGCCGCTGCGGCGCGTTCCGGCACGGCGTCGGTGATGGAGATGGTGGACACGTCCGGCGATGCCTTGAGTGTTCGGGCGTGCAGCGGCGCGATACGCCCCGCTCCGAACATGGCGATCCTCATCTGCTCGGAGACCTCCTCCTATGTCGATAGCGAGTCGCTACCACCTCGCAAACACGCATCTTACGGCTTCGGACGACTGCGTCGCCGGCTCGTCCCGCCAGGAGGATCAGCGAGGAGCGGGGCCGCTCGAGGCGCGCGTCACCAGTTCCACCGGCACGCGCGTCGTCTCACCGGGTGGCGCATCGGGATGCTCGTCGGCGGCCTCCCGTCCCTGACCCAGGCGCTCGAACAACGTCGCCACCGCCAGACGGGCCATCTCCTCGGTCGACTGCCGGACGGTGGTGAGCGAGGGGTCGACGTAGGCGGCGAGTTCGATGTCGTCGTAGCCGACCACGCTGATGTCGTCGGGGATGCGAAGTCCGGCCGTGAGCAGTCCGCGCATGACGCCGATGGCCGTGAGGTCGTTGCGACAGAGCACGGCCGTCTCCTCGAACGAACCGTCGACCAGACGCCTGGCCGCGCGGATGCCACCCTCGACGGCGGCGTCACCGATACCGACCGTGGCGACCGAGCGGAATGCGGCACCGTCCCGTTCGGCGACCGCGGCCCGGGCGCCATCGATGCGCGCCTGTACCGCGCTGTTGTGGTCATCATCATCGCCGACGAAGACGAGCTTCCGATGCCCCAGGTCGAGGACGTGCTCGGCGGCGATGCGGCCGCCCATGACGTTGTCCGACATCACGGCCGGCACACCCGGCACGGTCGACTCGCTGTTGGCGATGACGGCTGGGCAGTGAAGCTCGTGGATGCGCTCGCGGTGTCGTTGCGTGACAGCGGTGCTGGCGATGATCATGCCGTCGACCTCACGCTCCGCGAGGATGTCGAGCGACTCGAGCTCGCGCTCCGGGTCGCGTCGCCCATCGGCCAGCAGGACCGTGTAGCCACGGTCGCGCGCGGCATCCTCGACCGCGCTCACGATCTGCGGGAAGTAGGGGTTCTCGATGTCGGTCACGATGAGACCGACGGTGCTGGTGGCGCGCAGCTTCAGCGAACGAGCCACGCCGGACGGGCGGTACCGCAGCTCGTGGGCCGCCTCCTCTACCTTCTTGCGCGTCGCCGGCTCCACACCCGCACCACCACGCAGTGAACGGCTGACGGTAGCGGTGGAAACGCCGGCCCGCGCGGCGACCTCACGGATGGTCGCTGGCTTGGTGGCTTCGTTGTGGTCGGGCATCGTGGTTCCTGCCTTGGCGATGCGTCGTCTGGCGCGTCTCGGCCTGATCGTGGATGGCGGTGCAACGTCGATGGGCGCTCCCCACTGACGACGTGTAAACGTTTACGTCAGCGCGTATGATGGTAGCGGGCCGAGCGTTCGTCCACTCGTCCGTTGCGCGAGCGAGCGCGGGCCTGTCCGGAGCACGGGAGGAGTGGGCGCATGTCGAACGTCAGCGTCGGGTCGCACGCGCTGCTTCGCCGTGCAGCCGCGCGGACGGGCACGATCCACGACATCACACCGGAGTCGGCCGGCTGGCGCTACGTGGGCTTCGCCGAGCACCGCCTGCGGGCCGGCCAGTCGGTCGCACGCCCCGCCGAGGAGCGCGAACGCGTCGTGGTCGCGCTCGAAGGCAGCATCAGCGTGCGCGCTGGATCCCAGCGATGGATGTCGCTCGGGAGTCGGGCCACGGTCTTCGACGGCGCGGCCCCACCGGTGCTCCTGCTGGAGCCAGATCTCGATCTGGAGGTCGTCGCCGAGGATGAGTCCACCGTCATCGTCGCGGAGGCTCCCGCCGCCGAGCACAGGCGCACGCAGTTGTTCGAGCCCGCGGACATCCACGTGGAGACCCGAGGAGAGGGCATCACCCGACGAACGATCCATCACCTGCTGCCGCCGACCGTCGAGGCCGGGCGATTGATCCTCTTCGAGGTCTTCACCCCGGGTGGGAACTGGTCCAGCTATCCGCCCCACAAGCACGACACGGAGGACCCCCCGACCGAGGCCTATCTCGAGGAGCTGTACTACTACCGCTTCCGGCGCCCTGAGGGCTGGGGCTTCGCTCGCGTCTACACACCCGACCGCTCGCTCGACGAGTCGTACGCCCCCGCTGACCGGGACGTGTTGCTCATCCCTCGCGGCTACCACCCCTTCGGAGCACCGGCCGGGTACGACGCCTACTACCTGAACGTGATGGCCGGTCCCAACCGGGCCTGGCATTTCACCGTCGATCCAGACCACGCCTGGTTGATGAACTGGGACCCGAACCTGCCCGAGTAGGGCCAAGACACAGGAGCCGATCCATGACCCAGACCCCTATCCCGACGACCGGCGATGCCAGCCCGCTCGAGCGCACCGCGAGTGAGTTCCCGACCGAGTACTGGAACGACTCGTGCAACGAGAGCGAACTGCGCTACGCCATCGAGAACGGTGCGGTGGGGGCCACCACCAACCCCACGATCGTGGGCACGGTGATGCAGCAGGAGTACGAGACGTGGGCGCCGCGAGTGCGGGAGATCGCGGCCGCCAACCCGACCTGGAGCGACGTGCAGATCACGTGGCAGGTGATCGAGGAGATGGCCGTGCGCGGCTGGAAGATGCTCGAGCCCATCTACGAGGCCAGCCACGGCCAGAAGGGCCGGCTCTCGATCCAGATCGACCCCAGCCTCAACCGCTCGCCCGAGCGGATGATCGAGCAGGCGCGCCACTTCGAGACGCTCGCGCCCAACGTCCAGATCAAGTTCCCCGCGGTCAGGGCCGGCATCGAGGCCATGGAGGCGGTGGCCGAGGATGGCCTCAACATCAACGCCACGGTCTCATTCACCGTGCCCCAGGCACTCGCGGTGGGCGAGGCCATGGAGCGGGCGCTGGCCAAGCGCGAAGCCGCCGGGCATGACACGTCGTGGATGGCGCCGGTAGCCACGATCATGATCGGCCGCACCGATGACTGGGTCAAGGCCTGGGCGGCGCGCGAGGGCGTGACGCTGACACCAGGCGCCGCGGACTGGGCCGGCGTGGCCGTCTTCAAGCGCGCCGCCGCCATCTTCGAGGAGCGTGGCTACCGCACGCGCCTGCTGGCCGCGGCCTATCGCCACCACCTCCATTGGTCCGAGCTCATCGGCGGCAACGTCTCGATGACCATCCCCTACGGCTGGCAGCGGTTGTTCAACGACTCCGCGGTGGAGGTCAGGGACCGCTGGAGCGACCCGGTGCCCCAGGCCTACCTCGAGGAGCTGCTCGAACGGTGCCCCGAGTTCGTCAAGGCCTACGAGCCCGACGGTCTGTCCATCGACGAGTTCGCCACGTACGGCGCCACCCAGCGCACGCTGCGTGGCTTCCTCGCTTCGTACTGGGAGCTGGTGGGCACGATCGACGACCTGCTGGTCCCGAACCCGGACGTCAAGGCGTAGACGCCGGGCGACGTCGAGGAGGAGGTAGCGACATGCCCCGAGTCACCGTCGCCCAGGCCCTCGTGGCCTGGCTGGCCAACCAGTACGTCGAGCGCGATGGCGAGCGCCGACGCTTCTTCGAAGGCGTCTTCGGCATCTTCGGCCATGGCATCGTGGCCGGCATCGGCGAGGCCCTCGAGGCTGCCCAGGACGACGTGCGCTACTACCAGGCCCGCAACGAGCAGGCCATGGTGCACACGGCGGCGGCGTTCGCCAAGCAGTCTCGGCGCCTGGGCACGTTCGCCTGCACCTCGTCCATCGGGCCGGGTGCGACGAACATGGTCACCGGCGCCGCCAACGCCACGGTCAACCGCCTGCCCGTGCTGCTCCTGCCCGGCGATCGCTTCGCCACCCGGCGGGTGAAACCGGTGCTGCAGCAGCTGGAGCACCCGCTCGCGGGTGATGTCAGCGCCAACGATGTCCTCCGCCCGGTCTCGCGCTACTTCGATCGCATCGAGCGTCCGGAGATGCTCATCGACGCCCTGCCTCAGGCCATGCGCGTGCTGACGTCACCGGCCGAGACCGGCGCGGTGACGTTGGCCCTGCCCCAAGACGTCCAGGCGGAGGCACACGAGTGGCCCGAGGGCCTCTTGGAGCCGCGGACGTGGGTCATCCCACGGACCCGTCCCGATACCTCCTCGCTGGCTGCTGCGGCCGATCTCATCGTGCAGGCGCAGCGGCCGATGATCGTCGTCGGCGGCGGAGTGGTCTACAGCGATGCTGCCGATGCCCTCGACGGCTTCGTGAGTCGATTCGATGTGCCCTTCACCGAGACCCAGGCCGGAAAGGGCGCGCTGCCTTGGGACCATCCTCTGAACATGGGCGCCATCGGCTCCACCGGTACCAGCGCCGGCAACGCCGTGGCACACGACGCCGATATGGTCATCGCCATCGGCACTCGACTCTCCGACTTCCCGACCATGAGCTGGTCGGCCTGGCAGCATCCGGATGTTCGGTTCGTGGCCATCAACGTGACCGAGCTCGACGCCGCCAAGGCTGCGGCGCTGCCGCTGGTCGGTGATGCCCGCGTGGCGCTGCTCGAGCTGCACGCGGCACTCGACGCCCGCGGCTGGGGCGGAGCTCCTGCCGAGCAGCGTGAACGCGTGGCTCGTCTGCGCACGGAGTGGCAGGCGGAGGCCGATCGTGTGCTGCACCTCGCCGCGGAGACGCACGTCTCGCAGCCCGAGGCCATCCGGCTGGTCAACGAGCAGCTTGGTGACGGCGTCGTCGTCTGCGCCGCGGGCGGGCTGCCCGGTGATATGCACAAGCTCTGGCGCCCGTCGACACCGGGCAGCTACCACATGGAGTACGGCAACTCGACGATGGGCTACGAGATCGCCGGCGGGGTGGGGGTGGCCATGGCCGAGCCCGATCGGCGAGTCCATGTGATGGTCGGTGATGGCTCGTACCTGATGCTGGCCAACGAGATCCTCACGGCGCGGCAGGAGGGTATCGCCCTCACCATCGTGCTCCTTGACAACCACGGGTTCCGTTGCATCCGCAACCTCTCGGGCGCGTGCGGCGCGGACAATCCGTTCAACGATTTCCGGGCTCGCGATCCCGAGAGCGGCACGTTCAGTGGCGAGGTGCTGCCGGTCGACTTCGCAGCCAACGCCGCCAGCCTGGGTGCGGCCGTCTTCGAGGCCGGTACGCCAGAGGAGCTGGAGCGTGCGCTGCGAGATGCGCGGGCGGTCACCGACAGGCCTTCGGTCGTCGTGGTCGAGACGAACCCCGAGCCCGGCGTGCCTGCCTACGACAGCTGGTGGGATGTGCCGGTGGCCGAGGTGTCCACCTCGGAGGGGGTGCGAGCAGCACGCGAACAGTACGAGGAAGACCTGCGCCAGGAGCGCTCGTTCGTTTAGGAGGGGAGTCATGGGCGAGATCCGTGTAGCGGCCGCACCCGTCTCGTGGGGTGTGTTCGAGCAGACCGGCGACGACCCGCGGCAGCTGGGACCCGAGCAGATGCTCGATCAGATGGCTGCCGCCGGCTATGACGGGACGGAGCTGGGACCACCGGGCTTCTTCGGCGAGGCGCTGCTGATGAAGGAACGGCTCTCGTCCCGTGGCCTGTCGATGGTGGGCTCGTTCCTGCCGCTCCGCTTCAGCCGCACCGAGCACATCGAGGAGGACCTCGATTGGATGGGCGGTGTACTCGACCTGCTCGAAGCCGGCCGTCCCGATGCGGTCATGCCCAAGGCCGTCCTGGCCGATGCCTCGGTCGAGCCGGAGCGGATGCGCTGGGCCGGCCAGATCGACGCTCATCCCGAAGCCACGCTGCCTCCGGAGCGGTTCGACGCCTTCATCGACAATATCGGTCGGGCTGCCGAGCTGGCACGCGGTCGGGGTTTCGACCCGGTGCTGCACTTCCACGCCGGCAGCTACTGCGAGAGCGGCGCGGAGATCCACCGCGTCTTCGATGCCCTCGATCTTGGACTGGTGGGGATGTGCCTCGACACCGGACACGCGCTCTTCGGCGGTGCCGATCCACTGGAGCTTCTCGAGAGCTACGGCCATGGCGTACGCCTGGTGCACATCAAGGACTGCGACCTCGACCTACTGGCGGAGGTCTGTCGCTCCGGTGGCGGCATGACCGAAGCCTGGGACCGTGGTGTGTTCTGCGAGCTCGGCACTGGCACCGCGGGACTCGAGCCATTCCTCGAGGCGCTCATCGCGCGCGACTACGACGGCTGGGTCACGGTCGAACAGGACCGTTTCGTGAAGGACGAGGACACGCCCGAGGCGCTGCTGGCGCTGCACACCCGTAACCGCGAGTGGCTCCGCGGCCAGGGCATGTAGCCCGAGACGAACGAAAGCGGCCCCGGGTCGTGCCCGAGGCCGCTTCTTCGCTTGGCGGATGGTCCGTGCTAGCCCTCCAGGCTGGAGAGGAACTCAGCGGCCACGTCGTCGATGGACTCCTGGTCCACGGCGACGCGCACACCGAGCTCGGTCAGGACGTCGGTCGTGACCTCGGCGGAGATGGGGTCGAGGATGGCGGCGATGGCCTCAGCGCCACCGTCGACGCCTTCGAGGAAGTCGTTGCGCACGATCGGTGCCAGGTTCTCGGCGGGCTGGGTATCGAGGTCGTCCTCGAGGACCACCCACCCGTTCTGGGCGATGATCGGCTGGGTCGAGCAGAGCCAAGCCACGTCGATGGCGTTGCCCTCGAGCGCGCCGGCCATCTCAGCGCCACAGGGCGGGAGCAGCTCCAGGTTCGCGGGCGGCCAGGCGATGCCGTAGCCATCCTCGAGCGCGCCGCGGCAAAGCGCGTTCACTTCGCACTCGGGCGGCAGTCCGAAGGTGACCTGGTCGGCCACCGCAGCCAGATCGCTGATGCTCGAGACACCGAGCTCCTCAGCCGTATCGCCACGCACGACAGCGGCGTTGGTGTCCTCACCGGCCGTGATGGCCAGCACGGTGGCATCGACGCCGGAGATATCGAGGGCTGCCTGCAGGTTGGTGCGGTTGGTCTCACCGTCGCCGCTGACCTCGATGGCCGCGAGCTCTTCGTTCTCAGAGCCGACGACGTAGAAGCCGAGGCCGGAGCCGACGTACTCGGGTGTGAGGTCGATCTGGCCCGACTCGAAGGCCTCGACGCGCGCTGGGCGAGCGCCGATAGCCAGCTGGCGGTCGACGCCGAAGCCGTTGGCTTCGAGCGCCTGGGCGTAGATCTCGGCCATCAGCTGCGACTCGTAGAAGCCGTCAGAGCCGATACGCACGGTCGGCTGATCCTGGGCCGAGACGATCGCGCCCCCTCCCGTCGTTCCGACCAACGCGACCGTGGCCAGGACCGACGCCCCGAGGGCGAGTCTGCGGGTACTCCGCATGGGTACCTCCCTTTGTCGATTCGGTGACCGGGCGCCATCTGGCGACGGCGATCACGGCATAACCCTAGCCCAGTCGGTTCGATTTCCGTGTAGCGGCCCCTCACGATGTCGCTGCGCCGGCGCGCTCAGCCTCGAGTTCGGTGGCAACACGAACCCCCTTGGGCGTGAGCCGACGCTCAAGCCACGAGAGCAGGACGTCCGTGCCTACCGCGAGCACAGCCACGAGCACGACACCCCCATAGAGCATGCCGTCGTCACGGCGGGCGATGCCGTCGATGATGTAGCGCCCCAGCCCGCCGCCAGCGAGGAACGCGCCGATGGTGGCGGTGGCGATGACCTGCAGCAGCGCAACGCGGAAGCCGCCCACCAGCACCGGCAGCGCCAGCGGCAGCTCCACACCGGTCAGGATCTGCCGCTCGGTCAGACCCATCCCACGCGACGACTCCGTGAGGTCGCGATCGACCTCCTGCAGACCGGCGTAGGCGGCCACGAGGATGGGCGGGATGGCCAGCAGCACCATGGCCAGGAAGATGGGGAAGAAGCGCAGACCGAGCCGCGGGTCGTAGCCCAGTATCGGCGCCAAGCCGAGCATGATCGGAAGCAGCATGACCATCACCGCGTAGGACGGGATGGCGCGACCGATGTTGGCGATGTTGATGCCCAGCAGCTGCAGCCGGCCGGTATGCCCGATGTAGAACCCCAGCGGAAGCGCGATGGCCGAGGCGGTGAGCACGGCCAGGAAGGAGATGGCGAGGTGCTCCAGCAGCCGGTTCGGGATGCCCGTGTCCCCCTGCCAGTTGGCCGAGTCAGCGAAGAACTCCAGCAGCTGTTCCATGGTCTAGCCGCCCTCCGCTCGTGCGCGCGTCCACGGTGTGAGCAGCCGTTGCAGCCCGACGAGCAGCCCGTCCACGACGAAGGCGAGGATGACCGAGCCCACGGCACCGAGGTAGATCTTGGTGTCGAAGTCCGTCTGCAGACCCTCGGTGATGAACTGGCCGAGTCCGCCGAAGCGATTGCCGCCGATGATGGCGGCCACGGTGACGAGGCCGATGGTCGTGACCGCCGCGACGCGGATGCCGGCGAAGATCAGCGGGATGGCCAGCGGCAGCTGTACGCGCAGGAGTCGGGCGCGCTGCGTGTAGCCCATCGCGTCGGCAGCCTCGTTCACCTCTGGTGGCACGGAGCGCAGACCCGCCACGGTGTTGACGTAGAGGATGAGCAGCGTGTACGTGGTCAGCGGGATGATGGCGGTCATCAGTGACAGGCCCGTGATGGGGATGAGCACGGCGAACGCGGCCAGGCTGGGGATCGTGTAGAGCAAACCGGTGACCGCGGTGACCGGACCGACCGTACCCGGGCGGCGCAGCGCCAGCACCGCCAGGGCGAAGGCGATGACGAAGCCCGCGACCATGGGGATGAACAGCAGCTGCAGGTGCTGCCACGTCTTCTCCGCCACGTCGTCGAGGTGGCTCGCGATCCAGTCCCAGCGGATCTCGATCATGTCCGCTCCCTACGCCGCCGGCGGCGTAGGCTCCTGGTCGGCTACGACCGCCTCGGCGACAGCATCGGCGATGTCGTCGGGCACGTCACGCGAGCGGTCGTCCTGCATCCAGTCCATGATCGCTCGCAGCGTGAGCAAGCCCAGCACGCGTCCATCTCGGTCGGTGACCACGCCGTTGCGCACCTCCGCATCGAGCAGGCGGGAGGTGGCGTCCTTGAGCGTCGCTCGCGGGTCGAGGAGGGGAGACATGGGATCGGCATCCTCCTCGTGCAACCGCGAGCCGGGGTCCAGCTCGGCCATCTCCACCCAGCCGATGGGCTGCTCCGCATCGTCAACCAGCAGGGCGAAGCCGTGGTACGTCTCGCGGTGCTCGGCCAGGATGTCGCCCACGGACTGGCCCACGCGAACGGCCGGTGCCGGCTCAAGCGCGACATCGCCAACGCGGTACAGCGATAGGCGCTTGAGTCCGCGGTCGGCACCGACGAAGCGGGCCACGTACTCGCTGGCAGGGTCAGCCAGGAGCTCCGCGGGTGCCCCGACCTGGGCGATCTTGCCTCCGAGCTGCATGACCACGACGAGATCACCCATCTTGATGGCCTCATCGATGTCGTGAGTCACGAAGAGGATGGTCTTGGCCAGGTCCTCCTGCAGACGCAGGAACTCGTTCTGCAGGCGTCCGCGCACGATCGGGTCGACCGCGCCGAAGGGTTCGTCCATGAGCATGACCGGTGGGTCTGCGGCCAGCGCCCGTGCGACACCGACGCGCTGGCGCTCTCCGCCGGAGAGCTGGCTGGGATAGCGGTCGCGGTACTTGCCCGGCTCGAGGCCGACGATCGCCAGCAGCTCGTCGGCGCGGGCGCGCTGCTTGTCCCTGCCCCAGCCCAACAGGCGGGGCACGGTGCTGACGTTCTCGGCGATCGACTGGTGCGGGAAGAGGCCCACCTGCTGGATGACGTAGCCGATACCGCGCCGCAGCTCGGTCACGTCCTGGCCCGCGATATCGACGCCGTCGATGAGGATGCGTCCGGAGCTGGGTTCGATGAGCCGATTGACCATCTTCAAGGTCGTGGTCTTGCCACAACCCGAAGGACCGACGAGTACGCAGATGCGCCCGGCGGGCACCGTCAGCGAGAGGTCGTCGACCGCACCAGGGGCGCCGGACTTCAGCGTTCCCGCGTCGTAGTGCTTGGAGACGTGCTCGAACTCGATCGTCGCCGCGCCTGCGCCACTGGCGTCACTCATGGGTCAAGACCCTAGCGCATGCGGCTGTGCCCTTGTCCGCAGCCGCCGAAGCCGTCGCGCCTAGGCCGCGGCCGCCGCCAGCCGACGACGCAAGCGAGGGACCCGACGGGCCAGATCTCGCTCGACATGGCGGTCCCGTAGCCCGAAGAGCCGGCGGCGCTCGGCAAGCGCCCGCGCTCGCTCGGTCGCCTCCAGCGCAGCCTCGAAGTCGCGGGTGTCGTGCTCACGATGCTTGGCTACGTGCAACCAGGCCCAGGCCGCGTGCTCGCCACCCTCGAGGGCGATGGCGTGCCAGGCGCCCTCGGCCTCAGCTCGCTGACCCATGCGTGTCAGCGTGCGTGCTCGATCCATGGCGATGGACTCGTAGGCCTGTGACTCCCACGGTTCGACCAGGCGCTCCATGGCCGCGTCGAAGCAGGTCAGGGCTTCGTCGTGTCGCTTCTTCCGAGCATAGGCGCGCCCGAGACCGCCGAGGTCACCGGCATGGACCGATGCCGGCGCGCGACCAGAGGCCGCCACCGGCGCGAGCTCCAACGACAACACTCGCAACACCAGCGCCATCGAGACCACGTCCTGCCGGTTGTGCTCGAGGACATCACGCAGGAGTGTGCCACGACCGTGCCGGAGGTAGTCGAGATAACGCCCCGGCACCAGGGCCCCGGCCAGGTCGTGATCGCGCTGGACACCGCAGATGCCAGCCTCGACCGAGGCCAGACGTGCGTCCGGCAACCGGTGCCTCCACAGCGAACGTGCCAACGGGAGCAGGTCCAGGTGCTCCGCGTAGCGTGGTGGCCTGCGCCCATGCAGCCGGTAGCGCGCCACGAGCAACGGCCAGTCGAAGGTGCGCCCGTTGTACGAGACCAGTACCGCGTCAGGTGGGATGAGCGCCTCCAAAGCGTCCAGATAGCCGCCCTCATCAGATTGTTCTGGCAACAGCAGCTGATGGGTCACGAAGTCGTCGCCATCCCACTTGCCCACGCCGACGAGGAAGGGCACCGTGCCCGTACCGCTGCCCAGACCGGTGGTCTCCGTGTCGAAGAGGACGAAGGGTCGCGTGGGGTCCACGGGTTCCGGGAGCGCGGCCAGCCCATCGAGCTCGCGCGCGATGGGCTCTCGCGACTCGAGCATGACGATCGGTCGCTCGGGGGTCTCCTGCACGAAACCACCGACATCCGCGGCCAGCCGTTGCGCGCGATCGGCGCGAGGCTCGGGGATCTCCGGGCGACGCACCATCTCCCCGGCGTCGCGGACGTTGGCATCCCGCAGACGCTGGAGACGAGAGCGCCGCAGCTGACCGGCGGCGATCGGGTCCACGCCCGAAAGGCTGGACGGCGTGGGCGCCAGCTCCGATGTCACGCCGCGACCTCCGACGGCGTGGCCGCGAGGCCAGAGGCGGACGTGCCGGTGAGATGGCGCAGCAGGCGTGTGGCCAGGGCCCGACCATCGAGCCGGCTCTCGCCGCGCGGGCCGACACAGGCCGGACAGCCGACTTCGCAGTCGCACCCGCCGACCAGGTCGAGCGCGCCTTCGATGAGTTCCTCGGTCCGCTCGAAGAGACGAGGGGACATGCCCACACCACCCGGGGCCGCCTCCCACAGGTAGATGACCGGTTGCTCGGCGTGTGGCGACTGGACCTGGGCCACCAGGCCGAGATCGTGGGCATCGGCCATGAGCAGCACGCTGGCCACCGTCTGCAGGGCCCGGCCGGCACCGACGAGTGCGGCATCGAGCTCCTCGCGACGCCAATCTGCCACGCCCTGCGGATCGAGCGCGACCCACCAGGCCGTGGTGTGCAGCTCCATCTCCGGCAGGTCGATCGAGCCCCAGCCGACGTTCTCGTGTGTGTCCAGCTTCAGCTTCTTGAAGATGGTGGCGATCGAGCTGATCATGACCTCGCCGTGCTGGCGGCTGCCGGCGGTACGCGGTGCCCGGTCGAAGACGTCGAGCGGCTTGAGCGTGACCGCCAGCTCTGCCTGCGTGTAGTAGTCGCTGTCCACCGGCCGCACCATGGCCTTGCGCTCCTCCCAGTCCAGCTCGTCCACGTGGTACTGCTGCGAGTCATGCAGGTAGATGGCCTTGGGGTGCACCAGCTGCCGCGCGGCAAAGAGGTCCACCTCGCCCAGCACGCGCGGTCGCTCGGGCCCGGTGTCGATGATGAGCACGTTCTCCGGCGCACCCAGACGCAGGTTGATCTCCGATGCCGGGAAGTTCTCGCTGGCCCAGTACCAGCGCCCGTCACTGGCCTGGCGCACATGCGCCTCCTCGGCCAGGAAGGCGAGTAGGTCGTGAGCCGGGGCTGCGCCGAACGACTCGCCCGGGGCGAAGGGCAGCTCGAAGGTCGCCGCGCGCAGGTGTGCCAGCAGCACATGCAGGTTCTCCGGGTCCAGCCGCGCCTCCTCTGGAGTGGCCTCGAAGAGGTACTGCGGGTGGCTGGCCACGTAGCGGTCGAGGGCGCCGGCACCGGCCACGAGGATGGACACGCTGGTCTCCCCGCGACGGCCGGAGCGACCCATCTGCTGCCACGTCGCGGCGATGGTGCCCGGGTAGCCGGCCAGGATCGAGGCATCGAGGGCACCGATGTCGATACCCAGCTCGAGCGCGTTGGTGGCTACGACCCCGAGGATCTCCCCATTGCGCAGTCCGGTCTCGATGGCGCGCCGCTCGCTGGGCAGATAGCCGGATCGGTAGCCACGCAGACGGTCGATCGGTCCGCGCCCCTCACGCATGGCCTCACGCAGCGAGCTCAACAGCAGCTCCACGGCCACTCGCGCGCGGCCGAAGACGATGGTCTGGCGTCCGGCTCGCAGGAACGAGAGCGCCGCCCTGTAGGCCAGGGCGTGGGGCCCGGGCCGGACCCCTGTACGTCGGTCGATGGGCGGAGGATCGAGCACGACCACGTGCCGCTCACCGGTCGGCGCACCGCTCTTGTCGATGACACGGAACGGCCGGCCCGTCAGCGTCTGCGCCAGCTCGCCAGGATTGCCCACGGTGGCTGAAGAACAGACGATGCGCGGGTTGCTGCCGTAGTGAGCACACACTCGCAACAGCCGCCGTAGGACGTTGGCCACGTGGCTGCCGAAGATGCCTCGGTAGGTATGGGCCTCGTCGACCACGATGTAACGCAGTTGCTCGAAGAGCTGGAACCACTTGGTGTGGTGGGGCAGCACCGCGGTGCTCAGCATGTCCGGGTTCGTCACCACGACCTGGCCGGCCTCACGTACGACCGCCCGGATAGGCGTCGGGGTGTCGCCGTCGTAGACCGCCGCCGAGAGATCCATGCGCGCCTGCTCGGAGAGGTCGCGAAACTCGGCCAGTTGGTCCTGGCTGAGGGCCTTGGTGGGGAAGAGGTAGAGGGCCCGCGCCGCCGGGTCCTCACAGACCTCCTGCAGGACTGGCAGGTTGTAGCAGAGCGACTTGCCCGATGCGGTGGGCGTGACGATGACCACGTCCTCGCCGTCGTGGAGCGCATCGAGCGCCTCCCTCTGATGGCTGTAGAGCGCACTGATGCCGCGTCCCTCGAGCGCGCCGATGAGGCGCTGGTCCAGCCACTCCGGGAAGGGGGCGAACACCGCCTCGCGGGCGGGCAGCACCTCGCGTGCGGCCACGGCCGCGCCGATGCCCGGCTCGGCGAGGAACCGCTCGAGTGCGTCGAGTGGAGTCATGGGTTGATGGAGTCTCATCTTGACGACCTCTATGAAACAGACCATCCGTTCGGTTTGAAGGACGAAGTCTAGCAGGCCGACCGCCCGTTTGACACCACCTCGGCGACATCTCTACGCTCACCCTCGATGTCCGCCATCCGTCAAGCTCCGTTCTTCGGCCGCCGCGCCCTGGCCGTGGCGGCGATCCTGGCCGTGGCGACCGCGCTCGTGGTGCTCTTCAGCGGTTCGCTGGATCGCTCCACCGATGTCGAGTCGAGAGCGGAGCAGGCCCGCGTCGAGGTGGCCGCGCTCGAGCTGGAGCTCGCCGAGGGTGAGGCCGAGCAGGCCCTATTCGAGACCGAGGAGTTCGTGCGCTGGCAGGCGCG
Organism: uncultured Chloroflexia bacterium; assembly: GCA_963752475.1. Lineage (GTDB taxonomy): Bacteria > Chloroflexota > Limnocylindria > Limnocylindrales > CSP1-4 > JAFMJV01. The sequence goes on along the minus strand of CAVVYR010000014.1, from coordinate 102,475 downwards.
CGCCCTCGGCTTTGGTCAGAAGAGCCAGGGGGAGAAGCTGTTCGTGTTGCCGGAAGATGCGCCGACCCCGGAGCCCATCACGCCCATCGGGCCGCTCGACGTCGAGGAGCGGATGGCGCCGTTCGACGCCTGGATGGAATTGCTCTTCGGCGCTTAGGCGTATGGGTCGTGCGACGACGGGGCCGACGGTGGATCTGGCTGGTCACGACGGGCGCGCAGATCGAAGTAAAGCACGGCCGTGAACACCGCCATCGCCGGAGCCACGAAGGCCGAGGCCACGGCCAGGGCGATGGTGCTCGCGACGAGCTCGTCGAGCCCCAGCGTCGGAGCCAGGAAGCCCGCGAGCGCGGCCTCGAAGAGCGCACCCAGGACGGAGCTGATGATGGCCGTCATGAGTGCGATCACGGCCGAGACCGCGAAGATGCGCAGCACGTTGTCGCCGCTGAGGTGCCAGCTGCGACGCAACGCCTCGCGCCAGCCCGCATCCTCTTCCACCATCACTGGGTAGGCCGGCGCCCAGCGCATCGTGAGGTAGACGAGCGCCACGACCATGGCTACTGCCACGATGAGGGCCAGGAACACACCCGGACCGCCGCCGCCCGCGGCCGGCAGGATCAGCGTCGCGACCGACATGCCGAGGAGGCCCAGGACCGTGAGGCCCACGACCATCAGTCCGGTCACGAGCATGAAGACGAGGGCGCTGGGCGCACGCCGCAGACTGACGCGCAGGATGGTGCCGGCTCCGGCGGGACGGGCGTGGTAGTCCTCTGCCACGGTGGCGCTGAAAGCCAGCGCACCGATGCTGCCGAGCACGCCGGCTACGAGTGAGGCTCCCAGGAAGGGGATGACCGCATCGAGCGCCCGCTCGAGCTCGGCGGCGGTGAAGATGCGGCCCGTGTCCACGAGGGCGCCATCCTCGAACTCCGGGAAGAGATCGATGAAGACCTCCGTGAAGCGCATCGCAGTGGCCGAGCTGAGGAGTGCGCCGGGGCCTGCGAACAGGAGCGCTGTCAGTAGCAAGACAGCCCAATGCCGGCGCAGGATGCGGGTTCCGACATCGAAGACCTCGCCGAGGCGCATGCGCTTGGGTCCGGACGGCTGCGAGACGGGCGGCTCCACGGGCTCCCATCGCGGGCCCTGGTCCATGCTCATCCGGGTCGGCTCGCGGTCAGTCGAGCCAGCCCATGCGGCGCACCAGAGGACCGATGATCTGGTAGCCGATGGCGAGGGCGATCGCGAGCAACGTCACCGCGAACGTGACCAGCATGTCGAGAGTGGTGCGGAATCGGATCCGTGCCATCGTGCCGTCAGGCGTCATCGAGTCGGCCACGGCCGAGAAGACCGCGCGCAGTGCGTTCATGCCCCGAGTGTGCCACGCCTCGGCCGAGTGAGGCCGCCGGACATGGAGAGACCCCCGGTGCCGCCGTCATGCGACGCCGAGGGTCCGTCGATATCAAGAGTGGTGGCTGGGGGCAGATTCGAACTGCCGACCTAACGATTATGAGCCGTTTGCTCTGCCACTGAGCTACCCAGCCGGTGCGGCGGACATGGTAGCCCATCCGCGCGGTTGGGGCGGCGGCGGGCGTTGCCCCTCCGCCCCGCTTGTCACACCGCAGAGATGGGCGAATCCGCCTGCGCGCCTATAATCGCGGTTCCCGACCCGGCTACCCGGGCGGTCTCACTTCGAAAGCAGGTCATTCTTGAACAGTCGCTTCATGCGCAACGGGCTCGTCACCCTCGTACTCGTCGTCGGTACGGCTGCGCTGCTCTATCTCTTCCTCTTCCAGGACAACGACCCCGAACCGATCCCGTACAGCGGCTCGGAGAGCTCGTTCCTTACGATGGTCGCCAACGGCGAAGTCGCCACGGTCCACACGCGCGGTGAGGCGCTCGAGATCACGGCGACCTACAACGATGGCGAGACGCAGGAGCCGGCGACCTTCGAATCGTGGATCCCGGCGCAGTTCACGACCAACGTCCAGGCGGACATCTTGGAGACCTGCGACGCCAGCCCCCAGTGCACGGCGGTGGAGTTCAGCGGTGAGCAGGCGGAGGACGGCAACGCCTTCTTCACGCTGCTCCTTTCGATGCTCTTCCCGATCCTGCTCATCGGCGTCTTCCTCTGGTTCATGTTCCGCCAGGCGCAGGGCAGCAACAACCAGGCCATGAGCTTCGGGCGCAGCCGCGCTCGCATGTTCGTTGGCAACAAGACGGTCGTCACCTTCAGCGACGTGGCCGGCGTGGACGAGGCCAAGACGGAGCTGCAGGAGGTCGTCGAGTTCCTCAAGTACCCGGAGAAGTTCAACTCCCTCGGTGCGCGCATCCCGCGTGGCGTGCTCCTCGTGGGCCCGCCCGGCACCGGCAAGACCCTGCTCGCCCGAGCCGTCGCCGGTGAGGCCGGCGTGCCCTTCTTCAGCATCTCCGGCTCCGAGTTCGTCGAGATGTTCGTGGGCGTCGGCGCATCCCGAGTCCGCGACCTCTTCGACCAGGCCAAGCGCAACAGCCCCTGCATCGTCTTCGTGGACGAGATCGACGCCGTCGGCCGTCAGCGTGGCGCCGGCCTCGGTGGTTCGCATGACGAGCGCGAGCAGACGCTGAACCAGATCCTCGTGGAGATGGACGGCTTCGACACCAACACCAACGTCATCGTCGTGGCCGCCACCAACCGGCCGGACGTGCTCGACCCCGCGCTGCTGCGCCCGGGTCGCTTCGACCGCCAGGTCATCCTCGACCGCCCGGACATGAAGGGCCGGCTCGAGATCCTCAAGGTGCACGTCAAGGGCAAGCCACTCGACAAGGAGATCGACCTCCCGAGCGTGGCCAAGCAGTCGCCCGGCTTCTCCGGAGCGGACCTGGCCAACCTCGTCAACGAGGCCGCCATCCTTGCGGCGCGTCGCAACCGCAAGACCATCAGCACGCCCGAGTTCAACGAGGCGCTGGAGCGCGTCGTGGCCGGACCCGAGCGCAAGAGCCGCATCATCAGCGACGAAGAGAAGGCCATCATCGCGTACCACGAGGGTGGTCACGCCATGGTCCAGCGCATCCTGCCCAAGTGCGACCCGGTCGTGAAGGTCAGCATCATCAGCCGAGGCATGGCCCTCGGCTACACCATGGGCCTGCCCATGGAGGATCGCTACCTGCAGTCCAAGTCCGAGTTCGAGGACAAGATCGCGGGCATGCTCGGCGGCACCGTCGCGGAGCGCCTGATGTTCGGTGACATCACGACGGGCGCTTCCAACGACATCGAGAAGGCCACCGACCTTGCTCGACGCATGGTCACCGAATTCGGCATGAGCGAGAAGCTCGGACCGATGGCGTGGGGCAAGCACGAGGAGATGGTCTTCCTTGGGCGCCAGATGGGCGAGCAGCGCAACTATTCGGACGACGTGGCCAAGATGATCGACGACGAGGTCCGCGCCATCGTGGACCGCGGCTACGAACGCGCCACGCAGGTGCTGACGGAGCACCAGGATCGCCTCACCCAGCTGGCCGAGGCACTGGTCGCGAAGGAGACCATCGAGGCCAAGGAGTTCGAGGAGATGTTCGCCGACCTGCCCGACCCGCGGAACGAGCCGGGTGGCTCGCCGACGCCGAAGCTGGCGACCCCGCTCGCCGGCCTGGGACCCAAGGACGAGGACGAGCCGCCGACCACGAACGAGACGCCCGAGTCGCCAGAGCCTTCGCCGCAGCCGGCCTAGGCTCGATCGCACATCGACCACAGCCCATCACCCGGGGAGAGGTTTCTATGAGCACGCCCATCGAGGCCGTCGAGGCCTATCTCGAGCAGACGAAGGACGAGCGCCTGGAGGACTTCATCGAGTTCCTTGAGATCGAGACCATCGGCTCGCTGCCGCAGCACGCCGCTGAGATGGCGCGCGGGGCCGAGTGGATCGCGCAGAAGATGCGCGATATCGGGCTTGAGAACGTCGAGGTCTCGCCTACCGGCGGCAACCCGGTGGTCTACGCCGACTGGCTCCACGCGGAGGGTGCGCCCACGGTCGTGGTCTATGCCCACTACGACGTACAGCCGGTCGACCCGCTCGAGCTGTGGGTCCGCCCGCCGTTCGAGCCGCGCGTGGAGGATGGTCGTATCTATGCCCGTGGCGCGGCCGATGACAAGGGCCAGGTCCACCTGCACCTCTGGGCCGCACGTGCCTGGATGCAGACCGAGGGCCGGCTGCCCGTCAACATCCGCTACGTCTTCGAGGGGGAAGAGGAGGAGGGCTCACCCAACTTCGAGGCCTGGTTGCGGGCCAACACCGAGCGACTGGGCGGCGACCTGGTCGTCGTCACCGACACCGGGTTCTACGAGGGCAACCACCCGGCCCTGACGGTCTCCCTTCGCGGCAACACCTACTTCCAGATCGACGTCACCGGACCCAGCCAGGACCTGCACTCGGGCGGCTTCGGCGGCATGGTCCAGAACCCGGCCAACGCGCTCATCCGCATCATGGCTTCGCTGCGCGACGCGGAGGGTCGTGTGACCGTCCCCGGCTTCTACGATGAGGCACCCGTCCTCTCCGACGAGGAGCGTGCGGAGTTCGCGCGCCTGCCCTTCGATGAGGCCGAGTTCGCTGGAGGCATCGGCGTCTCCACGCTGTTCGGCGAGCCCGAGTACAGCCCCCTCGAGCGCAAGGGCATGCGCCCCACGCTCGACGTCTGCGGCATGTGGTCCGGGTTCACTGGGGAGGGCAGCAAGACCATCATCCCCGCGCACGCCCACGCCAAGTTCTCCTGTCGGCTGGCACCCGGCATGGACCCCAACAAGACCTTCGAGCGCGTTCGCGACGCGATCATGGCCGTGGACGTGCCCGGCGTGGAGGTCGAGGTCCGGCAGCTCGACGAGATGTGGCCCTTCGTAGTCAGTCCCGAGCACCCGGCCGCCCAGACCGCGGCGGCCTGCCTCAAGGACGTCTTCGGGGTGGACCCGTACTACGTCTACGAAGGCGGCTCCATCGGAGCCGTGGCCAGCTTCGACAAGGTCCTCGGCCTGCCCATCGTGATGCTCGGCTTCGTCAACCCCGACTGCAATGCCCACTCGCCCAACGAGTCGTTGGTGCTCGAGAACTACGAAGGGGGCGCTCGCACGGTGGCGCGCTACTGGGAGGCGCTCGCTCGCGGATAGTACCGCTGGCCCTGGCGGGCTAGGAGGGTTGGGTCGCCCTTGACAGCACCACTACGTTGCTAGCATTCGATCCGTGGAAGCCTGTCACATGGAGATCGTGAGGCCACGCCTCGCATGCCGCTATGACCGTTCCTGAAGCCCCCAACCCTGGACCTGTCCAGCCGAACGCGCAGAACGAGCCCGGCGGTGAGGCCCCCGCGGCCGCTCCGCCGCAGCCGCCTGCAGCCCAACCCCCGTTGGCGCCGCTGTCCCCGGCTGCGCCTCCCGCATCGCCACCGGCACCCGGCCGGCCCATGCCTACGTCGCAGACGATCGGCCTCGATCCGTCGTTGACGCAGTCGACGCTGGCACCGACACAACCGAGTGCCATCACGCCCACCGACGAGTCCATCGGCGGCAAGACCTGGAAGTACGACTCGGGCATCGGCAACATCGAGCCGCGCAGCGCCACGCAGGTACTGACCACGCTCGCGGGCAAGGTGGCCGAGGGCGACGTCACGCAGTACCAGCCCGTCCCACTCGGTTTCACGCCGCTGGACAAGTCCATCGGCGGTGGCATCCGCGCCGGAGAGATGCTGCTCATCGGCGGCGCCCAGGGCACGGGCAAGACCACCATGGCCGTGCAGATGGCCCGCAACATCGTCATGAGCGGCCTCGCGAGCGTGCTCTATATCTGCTTCGAGCACGACGAGGAGTACCTGCTCAACCGCATCATCGCGCAGGAGTCGGTGCTGCCCAGCCTGCCCTCGCGCAGCGGTGGCGTGAAGCTGACCGAGGTGCGCAACGAGATCCTGGGCACGTGGATGGCGACCGGCGGCCAGAACGCGGACCTTGGTGCCAACCCGCGCCTGCGCCCTGCGCTCGAGCGCATCAACCGCTACGGCCCCAACCTCTACCTGCTGCGTGGATCGCAGACCACGAGCACGGTCGAGAACATGGCTGCACTCGTCGAGAAGTACAAGGAGCTTGCGGGCGACCAGCGGCTGGTCGTGATGGTCGACTACATGCAGAAGGTGCCGGTCCACCCCGAGCCACCCAACGAGGCCGAGAAGGTCACCAGCGTGGTGCAGGGCTTGAAGGACCTGGCCCTGAACTACGAGGTGCCGCTGATCTCGATCGTGGCCGCGGACAAGGAGGGCCTCAAGGCCTCGCGTCTGCGCAACTTCCACCTGCGTGGCTCGTCGGCCATCAACTACGAGGCGGACATCATCGTCATCCTCAACGAGAAGTACCAGATCGTGGCCAAGGTGAACATCGAGTTCAACCCGTACCAGGCGCAGCGTTTCCGCGACTGGGTCGTGCTCACGATCGAGAAGAACCGAGGTGGCACGAACGCGATCGACCTCGAGTACCAGAAGTACTTCGAGTTCTCCTGCTTCGACCCCAACGGCCGCACGGTCATGGAGAAGCTCATCGAGGAGCGTCTCTACAACGACTGACGCCGCGCTTCCACAGCGTCGAGCCCCGTCCGCAAGGGCGGGGCTTCTTCGTGGGGGCCGCCAGAGGGCGGGCACATCAGGTTCGCTCGCGTGGTAGCAAGTGCTCACCCGGCAGAGCCGGGGTGTCTAGACTGCAAGCGTGGAACTGCGAACCGAACCCAGTGTCGTGCTCATCGATGTCGGCGACACGATGGCCAAGCCGAACCCGACGTGGTTCGAGATCTACGCCAAGACCTTCGAGGCCTACGGCATCGAGTCCGACCCCAAGACCTTCGAGCAGGCGTTCCGTGCGGCCTGGGTCGAGTGGGCCCACGAAGGCCCGTTCGAGGCCACCGAGGAGGCCTCGTTCCAGCGCCTGACAGAGCTCGACCAGTTGGTCTTCGATCGCATCGGCTATCCGAACCTGCCGGAGGCCTTCTTCCGCGACGTCGATCTCGCCTTTCGCGAGCGCTCGGCCTTCTTCGTCTTCCCCGACGTAGTTCCGGCACTGGACGCGATGCAGGAGGCCGGACTCCGCCTCGCCGTCGTCTCCAACTGGGGCTGGCACGCGCCGGAACTGCTGCAGACCCTTGAGCTGGCCCGCCACTTCGAGGTCATGAGCATCAGCGCACGCGTGGGCTACCAGAAGCCCCATGGCGCGATCTTCGAACACGCGCTGGACCTGCTCGACGCCCGCCCCGGGGATGCCATCCACGTGGGCGACGACCCGGAGGCCGACGTGGTCGGTGCTCGCCGCGTGGGCATCGAACCGATCCTCATCGACCGCAAGGGCCGGCTCGACAAGCCGATCGGAGCGGGCACCGAGACCGGCGAGGTCGCGCTCATCCACGACTTCGGCGAGCTGCTCGACCTGCTGGGCATCGCCCGACCGACGGTCCTCGCGGAGGCCTGAGCCTGAGCGAGCAGGGCCGGCCACGTTCGTGGCGTCTGTTCATCGCACACCCGGTGCCCGAGGACACCCGGGCTCAGCTCCATCGGCAGCTGGCGCCCTATCGTCGCAGGCACACGGATGCGCGCTGGACGCGGCCACGGACCTGGCACCTGACACTGCTCTTCCTGGGCGCCGTGGCCCCCGACCGTCTGCCCGAGCTCGAGTGGCTCACCCGTAGCGTCGCCGAGGCCTTCGCGCCGTATCACGCCACAGCCGACCGGGGCGGCGGCCGGACACGCGGTCGAGAAGGTACGGCGTGGCTGAGCCTGTCGGCGGGCGCCGGAGTGCTCATCGAAGCGGCCACCTTCGCGGCCGACCGCTGCCCCGCGGACATCACTGACGGTCCGCCGCCGAAGCGCACGCCCTCGGCACACCTCACCGTTGCGCGCAGGGCCGACCAGCCGCTGATCGAGGCGCTTCGGAGCCAGGCTCACGGTCCAGTCGTCGTGAACTGGGAGATCGACCGCGTGCAGCTGGTGCGTAGCCATCTCGATCCCGGCGGGGCGCACTATGTGACGCTCGATGAGGCCACGTTGTAGGCTCGACAGGCCCAACGACCAGCCTTGACCGAACGGCACTGAAGGAGAGCGTAGCCATGGCGCTGCAGCAGACGAAGTTCATCCTGACCGAGGACCAGATCCCGCGCGCCTGGTACAACATCAACGCCGACCTCCCGGTGCCCCTGTCCCCGCCGCTCCACCCCGGCACCGGCCAGCCCATCGGCCCCGAGGACCTCGCTCCGCTCTTCCCCATGGCGCTGATCGCCCAGGAGATGAGCACCGAGCGCTTCATCGACATCCCCGAGCCGGTGCTGCAGGCCTACACGATGTACCGCCCCTCGCCGCTCTTTCGGGCGCATCGGCTGGAGGCCGCCCTGGGCTACGAGGGCAAGATCTTCTACAAGTACGAAGGCGGCAGCCCGGCAGGCAGCCACAAGCCCAATACGGCCATCGCGCAGGCGTACTTCAACAAGCAGGAAGGCATCGAGCGCCTGACCACCGAGACTGGCGCGGGTCAGTGGGGCACGGCCCTGGCGATGGCCGGCGCGATCTTCGGCCTGGAGGTCATGATCTATCAGGTCAAGGCCTCCTATGACGCCAAGCCCGGTCGCCGGAACCATATGAAGATGTACGGCGCCGACGTCGTGGCCAGCCCCAGTGACCGCACCCAGTACGGCCGCAAGGTGCTGGAGGAGATGCCTGACACGCCCGGCTCACTGGGCATCGCCATCAGCGAGGGCGTAGAGGACGCGGCCACCCACGAGAACACGCGCTACTCACTGGGCTCAGTGCTCAACCACGTGCTGCTGCACCAGACCGTCATCGGTCAGGAAGCCGTGATGCAGATGGAGATGGCGGAGACGGACCCCGACATCATCGTGGCCTGTGCCGGTGGCGGCTCCAACTTCGCCGGCCTGAGCTTTCCGTTCATCGGCAAGAAGCTGCGTGGTGAGGCTGACTACCGCTTCATCGCGGCCGAGCCTACCGCGGCGCCCAGCCTCACCCGCGGCGTCTACGCCTACGACTACGGCGACACCGGCAAGATGGCGCCGATCGTCAAGATGCACACGCTCGGTCACGACTTCGTGCCCGATCCCATCCACGCTGGCGGCCTGCGCTACCACGGCATGGCACCCCTGGTGAGCCTGCTCAAGGACCAGGACGTCATCGAGGCCCGTGCCGTGCCGCAGTCGAAGACCTTCGACGCCGCCCGCCTGTTCACCCAGAACGAGCTGGCGCTCCCGGCGCCGGAGCCGGCGCACGCCATCGCCGTCGTCATCGACGAGGTGGCAAAGGCCAAGGACGCCGGCGAAACACCGAACATCCTCTTCCACATGTGCGGCCACGGCCACTTCGACGCGGCCTCGTACACCCGCTACCTGGCAGGGCGAGCTCGAGGACTTCGAGCTGCCGGAGGAGCGGATCGAGCACGCGCTCGAGACCGTCCCGAAGGTCTGAACGACAAGGACGGGGAGCTCGTCCTCGGGCTCCCACGCTCCCGCATCATCGGGGATCGCCCCTGGAAGGGCATCCTGAGCGAGGGTATCGACGACCGGCTCGACCTGATCAGCGCGGAGGCTGACTATCGTCCCCGTGGCGAGGCCGAGATCGATCCCGAGTGGCAGCAGGTCATCCCCTACCTGCTGATGCGCGACGGAGAGCGGCTGTTCCTGATGCAGCGGACGCAGGCCGGTGGCGACGCTCGCCTGCACGATCTCTACTCGCTCGGCATCGGCGGCCACCTCAATCCCGAGGATGGCGGCGTGCTCGAAGGGCTCCGACGCGAGTTCCACGAGGAGATGGTCGCAGACTGGGAACCCGAGCCACGGCTGATCGGGCTGCTCAAGGATGACGATGTGCTCGTGGGCCAGGTCCACATCGGCGTGGTCTTCGAAGCCGACGCGGCCGGCCGCCCCTTGAACGTGCGTGAGACCGACAAGCTCAGCGGCCGGTTCGTCGCCCCCCAGGAGTGCGAGCCGGTCTACGACGCCATGGAGACGTGGAGCCAGTTCCTTTACGATCATGTGACAGGAAGAAAGGTCGGACCCGTCCGATTCGGCTGAATTCGGCCTGATTCGGTGGGATAATCGCCCCAGGTGAACACTGTGGCAAACCGTCGTCGTATCCAGCCTCTGGCCCTCGTCCGCACGATGCTCCTGCTCCTGGGCACGCTCAGCCTGCTCGCGAGCACGGTCACGGCACAGGACGAGGAGACCGCGGGCGGGCATGTCATCGTGCTGCCCACGAACGGCGTCGTCGACCAGATCATGGCCGAGTACCTGCGCTCGGGGATCGACCGCGCGGTGTCCGAGGGAGCCGCTGCCGTGGTCATCGAGCTCGATACGCCGGGGGGATCGCTCGAATCGACACGGGAGATCGTCCAGTCGGAGCTCTCGGCAGAGGTTCCCGTGATGGTCTGGGTGGGCCCGGCCGGAGCTCGCGCTGCCAGCGCCGGCACGTTCCTGACGCTGGCCGCACACGTAGCCTCGATGGCGCCGGCGACGAACATCGGTGCCGCCACCCCGGTCAGTGGTGACGGCCAGGACATCCCCGACGATCTCGGCGAGAAGATCATGAACGACACCGTCGCCACCATCACCTCGATCGCCGAGGAGCGCGATCGGCCGGTGGACTGGGCCGTATCCACCGTCACCGAAGCGCTGTCTTTCACGGTCGACGAGGCTCTCGCGGTCGGTGCCATCGACTATAAGGCCGAGTCCATCGAGGACCTGCTGTCGCAGGCCGACGGCATGACCGTGAACGTGGCCGGCGAGGCGGTCGTGCTCGAGACCGCCGGCGCCCCCATCGAACGCCTGGGGATGAATCCGTTCCAGTCGTTCCTGCACCTGCTGAGCGACCCGAACATCGCCTTCATCCTCTTCACGCTCGGCTTCTACGGCATCTTCTTCGAGCTGCAGAACCCCAACTACGTGACCGGCATCCTCGGGGCCTTCGCGCTGATCCTGGCCTTCATCGGCTTCGGCAGCCTGCCGCTCAACATCGCCGGCCTCTTGCTCATCGGCCTCGCGGTGATCCTGTTCGTGCTCGAGTTCACCGTGGCCAGCGGGGGGTTGCTGACCATCGGTGGCCTGGTGGCTTTCGCCTTGGGCGCGTCTGCGCTCTACACCGAGCCGGGAGACCCCACGGCACCGGACGTCAGCGTGGCGCCTGAGATCATCGTGCTCATGACCGCCGTCACCGGCGCCATCGTCTTCGCCATGATGTATGTCGTCATGCGGCAGCGCCGCAAGCCTCAGACGGTCGTGGGCGTGAGCCACATCACCCAGCCGCTGGTACCGCTAGGCACGTCCGGTGAGGTGCGCAAGCCGCTCGACCCCACCGGTACGATCTACGCCGCCGGTGAGGAGTGGACCGCACGATCGGACACCGGGACCCTGGAGCGCGGCGCGACCGTGCAGGTCAGCGGCAACGATGGCATGGTGCTCAAGGTTGAGCCTGTGCTCGACAAACCCAAGACAACCGAAGGGACGGCCTGAGTCATGGATCTAGTCAACCTCGCGCTGCCGAGCCTGCTCTTCATCCTCGTCGTGGTGGTGGTCTTCCTGTATCTCTCGATCAGGATCGTGCGCCAGTACGAACGGATGGTCATCTTCCGGCTCGGGCGCACCAGCCCCGAACTCGTCCGCGAGCCGGGCCTTCGCTTCCTCATCCCCATCGTCGACCGGCCGGTGAAGGTGGACATCCGCGAGAACTTCTCCGAGGTGCCCAGCCAGACCGTCATCACCCGCGATAACGCGCCCGTCGACATCGACTTCCTCATCTACTGGAAGATCGTCGAGCCCATGGACAGCCTGGTCAACGTGGGTGACTTCCAGGGCGCGCTCCAGGGCATCGCCACCACCACCTTGCGCGCCGTGGTCGGCGACATGATGCTCGACGACGTCCTGAGCAAGCGCGACCAGGTCAACGACGTCCTGCGGGTGAAGTTGTCCGAGCAGACCGAACGATGGGGCGGCAAGGTCACCACCGTCGAGATCCGCGAGCTGACCCCGCCGCCGGACGTGCAGGACTCCATGAACCGCGTGCTCACGGCCGAGCGAACCCGGCGAGCCGTCATCACCGAGTCCGAGGGCGAGCGCCAGGCCAAGATCAACGTGGCCGAGGGTGAGAAGCAGTCGGCCATCCTGCGTGCAGAGGGCGTGCGGCAGCAGTCCATCCTCGAGGCGGAGGGCTACAGCGACGCGCTCAAGCGCATCTACGCGGCGGCCAAGACCATCGACGACCGCACGATGACGCTGCAGTACTTCGAGGCTCTGAAGGACCTGGGCGACGGAGCTTCGACGAAGTACGTCATCCCGCTCGAGCTGACCGACCTCGCGAGGCGCCTGGGCAACTTCCTCGACAACGGCCTCGACAGCGGGGCCGCCGTTCGGCTGAGCGTGGAGGACACGGCCGGCGACGAGGGGGCATCCGACACCGCCTAGTCGCCGCGCCACCCACCAGATGCTGCCCACGGTCAAGGCCATCCGCTATGTCGCGCCCCTGCGCGAAGGTGGCTCGCTGCCTGGGATCATGGAGGCCGACGACGATGGGACCTACGTGGTCAAGTACCGCGGGGCAGGGCAGGGGCCCAAGGCGCTGGTGGCCGAGCTGCTCGCCGGTGAGATCGGCCGGGCCTTGGGGCTGCCGGTGCCTGAGGCCGTGCTCATCGACGTGGCTTCCGACTTCGGACGGCTCGAGATCGACTACGAGATCGGCCACCTCCTGCGGACCTCCGAGGGAGTCAACTACGGGCTCGACTATCTGCCGGGATCGATCACCTACGACCCGCTCGTGCCGCCGCCACCGGAGGGTGTCTTTGCGGCCGACGTCGTCTGGTTCGATGCCTTCACGACCAACCCCGATCGGACAGCGCGCAACGCCAACATGCTCGAGTGGCACGGGCGCATCTGGCTCATCGACCATGGCGCCGCGCTGTTCTTCCATCACTCCTGGGCCGATGTGATGGCCCGGGCCAAGGACCCGTTCGAGCGAGTGGCTCAGCACGTGCTGCTGCCGTTCGCGGAGGACCTGCGGGCGGCCGATGCGCGGGCAAGGGAGCGGCTCTCACGCTCGGTCTTCGAGTCGATCCTGGCCGATGTGCCCGACGGCTGGCTCGAGGAGGGCTACCGTGATGCGGCGCCCGACGCCATCCGTGACCACTACCTCGAGTACCTCGTCACGCGGCTCGAGGGCTCCACGACGTTCGTGGCGGAGGCCGCCCGTGGCTGAGCACTGCGCCTACGACTACAGCGTCATCCGCGTCGTACCGGATGTAGCGCGCGGCGAGTTCCTCAACGCTGGTGTCGTGCTCTTCGCAAAGACACACCACGCGTTGCTCTCGCGCATCTCTCTCGACGAGGGGCGGCTGCGCACGCTGGCGCCCGGCGCGGAGGTGTCCGTCATCCGCTCGCACCTCGAGTCGATCGAGCGCATCTGTGCCGGTGGCGAGGAAGCCGGACCGCACGCGCATCTTTCGGCCTCCGAACGTTTCCACTGGCTGACGGCGCCTCGCTCGACCGTCATCCAGCTCTCCCCGGTGCACTCGGGGATCTGTGATGACCCCGAGGCGGAGGCCGACCGCCTGTTCGAGCGGCTGGTCAAGCCCGGCTGATCGAGTGGCGCAGCACAGGGGAGCCCAAGCCCGCTGGCTCGGTGGCGGGGGAGGGTCCGAGCGCCGGCTCGTGCTAGTGCGGACGCGGGCGGCGCGGCCGGAGGCCTACCGCCACGGTCCACAAGGCAACCAAGCCCAGTAGCAGGAATTCCCATTCCATGATGGCCGCACCGTCCTCCACGGCGATGCCAGCGCCAAGTACACCGAAGTACCACCCAGTCGAACCGAGTGCACGGCGAGAACGAAGCCCGAGTGAAGCCGAGGTTAAGCGACGGCCGACATGCTCGCCGCATGCTCGCGATCCTCGATACCGCCGTCGTCCATGGCCTGCGCGGCGAGCTCGTGCGGGTCGAAGTCGACATCGCCAATGGATTGCCCTCGTTCTCCATCGTCGGACTGCCGGACACCGCTCTCTCCGAAGCACGTGAGCGGGTGCGCAGCGCCATCCGCAACGCCGGCTTCGACTATCCGCTGTCGAGGATCACGGTCAACCTGGCACCTGCGGACCGGCGCAAGCATGGTGCCGCCTACGACGTGGCCATCGCCATCGGCATCCTGCTGGCCAACGAGCAGATCCGTGCCTCGGGCGGTGCCTGGGCGCTGCTGGGGGAGCTGTCGCTCGACGGCGGCGTGCGCTCGGTCTCGGGCGTGCTGCCGATGGTCGCGACGCTCCGAGACTCTGGCCATCGACGGGTGTGTGTGCCACTAGCCAACGTGACTGAGGCTTCGCTCGTCGAGGACGTGGAGGTCGTCGGGGTCGAGGGGCTCGACGACGTCGCCCGACTCATCGCCGGGCCCAGAGGACGCAACGCGGCCAAGGCCAGACGGCGACCGGCCATCCGCATCGCTCGGGGTACGGCACCGGCAGAGCAGGACCGACTGACCTCGGACGACGTCACCGAGCTGGCCGACTTGCGCGGGCAGGAGCAGGCGCGCTGGGCCCTCGAGGTCGCGATCGCCGGCCGACATAACCTCCTGCTCGTCGGTTCGCCCGGTGCAGGCAAGACGATGCTGGCACGGGCGGTGCCGCGCCTGCAGCCGCCCCTGACCGAGCCTGAAGCACGCGAGGTCGCCGTCATCCGCAGCGTCTGTGGCCTCGAGACGAGCGCCGTCGAAAGGCGCGTCCGGCCATTCAGGGGCCCCCACCACACCGCGAGCTACTCGGCCATGGTCGGCGGTGGCCCTCGACTTCGGCCCGGGTTGGTGACCCAGGCGCACCACGGTGTGCTCTTCCTCGACGAGCTGGCCGAGTTCGACCGGCACGTGCTCGATGCCCTACGTCAGCCGCTGGAGGACGGCTCGGTCGAGATCGTCCGCGCCCACGGCTCGGTGACCTATCCGGCGCAGCTCCAGCTCATCGCGGCCATGAATCCCTGCCGTTGCGGCTGGCATGGCGATCCCGTGCGGACGTGCCGCTGTCCGTCGGGGCTGCCGGAGCGCTACCGCCGACGGGTGAGTGGTCCGCTCCTCGATCGCATCGACCTGCGCGTGGTCATGCCGCGCATGGAGCCGGAGGAGATCACCACGCTGGATCAGCCGGAGTCGAGCCTGGCGGTCAGCCGCCGCATCCACGCAGCCTGGGACCGCGCCATGGAGCGCAACGGCGACCTCCCCAACGCGCGGCTTCGCGGACAGCAGCTGTTGCGCCTGTGCGCCCTCGACCGGGCCGCACGTTCAGCGTTGGAGGATCTCGCGCAGCGACTCGACCTGACGGCTCGCGGTGTCCATCGCCTCCTGCGTGTGGCCCGCACCATCGCCGATCTGAGCGTTCACGGGTCGGTGACCGCCGAGCACCTGGGCGCCGCTGCCCTGCTCAACGATCGTTCCTTCGAACGGGACGTCGCGGCATGAAGGAGCGGGATGCCTGGATCGCGCTAGCCGGCACGCCAGGCGTCGGCGAGCACACGTTCAGCCGGCTGCGGGAGGTCCACGGTTCCGCGGCCGCCGCCCTGGCAACCGTCACTGGGCTGCCGTCGCAACGGGCGGACCGAGCACTCGCCGACCAGACGGGCATCCGCCTGCGGCCGGGCCTGGCGCGTGCCATCAGGCAAGCATTCGACGATCCGGGTCGCATCGGGCGTGAGGTCGATGCCCTCGGCGGCTGGACGTTGACGCCACTCGATCGTGCCTACCCGGCAGCGCTACGGAGCATCGAGGAACCGCCGCCGGTCCTCTACGGCCTCGGCGACCGAACGGCCCTCGCAACTGAGCCGCTCGTGGCCGTCGTGGGCACCAGGCGCCCGACCGCCGCCGCCCGCGACCTCGCCGCGCGCATCGGGCAGCGACTCGCCGAGGCCGGCATCACCGTGGTATCGGGACTGGCGATCGGTATCGACGGGGCGGTGCATCGGGCGGCACTGGACGGGGACGCCAGGACGGTCGCGGTGGTCGGCTCCGGCATCGACGATCCAGGCCCCACGACCAACCGCCCTCTGGCCGAACGGATCATCGCGGCGGGGGCGGTGGTCAGCGAGCTGGCACCCGGCGTACGAGCCACCCGTGGCACGTTTCCCAGACGCAACCGCATCATCAGCGGCCTCTGCCGGGCCACGATCGTGGTGGAGGCACCTGCGCGCAGCGGCGCGCTCATCACGGCCCGCCACGCACTCGAGCAGGGACGCGACCTGCTAGTGGCGCCGGGACGGCCGCTGGACCCGCGCGTCAGAGGCAACCTCGTGCTGCTGCGCGAGTCGCCGGCACACCCGCTCATCGGCCTCGATGAGATGCTCGCCGACCTTGAGCTCGACGATCCTCAGGGCCGGCCGGACGACCGGCAGCTGCCGCGACTGAGCCGCTCGGCCGCGTTGCGACTCCTGGAGCCCACGCAACGTCGGATCGCCGAGGCCCTCTCGGGCGGCCCAGCCACCATCGATACGCTCTGTCGCGCCACGCGGCTGGACCCCGGCGTCGTCTCGGCTGCGCTCACGATGCTTCAGCTGAGGGGCTGGGCCACCAGCCACGGCCCGACACAGCTTCCGGCAGGACCATTGACCCGGATGGACGACTGACGTCGCCGCGTAGGATGGAAGCATGATCCGGAACGTCATCCTGCATCTTCACGGCGAGCAGCCCATGAAGGCCGATATCGAGTCCCTGCCCAGCGCGGAGGACGCCGGCCTGCTGTGCACCAACCTGCGCACGCTCGAAGGTCGCAAGCCGCTCTCGACCGAGTACCTCGACTCGGTCTTCCTACTGCCCTACAACATCATCCGCTTCCTCGAGATCCCGCGCGCAGCCATCCACGAGGCCGGCCTCGACGAGGACCTGCCACCCAGCTCCGGCCGAGCTTCCGGCCGCCGCCAGCGCCGTCCCGGAGGGCACGAGCGTCATCGTCACCCCGGCACCCGGCTCCGCTGGTGGCGAGCAGTCGGCAGAGGACGATGCCCTGGAGCACCTCGCTCCGGACGCCGAGCTCCTGCGCCGCATCCGCGAGGCCTGACCGGGCCTGGTTCCGCCGAGTGGTCACGGCAGGCATGAGCAAGAGGCCCGCCCCGAGGCGGGACGAGCCTCTCAGCGGATGGACTGCGGCGCCTAGGAGTACATCTCCACGTCGATGAACCCGTCGTCGCCCTTGCCGGGCCCGTAGGACTCGAGGTCGCTGGTCGGCTGGCTTGGTGAACCAGGATCCACATGGACCAGGTCAGACTCGTCGTTCTCATCAGCCTCGATGTCGTCGATGAGGACCGTGAGGACGCTGCCGAGCTCCTCGAGATAGAGATCGGCGTCCGTGGCGGTCGCCTTCACCCAGATGAACTTGCCGCCGGACGCGGTGGTGACGTTCACGACATTGGCGGCGTCCGGCACGACCGTGTCCACGACGTGGCTCTTCACCTTCCAATCCTCGAACTGGCTGCGAAGCTTGGCCGGCTTGATGACGCCGGGGTGTGTGGGGTACTGGCCCATCTTGATGGTGTCGCCAACACTGACGTCCCCGTTGCCGTCGGTGTCGACGATCTTGCTGATCATCACGTCGCCGACGTCGTAGGCGTGGTCGTTGTCGACGTCGCTGTAGGCGATGACGAGCGTGGGAGGCTCGGGCACCGGCAGCTCGCAGCGCACCTTCGACCCCGTCCCGGTGCCCTGGCTGCAAAGGTCGACGCCCACGCCGCCGTCGATGCGGTCATTGCCGTCGTCGCCGCCGAGGACGTCGGGACCGGCACCACCGGCGACCAGATCGTCGTGAGCGCCGCCGAAGACGCGGTCGACGCCGGGGCCGCCGAAGAGCCGGTCGTTGCCCGACTGCCCGGCCAGCCTGTCCCAGCCGGACTGGCCGGCGAGACGGTCGTTGCCGGGGCCGCCGCAGATGAAGTCGTTGCCGGCGCGCCCGGCGACGATGTCGTTGCCGCCCATGGCCACGATCACATCGCGCCCGGGCGTGCCCTTGAGGATGTCGTCCCCGTTCGTGCCCACGATCGTGGCCTCCTGGCCGAAGCACTTGGGCTTGGCCGCGGCCACGGGCGTCGCCATCGCGGTGAGGAGGAGCGCGACCGAGGCGGCGACCGCCACGGTCCGCAGGATGAGCTGTCCAGACATCGGTTGTCCCCCTGCTGCGTCGTGCGAGCCGGCTGGCTCGCGTTCGGACCTCACCATTGTCCCGCGAGCCGCAACCGGGGCGAGATGTCCTGTCATCGCTTGGTCGCCGGCGCATCACAGGCGTTAGGCTGGGTCCGATGTACGTAAGCGGAACCCGGCAAGCCCCCTGCTATAGTCTCCGGCCGTGACGAAGAACCTGGTGATCGTCGAGTCCCCGGCCAAGGCTCGGACGATCGAACGCTATCTCGGCCCCGACTTCAAGGTGCTCGCCTCGTACGGCCATGTCCGCGATTTGCCGGAGAACCCCGGCAAGGGCAAGTTCGGCGTGGATGTCGAGCACGACTTCGAGCCCGAGTACGTCGTCAACGAGGACCGGCGCAAGCAACTCAACGCCATCACCAAGGCCGCCGGCGGCAGCGACCTCGTCTACCTCGCCACTGACCTCGATCGTGAAGGTGAGGCCATCGCCTGGCACGTCGTCGAGGCCGTCAAGATCCCCGGCGACAAGACCAAGCGCGTGACCTTCAGCGAGATCACCAAGTCCGCCATCACCGCAGCCTTCGAGGATCCGCGCGACATCGACATGGGTCTCGTCGATGCTCAGCAGACCCGCCGCATCATGGACCGTCTGGTCGGCTATACCCTCAGCCCGCTCATCAGCCGCAAGGTCCGCGGCGGCCTCTCCGCCGGCCGCGTGCAGTCGGTCGCCGTCCGCCTCGTCGTCGAGCGCGAGCGCGCCATCGAAGCCTTCAAGCCGCGCGAGTACTGGACCCTCGAAGCGCTTCTGGAGACTCCCAAGGAGGAGCGCTTCAAGG
Organism: uncultured Chloroflexia bacterium; assembly: GCA_963752475.1. Classification (GTDB taxonomy): domain Bacteria; phylum Chloroflexota; class Limnocylindria; order Limnocylindrales; family CSP1-4; genus JAFMJV01. Next base: position 83,518 of record CAVVYR010000014.1, on the reverse strand, counting down.
CCTCGCTCGTCAGCGTCGATGGCACCCGCATCGCCCAGGGCGGCGAGGTCAAGAAGAACGAGATCCCCATCCCCGACGAAGCCACGGCGCAGGCCTACGTCAAGGCGCTCAAGGCGGAGACGGCCACCGTCGCCTCCGTCAAGACCCGCTCGTCCAAGCGCAACCCGGCACCGCCGTTCACCACCAGCACCATGCAGCAGGAAGCCAGCCGCAAGCTCGGCTACGGACCCAAGCGCACGATGTCGGTGGCCCAGCGCCTGTACGAAGGCATCGAGATCGACGGCGAGCCCACCGGCCTCATCACCTACATGCGAACCGACTCGGTCAACCTGGCCAAGTCGGCCCAGCTCGAAGCCCACGACGTCATCGACGGCCGCTACGGCAGCGAGTACTCGGTCGAGGGCGGCCGCGGCTACAAGACCAAGGCCAAGGCCGCCCAGGAGGCGCACGAGGCCATCCGCCCGACCTCGTTCACGCGCGATCCCGAGTCATTGCGCGGCCGCATCAAGGACGATGAGCTGCGCCTGTACCGGCTCATCTGGCAGCGCGCGCTGGCCTCGCAGATGGCGCCCAAGCAGATGGAGACGACCGCCGCCGAGCTCGAGGCCGGCCGCTTCGGGCTCCGCGCCAGCGCCACGCGCACCACATTCGACGGCTTCACCAAGGTCTACACCGAGGGCCGCGACGACGGCGGTGACGAGGAGAAGGAAGCCACTCTGCCGGCCCTGGCACAGGGCGACCGCGCGGAGGTCAAGGACGTCGAGGGTGAGCAGCACTTCACCGAGCCGCCCCCACGCTTCACGGAGGCCTCGCTCATCAAGGCCCTCGAGGAACACGGCATCGGCCGTCCGTCGACGTACGCGGCCACCATCTCCACCATCCAGGACCGTGGCTACGTGAAGGTCGTGGACAAGCGCCTGCGCCCGGAGATCGTGGCCAACATCGTCACCGACGTGCTCGTCGAGCACTTCGGCAACTACGTCGACTATGACTTCACCGCCCGCATGGAGGAGGAGCTCGACGAGGTCGCCGAGGGCAAGCGCGAGTGGGTGCCGCTGCTGCACGAGTTCTACGACCCGCTGCAGAAGCTCGTGGACGAGAAACGCAAGACGCTCAAGCGCGCCGAGCTCACCACCGAGGAGACCGACGAGGTGTGCTCCGAGGGCCACCCCATGGTCATCCGCCTGGGGCGCAACGGCCGCTTCCTCGCCTGCTCCATGTACCCCGACCACAAGGAGACACGGGATATCCCCGGCGAGGAGCCGGACCTTCCGCCCGTCGAGGGGGCAGGGGAGAAATGCCCCGAATGCGGTCAGGGGACGCTCGTGGCCAAGCGGGGCCGATACGGTCCGTTCGCCGGCTGCGACCGCTACCCCGACTGCAAGTACATCCACCGCACGGGTCCGCCGCCGCCGGAGCCGCTGCCCTTCGAGGTGGAGTGTCCCAAGTGCGGTGAAGGCCAGCTGACCCCGCGTCGCGCGCGCCGGACCGGCAACGTCTTCTACGGCTGCGGCCGCTATCCCAAGTGCGACTTCACCACCAACTTCGAGCCGCTTGGCGCGACGCATGATGCCGATGCCGGGCCGGTCGGCCTCAAGGATGAGAGCGGCATCTGCCTGCGTTGCGGCGCACCCGTCGATCTGCCTGGCGAGCGCTCCGAGCTGGCGGGCAAGAAGCTCCCCGGCGGCGAACCGAACCCGGCCGCCCTTCAGCCGTCCCGCAAGCGGCGGCCGAGCTCCAAGGGGCGCAAGTCCGGCAGCACGAGGAAGCGCAAGACCACCAAGTCCTCCAGCACCGACGACGACGGCAACTGATGTCCGGCGGGAGGGGCAGGACACGATGACCCGGCGGGATGCCGAACGCGACGGCACCAGCGCTGCTGCGGACTTCATGTCCTCGCTCGACGCCCGCGACGCGTCGCCGCACACCAAGCGCGCCTACAAGACCGCCCTGGAGCAGTACCTCGGCTGGCTCGAAGGCGTGCCCGCGGTGCACTGGACCCGTCCGCCTCGCCGCACACTGCGCGCCTACCTCGCCGAGCTCGATGGTCGCGGCCTTTCACGTTCGACCATCAGCAGCCGCATCGCTGCCCTGCGCTCGTTCTACCGCTTCTGCCGCCGCCAGGGCTGGGTCGCGGGCGACCCCTGGGCCGCGATCGTCACGCCACGACGATCGCGTAGGCTGCCGCGCGTGATGGAGGTCGATGACGTCGAGCGCCTGCTCGACGTCATCCCAGGGTCCGCCGGCAAGCCCGTCGGCCGCGAGGCCGCCCCTTCGGCCACAGCAGCCATGGAGCTGCGCGATCGAGCCATCGTCGAGTGCGCCTACGCCGCAGGCCTGCGCATCAGCGAGATCGCCGGTGCCAGCGTCGGCGATGTCGACCTCGGCCATGGCGAACTCCGCGTGCTGGGCAAGGGTCGCAAGGAACGCATCGGCATGCTCGGAGCGCCGGCGCTCGACGCACTCGAGGCCTATCTGACCCACGGACGACCGGCGCTGGCGGCAGGCAACGACGTGGCCGATGACGCGCTGTTCCTCAACACCAACGGCCGAGGCATGACCACGCGTGGCCTGCGCAGCCGCATCGATCGACTCGTGAAGCGAGCCGGCCTGCCTGAGAAGACGACGCCACATACGCTGCGGCACTCGTTCGCCTCGCACTTGCTCGAGGGTGGCGCCGACCTTCGCGTGGTGCAGGAGCTGCTCGGCCACGCCAGCCTTTCGACGACGCAGATCTACACCCACGTGAGCCCCGGCCGCCTACGACAGAGCTACCGAGCAGCGCATCCGCGAGCCAAGACGGATGCGCAGGCGCCCAGCGACGACGCTGACGAGGACGCTGACCGCTCGTGAGCCGGGGAGCCCTTGCCCGCGCCGGCCTCATCGTCACCGGCGCCTTCCTCGCCTCCCGCATCCTCGGCTGGCTGCGCGTCGTCGTCCTGGGCAACCTCTTCGGCTCGCCCGACCAGATCGCTGAACTCGACGCCTATTACGCCGCCTTCCGCGTGCCCGACCTCATCTTCGAGCTCGTCGCCGCGGGCGCCATCACCTCAGCGCTCATCCCGGTCCTCTCGGGGCTCATCGAGCAGGGCCAGAAGCCGCGGGCCTGGCGCGTGGCCTCGACCGTGCTCAACCTCATGCTGGGCACGCTACTACTGCTGGCGATCCTGCTCTTCGTCCTTGCCCCATCGCTGGTTCCGCTGCTCGTGCCCGGCTTTGACGAAGCCACCACCGAGCTGACCGTCGAGCTCACGCGCCTGATGCTGCTGAGCCCGATCTTCCTCGCGGCCGGATCCGTCGTCGCGGCCATCCTCCAGACGCAGGACCGCTTTGCCCCCACGGCCATGGCCCCGGTCGTCTACAACGCCAGCATCATCCTCTTCGCCCTGCTGCTCTCGCCACTGCTGGGCATCCAGGCCGTGGCCCTCGGCGTCGTGGTCGGTGCTGCGGGGCACGTGCTCGTGCAGCTTCCCGCCCTGCGCAGCCGCTTCACCTACTCGCCGGTGGCCGACATCGGCGATGCCGCAGCGCGGCAGACGTTCTGGCTCATGCTGCCGCGGGCCATCGGCATGGGTGCCAACCAGATCACCTTCCTCGTCAACACCGCCCTGGCCTCGACCGTGGCCGTGGGCGCGGTCGTGAGCTACACCGTGGCGTTCTCCGTGGTGCAGATCCCGCTGGGCGTCATCGGTCTGCCGCTGGGCATCGTGCTCTTGCCCACGATGTCACGAGCCCTGGCCAATGGCGACGAGCAGGAGTTCGGGGTCCTCGTCGTGCGTGCACTGCGGCTGCTGCTGTGGGTCATGGCCTTCATCGCCGCGGTCGGCATCGTCGGCCGCGAGCAGATCGTGGACCTGCTCTTCGGCTGGGGCTTCGACGAAGAGGCACTCGCGGCCACGGCGGCGGCTCTGGGTGTCTTCCTCATCGGTCTGCCCGCGCACTCCATGAACGTCATCCTCGCCCGTGCCTTCTACAGCGGGGTGGACACGATCACGCCGGTGACGGTGGCCATCGTCTCGGTGGGCGTGAACGTGGCCATCTCCGTCGCCACCGTCGGCGTGCTGGGCATCCAGGGCCTGGCTCTGGGCATCGCGCTGGGAGCGTGGTTCGAGGCCACCACGCTCACGATCCTGCTGCGGCGGAAGCACCCAGCCATAGCCGCTCGCTCGGTGGTCCGAGGTGGCGCGACCTCGATCGCCGGGGCCGTGCTGGCCGCCGCCACGGTGGCCATCGTCCTCTCCCTGGACCTGCTGCCCGCGGATCTCGGCCGGGTCGTGAGCCTGCTCATCGAGCTCACGCTCGCGTCGGGCACCGGCCTCGCGGTATACCTCTTGTACAGTCGGCTGGTGCGTCTGCCCGAGCTGCCCCGCGCCATCGACCTTGGCCGTTCCGCGATCCGCGGACGGTGAGCGCCGCCCGACCGGCCATGCGCATCACCGCTGACAGCCCCACGCCGGCGGCGGACTGGGACGCTCGCGCCGTCGCCGTCCCCGGCGGCCACGTGATGCAGTCGGCAACCTGGGGCCGATACCGAGCGGAGCAGGGCTGGGAACCTCATTTCCTGACCTTCGACGACCGGCGTGTGGCGCTGGTGTTGCTCCGCTCGTCCAGGGGCCTGCCCGGCTCCGAGGCCGTGCTCAGACGAGGGCCCGCCCACGACCACGAGCGCGCCGACGTCTCAGCCGCTCGCGCCGCCGCGCTGGCGACCTGGGCCCGCGAGGTCGGAGCGCGCACGCTCTACCTGGACCCAGAGCGTCCGGCCGACCCCGACTACGCCCGGGCCATGGATGCCGCCGGTTTCGCCATCGTTGACGACCTGGAGCCGTCGATCCACGTCATGCGACGCGACTTCGAGCCCGACCTCGACGATGAAGCCCTGCTGCGCTCGTTCAGCAAGTCCACGCGCCAGCGCATCCGAGCAGCCGAGAGGGCCGGCGTCACGGTGACCGAGTCCGCCGACCCGGAGCGGATGACCGCATTCGCCGAGCTGCTCCACGAGCGAGCCGATGTCGTAGGCATGCAGCTCCAGGCCGGGACCGGCTTCACCGAGGCCTGGCGCCGGCTCATCGAGGCGGACCTGGGTCGGCTGCTGCTGGCCGAGCACGGCGGCGAGCTCATCGGCGGCTTGTTCCTCTTCCGCCAGGGCGGCATCTGGTCCACGGCCTACTCGGCCGACGATGCGTCGATGCGCCGCGAGCTGCCCGGCGCGATGCATCTCGTGCGCTGGACCGCCATCCGTGGCGCACATGCTGAGGGTTGCCCAGCCATCGAGCTCGGCGGCGTGGACCTTCCGGGTCACCGTGGACCGCCCAGGACGGGCGACCCCAACCGCGGCCTGTACGAGCACAAGCGCGGCTTTGGTGCCGGTTGGGTCGAGCGCGAACCCGCCCGACACATCGTGTTGCGCACTGGTGCCGAGCGGATGGCCAGCATCAGGCGCCGGGTGATCGACGGCCTACGGAGGATGCGAAGATAGCGCCATGACCGCCGACCTCGAGACGCTGCGTGCCGACGACCACGCCTGGGATGCGTTCGTCGGTGGTTCGGACACCGATTTCCCGCTGCAGATGAGCGCCTGGGCCGCGGCCAAGGCACCGTACGGCTGGGGCAGCGCGCGCGTGGTGGCCGACGGAGGCTCCGGGCCGATCGGCGGCCAGCTCCTCACGCGCAGCCTGGGCCCCGGACCCTTCGCCATGGCCTACGCCCCGCGCGGCCCGGTCGCGAGCGTGTTCGACCAGGCCAGCCTCGATGCCTGGACGCAGGCCCTGCGTGAGTTCGCCCGCTCCAGGCGGCTGACCCACGTCACCGCCGACCCCGGCCTCGAGGGCGCCGACCACCACCCGCTCTTCGCGACTGCCGGCTGGGTGGAGGCCGATGTCGTGCAGCTGACCTCGACCCAGGTCATCGACCTCTCGCTGACCGAGGAGGAGCTCTGGCACGACGTCTACAAGTCCAGCCGCCGATACACGAACGGCGCTCGCAAGAAGGGCGCCTACGTGAAGGAGCACGGCGAAGAGGCGATGGAGGACTTCTACGAGATCCTCTCTGAGACCGCCCGGCGCAGCGGCTTCATCCCACGTGCCATCGAGGCTTACGCAGACGTCTACCGAGCCTTCGCGAAGACCGGGGACGCCCGCATCCTCATCGGCTACCTCGCCGACGGCACCGCGGTCTCGAGCAAGATGATCGTGACCAGCGGTGACCGCATGTCCCAGCTCTACGGTGGTCTCAACGAGGCCGGTGGCAAGGCCCGCGCCGGCCACTTCTTCGAGTGGGAGGCCATCCTTCGCTGCCAGGCTGCAGGGGCCTCGATCTTCGACATGTGGGGCCGGTCGACGAAGGGCATCGCGCACTTCAAGGCCGGCTTCGGCGGTCGGGTCGTCGAGTACGGCGGCACCTTCGATCTCGTGCTGAACGCCCCGGTCCGCGGGCTGTATCAGCGTGGCCGGCGGGCCTGGGTCAGGCTGGCGCGACGTCGCAGCGGCCTCGACCCCGATACGCCCCTGGCGCCGGCGCCGACCGGTGACTGAGCCACGCCTGTCGCAGCTCGGGGCCCTGCTGCACCGCCGCGGCCTGCTCGCCTCGGAGCCGCTACCGGCCCATCACGCCGAGGCAGACCCGGCCATCAGCGCGGTCCGCTACGACTCGCGGCTGATCGCACCGGGCGATCTGTTCGTCGCCCGCCGCGGACAGCACACCGACGGCCACGACCATGTCCCAGGCGCCGTGGACGCCGGGGCGGCGGCGGTCATCGTCGAGCGACCCGTGCCCCGCATCACCGTTCCCGAGCTGGTGGCCTGTGACGCCAAGGTGGCGCTGGGCGTCGCCGCCTCCTGGCGTGCCGGAGACCCGTCACACGACCTGGGGATCGTGGGCATCACCGGCACCGACGGCAAGACCACCACGGCCTACCTCGTCCGCGCCCTGCTCGAGAGCGCCGGTCGCCCCACTGGCCTGCTCGGCACCACCGACGTCATCGTCGCGGGCCGCAGCCTCGGCAACGAAGCGCGCACGAGCACGCCCGAAGCGCCGGAGCTCCAGGGCTACCTCGCGGCCATGCACGCCGCCGGCGATCGCTGGGCCGTCGTCGAGTCGACCTCGCACGGGCTGGCGCAGCAACGGGTACGCGGCACGGCGTATGACGTGGCCGTCCTCACGAACATCACCTCGGAACACCTGGAGTTCCATCGCACGCTCGACGCCTACAAGGCCGCCAAGCGCAGTCTCTTCTCACGCTTGGCCGTGGACGAGGAGAACCCGGAAAAGGGCTTCGGGAAGCACGCGGTCGTCAACGCTGACGACCCGGAGGGTGAATCGTGCGCCGCGGTGGCGACCGAGGCCGGCGCCGCCGTCATCCGCTACGGCCTCGGCCGTGGCCTGGCTCCACATGACCGGACCGAGCTCGACCTCTCTGCCGTCGGCCTCGCCGAGACGCCGTCGGGGATGCGCGTCGAGATGCGCACGTCCGACTGGCAGGGCACGGTGCCGCTGCGGCTGGCCGGGCGCTTCAACGTGGCCAACGCGCTCGCGGCCATGGGCGTAGCCCTGGCGCTGGGCCTCGACCCCGATGCGGCAGCGAGAGCGCTGGCCGACCTCCCGGCGGTGCCCGGACGGATGCAGCGCGTCGACGAGGGCCAGGGCTTCAGCGTCGTCATCGACTACGCTCACACCGCCGAGTCGCTGGCCAAGGTGCTCGACGAGTTGGCACCGACCGATCCTGATACCGGGCTCGTCGCCGTCTTCGGCTCGGCCGGGGATCGCGACCCCACCAAACGTGAGCCGATGGGGCGCGTGGCAGGGGAGCGCGCTCGCCTCGTCATCGTCACCGACGAGGACCCGCGGAGCGAAGACCGCGAGGCCATCCTCGACGCCATCGCACAGGGCGCGGAGGCGGCCGGCAAGCAGCGTGGCGATGATCTGCTGGTGATCCCCGACCGAGCCGAGGCCATCGCCGAGGCCATGCGCCGCGCCCGCCCCGGCGATGCTGTGCTGCTGGCCGGCAAGGGTCACGAGAAGACCATCGAGACGGCAGCGGGCGAGCTGCCCTGGGATGAGGAGGCCGCCGCCCGCGAGGCGCTGCGCGCGATCGCCCGCTAAGCCTGGCCCAGCACCGCCTTCACCAGCTTCTCCATGGGCGCGTCCACACCCCAGTTGCCCTGGTTGGAGAGCAGCACGATCGTGACGCCACTCTCCGGGAAGTGGAACATCGTCGACTCGTAGCCACGGATGCCGCCCCGATGCCCGACGCCGCGGTTGCCTGCGTAGACCTTGGGATAGGCACCGAGACCGTAGTAGCCGGGTGCGAGGAACGTGGTCATCTCCGCGAGCGAGCCATCGGAGAGCACCTCACCACCGTAGAGCGCCGAAGCCCATGCCGACAGGTCTCGTGCCGTGGAGGCCATGGCGCCGGCGCCATCGGCGATGCTGGCGGCGGCCATGAACGGGATGTAGCGCGAGGCCTTGGTGTGGTCGTTGTGATTGCCAGACCATTCCCAGTGCCCGTGGGCGGCATCCGCGCGTGGCTTCTGGGCCGGCTGGTAGATGGTGTCGTCGAGGCCGAGCGGCTCGAAGAAGCGTTCCTTGAGCTGCCTGTGGATGGGCTTGCCCTCCACCGCTTCGGCCACCATGCGCAGGATGAGGTAGTTGGTGTTGGAGTACCCGTAGTCCTTGCCCGGCTTGAACTCACCGCTGCGCACGAGCTCCATCATCTCCTCGTACGTCCATCGCTTCGAGCGCGCCTTGTCGCCGCCGGCCGCAGGGTTCTGCCACCAGGCCTTGGTGATCTCGCCGTAGCGTGGGTTGCTCCAGTAGTTGTAGATGCCGCTGGTGTGGCTGAGCAGCTGCCGGACCGTGACCGTGTCCTTGCGGGGAGCGTCGCGGAAGTAGGTGCCGAAGGTGGCGTCGAGATCGATCTTGCCCTCTTCGGCGAGCTGCAGGATGAGCGCCGCCATGAAGGTCTTGGTCACGCTGGCGATGGCCATCTGGTCGTCGTCATCGAGGGCGCGATCCGGGCTGAACTCGGCGTTGCCGGCGCTTCCCAGCCACGTCTTCCCGGATGGCAGCCGAACCGCCGCCTGCAGGCCCGCCACGTCCTTGTTGGCCACCTGGTTGTCGAGGATCCTCTGCAGCTTGGCCGTGGTCCTCTCGTCGAGCGTCGGCTCTTCGGTCGCGTCCTCCAGCGCCGGCTCCGCCTCCAACGTGGGGCTGGAGGTCAGCACCGGCGAAGCCGTGGGCGAGGGGCTCGGCGTGACCAGCGGCGTGTGGCTGGGTGCGGGCACCGACGAGGCCGCGACAAGCTCCACGGCCACCGCGTCGGGCGGCGTGGCGGTTCCGGAGGAGGCCACGGTCGTACACGAGACGATGGCGCTCATCGAGAGCACGGCCAGGACAGAGAGAGTCTTCACCTTCTCGCGGAAGGCGGAACGCCACGGCATCACGGTCGCACCGTACACCCGTATCGCGGGCTTGCGCTCACTTCCCGGTTGCGTCCCGATTCGGTCGATGTTGCGTTCTCGATATCGTCGGACAGGCGTAGACTTTCGCCACCAACAGAGGACTGGAGGAGGCGATGAAGCTCGCAAGGATCGTTTCACTGCTCATGGCCGCTGCGCTGCTGGTGCCCACGGGTACGGCGCTGGCGCAGGAGGAGTCGGCCGCACCGGAGGTCGCGCTCTCGCCGGAGGCGCAGGCCTTCGTCGACCTCTTCCCCGCGGAGATCGGCGGAGTCGCGCTCGCCGGCCGGATCGAGGTCATCACCGGCACCTCCGATGACTTCGAGTCGACCCCGGAGCTCGACGCCTTGATGGGAGATCTCGGCATCGGGCTCGAGGATGTGCTGGTCGGCCAGGCCATGACCTTCGATGACCTCTTCGAGGAGGAGGCGCAGGGAGCCTGGGTCATCGCCTTCCAGATCCCGGGCATGGAGCCGGAGGTGGGTGAGGCGTTGATGGTCGAGATGTGGACCGCCGACGCCGACGAAGGGACAGAGGTTGCTGAGGCTGAGGTCGCCGGGCGAGCAGTGACGCGGATCACCGTTCCCGACGAGCCGGGCTCCGCCATCGATATCTATGCATCAGGCGATACCGTGTGGTTCGTCGTCGCGTCCAGTCCCGAGCTGCAGGCAGAGGCCATCTCCCAGCTCCCATGAACGTGGCTGGCACCTGGGTTTGAGCGCTTGACCCGGCTCCAGCCTCTGGCGGCCCTGGTGGTCGCGCTCGCCCTTGTGCTGCCGTCGGCGGCCGTGCTGGCACGGGAAGAGGCCGAGACCTCGCCCGCTCCGACGGCTGTCCCCGATACAGCGGACGCGCACATCGAGGAGTTGCGGGCCCTGGTACCCGAGCAGCTCGCCGGCATCCCGCTGCGAGAGGAACTGACGACCGCCACCGGCGAGGAGCTCGCCGCGAGCATGTCGGACGACGAACGCGCCGTGTTCGAGGAGATGCTCGCGGTCCAGGGTAAGACGCTCGGAGACTACGCCGCGGCGAACGCCTATCTGCCCATCTCCGACACGGAGGTCGTGGTCGTCCAGGCACACCGTGTCGACGGCATCGATGCCGAGCTCACCGTCGACGTGTGGCTCGAGATCCTGGGCCTCAACACGGAGCGGCCCCGCTTCGTCGAAGAGTCCATCGCTGGGCGCAGCGTCATGCTCGTCAGCGACGACGCCAGGCCCGGCTTCCCGTTGTTGAACCTGTTCGCCGCCGGCGATGTCGTCTGGGTGCTCGTGGCTGCGGACGGGGCACTTGCGGAGGAGGCTGTGCGCGTGCTCTCCGCCGCGGCCGAGCAAGGCGAGACCGACAGCGAGAGCTGACCGGCGACTCACATCGTTCGGCAGCCGTGCCCACGCACTGACTGGTCCACGCTGCCTTGAGGCCAACAAGGCGTACGGGCTTCGTGCGCGCGTTCGCTACACTCGGAGCAGATGACCAGCCCCCCGACCGAGAAGCGCGGCACCACCGACCCCAAGGGAACGGTGGGTAGGGTCGCGCCCCAGCGCGCCAAGCGCAGCGCTCGACCCTCCAGGACGGAGGACTTCTCGCCCAAGGGCATGCAGCGGACGCTCGTGCAGGTCGAGCAGGAGCTGCACGAGCGATACCCCCAGGCTGACCTTTCGCCCCTTGCCTCGTCGTTCGCATTCGCGGTCGAGGCTCACGGCGACCAGCTGCGCGTGAGCGGCGAACCATATGTCTCCCATCCGCTGGCTGTAGCCAAGATCCTGGCTGAGCTGGGCCTCGATCCGGTAGCCGTCTCGGCCGCTCTGCTGCACGACGTTCCGGAGGACACCGAGTACTCGCTCGGTGACGTGGAGGAACGCTTCGGGGCCGATGTCGCCCGACTCGTCGACGGCGTCACCAAGCTGGGCAAGTTCAGCACCCTGAGCCACGAGCAGCAGCAGGCGGAGAACATCCGCAAGATGTTCCTGGCCATGGCCGAGGACATCCGGGTCGTCCTCATCAAGCTCGCCGACCGGCTGCACAACATGCGCACGCTCGCGGCCCTGCCGCCGGAGAAGCAGCTGCGCATCGCCAAGCAGACGGCCGAGATCTACGCGCCGCTGGCCGAGCGCCTGGGCATCTGGCAGATGAAGTGGGAGCTCGAGGACCTGTCGTTCAAGTACATCGACCCCGAGGCCTACCGCGAGCTGGCAGGCCAGCTCGAGAGCCATCGCAAGGCGCGCGAGGCCTATGTCGAGCGGGCCATGGAGGTGCTCGACGAAGCGCTGCGTGAGTCGGACATCGTGGCCGAGCTCTCGGGACGACCCAAGCACATCTTCAGCATCTACAGGAAGATGCAGCGCAAGAGTGCGGAGTTCGGTGAGATCTACGACGTCCACGCCCTGCGCGTCCTCGTGGCGAACGTCCGCGAGTGCTACGCCTCGCTCGGCGTCGTGCACTCGCTGTGGCGGCCGATCCCAGGGCAGTTCGACGACTACATCGCGATGCCCAAGAACAACGGCTACCAGAGCCTCCACACCGCTGTCGTGGCCCTCGACGGCAAGCCGCTGGAGGTGCAGATCCGCTCGCAGGAGATGCACAACATCAGTGAGGTCGGCATCGCCGCGCACTGGCGCTACAAGGAGGGCTCGCGTTCCGACCGGGCCTACGACGCCAAGCTGGCCTGGGTCCGCCAGCTCATGGAGTGGCAACAGGACGTCAGCGACGCGACCGAGTTCATCGAGGGCGTCAAGCTCGACATCTTCCAGGACCAGGTCTTCGTCTTCACCCCGCGGGGCGACGTCAAGGACATGCCGGCTGGGGCCACGCCGCTGGACTTCGCCTACCGCATCCACACCGAGGTCGGGCACGCCTGCATCGGCGCCAAGGTCAACAACCGCCTCGTGCCACTCGACTACAAGCTCAAGAACGGCGACATCGTCGAGATCGTCACCACCAAGTCGGCCCACGGACCCTCGCGCGATTGGCTCACCATCGTCACCACCCGGCATGCCCGCGAGAAGATCCGCCAATGGTTCAAGCACCAGGAGCGCGACGAGAACATCGCTCACGGCAAGCAGGTGCTCGACCGCGAGCTGCACCGCCTCGCCCGCACCTCGCTCGACAAGGTCCCCAGCGAGATCCTCGACGAGCTCGTCGACCACCACAATCTCAAGTCGCTCGACGACTTCTACGCCGCCGTCGGCTACGGCCAGATCGGCGCGCAGCAGGTCGTGTCGCGGCTTGGCGTCAGCGACGACGTGGACGAGGTGCAGCTGCCCCAGGTGGCACCACCACCCCGCCAGCCCGGTGGCGTCAGCGTGCGTGGCGTGGGCGACCTGCTCGTGCGCTTCAGCAAGTGCTGCCATCCCATCCCGGGCGATCCGATCATGGGCTTCATCACCCGAGGTCGTGGTGTCACCGTCCACCTCGCGACCTGCCCCACGGTCGTCAACGAGCGGGCCGTGGAGCGGCTCATCGACGTCGAGTGGGAGACCGCGACCCAACAGACGTATCCCATCGCCATCCTCATCGAGGCCTACGACCGTACCGGCCTTCTGGGTGAGATCAGCAACGTCGTGGCCGACGACAGGATCAACATCGTGGCGGCCTCGGTGAACGTGCACAAGGACCACCGCGCCACGGTCCAGGCCACCATCGAGGTCTCGTCGGTAGCTCAGCTTTCGAGGGTCATGGCACACCTCGAGCAGCTCAAGGACGTCTACTCCGTCCAGCGCGACCGCACCTGATCGCCGGCGCGTCGGCCCGCCGTCGGCGCCGCTAGAATCGGAGGACGATGCCCAAGTTCCAGGCCCCTCGGGGCACCCGTGACCTGCTACCCCCTGAGCGCGCCGTCTTCCTGAAGCTGGAAGAGGCCGCCCGCGACCTCGCCATGCGCTACGGGTTCGCGCCTATCGAGACACCCATGTTCGAGGGTTCGGCAGTCTTCGAGCGCGGCGTCGGTGAGGTCACCGATGTCGTCGAGAAGGAGCTCTTCCGCGTACAGGCAGGGCGTGGTGAGTCGGAACGCGAACGCTGGGCCCTTCGCCCGGAGCCCACCGCCGGCATCGCCCGGGCCTACGTCCAGCACGGTATGCGCACCTGGCCACAGCCGGTGAAGCTGACGATGACCGGACCGATGTTCCGCTACGACCGTCCGCAAGCCGGCCGCTATCGCCAGTTCTGGCAGTTCGACGTGGAGGCCATCGGCGATCCCGGCCCCGCCATCGACGCCGAGATCATCGAGCTGGCCATGGCCTTCTTCGCGGAGGTCGGCCTGACCGACGTGCAGGTGCTGGTCAACTCCATCGGCGATGCTGCCTGCCGCCCGTCCTACATCGAGGAGCTGCAGGCCTACTTCGGCCGCTTCGAAGCCGACCTGCCCGACCTGGAACGCGCTCGTCTTGCGACGGCGCCATTGCGCCTGCTTGACTCCAAGGACGAGCGCATGACAGAGCTCATCGCCGGCGCTCCGGCGATCACCGAGCACCTCTGCGCTGACTGCCAGGCGCACTTCGACGGACTGCTGGCACACCTCGAGGGCGTGTCGATCGAGCCCCGGATCGAAGCCTCACTGGTGCGGGGTCTGGACTACTACACCCGCACCGCCTTCGAGTTCTATCGCTCCGGCGCCGAGGGCCAACAACAGGCGCTCGGCGGTGGCGGCCGCTACGACGGGCTGATCGAGCTGCTGGGTGGCAAGGCCACGCCGGGCATCGGCTTCGGCATCGGCCTCGATCGTGTGGTCCTCGCGCTGTCCGAGCAGGACGCGGCACCCGCGGCCGAGCCATGGAAGCCGGCGGTCGTGGTCGTGGGCGCGGACCCCGACGACACCGTCGTACGCCTGCAGTTGGCCACGGAGCTCCGCGGTTCCGGGCTGGCCACGCGGCCGGACCTTACCTCGCGCCGCCTGGGCAAGCAGCTCGATGGTGCAGCCAAGGCCGGCGCACACTTCGCCGTCATCTGCGGCGACGAGCTCGAGACCGGACATGTGCAGGTGAAGGACCTCATGGCCGGCACCCAGCGACAGGTCGACGTGACCGAGCTGGCCCGCGACCTGGCTCGCGCCCACGCCCAGCACCGGCACGGCGAAGACGGCTGAGGTCGGAGCTGCGCTGATGACGCTGACGCTCCGCGCCGCCACCGAGGCCGACCGCGCCGACTGGACCGCCTTCGTGGCCTCACGACCCGAGGCCGACGTGCTGCAGTCGTGGGCCTGGGGCGAGGCCGGGACAGGAGAGCCTGGCGAGCACTGGTCCCGGCTCGTGGTCGTCGACGGCGGCGGCCACATCCGCGGTCTGGCCCAGGTGCTCGATCGTGCCACCTCGTTCGGCCGCACCATCCTCTACGTCCCGCATGGGCCGGTCTGGGATCGCGATGCCGATGATGCGGCGGAGGTGCTGGCTCGCCTGCTGACGGGCCTCAAGGTGCACGCCCGCGAGCGCAAGGGCATCGTCATCAAGTTCGACCCTCGAGGCACCGGCGACGCGGCGGGTGATGCGGTCGTGGGCCGGGTCTTCCGCTCATCCGGCCAGCTCGCGGCCCATGACCTGCAGGCGCCGACCACCCGCCTCATCGACCTGCAGGCCGGTGACGATCCGGTCGCCGGCTGGGGCAAGGACGCGCGGGCCGAGTCCCGGCGAGCCGTGCGCGAGGGCACGACCGTGACGCTCGATCGCGCCGGCGATCCGGCGGTGCTCGATGCGTTCCACGCGTTGCTGTCCGAGACGTCCGAGCGGCAGGGGTTCCGCATCCGCAGTCGCGGGTTCCTGGGCCACCTGGCAGAGCCACTGGCCGCGAGCGGTGACTGGTTCCTGGCCCTCGCCGAACACGAGGGCACGCCCCTCGCTGGCGCCATCGCGCCCAGGACCGGCGACCGCGCGTTCTATCTCTACGCGGCCTCCACGCGCGACAGGGAGCTGGGCAAGAGGCGCGGGCCGTATGCGGCCATGGCCGAGCTGCAGCGAGCATTGCGGGAGGCCGGCACGGCCACGCTCGACCTGTGGGGCGTGCGCGAGCCCGATGACGACACCGTCGATGCCTCATGGGAGGGCTTCAGCGTCTTCAAGCGCCGCTTCAAGGGATCGCCGCTGCGACACCCGGGCACCTTCGACGTCATCATCGATCCCACTTGGAACCGCATCCGCGACTGGCGGGAGCGACTGCGCGGCGTCTTGCGGTGACGGCCGGGCCGCAGGTGGAAGCGGCCGACCATCGTCCGCTCCAGCTCTTCGACAGCCACCCCCGAGCGGCCGCGGTGACCGCAGCCGTGGGCATCTCCACCGCGGCCATCCTCTTCGTCCTCTCGGAGGCCTCGCCCAGCACGGCCACGTTCTTCCGCTGTCTCTACGCGCTGCCCTTGCTGTGGTGGCTGATGCGGCGCGAGGACGGCGTGTTCGGCCCGCGATCGGCTCAGGCCCGCGGCTGGGCCCTGCTCGCGGGTGTCTTCTTCGCCGGCGACCTGCTGCTGTTCCACCACGCCATCCTGCTCATGGGCGCCGGTCTGGCCACGGTGCTGGTCAACCTGCAGGTCGTCATCGTCATGATCGCCGCCTGGCTCATCTGGGGCGAGCGGCCCAGCCTCGCGCAAGCCATCGCCGTGCCCATCGCGCTCGGCGGCGTCGTCTTCATCAGCGGCGTGCTCGAGGCGGAGCCGTACGGCCGGGATCCGGTGCTGGGTTCGATCCTGGGCATCCTCACGGCCGTCTGCTACGCGGGCTACCTGCTCATCCTGCGCAAGGGTCGTGACCGACGACACGCGGCCGGCCCCATCTTCGACTCCACCGTGACCTGCGGACTGACCGCGCTCGCGGCGGGCCTCATCGTGGGCGACTTCGATCCGCTGCCGTCGCTGCCGATGCACGCCTGGCTGCTCCTGCTCGCGCTCTCGGCACAGGTCGCGGGCCAGGTCATGATCGCCACGGCCCTGCCCCGCCTACCGGCGGCCACGACCTCGCTGATCCTGCTCATCCAGCCGGTGCTGGCCACGGCCATCGCCATGATCGTGCTGTCGGAAACGCCCACCACGGTCCAGCTGCTGGGCGTCGTCCTCATCCTCGGCGGCGTGCTGCTCGGCTCTGTACGCACACGGAGATCGCTGCGCTAGGCTCTCCCACATGCGTCGTCGAAGCGCCCTGGGCGCCAGCATGTCCCTGCTCCTGACGCTCGTGGCAGTCTTACCCGCCACGGCGGCCGACCGTGACAGGGATGGCCTCGCCGATGCTTTCGAGAAGCGTTACGGCGTGACCGACCCGAACGTCCGTGACTCCGACCACGACGGCGTCATCGACTCTGCCGAGGACAACGACAAGGACGGCCTGGGCAACCTCGGCGAGCAGCGCTTCGGCACGAACCCCGGGGTGCGCGATACCGACGGCGACGGCGTCAACGACGGGCGCGAGGACCGTGACCGCGACGGACGCAGCAACGCCCGTGAGCAGGACCAGCGGCGACTGCCGGCGGCGCTCAAGCCGCGCCTCGCCGCAGCCAAGACCTCGTATCCGCCGATCCGCTCGAAGTGCATCACCGGCCAGGGCAAGTCCAAGCCAGTGGTCTGCGGCTTCGGGAAGCGGGGTGCCGACACGAGGGTCGTGCTCATCGGCGATTCCCACTCGTTGATGTGGTCGTCACCCATCCGTCGCATCGCCCGGAACAAGGGCTGGCGCCTGCTCACGATGGCCAAGACCGCCTGTCCCGCGCTGCTGGGCCTGTACGTGAACAGCCAGAAGTACGTCGACCAGGGCGCCAGCTGCGACGCCTGGCGCCACAAGGTCATGAAGAAGCTCAGGGCCAAGCCGCCGGACCTCATCGTCATCGCGCACTCGGATCGCTACAACCTGCAGCGCCCCAACGGCCTGCGGTACCCCAAGGCCCAGCGCCCGGCGGTCTGGAAGCGGGCCCTCCATAGGACGCTGATGGCCCTGCCGAAGGCGAGCAAGGTGCTCGTCCTCGGGAACGTGCCTCATAACCGGGGCAATCCGCGCAAGTGCCTCAAGAAGCACCGGGCCGACATCTCCGCCTGCGCGACACCCAAGGCCGGGCAGGGCTGGCGCAAGATCGAGAACGTGCTCAAGGCCACGACCAAGGCTCGCGGCGCCACCTGGGGCGGGCTCTATGGCCAGATCTGCAGCTACGACCCATGCCCCCTGGTGCAGGGCACCATCCTCGTCTGGCGCGACAAGAGCCACGTCACCGACACCTTCGCCAAGCAGCTCCAACCCACCTTCCGGGCCCTGCTCGAGGCCGCTCTGCGCTAGGGTCCCAGGCCGGGCCTTCTTGGCTCCCGCGGCTATCCTCTGATGCCTGAACTCGCCGTCATCGACAGGGAAGTGCATCGTCCCAGCCTCCGGCGGGCTCGGATCGTCAGTCCTGTTGCGCACCGGACTCAGATCGTGCACTGAAGGCCCAGGGCTGGTCGAGTTCAGCCAGGATGGGATAGCCGGGTCACCTCTCTCGCGCCCGTCGGGTCACCTCTCTCGCGCCCGCCGGGTCACCGAGCCACCCACACCGACAGGACCACGGGGAGCCACGGCCACGGGGAGCCAGTACGGACGCTACCCACGAGCGTCGGCGGCGGCCAGCACCTGGAGGCGCGCGGTCCGCTAGGCTCAGGGGACACCATCCCTTTCGCTCCGTGTGACGTGCCCTGTGAGATCGACCACCTACCGTGACCTGACCTGCGCCGACGCTCGCCTCGACGACGTCGGCAAGCCCGCGACCCTCGCCGGCTGGGTCCACCGCCGACGCGACCTCGGCCAGCTCATCTTCCTCGACCTTCGTGACCGCTATGGCATCACCCAGGTGGTCATCGACAACGCCGACTCGCCGCAGGCCCACGCCATCGCCGAGACCGTCCGCCCGGAGTTCGTGGTGCGCGTCAGCGGCACTATCGACAAGCGACTCCAGGGTATGGAGAACGACAAGCTCGAGACCGGTGACATCGAGCTGCGCGCGACCGAGATCGCGATCCTGGCCTCGGCCCAGACGCCGCCGTTCGTGCTCAATGATCCCGATGCCGAGGTCGACGAATCGATCCGGCTCAAGTACCGCTATCTCGACCTGCGGCGCGAACCGCTGCAGCGGCGCCTGCTGGCCCGCAGCCGCATGGTCAAGGCCATCCGTGACGCACACGACGACGCCGGCTTCGTGGAGATCGAGACGCCGCTGCTGATCAAGTCGACGCCCGAGGGCGCTCGCGACTTCATCGTGCCCTCGCGCCTCCAGCCCGGCTCCGTCTACGCTCTGCCGCAGAGCCCGCAGCAGATGAAGCAGCTGCTCATGGTCAGCGGCTTCGACCGCTACTACCAGATCGCCCGCTGCCTGCGCGACGAGGATCTACGAGGCGACCGCCAGCCGGAATTCACCCAGCTCGACCTTGAGATGAGCTTCGTCAACGACACCGACGTGATGGCCTGGGTCGAGGAGATGTGCCTGGCCGTGAGCCAGGCCGTGACCCCCCAGCGGCCGCTGCTCAACGAGCCCTTCCCGCGCTTCAGCTACCGCGAGGCCATCGACCGCTACGGCTCGGACAAGCCCGACGTTCGCTACGGCATGGAGCTGCACGACCTCGGCGAGCTGGCCGCGGAGTCAGGCTTCCGTGTCTTCGAGTCCGTGCTCGACGCCGGCGGTCGCGTCTTCGGTCTGGCCGCGCCGGGCCTCGGTGGCTATACCCGCAAGCAGGTCGACGAGCTGACCGAGCAGGCCAAGAAGGCCGGCGCTGGCGGACTCGTATGGCTGGCGCTCGACGTCGAGGGCGGCATCCGTGGCTCGATCGTCAAGATCGTCGGCGAGCAGATGGCCCAGGACCTGGCGGCCGAAGCAGGGGCCCAGAACGGCGACCTCGTGCTCATCGTGGCCGATAAGGACATCACTGCACAGGAGGTGCTGGGCACCCTGCGCGTGGAGCTGGCCGACCGTCATGAGATGTTCGATCGTTCGGTCCTCAGCTATGTCTGGGTCTACCAGTTCCCGATGTACCACTGGGATGATGACAACGCCCGCTGGGACGCCACGCACAACCCCTTCAGCGCGGTGCTGCCGGAAGACGAGGAGCTGCTCGCGACGAACTCCGGCGACCCGCTCGTCGCGAGCCGGGAGGATCCTGCCGGCCGCGCCCGCGCGCAGCAGTACGACATCGCGCTCAACGGCTGGGAGCTGGGCGGTGGCTCCGTCCGCTTCCACACCCGCAAGATGCTCTCGAGGTCGTTCTCGCTCATGGGCCACGATGCAGCGGCACAGGAGGAGCAGTTCAGCGGCATCCTCGAGGCCTTCGAGTACGGCGCTCCGCCCCACGGTGGCATCGCCCTCGGCATCGACCGCTGGATCGCCCTGCTCACCGACCAGTCGAACATCCGTGAGGTCATGGCCTTCCCCAAGACATCATCGGGCTCCGACCTCATGCTCGACGCTCCATCGCCGGTGCATACCGACCAGCTCGACGAGCTTGGCCTGGCGCTCAAGTCGCAAGCGCGGACAGACGACTAGATCGGCTCCTCGAGTTCCGGCTCGGGGGTCTCTGCCGCGGCCGCACCCCACTCGGGTGGTGGCCCACCCACCGGCTCCGGTGGGCCGGCGTAGTCCGGGAGATCGTCGAGCGCCACCTCGGCTCCCAGCACTGAACCAGGGTCGCCCAGCTCCACCGCGGCGACCTCGCTGTCAGCGACAGCGTCGGCGATGTCACCGGCCGGATTGGCCAGCACGTGGGCGATGTGCCCGACCGGAACCAACACCGGCCAGCCGGACTCGCCGGCGCGGCGAGGACGCGTCACCTCGACCGGCGAGCGGCCGTGGGCTTCGATGAGTGAGGTCACGGTCTCGGGGTCGGCCCAGGTCATGCGGCCCGGCCAGAGCAGGACCGCGGTGGTCTCCTGGACCGCCGCATGCGCCGCACGGGCTCCGACCATGTAGGTCTGTGTGCCCGACGCCCGCTCCGGATCGACGATCCGGGCCGGCGAGCCGTCGAGTGCCTCGGCGATACGCCCGTCGGGGTCGGCGGCCACGACGATGATGGGGATGGCACCGCCGGCCCAGGCCGAGTCCACGATGCGACGTACGGCCGCACGTCCGGTGGCGTCGGCGAGCGCTTCGTTCACGCCATCAGGGACGATGACCGCGCCGACCGTCATGCGTCCTTCGCCGAGCGGTCGCTGGAGCTGCCGTCGTCCTCATCTCGATTCCACTCGGGCGGTGCGGCCCAGGCCCACGGTGAACGCTGTGCCTTCGGCTCGATCATCGTGGGCAGCTCGATGGGTTCGTCATCATCGTCATCCTCATCGTCGGTGGTCCCGGCCGCACTCCGGCCCAGCCTGACCGTGGGCATGACGGGCTCAGGCGACTCCGGGACATCGAGCGGTGTGCCGGGGACATCAGGCGCATCGGCCAGCTCGGACTCGGGTTCGGGCTCATCCGGCGGCTCAGGCGCAGATGTGCCCAGTCCATCTTCGACCTGGGCAGCGGACGGGTAGGGGGTGTCTTCGGCGTCCGGCCCTTGACCGGGCAGGGCGGAGCTCTCGATGCGTGCGGCCAGCTCGCTGACCGGCTCGGGCTCCGGCTCACGTCGCGGGAGCGAGCGCGGGACCTGGGCCATGAGCGTCCTGGTCGTCGGCGAGATGGTCGGGACCTGCGCGCCGGACCGTAGCCGTTCCCTCTGATCCCAGCGCCAGCGTCGCGGTGAGTCGAGGAAGACACCGGCCACGACGCCGAAGGTCGCGGCCGCGGTGGCCAGGACCAGTGGAGCACCGCCGATGTCGAAGGCCTCGACCGACCAGTCCATGACCAGCACGAAGGCGAGGAACAGCCCGGCCGGCGCGTTCACCGCGGCCATGGGCCAGCCCACGCCGCCGAGCAGCCAGAAGAGCCAGGCACCGCCGACCCCCAGGCCGAGGAGGCCCAACACGGCCGCCTGTGTCGCGAGGCCGACGCCGGCGTCCTCCCAGAACCCGACAGCCATGTACAGGAGCACGCCGGCGAGGAACGCCTGCGACGCCGAGAGCAACAGCTCCACGGCCACGATGTCGAGGGGGCGGGCGACGGGTTCGCGAACTCTCACGTCGTCAGGATACGTGGCCGCGACGGTTACGCGTCAGGCCGAATCTGGAGCGCATGCGACAATCGATGCTCCCATGACCACGACCCCCTCACCAACCATGCCCACCGACGCTGTCCGCGACGACATGCGTGATATCGCCATCGTGGCCCATGTCGACCATGGCAAGACCACCCTGGTCGACGCGATGCTGCGCCAGTCCGGCGCCTTCCGCGAAGACCAGGTCGTGGCCGACCGCGTGATGGACTCGATGGACCTGGAGCGCGAGCGCGGCATCACCATCCTGGCCAAGCAGACCGGCATCAACTATGGCGGCATCCGACTCAACATCGTGGACACACCCGGTCACGCCGACTTCGGTGGCGAGGTGGAACGAAGCCTACTCATGGTCGACTCCGTGCTGCTGCTCGTCGACGCGGCAGAGGGTCCGCTGCCGCAGACGCGCTACGTGCTGCAGAAGGCCATGGAGCGCCGGCTGCCGGTCATCGTGGCCATCAACAAGATCGACCGCGGCGACGCTCGCGCGGCCGCTGTGGTCGATGAGGTCTATGAGCTGTTCATGGACCTCGGCGCGGACGAGCACCAGATCGATTTCCCCATCGTCTACACCAACGCCCGCTTGGGCACGGCCACGATGGACCTCGCGGAACCCGGCACGGACCTGCGGCCGCTGCTCGACCTGCTCGTCGAGCACACGCCACCGCCCACCTACACGCCGGACCATCCGCTGCAGCTGCTGGTCACCAACCTCGCGGCCAACGACTATGTCGGCCGCATGGCCATCGGCCGAGTGCGCAACGGTCACGTCCGCATGGGCCAACGCATCACGGTCCTGCGCGAGGAGGAGGAGACACCGGACGGCTCGGTCGAGCCTGGGCGTGTGGTCAGACTGGAGGGCACCGTGACCTCGCTCACCCACGCGGAGGGCATCGAGCTGGCCGACATCAGCGAAGCTGGTCCGGGCGACATCGTGGCCGTGGCAGGCCTGCCCGAGATCACCATCGGCGACACCATCACCGACCCACGTAACGCGAGGCCGTTGCCGCGCCTGACCGTGGACGAGCCCACGTTGCGCATGACCTTCGGCGTCAACACCTCACCCTTGTCCGGGCGCGAGGGCAAGTACCTGACCTCACGCCAGATCCGCGCCCGCCTGGACCGCGAGGTGCTGGGCAACGTGAGCATCGAGTTCCGCCCCACCGAGTCGGCCGAGACCTTCGAGGTCCGTGGCCGTGGCGAACTACAGCTGGCCGTGCTCATCGAGCAGATGCGCCGCGAGGGCTTCGAGCTCCAGGTCTCCCGTCCGGAGGTGCTGCTGCACATGGTCGGCGAGGAGATCCACGAGCCCTACGAGCGCGTGAGCATCGATATCCCGCCCGACCACATCGGCACCGTCACGGCGTCCCTGGCAGCCCGCCGCGCCCGCATGGAACAGATGACCACCGACGCCGACGGCCGCACGCGCATCGAGGCCATCATGCCCACCCGCGGCCTCGTCGGCTACCGCGGCCAGTTCCTGACCGAGACCCGTGGCACCGGGCTGCTGCACCAGATCGGCGACGGCTACGGACCGTGGGCCGGCGAGGTCGAGCATCGCACCAGCGGCGTGCTCGTGGCCGATCGTGCGGGCACCTCCAACGCCTACGCGCTGTTCAACCTGCAGGATCGAGCCAAGTTCTTCATCGGCTCGGGCGTGACCGTGTACGAGGGCATGATCGTGGGCGAGAACTCCCGACCGGGCGACATGGACGTCAACCCGACGAAGGAGAAGAAGCTCACCAACATCCGCACGCACAGCCATGACGAGGCGCTGCGCCTGACACCGCCCCCGCCGATGACGCTGGAGTCGGCCATCGAGTTCATCGCGGCCGACGAGCTGGTCGAGATCACGCCCGCATCGATCCGGTTGCGCAAGCGGCTGCTCTCGGTGCACGACCGCCGCCGGGAGCGCGGCCGTGAGGAGGATCTCCGACGCGCGAAGCAACGGGAGGCTGCGGAGGCGTCCTGACACCCCGCCGTATCATCGTCTCGTGACCGTCTACCTTGACTACGCAGCTTCCGCCCCGCTGCGCCCCGAGGTGCTGGAGCAGATGCTGCCGCACCTGAGCGGCGTCCAGGCGAACCCGTCCTCGCCCCACGCGCCCGGCCGTCGCGCCCGGGCCGCGATGGATGAAGCCCACGAGCGGCTGGCCGCCTCGATCGGCGCCGAACCACGGGCCCTCGTCTTCACCGGTGGCGGCACCGAGGCCATCAACCTCGCGGTCAAGGGCGCCGCCTGGGCCGGCAAGGCGGAAGGTCACCGCATCATCACCACCGCGGTCGAGCACAAGGCCGTGCTCGAGTCGTGCCTGCTCCTGGAGAAGTACGGCTTCGAGGTCAAGCGCCTGCCGGTCGACCGCTACGGACGCGTCGATCCCGACGACCTCACCGCGGCCCTGACCGAGAAGACCATCCTCGTCAGCCTCGGATGGGCCAACAACGAGGTCGGGACCATCCAGCCGCTGGGCGAGCTGATCGAGCGCACACGAGCAGGCTCCGCGGCCCTGGTCCACGTCGATGCCGTGCAGGCTGCGGCCTGGCTGCCGGTCGATGTGGAAGCGCTCGGGGCTGATCTCGTCTCGTTCGCGGCCCACAAGGTCGAAGGGCCCAAGGGCACCGGCGCCCTTTGGATCCGCCGAGGTACGGCCATCCTGCCCCAGGTCCACGGTGGCGCCCAGGAACGCTACCGCCGCGCCGGCACCGAGAACGTGGCCGGCGCGGTGGGCATGGGCGTCGCCTTCGAGCTGGCTGCCGCCGAGCGGCCCACCGTCCCAGCGGCGGTCGGGGCCAAGCGTGATGTGCTCGCCCGGACAGCGCTCGACATCGATGGTGTCGAGTCGACCGGCCATCCCACCGACCGCCTGCCCAACTCGCTCTCGGTCATCGTGCGCGACGCCTCTGGTGACGACGTCGTCATCGGGCTCGATCTCGAAGGCATCGCCTGTTCGACGGGTAGCGCTTGCACCAGCGGCTCCACCGAGCCCTCGCACGTTCTCAGCGCCATGGGCTTCCCGCCGGCAGAGGCCCGCGGCTCGCTGCGCCTCTCGCTCGGTCGCACCACCTCTGACGACGACATCGACGCCATCTGTGACGCCCTGCCGCCGATCGTCGAGCGGCTGCGCGAGGGTACCGCCCGTCTCGAGGACGGGGCAGGGGAGCCCGCGGCATGACCCGTCGGCGCATCCTCGCGGCCATGTCCGGAGGCGTCGACTCCTCGGCTGCAGCGGCGCTGCTGGTGGAGCAGGGTCACGAGGTCGTGGGCGTATGGATGCGCCTGCACGACGCTGCCGACACCTACAGCGCCAGCAACCGCTCCTGCTGCTCGCTCGATGCCGCGGAAGACGCCCGACGCGTCGCCGCCCAGTTGGGTATCCCGTTCTACGTGCTCAACCTCGAGCGCGAGTTCGCGGCCGGCGTGATGGAGCCGTTCTTCGCGGCCTATCTCGATGGACGCACGCCCAGCCCCTGCGTGGAGTGCAACTCACTGGTCAAGTTCGGAGCCCTCCTCGGCCGGGCTCGCCATCTCTACGATTGCGAAGCTGTGGCCACCGGCCACTACGCTCGGATCCTCGAGACCGCCGACCCGACCGCGCCCGACGGCGTGCGCTACCGGCTCATGACCGGCGTGGACGAGCAGAAGGACCAGACCTACTTCCTCTACGGCCTCAGCCAGGAGCAGCTGGCGCATACGCGCTTCCCATTGGGCGAGCTGACCAAGCCGGAGGCTCGAGAGGTCGCTCGACGGTACGGGCTCATCACCGCCGACAAGCCCGAGAGCCAGGAGATCTGCTTCGTTCGCGATGGTGACTATCGCAACGAGCTCCAGCAGCGCACCGGCTGGCAGCCGACCCCGGGCCCGCTGGTCGACGCCGATGGCGCGACCGTCGGAGAGCACATGGGGGCGCCGGCATACACCGTGGGCCAGCGCTCCGGACTCGGTGTGGCCCTTGGTGAGCGGCAATACGTCGCGGACATCGATCCTGCCAGCAACCTTGTCACGCTCGGCCGTCGCGAGGACCTCTACCGCCGCAGCTTCGGCGTGACCGAGGTCTCGTTCATCGACGCTCCGCCCCAGGGTGCCTTCCGTGCACGAGTGCGCATCCGCCATCGCGCCGAGCTCGTGGCTGGTGAGATCCGGCCCACCGCGCCCGATGCCTGGATCGTCGACCTCGATGAGGCCGCCTGGGCCCCGGCGCCGGGTCAGGCCGCGGTCTTCTACGACGAGGACGACGCGGTCATCGGCGGCGGGCGCATCGATCAGCCCGCGGCTGCGTAGGGCGGAGCCATGGAGGGCGGTCTTGCCACCTTCGTGCTCGAGCCGGCCTTCGTGCTCTCGCTGTTCGTGGGTGCCTTCCACACGTTCGTCTACATCTTCGTGCGGGGAAACCTCGGCTGGCACATCCCCGGCCTCTTCGTCGGCGGCGTGCTCGGCGCGCTCGTCGGGCAGGCCATCGGCGCACGCACCGGCGACCTGTTGTACATCGGCGACTACAGCGTGCTGTGGGCCTCGCTCATGGCCTGGGTCGGCATCGGCATGGCCATCGTGGTGAGCACGCTGGCGACCCGGCGACCCGAGGGCACGACCGACGAGCCCGGTGAGATCCGGCCTCGCCGCTGATCAACTCGTCGGGGCCTCGTCCCCGTCTGCCTCAGACGCTTCCCGTTCCTGCTGCGCCTCCGCAGGCTCGGCGTCAGTGTCTTCACGAGACGCTGGACCCGGCCCGACCTTGGCAGCGATCTTGGCATCCACGCCACCGATGCCGACGACGGCCGGCTGGATCGGGACCTCGACGGGAACACGCTTGCGGCGGTCCCACCAACGCTGGAAGAGCGCGATGCCTCCTGCCAACAGCGCGGAGAGCGCGAAGCCGAAGACCATCGCCAGCCACGGGCGATCCTGGATGAGTGAGCCACCGATGTAGCCGGGGATCGCGGCCTGAAAGGCCCAGATGACCGCGGCGATAGCGTCGTAGACCAGGAACCGCGCCCAGCTGAAGTGCAGGATGCCCGCACCGATCGCGACGGCCGTGCGACCCCCAGGCACGAAGCGCCCGATGATGACGAAGGTCCCGCCGCGTTTGTCGAACTGCTCCTGCACCTTGTCGAGCTGCTCGGTGTTGCCACGCAGGACCTTCTCCACCAGCGGGCGCCCGGCGGCCCGCCCGATCCAGTAGGCGACGTTGTCGCCGACGAACGCGCCCAGTCCCGCGGCGACCATGACCCACACGATGTTGAGCTTGCCCTGGCCCGCGAGCACGGAAGCAGCCGTGACCGTGGCCTCGGCCGGGATGATCGGGGCGATCACGTCGACCGCTGCCATGGCCAGGATGATCAGGTAGGTGATGGGCGAGTCGGTGACCAGGTCGGCGAGCGAATCGATCAGGCTCGTCGCCCACGCGAGGATCTCGGTCAGCAGTTCCATGGGTCCGGCTAGACTACCTGCTCGGACGAGGAGCCCTCATCCCCAAGCGGCTCCAGGACGCACCCGACGATGCTGCCGGCGGGGGCCCATCCTCAACCCCCGCGCCGACGGATCCCGGAACCGCATTGCCGGCGCCCGACCGCTGCACGCATACTGTCTGGTCATGAGCGACTCGCCGAACTTGACCGACCCCACGACCACCTCGCCGCAGGAACCTGAACCCGACGAGAGCCCTGAGCTCGAACGCTCCGAGTTCGAAGAGCGTCTGGGAACCAAGCCGCAGAAGCCCGGGCTCTTCCATCGCATCGCTTCGGTCTGGAAGGACGAGTACGACACGGCCATGAACTGGCCGCGCGGCAAGCGCCACCTGATGATGCGCGGCCTTGCCGTGCTCATCGTCAACACCATCGCGCTGCTGATCGTGGCCCAGCTGATGAACAGCATCACCTTCAGTGGCGGGCTCTGGGAGAACGTCGCGACGGCGGCGCTGGTGACGCTCGTGGCCGGTGTCATCACGTTCGTCCTGCGGCCGGTCGTGTTCGTGGCGCTCGGCATCAACAACGTCATCGTCACCGGCGTGCTGACGGTCGTCTTCATGGGCCTGACGCTGCTCGGCGCCAGCTGGGTCGTCGACGGCATCGCCATCGACGGCTTCTTCTTCGCCTTCGTCGCGTCGATCCTCATCGCCGCCATCAACACCGTGCTCGTGGCCATCATCGGCCTCGACGAGGACGAGTCGTTCTTCCGCCACTCGATGAAGCGCATGGCCCGCGTGTCGGCGGCGACACCGATGATCGGCCCGGGCCCGGGTTTCGTCATCCTCCAGATCGACGGCCTCGCGGAGCCCATCCTGCGCGACGCTCTGCGCACCGGCTACATGCCCTTCCTCAACGACTGGCTGAGCGAGGGCACGCACCGCCTGGGCAAGTACGAGGCCCTCGCGCCCTCGATGACCATCCGCCGGCCAGGTGGGCATCCTCCACGGCGTGCAGCCGGGCATCCCGGCCTTCCGCTGGTGGGAGAAGGAACGCAACTACCTCATGGTCTCGAACCATCCCGAGGACGCCTTCGAGATCGAGCGACGATGCCAGCAACGAACGCGATCTGCTGCGCGATGGTGGTGCCAGCATCAGCAACCTCGTGTCCGGTGGGGCCACGCGTGCCATCGCCACGAACTCCCAGCTGGCGCAAGCAGGGCCAGGGGCTGCAGATGAAGTCGTTCAGCATGTTCCTCTACAACCCCTACAACCTCACCCGTGGCATCGCCCAGTTCGTGACGGCGGTCATCACCGAGTACTTCCAGGCGCGTCGGCAGCGCGTCCGTGACGTGAAGCCGCGCATCAGTCGCGGCATGCCCTTCCCGTTCCTCAAGGCCAGCACCACCACGATCATGCGCGACATGGTGGTCGACCTCATCATCGGCGAGATGGGCCGCGGCACGCCCGTCATCTACGCCGACTACCTCGGCTACGACGAGGTCGCTCACCACGCCGGGCCCGAGCGGCCCGAAATCGATGCAGCAGCTCGACCGCGTCGACCGCATGATGCGCTCGCTCAGCCGAGCCGCCGAGGATGCGCCGCGTCCGTACCACTTCATCCTCGTCTCCGATCACGGCCAGACCCAGGGCGCACCGTTCGAGGACCGCTACGGCATCGGCCTCGAAGAGCTCGTGCGCTCGCCTCATGGAGGGTGACGTCTCGTCGCTCGACGCCACCAACGACGTCGAGGGCTGGGGCTCCGGTGAACACGTTCCTGACCGAGGCCAGCCGCACGCCGGGCACGCATCGGGACGGATCGTCAGCCGCGCCCTGCGCAGCGAGTCCGAGGATGGCGTGGTGCACGTCAACGACGCAGCCCGAGGTGCAAGGGCGCCGGCGAAGGACGAGGACGAGATCCCCGACCTCGTCGTGGCCGCCAGTCGGCAACCTCGCCAACATCTACTTCACCGAGATCCGTCGAGCGCGTCAGCCTCGAGGGCATCGCCCAGCTGCACCCCGAGCTGCATGCCGGGCCTCGTGCGCCACCAGGGCATCGGCTTCATCATGGTCCGCTCCGAGGAGCACGGCGCGCTGGTCATCAGCCGCGACGGCGTGCGCAACCTCGATACCGACGAGGTCGAAGGGGAGGACCCGCTGCGCTGGTACAGCGAGCACACGCCGGCCAACCTGCGCGAGCTCGACTCCTACGAGCACATCGGTGACATCTTCATCATCAGCATGTACGACCCCTCCACCGAGGAGGTCGCACCCTTCGAGCATCAGGTCGGTTCCCACGGCGGACTCGGCGGCATGCAGACCAAGGCCTTCGTGATGTACCCGGCGGCCTTCGCCACGCAAGACAAGACCGTCGACCTCGTCGGCGCACCTGAGGTCAACCGCAAGATCCACGAGTGGATGGACCGGGCCAAGGAGCTCTACGCCTCGGGCGATACGCCTGAAGCCGAAGAGGCCGCGCCAGAGGAAGAACTCCCCAGCGTCCTGCGAGCAAAGCCCACCGGGGAGTGATGTGGCAGGCTCGGGAGACGCCGGCGGCGGAGCCGGGACCACCGAACCCGCATCGACGCCCGGAGGCTGGGCCTAGCGAGCGACCGTGTTCCTGGGCAGCACCGGCAGGATGAGCATGAACTTGCCGTCCCGCTTGGGATAGCGGGCGCGCGGACGCTGGTAGGGGAGGTAGTCCTCCTTCAGCTTGGCCACGGGCACGAGCGTGTCGGGCGGGTTCGAGGCGCCCCAGATGGTGCTCACCGACGGATACCAGGTGTCCTGGATATAGGCCGCCTTGACCATGAACTGGTTGTCGTAGGCCGGATCGGCGGTCGATGTGAAACCGGTCATGACCCAAGAGTGCGCACCTCGCCAGACCACCAGCCCCACGGGTCGACCGGTCAGGCGGATGGCCTTGGCCGCCTTGCGGATGGCGCCACGACGCGTCTCCGCCGACTCGACCTCGTACGGCCCGTAGCCCTTGGTGTTGAGCAGCTCCGCCCAGCCCGTGAGATCGACACCGATAGGCCCGAGCTTGGACTTGTTCGGTGACAGCTCACGGCCGCGCGAGTAGAGGTTCTCCTGGAAGGCCACCGAGCGATTGGGCTTCCCGCGGTCGATGACGTTCATCATGATCTGCGTCGATCCGGCCACACACATGTCCTTAGTCGCCTGGTGCATGAAGTCCCCCTTCGTGAAGAGGTTCATCTCGAAAGGACCGGCCTTTGGTCGCGGCTTCAGCTTCACGACCTTCGCGTCCGCCTTGGCCTTCTTCTTGCCCTCAGTCTCGTCCTTGACCCGAGCGGGCGGCTCGGGTATCACCACCGGCTCAGGTGTGACGACCGGGGCCGCGGTGGGCGTGGCGACCGCGTCGCGGACCAGCGCGGGAGGCTGAGGCGCCTCCGGCACCACGGCCAGGTCCGAGGCAACGACGGAACACGCGGAGCCGACGAAGAGACCGGCTAGGACCAGGGAGAGCAGGCGAGGGACCCCACGAGGGTTGACGACAAGCACGACCTGGGCACGGTATCGGCCGCGGGCATGCTTGTGACAGACCCTGAAGAGAACTTCACCCGATGCCTTCACACACGTTGACGGACCCGGCACCGACGAGGCTCGGATACGCTCACTGGCGGTTCGCTACACTCGCGGAGATGCCAGAGACCGAGAACCGGGACGTGAGCGGCGCCCCGATGCAACCCCTGTCCGCAGACGAGATCCGCGCCCGCTTCCTGCGCTTCTTCGAGGAGCGTGGCCATGAGGTCGTGCCCAGCGCCAGCCTCGTGCCTGCCGGTGACCAGACGCTGCTCTTCACCAACAGCGGCATGGTCCAGTTCAAGGACGTCTTCCGCGGCGTCGAGAAGCGCTCGTACTCGCGCGCGGTCGACTCCCAGCGCTGCCTGCGCGTCGCCGGCAAGCACAACGACTTCGAGGAGGTCGGGCGTACGCCCCGGCACCACACGCTGTTCGAGATGCTTGGCAGCTGGTCCTTCGGGGACTACTTCAAGCGAGAGGCCATCCACTGGGCCTGGGAGTTCCTGACCCAGGACCTGGGCATCCCGGCCGATCGTCTGGCCGCCACGACCTACACCGATGACGAGGAGTCGTGGGCCATCTGGCGTGATGAGATCGGCCTGCCGCCCGAGCGCATGGCCCGCTGGGGCGATGTCGACAACGGTGACGACCACAACTTCTGGCGCATGGCCGACACCGGCCCCTGCGGTCCCAACAGCGAGATCCACTTCGACCGCGGCCTCGAGTTCTCCGAAGGCCCCGGCTGTGTGCCCGACCACACCGAGACCTGCCCGCGCTGGCTGGAGATCTGGAACCTCGTCTTCATGGAGTTCGACCAGCCGTTCGAAGGCCCGCGCACCGAGCTGCCCTTCAAGTCGGTCGACACGGGCATGGGCCTGGAGCGCCTCGCGTCCGTCCTGCAGGGCGTGCCCACCAACTACGACACCGACCTCTTCCTGCCGATCATGGAGAAGATGCGCGAGCTGCTCGGTCACGACCAGGCGGCCTTCGACGCCAACCGCTTCAGCTACCAGGTCATCGCCGATCACAGCCGCGCCATCACCTTCCTGCTGGCCGACGGCGTCATGCCCTCGAACGAGGGGCGCGGTTACGTCCTGCGACGCATCGTCCGTCGCGCCGTTCGCCACGGCCGCCTTCATGGGCCGGACCGAGCCGTTCCTGGCCGAGACCGCGCAGGTCGTCATCGACCTCATGGAACAGGCCTACCCCATCCTGCGAGAGCGCCATGACGCCATCATCGGCGGCATCGTGCGCGAGGAGCGCGCGTTCGCGCGCACCCTCATCGCCGGCACCAACCACCTCGAGGAGGCGCTCATCCCGCTGACCAGCGCCGAGCGCGTGGTCGGCCGTCAGCTCGACGACGTAGCCGAGGGTGCGCCGGTCCTGCCTGGCGCCACGGCCTTCAAGCTGCATGACACCTACGGCTTCCCCATCGACCTCACCGTCGAGCTCGCCGCCGAGTACGGCGTGCGCGTCGACCGTGACGGCTTCGAGGCGGCCCTGCAGGAGCAGCGCGAGCGCAGCCGCTCTGGAGCCAAGCAGGACCTGGCCAAGCAGGCGGAGATGACGGCGCTCTACGACGGCATCAAGCGGCGCGTCGGCGATACGACCTTCCTGGGCTACGAGACCACCGCCGCTCCGGGCCGCATCCGCGCCATCGTGCGTGACGGCACCGAGTACGACGAGCTCGAGGCCCGCCCGGACGCCGAAGGTCACGTCGAGGCCGCTGCGGCGGCCCAGCTCGTGCTCGACGAGACGCCGTTCTACGCCGAAGGCGGTGGCCAGATCGGGGACCAGGGCGTCCTCCGTGACGAGCGGGGTGAGATCGTCTTCACGGTCACGGACACGCAGCGCCCGGTGTCGGGTCTGATCGTCCATGACGGCACGCTGCATGGCAAGGTCAGCCGGCGGCAGGAGGTGACCGCGGAGGTCGATGCCGACCGTCGAGCGCGCACGATGCGCAACCACACCGGCACACACGTGCTCCACCGCGCGCTGCGCAACACGCTCGGAGACGGTGCCCGCCAGGCCGGCTCGCTGGTCACGCCCGACTACCTTCGCTTCGACTATCCCTTCGACCGCGGCCTCTCGCGGGAGGAGAGGTCGGCCATCGAGGCCGAGGTGCGGCGCATCGTCCGCGAGGACCGCCCGGTAGCGCCCGAGTTCATGTCGATGGGCGAGGCCCAGGCCGCCGGTGCCGACGCCTTCTTCGACGAGAAGTACGGCGAGCAGGTGCGCACCATCCGCATCGAGGACTACAGCCATGAGCTCTGCGGCGGCACGCACTGTCGTGCCACCGGCCAGATCGGCGGTTTCATCATCACCGGCGAGCGCTCCATCGGTTCCGGCATGCGCCGCATCGAAGCGGTCACCGGCGAGGCCGCCGAAGCGCTGACCGAAGAGCGCTTCGCGCTGTTGGAGGCGGCGCTGGCGGCGGCTGGCGCTCAGACGCAGGAGCAGCTGGTCACGCGCATCGAGGCCCTCAAGGAGCAGAAGAAGGCCAGGCCGGCCACGGGCCTGGTGCCCACGGCGCAGGCGGCGGCGAAGACGGCCGAGGTCCTGCAGCGGGGCGCCCTCGTCTCGATGATGGGCGGCTTCCGCTCGATGGAAGAGCTGCGCGCCTGGGCCAAGGAGGTCCGCTCCTCGCTCAAGAGCGGCGTCATCGCCGCTGGCCTCGATGATCCGGAGAAACCCCAGCTGTTCGTGACCGTCAGCGACGACCTCATCGAGCAGGGCGTGGACGCCGGCGAGCTGGTCAAGGATGCGGTCTCCGAGGCCGGAGGCAAGGGCGGGGGCAAGGCCGGCATGGCCCAGGGCAAGGTGCCCGAACCCCGTGGCCTCCAGACGGCGCTCGAGAGGCTACGCGAACGACTCGAGGATTAGGAACGGAGCGGGCCATGTCCCTGTTGCGTCGCCTGTTCGATCGCTCGAGTGGCGGTGCGCCGACGGCGGCGCACGTCGCCCTCGACATCGGTACCGAGTACGCCAAGGCCCTCGTCTTCGAATACCAGGCTGACGGTGCGGTCGTCACCGGCGTGGGCCGTCAGCGCCAGGGTCTCGCGCACATGCAGTCGGGCACCGTGGCCGATATCCCGGCCGTGGTGCGCAATTGCCAGTCCGCGCTTGACGAAGCCCAAGCGATGTCGGGTCGCAGCGCTGGGAAGGTCGTCATCGGCATCGCCGGGGAGCTGGTGAAGGGCTTCACCACTACCCGCACGGTGGAACGACGGCGCCCGAAAAGCTCGGTCACGCATTCCGAGCTCGAGCAGCTGCTGGAGGGGATCGAGGCGGACGCGGCGGCAGAGGCTCAGCGCACCATCACCTGGGAGACCGGCCTGCCCAACGTCGACGTCCGTCTCGTGCACGCGAGCGTGACCGCGGCCGGCATCGATGGCTACGGCGTCTCGAACCCGGTCGGCTTCCAGGGCCGGCACCTGCGCATCTCGGTCTTCAACGCCTACGCCCCGCTGGTCCATCTCGGTGCCCTCGAATCGGTCGTGGAACGGATGGGCCTCGACCTCATCAGGATCGTGGCCGAGCCGTACGCCGTGGCCCGCTCGATCGCCGGTGAACAGGTCGGCCAGTCGGGCGCGCTCTTCATCGACGTCGGCGGCGGCACCACCGACGTGGCGTTGGTGCGCTCGGGCTCGGTCGAAGGCACGCGCATGTTCGCGCTCGGCGGCCGGGCCTTCACCAAGTCGCTGGCCGACCGGCTCGACCTCAGCTTCGATGACGCCGAGTCGGTCAAGATCGCTCACGCCAAGGGCGAGGACCTCGAGGCGGTCGACGAGGTCGGCGAGATCATCGGTGAGGACATCGCGGTCTGGGCCGCCGGTGTCGAGCTGGTGCTGGAGGAATTCGGCCAGGAGGGACTGCTGCCGGGACGTATCGAGCTGTGCGGCGGCGGTTCGGCGCTGCCACAGATCCGGGACGCACTAGAGGCCGACGGCTTCGCCTCGGGGCTGCCCTTCGCGCGGCGGCCACAGGTCTCGATGATGGGCCCCGAGACCGTCAGCCAGATCCGCGATGACACCGGACAGCTCATCGACCAGCAGGATGTGACGCCGATGGCGCTGGCCTACCAGGCGGTCGAGGCAGCCCAGCCGCAGGAGCCAGTGGATGCGGCGCTGGCGCGAGTGCTGAAGGGCATGCGCATCTAGACTGGGTCCCGATGACCACCTGGTACCTCGACAACGAGGACGAGATCACTGACGCCGTCGCGCGCCTGCGCAAGGCTGATTCAGGGCCCGTCGTCTTCGTCGTGCCGCCGGGCTCGCGCATCGCCACCGGTCGCATCAACTTCAAGCTCCTCGCCCGCGAAGCCGCATCGCGCGACCTGGCCATGGCCGTCGCCAGCCCCGACGAGCAGGTGCGAGCGCTGGCCACCTCCGCCGGCGTCCTCGCGGCCAGCACCCCCGACGAGGCCGAGGCCGCGTTGGAGCGAGGCGATGAGGTACCGCAGCCGACCGCGCCCGCGGACGATGCGGCGGCGGTCGTCAGCGCCGGCGTCGAGGCCGCGCCCGAGCCGGGAGCCCTGAGCTGGCGCAGTCAGCGCCTGCGCTTCGTGACCGTGGCCGTGCTGGTCCTGGCCGTCGTCGCCGGTTACGTCGTGACCCAGGTGCTGCCGACCGCGGAGATCACCCTGACCCCGCGCCTCGCCGCAGTGGGTCCGATACAGGTCGAGGTCACGGCCTCGACCGGGACCGACGAGCTCGATGCCGAGGCCGGCCTCATCCCGGCCTCGAGCCTGTCCATCCCGTTGAGCGCCGGGGACGAGTACCCCGCGAGCGGCACCAGCACCGTCGAGACCCTCGCCACCGGTGAGGTCGTCTTCTCCTCGACCGAGCAGGAGTTCGACCAGGAGATCGCCGCCGCTACGCGCGTGACCACCCCGGCCGGCGTCGGCTTCCAAACGACCGAGACGGTGACGTTGCCGCGCGCCGACGGTACGACCGCCACGATCGTCGCGCCGATCGAAGCGCTCCAGCCCGGCAGCGAGGGCAACGTGCCGGCCGAAGCCATCAGCATCGTGCCCTCCCTCGAAAGCCAGGGCATCAGCGTCAGCAACCCGGAGGCCACGCGCGGCGGACGCTTCGAGGAGCGATCGGTGGTCACCGCCGCGGACTATGACGCCGCGGCGGTCGATCTGCGCAACCGCCTCACCGGCGCCCTTGCGGCACACCTGCGTGACCCGGCGAACGCGCCGGAGGGCCAGAGCGTCTTCACCGAGACCGCGAAACCTGGTCAGCTGACCCTCGAGCCACCCGCCGACGAGGTGGTCGGCAGCACCAGCGAGTCGTTTCGGTTGACCGGCGCGATCGAGGCGGAGGTGCTCACGGTGGACGAGTCGCTCGTGGACGAGATCACCCGCCTGCGCCTCGCCGAGCAGGTGCCTGCCGCCGCGCGCCTGCTCTCGGAGAGCGTCTCGATCACGCATGGGGAGGGGACGGTCGACGGTGCGCTCATCCGCTTCGAGGGGCTCGCCTCGGGCACGATCGTGCCGGTCGTTGAGGTCGATGCCCTGCTCGACCGGATCGCCGGTCTGCCGATTTCTGATGCTCGGGCCATACTGGAGGAGCTTGGGCCGACGACCGTGAACGTGTGGCCCGGGTTCATCGGCGATCTACCGGACGATCGCCAACGCATCTTGCTGGACGTCGAAGAGGCATCCACCACGGAGTGAGCAACGCATCCCATGACGATCGACACGCACCCCCGCGCGCCGAGGCGCCCGTGACCGTGCTCCTGGGCATCGATCTGGGTGACCGCCGCATCGGGGTCGCCACCGCCGATACCTCCACCAGCACGGTGAAGCCGCTGCTGACCTTGCGCCGCGGTACTGCTGCACAGGACGCCGAGTCCATCGCGCGCATCAGCCGTGAGCGCGGTGCGGCAGCGCTCGTCGTCGGTCTGCCGCTGCATGCGGACGGCCGCGAGAGCGAGCAGTCCGAGCGCACCCGCGCCTGGGTCGACGAGATCGAGCCGCTCGTGGGTCTGCCGGTGACCCTGCAAGACGAGCGCCGCACCAGTCTGTCGGCCGAGTCCCGCATGGGCCGCGCCCCGCGAGGTCGTTCCGGCGGCGCCCCCTCTGCCAAGGCCCGCAATGCCTGGCGCGCACGCATCGACCGCGAAGCTGCGGCCGACATCCTTCAGCGTGAACTCGACGCACGAAGCACATCGGAGGTCATCAGATGAGCGGACCTGCACCGCAGGGCGGCAACGGCCGCGTCGGCATCGTCGAGAACTGGGAGCTGCGCCAGGACAACAAACAGGATGCCAACGCAGGCGCCTTCAAGGGCCTCATCTTCGTGATCGTGGCCCTCGCTCTCATCGTCGTCGGCGGCTGGTACGCCGCTCGACCGATGATCGGACCGGCCGTGGTGGGCGTCTTCGAGGACAGCCCCGGCATCGTCAACGTACCCATCGCGCAGGACCTGCTCGCAGCGGAGTTCGCCGATCGACTCGACTCGCCCGCCGGCTCCGGCGACCGGGAGATCGAGTTCGTCGTGGAGCCGGGTCAGACCGTGGCGGAGATCCAGTCCAACCTCGTCGATGCCGGTCTGCTGGCCGACGAATCCGCGTTCTACTACGCCGTCGTGCGTGACCGCGTGGATGAGCTCATCCAGGCCGGCACGTACACCATGACCCCGCAGATCACACCCGCGGGTATCGCCGCGCGACTCGAGGCCGACCCTGACCCGCCCACGCCCATGATCGCCCTCGATATGCGTCCCGGCCGACGGATCGAGCAGACCGTGGCTTACCTCCAGCAGGAGGTCGAGCGCGACGACATCGATCTCGAGATCGACCCCAACGAGTTCAAGCGGCTCGCGCGCAACCCCACGAAGAAGCTGCGCGAGCAGTACCCCTTCCTGCAGCAGATCCCGGACGGCAACACCCTCGAGGGCTTCCTCTATCCGGCGACCTACGAGGTGCCTGTGGACATCACCGCCGAGGAGCTCCTGCACCAGATGCTCCAGACGTGGGAGGAGCGCATGGGCCAGTTCGTGAACCAGGCCAGGAACAAGGGCGTGGACTTCTACGACGCGCTCACCATCGCCAGCTTCGTGGAGCGCGAGGCCAAGGTCGGCAAGGACCGGCCCAAGATCGCCGGCGCCTACTGGAACCGGCTGGACAAGAAGGTCTACAAGGGTCAGACCAACGGCCTGATGCAGGCCGACCCCACGGTCGTCTACGCCACCGACTCGATGGCCCTCGAGGACCTCGGGATCAAGCAGTGGGACGAATACGTCTTCTGGGACCTGCTGGGCCTCAGCGACTACAGCACCGTCGAGGTCGATCCCAAGTACACGTCGTTCCAGACGTACCAGAACAAGGGCTTGCCCGACTGGCCCATCGCCACGCCCACCGTGGCCTCGATGAGAGCCGCGCTGAACCCGGCGACCAAGAGCGGCAACCTCTTCTTCTATGCGTGCCCAGGGTCCGACACCCACAAGTTCGCCAAGACCGCGAACCAGCACAACAGGAACATCGAGAGCTGTTGACCAGCGGCTGCTGACGACACCATCCAAGCCCAAGGGAGAGCAAGGCCAACATGATCTCAGCCGGTGACCTGCGTCGCGGGATCGTCATCGAGCTCGACAACGAGCTGTGGCAGATCCTCGAGTATCACCACATCAAGAACGCCCGCGGGTCGGCGCAGGTCCGGATCAAGCTGAAGAACGTCAAGCGTGGCTCGACCGTGGAGAAGACGTTCCAGGCCACAGCCAAGTGGCCGCGCGCGGTCCTCGACACGCGGCCGGTCCAATTCCTGTACCAGGACGGCTCCGACTACCACTTCATGGAGAACGAGACCTACGAGCAGTTCTTCCTCACGGCCGACCAGCTGGGCGACAAGGTCCAGTACCTCATCGAGGGCATGACCGTCGACCGCACCACCTACGAGAGCGAGACCATCGGGGTGGAGCTGCCCATCTCGGTCGAGCTCAAGGTCGTGGAGACCGAACCCGGATTCGCCGGCGACACGCAGTCGGGCGCCAAGAAGCCGGCCACGCTCGAGTCCGGGCTCGTGGTGCAGGTGCCGATCTTCATCGACGAGGGTGACACCATCAAGGTCGACACCCGCACTGGCGAGTACCAGACCCGCGTCTAGCGGTATCCATGGAGCCGCGCGGCCTCTGGGACGATCCTCCGCCACCCGAACCACCGACCGAGGAGGTCCGGCGCGAGCCTGAGACTCCGGCCGGCCCCACGGTCCTGACCGTGGGTGCGGTCAATCGCATCGTGCGCGACTCGCTGCGGCGCCAGCCACGCCTGAACCCCGTCTGGGTCGAGGGCGAGATCGGCAACGTCTCGGTCAGCGCGGCCGGCCATGCCTACTTCACGCTCAAGGACGAGCGAGCGCAGCTGCGCTGCGTGGTCTTTCGCGATGAACGCCTGGCGCTCCCGCTCGAGCCACGCACGGGCATCCGTGTCGTAGCCCAGGGCCGCATCGATGTCTTCGAGCAGCAGGGCGCCTACCAGCTCTACGTGGAGTCGCTCCAGCCGGCCGGTGTCGGCGACCTGGCCCAGCGCTACGAGGCGCTCAAGGCACAGCTACAGGCTGAGGGCCTGTTCGATCGATCGCGCAAGCGCCCGCTGCCCGAGTGGCCGCGAACGGTGGGCGTGGTGACCTCGCTCAGCGGTGCCGTCCTCCACGACATCCGGCGCGTCATCGCCCGGCGCTGGCCGCTGGCCCGCCTCGTCGTGAGTGCATGCAAGGTCCAGGGCCAGGGTGCCGAGCGCACCATCGTGCGTGCCCTCCGCCGAGTCGGTCGGTGGACCGACCCGGACACCGGCCGCGCCGTGGACGTCGTCATCGTCGCCCGCGGTGGCGGATCGCTGGAGGATCTGTGGGCCTTCAACGACGAGGCCGTGGTACGCGCCATCGCCACCCATCCGCGTCCGATCATCGTGGGCGTGGGTCACGAGACCGATGTCACGCTCGCGGAGTTCGCGGCCGACCGACGTGCGGCCACGCCCTCGGTGGCAGCCGAGCTGGCCGTGCCCGACCGCGCGGCACAGCATCAGCGACTGCGGGCACTCGATGGCGCCCTCGCCACCAGCGCCAGGCGTCGGGTAGGAACGACGCGCGCGGCCCTGACCGCCGAACGACGCGCGCTCGAGACCTTCCGGCCCGGCGCATACCTGACGGCGCAGCGCGAGACGCTGGGGTTGCTGCTGGACCGGGCTACCCGAGCCCTGGGCGGCCGGTTGAGTGCCGGACGCGCCGTCATCGATCGTAGCGGTGACCGGCTGCCATCCCTGCTGCACGCGCGCACCGCTTCCGCACGCTCAGAGCTCACCAGCAGCGGCACCGGACTCGAGGCGTTGAACCCGTTCGCCACGCTCGAGCGCGGTTACGCCCTGGTGCGCACGCGCGATGGCCGGATCGTGACCGACAGCGCCGAGGCTGCCGTGGGCGACGCCCTCGAGGTCCGCCTGGCAGCGGGTGCGTTGGACGTTTCGGTGGAAGCCGTGCGAGACTCGGAGGCGTGATCAAGACACCTACGCCGGACCTGGACGCCGTGAACCCGGTCGGCACAGAAGATATCCCTACGCTGACCTTCGACAAGGCCCTCGACGAACTGCGCGACGTGGTCGCCAGGCTCGAGGAGGGCGGGCTGCCGCTGGAGGAGTCGATCGCTCTCTACGAGCGTGGTGCCGCCCTGCACGACCACTGCGGCACGCTCCTCGACGCTGCCGAGCTGCGCGTGCAGCGCCTCGTCGACGGCGCGGGCGGCGGTGCCCCACAGGTGATGGACCTGCGCCCCGAAGACGGTGACGAGATCTAGCCATGGTCGCGTTGCACGAACTCCGCGGACCGGAGGACCTCAAGGACATCAGCCACTCGGAGGCTCGGGCGCTGTGCTCGGAGATCCGTGGCGAGATCATCGACACCGTGGCTGCCACCGGCGGCCATCTCGGCAGCTCGCTCGGCGTGGTCGAGCTGACCGTCGCGCTCCACCGCATCCTCTCGAGCCCCACGGACCGCATCGTCTGGGATACCGGCCACCAGGCCTATGCCCACAAGCTGCTGACCGGTCGGCTCGCCGACTTCGGCACGCTTCGACAACTCGGTGGCATGGGCGGCTTCCCGCGGCGCTCCGAGTCCGAGCACGACGTCATGGACGGCGGCCACGCCGGCACCGGCATCAGCATCGCGGAGGGTCTGGCCCTCGCCCGTGACGCCCGCGGCGGGGACGAGCACATCGCCGTGGTCGTCGGGGACGCTGCGCTCATGAGCGGCCTCTCGCTCGAAGCCCTCAACGACATCGGCCACCGCAAGACGCGCATGCTCATCCTGCTCAACGACAACGAGATGAGCATCAGCCCGTCGGTCGGTGCGGTCAGCCAGTATCTCTCGCGCATCAAGCTCTCCCGCCATTGGCGCCGTTCGCGCCGCCGCTTCGACAGCGACATCGCGCGCATCCCGCGCATCGGCTCGTTCCTGCTCGAATGGTCACGGCGTCTGCGCCATGCGGTCGTGGACCTGAGCCAGCCCGGTCGCCTCTTCGAGGATCTGGGCGTGACCTACGTCGGCCCCGTCCCGGGCCACGACCTCGTGACCCTCGATTCGGTCATCCGCAAGGCCCTCCAGGAGGAGGAGTCGCCGATCATCGTCCACGTGCGCACGCGCAAGGGCTACGGCTATCGCCCGGCGGAAGCGGACAAGGTCGGCTTCCACGGCGCCGCGCTACCGCCCATGCCAGACCAATCGGCCGTGGCCGTGCCCGTCAATGGAGCCAACCCGCCCGACGGCGATGCCGCGCCGCCGGCCGAGGAGCGCATGAAGCGCAAGGTGCCCAACTACACGGCCGTCATGTCGGACGAGCTCGTGCGGATCGCCGAGGAGGACGAGCGGGTCGTGGCCATCACCGCAGGCATGCCCACGGGCACCGGTGTGGCCGCCTTCGAAGAGCGCTTCCCGCATCGCACCTACGACGTCGGGATCGCCGAGCAGCACGCCATGACCATGGCCGCCGGCCAGGCGCTTGCGGGGCAGCGACCGTTCGTGGCGCTGTACTCCACGTTCATGCAGCGCGCGTTCGACCAGGTCGTTCACGACGTCTGCCAGAACGATGCCTCTGTGGTCATCGGCGTCGACCGCAGCGGGCTCGTAGGCGAGGACGGCACCAGCCACCAGGGCGTGTTCATGCTCTCCGCCCTGCGCCAGCTGCCGAACCTGGTGGTCGCAGCACCCCGTGACGAACAACAGCTGCGGAGCCTGCTGCGGACGGCCTTCGCCCAGGAGCACCCGTTCGCGCTGCAGTATCCGCGTGACGCGGGCTTCGGGCTCGATCCCGTGGAGCCGGAGCTCATCGAGGTCGGTCGGGGAGAGGTCATCCGAGAAGGCTCGGACATCGTGATCATCGGGCTCGGGCCCATCATCGACCGCGGCCTCTCCGCCGCCGACGAGCTCGAAGCTGCCGGCTGGTCGGTCGGAGTGGTCGATGCGCGATTCGCACGCCCCATCGACCGCGGGCTCGTCCTCGAGCAGGCGCGCAAGGCCAGGCTCCTCGTCACGCTCGAGGAGAGCGTGCTGCCCGGAGGCTTCGGTGCGGCCGTGCTGGAGGTCCTGGCCGACGCGGATGATGCCGCGGCCCGGGCGCCAGTCAAGCGTATCGGGCTGCCGGACGGCAAGTTCGTCGATCACGGCTCGGTCAGCGACCTGCGCCGCCAGGTTCGCATCGA
Source organism: uncultured Chloroflexia bacterium (assembly GCA_963752475.1). Taxonomy (GTDB): domain Bacteria; phylum Chloroflexota; class Limnocylindria; order Limnocylindrales; family CSP1-4; genus JAFMJV01. The sequence continues at coordinate 41,367 of CAVVYR010000014.1, read as the reverse complement.
CACGTCCGGCATCAAGGAGCAGATCGACGAGGCCATCGAGATCCATGGCCTGGCGCCCGCGGGTATCGCTGTCGAGGCCTGAACGCCTGAACACCGCCAAGCCCCGCAAGGTCCGTCTCGACCAGCTCATCGTGGAGCGTGGCCTCGTGTCCACGCGTAGCCGGGCCCAGGCGCTGCTCATGGCCGGGCAGGTACGCGTCGGGCCCGGTGACGCCGCTCGACGCGACCGCCGTCCTGGAGAGCAGGTCGCGCCGGACATCGAGATCGAGCTCGAGAGCCTCCCTCCGTACGTCTCGCGAGGCGGGGAGAAGCTGGCCGGTGCCCTCGATGCCTTCGGCGTGGACCCGTCCGGACGAGTCTGCCTCGACGTGGGCTCATCCACCGGTGGTTTCAGCGACTGCCTGTTGCAGCGTGGCGCGAGGCGTGTCTATGCTCTCGATGTGGGCCGTGGTCAGCTGGCGGAGTCGTTGCGCCAGGACGCGCGCGTCGTCAGCATGGAGCGCACGCATGCCATCCGCCTGGACCCGGCTTCCGATGATCCGCTGGAGTTGCCTGAGCGTGCCAGCCTCGTCGTCGCCGACGTCTCGTTCATCTCGCTCACTCGACTGCTGCGCGGCATGGCCGCACATGTCGACCCCGGTGGTGACATCCTGCCCATGGTGAAACCGCAGTTCGAGCTCAGCCCCGCGCAAGTGCCCAAGGGCGTCGTGCGCGATCCGGACGCCCGCGCTCAGGCCGTGGCACGTGTACGTGACCATGCCCTCGGCCTTGGCCTGGAGGTCGTGGCCGAGACGGAATCGGTGCTCGTCGGCCCCAGCGGGAACCACGAGTTCTTCCTGCACCTGCGAGTCCCGTCGGAGGAGGGCGCGTGAAGCGGGTCGGCTTCGCCTTCAACCCCACCTCGAACGAGGCCCTCGAGCTGCGGGACCACGGACTGGCCTGGTGCGCGGACCATGGGCTCGAGACATGGGCGTTGCCCTCGGACCAGGCACCCGAGGAGCCCGGCGCGCTGGAGACGACCGACGCCCTCGTCGTGCTCGGTGGTGACGGGACGTTCCTGCGCGCGGCGCAGATGGTCGCCGATGTCGGCGTGCCGCTGGTCGGCGTCAACCTGGGCAAGGTCGGCTTCCTGTCCAAGGTCGAGAGCCACTCGCTCGAGGACCTGCTGGCTCAGCTGCTGTCCGGTGACTACGAGCTGGAGCCACGCCTGATGCTCGAGGTCCGGGTCCGTGATGCTACCGGAGCGGCGGTAGGCGAGCCCCAGTTCGCGCTCAACGAGGCGGCGGTGGTCCGCGGCGGCCGAGCCCAGGTCATGCGCCTGCAGGTCGATGTCGGCGACTCGCGCATCGCGACCTACACCTCGGACGGCGTGGTCGTGGCCTCGCCCACCGGCTCCACCGGCTACAGCTTCAGCGCGGGTGGACCCATCATCGAGCCCACCAGCCGCAACCTGGTGGTCACCCCCATCGCGGCCTACCTCACACCACTGCGCTCGAGCGTCGTCGGTCCGCAGCACGCGGTGACCGTCACCGTGGAGGCGGCCTACGACTGTCTGCTCAGCATCGACGGTCGCATCGACGTCCCGCTCGAGGTCGGCAGCCAGGTCGAGATCGCCGCCGCCGAGAGACCCATCACCTTCCTCCAGCCACGGGGGACGTTGCCCTTCTGGGACCTGCTGCGCCAGAAGGCCACGCTCCTGCCGGACTGAGATGAGCGACGGCGGCGGGAGCATGGTCGAAACGCCGCGCGACCTCGTGTTTGCCGTGGAGGCATATGCCGACTACCTGCGTGTCGAGCGTGGCCTCGCAGTGGCGACCATCCGCGCCTACGGCTCCGACCTGCGCATGTTCGGGCGTGACGCGCCGGGTATCGAAGCCTGGGCCACATCAGCGGAGCCGGCCCGCGGCTACCTCGGGGCTATGACCCGACCGCCGCGCGTGCTGCGTCCGACGAGCCTGAGGCGCAAAGCCGCCTCGATCCGGGCCTTCTATCGCTTCTGCTATGCGGAGGAGCTCATCGAGGCTGACATCGCCGCCCTCATCGACCTGCCCCGCCAGTCGCAACGCCTGCCCGACACGCTTGACCAGCAGGAGGTCGAGTCGCTGCTCGAAGCCCCCAAGGGCGAGGGCGTGCTGGCGCTGCGGGACCGGGCCTTCCTCGAGCTGCTCTATGCGGCTGGGCTGCGCGTGAGCGAAGCCACGGGCCTCGATCGGGAAGACCGCTACGCGGGCGGGTTCGTGCGCGTCATCGGCAAGGGTGACAAGGAGCGGCTGGTGCCGGTCGGCGACCTGGCGCAGGAGGCCATCGAGCGTTACCTCGAGGCACGTGACGAGGGCCGCGAAGGGGTCGATCCGGCACAGCTCGGCCGCGAACCGCTATTCACCTCAGCCCGGGGCCGGCGACTCGATCGGATGTCCGCCTGGCGCATCCTTCGAGCCGCCGCCGCCAAGGCCGGACTGTCCGCGCGTGTCACTCCGCACACGTTGCGGCATAGTTTCGCTACACACCTGCTCGAGGGCGGGGCCGATCTGCGCGTGGTCCAGGAGCTCCTGGGGCACGCCAGCATCACCACCACACAGCTGTATACACACATCACCGGAGAACGCATCCGACAGGTCTACGCGCGGGCCCACCCGCGCGCCTGACGGGGAAGGAGAGTTGACGCGAGATGGGGACCTACGCCGAATCGCTGCTCACACCGGACGAGCGCATCCTGCGGCGCGAACGCCAGCACCCGATCGCCCTGGTCCTGGACAGCTGGATGGCCATCATCCTGTGGGGCATCACCATCGTGCTCATCATCGCCCGTATCATCGTGCCCGACGAGTTCATGGACCGGAACGTCTTCGGTGATGACACCTGGTTCGGGTCGCTGGGCATGGCGGCCACGCTCATCACGCTGCTCGGCGGCATCGCCGTCGTGGCCATCCGCTGGTGGTGGTGGCGCACACAGGAGTTCCTGGTCACCACCTACCGACTGGTGCTGGCCTGGGGCGTGATCAACAAGTCGGCTTCGGACAGCTCGCTGGAGAAGATCAACGACGCTCAGCTGGAGATCAGCTGGCTCGGGCGCATCCTCGACTATGGGCACATGGAGGTGCTCACCGCCGCACCCATCCAGGGCGCCGACATGCTCCATCGGCTGAACCACGCCAAGGATTTCAAGAAGGCCATGATGACGGCCAAGCACGAGCTTCAGTCATCCGAGGGCGGCGACGGCGACGGCTACAGGGCGTCCCGACCCGCGCCGGCCCCAACGCCGGCCGCGGCCCCTGCCGCCGCTCCAGCTCAGGCCCCTCAGCCGGACACCAGCCGCATCGACGTCTCCGGTGGCGAAGACCCCACCCGTGCCGATACGCCTGACGAGGTCACCGCCGTCCTGGGCGAGCTGGCCAGGCTCCGCGACGTGGGCACCATCACGGCCGAGGAGTACGAGGCCAAGAAGGCGGAGCTTCTGGGTCGCCTGTGATCGACCGAGCTGACGCCTGATGGACCAGGACCTCGTCCAGGCACTCTTCTCGGCCTTCATCGTGGTGGCCACGATGCTGCTCGTAGGGTTTCCCGTGCACGAGGCACTGCACGCGTGGACGGCGATGAAGCTGGGCGACAACACGGCCCGCTTCATGGGCCGTGTGACGCTCGATCCGCGCGCTCACTTCGACCAGACCGGCGGCCTCATCCTCGCCGGCACGGCCGTGCTCAACGCGCTGGGCATCTTCGGCCTGCTCTTCGGCTACGCCAAGCCCACGCCTGTCAACCCCATGAACATGCGCTACGGGCGCCAGGGACACGCGCTGGTGGCCTTCGCCGGCCCAGCCAGCAACCTCGTCATCGCGCTCATCGTGGCCCTACCCATGCGCTGGGCCCGCGGCAACGCCGACGCCGTCGACTTCATCCTGGACAACCCACTGGGCGGCCTCTTCTGGGAGGTCGGCTGGCTCTTGCTGACGCTCAACGTGCTGCTCTTCATCTTCAACCTCATCCCGATCCCACCGCTCGATGGCTGGGCCGTGCTCAAGGGCATCGTGCCCACAAGCCTCGCGCGTCAGCTCGAGGACCTCGAGATCCAGTACGCCAACGTCATCCCCATGCTCTTCTTCGGTGTGCTGCTGGTCATCTGGATCGGCGGTGGCGGCATCCTCGGTGACATCATCTACGGCATCGTCCGCTTCCTGCTGGGCGTCTGACGTGAGCTGGTGGTCGACCAAGGTCCGCCAGACCGTGCGGCACGTCTTCGGGCGTGTCAGCGACGAGGAGCACGCGGAGCTCAAGGGCTGGCTCACTGAGCCGCAGCTGCGGCTCTTCGATTCGATGCACCGGGCCGATCAGCGGCACGGGCTCGATGTCGCGACCGCGCTGCGGGCCGAGCGTGGCGACGACCGGGAGCTGCTGCTGGCAGCGCTGCTGCACGACAGCTCCAAGAGGCCGGATACACGGCTGTGGCATCGCGTCGCGTGGTCGCTCGGAGAGCGCTACGGTGAGGGCGTGACGCACGCTTTCTCCCACCTCCCCGGGTTCGGCGCAGCATTCGAGCGGCTGCGCAACCACGCCGACGACTCCGCTCGCCTCGCGCTCGACGCCGGGTGCAGCGAGCGCACGGCCGAGCTCATCCGGCACCAGGCCGATCCCCTCGATCCCGATGCGGGCGTGGCGCTGCAGCTGGCCGATGAGGCATCCTGAAGCGGTGGAGAGGGACTTCCATGACTGATACCATCGCCCGGCCCACGATGGCCGGCCCCGCCCGGCGCGCCGGCCGCGCAGCTCCGGAGACATCGGAGTCCGGTGGCCATGTCTTCCCCCCGCTGCGCCAGCCGGTTCGAGGCGATACCCGCGTGCGCTTCACCGACGCCGACCACCCGGACCGCGCTGCCCATATCGCGGTCGAGGGCTACGACGGCCCGTTGGGCCTGCTGTTGGGCCTTATCGAGCAGCGCGAACTGGACATCCTCGAGGTGCCGCTGGGTGATCTCGCCGGTGCCTACCTCGAAGCCCTGGCCGCGCTGGACGAAGCGCAGATGTCGCACATCAGCTCCTTCGTCACGGTCGCCAGTCAGCTCATCCTCATCAAGAGCCGGGCCATCCTGCCGCGTCCCAAGCTGGTGGCCATCCCGGTCGATGAGGGACCCGACCCCGAGGCCGCCCTGCGCGAGCGATTGATCCTCTACCGCATGTACCGCGACGCCGGCCGTGACCTCAAGGGCCGCCTCGAGAGCGGCTGGGAGGTCTTCCGACGCGAGCCCATCGCGGCGGTGGCCTCGGCCAAGGCCGGTTCGCGGCCGGACGAGGGTCCGCCGCTGGATCCGTCGGTGCTCGCGGAAGCGTTGCGCAAGGCACTCCACAAGGTGCCGCCGCCACCTCCTCCGCCAGAAGTCGTGCTGCGCCTCGTCACGCTCGATGAGCGCGCCGCCATCATCCGTTCGGCGCTGACCGACACGCCCGTGGTCGTGCTGCAGGACCTGCTCGAGGACCTCAGCGACAGGGTCGTCGTAGCGGTCACCTTCCTGGCCATGCTCGAGCTGGTCAAGGGCCGCGAGCTCTTCGTCGAGCAGGACGAGCCGTTCGGCCCCATCGTCTGCCGTTCGACGGCGGCGCAGGCATGACCGAGCCGGAGGTCATCCCGGTCGGCCCGGGCCCAGACGAGGATGAGCAGGTCGCCAAGCTCGACGTGGAGATCACGCCCGAGTCGGTCGAAGTGGAAGCGGAGGACGACGAACGCGGTGGGGCCTCGGTCGCCGACCTGGAGGCGCTGCTGTTCGTGGCCGAGCGACCGCTGTCGCGGCAGGAGTTGCGCACGGTCGCGCGCCTGAGCGCCGACGAGGTCGACGAGCGGCTCGGCGACCTGGAGGTCGAGCTGCGTGAGCGCGGCATCCGCCTCGTGAGCCAGGGCGACCGCGTCATGCTGGGCACGTCGCCCGAGAGCGGTGCGCTCATCGCCCGCTACCTCGGGGCCGACGCCGTGCGCCTCTCGCCGGCAGCGCTCGAGACGCTTGCCATCGTCGCGTACCGCCAGCCGGTCACGCGCGGCGTCATCGAGCGCATCCGTGGCGTCGACTCCGGTCATGTCGTGCGCGGCTTGCTGCATCGCCGGCTCATCCACGAGCAGGGCAGGGCAGAGACCCCCGGCCGGCCCATCCTCTACGGCACGAGCATGGAGTTCATGGAGCGTTTCGGGCTGACCTCGCTCGACGACCTGCCGCCGCTGGAGGCGGAGATCGCGGCCCAGCTGGCCCAGGCCGAGGAAGACGCCAAGTCCGAGGACGGAGACGGCGCGGAGGCCGAGCGGGCCGCCGAGAGCCCCGAGGGGGCCGCCGAGGATCGCGAGGAGCCTGAGCCCGGCGGGGCGCCCGACCCGGATGCCTGATCCCGTCCGCGTACAGAAGGCGCTGGCCGACGCCGGCGTGGCCTCCCGGCGTGCCGCCGACACGTTGGTGGCCGAAGGGCGGGTCACGGTCAACGGCGAGACTGCCGTGACCGGCCAGAAGGTGGACCCCACCGTGGATGCGCTCGCGGTCGATGGTCGCCCGGTCGTGCCCGCCGGCCGGCGGACCTACCTCGTCCTGAACAAGCCCGCAGGCATCACCAGCACCGTCAGCGACCGCCACGCCACGGCCACGGTGTTGGACTTCCTGCCTGACGAGGTCAAGCGCTCTGGCGCGCGCCTCTACCCCGTCGGCCGGCTGGACAAGGACTCCGAGGGCCTCATCCTGCTCACCGACGACGGTGACTGGACCCAGCACCTGCTGCACCCGCGCTACGGCGTGGAACGCGAGTACGCGGTCGGGCTTCGGCACTGGATCGACGAGGAGCAGGGCCAGGCGCTGGTCGAGGGCATCGAGCTCGACGAGGGCCTGGCCACGCTCGCGGACCTGCGTCCCGCCACGAACACCGAGGCCGCTCGCCTCGACGACCCACGTGGACCCGGGCTGACCTGGTATCGAGCCGTGCTGACACAGGGCTGGAAGCGGCAGCTGCGGCGGATGTTCGCGGCTGTCGATGCCCCCGTCGAGCGGCTGGTGCGCGTGCGCATCGGCACCCTTCGCCTCGACGATCTCGCACCTGGCGCCGTACGGTCCTTGACCAGCGCCGAGCGTGAACGCCTGGCCGCCACCAGGGCCGGCCGATGAGCGGTGTCCGCGTGGCCGTCGATGGGCCGGGCTCCAGCGGCAAGTCATCCGTCGGCGCCGCTGCTGCGGCCGAGCTCGGCTACCGCTTCCTCGACACCGGCATCGTCTACCGCGCCATCACGCTCGCCGCGGTCGTGCGCCGGATCGACCCAACCGATGCCGAGGCCCTGGTGGCGGTGGTGCCGGAGCTCGAGCTGGTGGCCGACGACCATGGCAACCTGCGCTACGTCCGCCTCGCCGGCGAGGACGTGACCGACCAGCTGCACGTGGGCGAGGTCGATCGCAACGTCAGCGTCGTGTCCGCCCACCCCACGGTGCGGGCAGCTCTGCTGGAACGGCAGCGCGAGGTCGCGGCCCCGGGCGATGTCATCCTCGCGGGGCGCGACATCGGTACGGTCGTGCTACCGGACGCTGAGCTGAAGTTGTGGCTGGAGGTCTCAGCCGAGGAGCGGGCTCGTCGGCGGGCGACCCAGCGCGAGGTGGCCCCCGACTCGGTCGAGGGGCAGGAGATCCTGGCCGATCTGGTCCGTCGTGACCACCTCGACAGCACCCGCAAGATCGCGCCGCTGCAGGCCGCCGATGATGCTGTCATCGTCAATTCCGATGGCAAGGACTTCGCCGAGACCGTGGCGGAAGTCGTCGGCATCATCAGGCAGACCGCGGATGGAGCGAGCGGAGCATGAGCGACTACCAGGCGATGACGTTGTACCCATCGATCATCGCCGGGCTCTGCCGCCTGGGGTTGCAGGCGATCGGACGTGTCCGTGTCGAGGGTCTCGAGGACCTGCCGACGGAGGGTCCGCTCATCGTCGCGGCCAACCACCTCAGCAACGCCGATCCGCCGTTCATCGGCGGCTGGCTGAGCCCCGCCCTCGAGCGCCGGCCCACCTTCCTGGCCAAGGAAGCGTTGTTCACGGGCCCGCTCGGTGTGCTCATCCGTAGCCTCGGCGCGGAACCGGTGAAGGCCGGTGGCAGCGATATCGGCGCCTATCGGACCGCCAAGGGCATCCTCGACAAGGGTGGCGTGGTAGCCATCCTGCCTGAGGGCACGCGCTCGTTCGACGGTGTCATGACCGACCCCAAGCCGGGTGTCTCGATGCTCGCGACCCGCACCGGCACGGCCGTCCTGCCGGTGGGCATCAGCGGCACCGACGAGCTCATTCGGCGCCAACAGGTGATGCCCAACATCGGCACCCGCATCATCCTGCGGGTGGGCCGGCCGTTCACGCTGACGATCCCCACAGACGTCGACCGGCGCGCAGCCCTCGAGGCTGCGGACGCCGAGCTGATGCGGCGGATCGCGGCCCTCGTCGAGCCCCGACACCGTGGCAAATGGGAGCCTTGGCCGGACGCATAGCCGCTGCTGCCAGGGCCGGCAGGGTAGCCGTGCGAGGGGCCTCTGACAGAGGAGAGATGCCCGTCACGACCAAGTCATAGTGCCGATGCGATACTTACCGTCCCATGGGTACCGTCTCCGAAGTCCGCATCGCTCGTCGCACCGGTTTCTGCTATGGCGTGCGCGAAGCCATCGACGCTGCGCGCATCAGCGCCGCCGAGGGCAAGAAGACGCATACGCTCGGTCAGGTCGTACACAACGAGGGCGTGAACACCAAGCTGCGTGACGAGGGCGTCGTGCCTGTGAACGAACTCGACGAAGTCGGCGAGGGCAGCTCGGTCGTCATCCGCGCCCACGGTGTGACACCGGAGGTGATGGCCAGCGCCAACGACCGCTCCCTCGACGTCATCGATGGCACCTGCAGTTGGGTGACCCAGGAGCAGAAGGAGCTCGCCGCGCTCGTCGAAGAGGGTTACACCGTGGTCCTGCTGGGCACACCCAATCATCCCGAGGTCGTGGGCCTCCTGGGCTATGCGCCGGATGCGATCCTCGTCGACGAAGAGGAGGACTGGGTGAAGATCCCACGCAAGAAGCGCATGGCCCTGCTCACGCAGTCGACCCAGCCGCCGTGGAAGTTCGAGAAGCTTGCCGGCTACCTCACCACTCGCGCCCACGAGCTCAAGATCGTCAACACCGTCTGTCCGGTCACCATCCGCCGCCAGCAGGACACCACCGACCTCGCAGAGGCGGTGGACCTCGTGGTCGTGGTCGGCGGCCGCAACAGTGCCAACACCAAGGAGCTCACGCGCCTCGTGGGTATCGTGGGCAAGCCGGCGGTGCAGATCGAGCACGCCCGAGACCTCGAGGATCCCGCGGTCTTCGACGGCCACGCGTTCATCGGTGTCACCGGTGGCACCTCCACGCCCTATCGAGGACCTCGAGGCCGTGGCCGCACGCATCTACGAGCTCGCCGGCACCGCTGAGGCTCAGGCGCAGGCCGGCGAACGCGCACGCGCGGCCGTGACCGAGGTCGCCGAGGCCCCGTATCGCACGTCCTCCCTGAGCGCCGCCTGACCCGTGTCCGCCCGCCGATCGCGACGTCGCCCCAGCACGGTCGACCAGGACACGCCTCTCGCCGGCCTGCCCGTCGTGGCCGTCGTCGGCCGACCCAACGTGGGCAAGTCCACGCTCTTCAACCGCGTCGTCGGTGAGCGCCAGGCCATCGTCGAGGACCGCGCCCGCACCACTCGCGACCGCCTCTACGGCGTAGCCGAGTGGAACGGCCGTCGCTACGTCGTCATCGACACGGGCGGCATGGAGATCGACCCCGGTGACGCCATCGAGGAGCGCGTGCAGGACCAGGCTCGCCTGGCCATCGAGGAGGCCGACGTCATCGTCTTCGTCGTGGATGCCGCCACCGGCGAGACCCCGGCCGACCAGGAGGTCGCGGAGGCGCTGCGTCGCGCTCAGACGCCGGTGATCATGGCCATCAACAAGGCCGACAACGAGAAGCTCGAGCTGCAGGGCGCCGAGTTCCTGCACCTGGGCTGGGAGGACTGGTACACCGTCTCCGCACTCCACGGTCGCGGCACCGGTGACCTGCTCGACGCCATCGTCGAAGCATTGCCCGCGGAGTCGTTCGAGGAGTTAGAGCGCAAGCGCCGAGAGCGCGAGGCCGACGAGCTGGCCGAGTCGATCGACGAGGGCATCATGCCCGAGGAGCCCGGGGAGGAGGAGGCCGCCGAAGCCTGGTTCGAGGGTGAGGCATCGATCCCGCGCATCGCCATCGTGGGCCGCCCCAACGTGGGCAAGTCATCGCTGCTCAACCAACTGCTGGGTGAAGAGCGCTCGATCGTCAGTGACATCGCCGGCACCACCCGCGACGCCATCGACACCACGCTCGAGTGGGAAGACCAGGAGCTGCGGCTGGTAGACACCGCCGGGCTCCGACGTCGGGGCAAGGTGGCCTCCGGACCGGCAGCCGAGCGCTACTCCGCGCTGCGCGCACTCAAGGCCATCGGGCGCGCCGACGTGTGCGTGCTGGTGCTGGACGCGCGGGATGGACTGACCTCACAGGATGCGCACGTGGCCGGCTACGTCGTCGACGAGGGCGTCGGACTGGTCCTGGCCATCAACAAGTGGGACCTCGTCGAGAAGGACGACAAGACGTTCGAGGAGTACGCCGCCCGCATCCGCCGGCAGGCCCCCTTCCTGCACTTCGCGCCGGTGGTGGCCATCAGCGCGCTCACCGGACAGCGTGCGGGTCGCGTGCTCGACGACGCCCTCACCATCGCCGCCGAGCGTCGACGTCGCATCCCAACATCGCGCCTGAACAAGGTGCTCTCCGAGGCGGTCTCCCGACACCAGCCGCCCCCGGTCAAGGGCCGCCGGCCCAAGTTCTACTACGCCACACAGGCCGCCATCGAGCCGCCCACCTTCGTGCTCTTCGCAGCCGACGCCAAGTCGGTGCACTTCAGCTACGAGCGCTTCCTCGAGAACCGGATCCGTGACGCGTTCGAGTTCGAGGGCACACCGTTGCGCCTGGTCTTCCGCGAGCGCTCGAAGGTGGAGCTGGAGCCCAGGAAGCGCAAGCCCAAGGCCAAGCCCAGGCCCAGGAAACCGACGAAGAAGTCGAGGCGCAAGGGCACCTGATGCCGAGCGACGGTCCGGCCTACGCCGTCGTCGGTGCCGGCGCCTGGGGCACGACGCTCGCGACGCTGCTTTCCAAGACTGCGCCCGTGACGCTCCTGGCGCGGGACGAGGCCCACGCCGCCACGCTTCGGGCCGACGGCCAGAACAGGCACTACCTCCCGGGCGTGCCGCTCGACGAGCGGGTCTCGGTCACCGCCGACGCGTCCACGCTGACGGCTGCCACAGAGCTGGTGGTCTTCGCGGTGCCTTCGCGAGCGATGCGCTCGACCGTGGCTTCGGTCGCGGCCTTCTTGCCCGGCACGACGGTGCTGCTCTCGGTGGCCAAGGGCATCGAGGCCGACTCGCTCCTGCGCATGACGCAGGTCATCGCCTCGGAGGTGCCGGCGGCGGTCGACCGCGTGGCGGCGCTGTCGGGACCGAACCTCGCGCTCGAGATCTCACGGAGCCTACCGGCTGCGGCCGTCATCGGTGCCGCTGACGACGAGGTCAGCCGACGGGCGGTCGACATCCTCGGGGGCGGCACGTTCCGCCTCTACCGCAACCGCGACGTCATCGGCGTCGAGCTTGCCGGGGCGCTCAAGAACGTCGTGGCGATCGTGGCCGGTGCGGTCGAGGAACTGGGGGCAGGGGACAACGCCAAGGCCGCCATCACCACTCGCGGTCTGGCCGAGATGACGCGGCTCGGCGTAGCCCTGGGCGCGAATCCGATGACCTTCGCCGGCCTGGCCGGCATCGGCGACATCCTGGCGACATCGACGTCTGCACTCTCGCGCAACCATCGACTCGGCGTCGAGCTCGCTTCCGGCCGTTCGTGGTCGGAGATCGAGGGCACGCTTCCCGGTGTGGCCGAGGGTGCCTACACGGTCCAGGCGGCCGTGGCCTTGGCCGGGCAGCACGGGGTCGAGATGCCCATCGCCGAACAGGTCCACGCGGTGCTCTACGAGGGTAAGGACGTGCGGACCTCGGTCGTCGACCTGCTGGCACGCGCCTCCAAGGACGAGCTCACCGGAGAGGTCTAGCCCCACACCGGGGTGTCTTTGCGCACGGACGGTGCGGTGCATCAGGGTCTGGTGCGGTTCAGGCGAGTACATCCCGCCCATGTGATGTCGGGGTGGCCTTTGGGAACGTGTGGTCAAAGCCCACACGAAGGACGAGCACGTTGACCCAGGCCAGCCTGTCTCCTGACCTCAACGGCCCACTCGGCGCCTCGCCGTCTCCTGGTGCGCCGACGGGAGCGGGCCAGACGTCCGACTCCGCCCTCTGGATCACGGCGCTCACCGCAGCCGGCCTCGTCGTGGCCGCGGTGCTGCTGCTCGGCCTGCTGTCGCGCAACGTCGTCAGCGATGCCTCGTTCGGTGGATTCGTCACTGGCGCAACGATCATGATCGCGGCGCTCGGCATCGGCGCCCTTGCCTATGTGCTGGCCACTGCCAAGCGCCAGGGGCTCATCGGATCGGCCGAGCCGTCTGGCTCCATCACTACGCATCTCGTCCCTCGCGGCATGCATGTCGTGCCGGCACTCCCGGCCGAGATGGGCCGACGCAGGCGCCGACAGCTCCAGGCCGAGCGCACGGATCGGAGCAGGCAAGCGAAGGCCATCGCGACCGTGACTGCCGCGGCGACGAAGCCTCACCGTACCGTCCCGCCGCCGAGACCACGAAGGGTCACGCCCCGACCGACAGCAACATCTGTCCCGAGGCCGCGCCCCGCCGTCGTCGCCCGCCCGAGGCCCCGGCCCACGGCTGCCAACCAGGCGCGCCCGGCTCCCGCACGAGCGATGGCGGCTCCCCCGACCGTTCGGCAGATGCCGGCCCTGGCGACACGACGCCCGCCGCAGGTCCGATCCGCTCGCCCGGTACCGGCGAGACCGTTTGCGAGCCGTCCGGCCGAGATCCGCATGCCCAGTCCACCGGCACGCCAGCCGCGCCCGGCCGCCTGGCCCACACGCGCACCGGTCGTGCGCCTGGCGAGCCCGCCGGTGATGCCACGAACCCAGGTCGTGATGCGCCAGGTCGGCGCTGCCAACGTCCGCATGCAGGCGCCTTCCAGCCGTCGCTAGGCCGAGCTCGGCCCTGTCTGGTGAGGTACGCTAAGATTTCCAAGCCGTCGGGGCGTGGCGCAGCATGGTAGCGCACTTGACTGGGGGTCAAGAGGTCGCTGGTTCAAATCCAGTCGCCCCGACCATTACTCCAAGCGTGAAACGGCCCTCTGAGCAGACTCAAGGGGCCGTTCTTCTTGTCTGGTGGGGTGCGCTTAGGGGTGCGCCTGCCACGGTCTGAGACGTCGTTTGTCGAAGCGCTAGACGAGCGTGTTCACGCTCGTATGCGGGCCACAACCGGGCAGATGGTGCACCTACGTGTGCACTCTCCGACTCGCCACAGGCTCGGAGGCGCGCCCTCTGCACCATCCGGTGGCGGGTGATTGACCACCCACGGCCACGGCGGGGCGTATGGGCGTTCTGGCGAAGTCCAACAATCTGACCCTTGGTGACCCTCATACCCTATAGAGGACCGAATGTGACTCGGTCCCCTCCGGCGGTCGTCTCGACCGTCGGCCAAGGGATGTGGGGGCATGGACCAAGACCTCGTGGTTCGGGTTCAACAGGGCGACCAACGCGCCTTCGAAGCGCTGGCGACCGCCGACTATCCCCGTCTGCACCGCGTGGCCTACAGCGTGTTGGGTGACCCCGCTTCGGCGGAGGATGCTACCCAGCAAGCATTGCTCGACATCTGGCGCAAGGTGCGCCGTCTGCGCCACCCAGCCAAGTACGAGGCGTGGTCGTATCGGCTGCTCGTACGGGCCTGCTACGCCGAGGCCAAGCAGCAGCCGAAGTGGAGGTCCAGTGACGACCTCCCGGCTGCGCGAGAGCCTAGAGCGGTCGATGCCTACGGGGTCGTCGCTGACCGTGACCAGTTGGAGCGAGGCTTCCAGCGGCTATCGATGGACCATCGCGTGGTCATCATCCTGCGCTTCCTCTTGGGCATGACCCCGGAGGATGTGGCAGCGACGCTGGGCATCTCGCGCTGGACCGTCTACTCGCGTCTGCGGTCGGCCACCAAGGCCATGCGTGCGGTGCTGGAGGCGGATGCACGCTCGGACGCTCCGACGACCGACCGGCAGGAGGTCCTGCGATGAACGACGAGCAGATGCAGCCCCTCCTTGAGGTCTGGCTTCGGGAGCGCGAGGTCCCACGACCGAGTGTGCAGACGGGCGTCACCAGCGTGATGGCGGACGTGCCACGCACACGCCAGCAGGGACGTTGGTGGCCGCTGCCGACGCTCAGTCATCGTGCCCCCATCCCGGCTACCGACGGGCCTAAGCCCGCAAGGGGGTTCACGATGTTCTCCGCGCTCAAGTTCGTGGCAGCAGGCGTCATCGTGGCGCTGTTCGGCGGCTTCCTGCTCATCGGCATCCTCTCCACCCAGCCAAATGACGAGATGACCCCGGCGGTGGCGACCGAGTCACCCTCGCCGGTGAATACCGAGGAGCTGCTCTCGCGCATGATCACCGAGGTGGTCGAACCGGGGGTGCTACGGGTCGTCGACGATGGAGCCGGACACGTCCCAGGCGCGATCGAGGGCGAACACGTCATGCCGAGGAGCCTCGACCGACTCCATATCGAGCCGGATGGGTCTGTCTGGGTGATGACGACGGTCTACGGCGATGACTGGGGCAAAGACGATGACGATGCGGTCGCGTGGGAGGTAGGAGTCGAGGGAAGGCACAACCAACGCGATGGATTCCCCGGCCACGAGTACCCGAACCGGATGCCCAGCGACCTCACATTCGCCACGGCGCCGGATGGCACGCTGTGGGCCGCTGGTGGATGGGGTCTCGCCTCGTTCGACGGCGAGGCTTGGACTCCCCACGGCGAGGACATCTGGGCGAACACCGTCTCGGTCCTGCCCGACGGGACGGTCTGGGCGGCATGGCCGGACCGCATCGGGAGACTCGGCCCCGACGGCTGGCAGTGGTTCGACACCGGCGATGGTGTCCCTATCGAGGTCTACCAGTTCTCGACCTCACCTGACGGCAGGGTCTTCGCAGTCGGGTCAGGAAGGCTCGTCGGCTTCGACGGCAGCGCATGGCGGGATATCCAGCCACTTGGCTCCGGCGCCGACACGAAGGTCATCGGCCTCAGGGTCGCTCCGGACGGAACGCTCTGGGCACTCCTGTCGGACGTGACGTGGTCGCACGACAGGGTGGAGCCGTGGCTCGTGAGAGGGCTCGCCACGGACCGCGCCAAGGCGCAGCAGCACTACCTCGCCCGCTTCGACGGCGACACGTGGATGGTGTACTCGCGTGGCGACGGCGTGCCCAGGGTCTCCGGTTCGGACAACACGCCGAACTGGGAGGTCGATCCCGACGGCTCCGTCTGGGTGCTGGATGGCATGGGGGCTCTGCTGTCGTTCGATGGCACCGAGTGGACAGAACGAACGAAGGCGGCGGAGCAGTTCTCTGTCGGCCCTGACAGCGTCTGGGCCATCACCCCCGATGGCGTCGCGTCGTTCGACGGGGACGTGTGGACACGCTACGAGCGGCCTATCGGAAGCGATTCACTCGATGTCGCGCCCGATGGCACGGCGTGGCTAGTGTCGAATGAGGATGGCCACGGCCTCTACGTCATCACCCCCGAGGCCGCGAGAGCCAGAGAGGCCGAGGTCACCGAGCCACCTTCGGTCGAGGAGGTGACCGACACCGAGGAGGCCGACGACCACGACCGAGGAGTTGCTCTCGGGCATGGTCACCGAGGAGGTCGAGCCGGGCGTGTTCCGGGTCGTCAACGACGGCGTGCGGGACCTCTCGTACCGCTAGGTGGCTGGGGCTTCCCGGCTTCATCGGTGGACGTCACCCCGGACGGCAGCGTCTGGCTGTCGGCCCGATCCGGCAGGCAGGGCCTGTACCGCCTCGGCGAGGAACCGGTGTTCGAGGACCTCGAGGACTGCCTCCCTCCGAGAGGTCGCTCCCGACGGCTCGCTCTGGGCCATCGGCGATGTCCCGGACGACCGTACGGCATCTTCTCGTTCGATGGCGAGGGATGGACGGAGCGGGCGACCACGACCGACGGCTTCGACCGCGTTGGCCGTCGGACCCGACGGCACGGTCTGGGTGGTGGTGGAGGACGAGGACAAGTACTGCCCCGACATCGAGGGTGGCGACTGCCCCGGCACCGTCCTCATGCGGCTCGAAGACGACGGCTCCCTCACGACCATCGAGGACTGGGCCGATGTCTACGATGGCGACGCGGCTTGGTACCAACTGGCGGTGTCACCCGACGGCGACGTGTGGCTCGTCGGCACGCCGCGCTGGGATCCCGAGGGGCCGAGCTGCTGTTGCGCTTCGATGGCGAGGGATGGGAAGCCATCCCGGGTCCCGAGGGATGGGACCCCGCGATGTGGGCCGGTCACCTCGACGTCGGTCCGGACGGCACGCTGTGGGTGAAGGCCCACGCTGCGGGCGGCCTCGCCCGCTTCGATGACCCGGGCTGGACCATGTTCACGGAGGCCGATGGCGTCGAGCCGTGGGGCGACGCAGTGGCTGTCAGCCGCCATCGGACCTGCTCGAACGTCGCCGCCGACGGCAGCCTCTGGCTCAACGGCGGCCCGACCGACGAGGGCTGCGGCGGCGTGGCGCACTTCGACGGCACGACATGGACCTCGTATCTGGTGGGTCCTGCATCGACGACTTCGCCATCGCCCCCGATGGCAGCGTCTGGCTGGGGGCCGACTGACGGGAGCCGGTCCGCTCCGCCTCTACGTCATCACCCCCGAGGCCGTGGCGGCCAGGGAGGCCGAGGTCACCGAACCTCCTCCGGTCGAGGTGACAACCGACACCATCGAGACCGCCACCACGACCGAGGAGTTGCTCTCGGGCATGGTCACCGAGGAGGTCGAGCCGGGCGTCTACCGGGTCGTCGACGACGGTGTACGGGATCTCACGTATCCGCTGGGTGGCTGGGGCGTCACCGGCTTCCTGGTGGACGTCACCCCGGACGGCAGCGTCTGGGTGTCGGTCGATGAGGGCGACCACGGCTTGTTCCGCCTCGGCGAGGAACCGGTGTTCGAGGACCCCTGGACCCATCTTCGCCACCGTGTGGTCGCACCCGATGGCTCCCTCTGGGCCATCGGCATCGGCGGTGTCCCGGACGACCGCAGCGACGTCGATGAGAGCAGCGGCATCTTCTCGTTCGATGGCGAGGGATGGACGCTCCGAGCGACCACGACCGGCGACCCCCACGCGTTGGCCGTCGGACCCGACGGCACGGTCTGGGTGAATTCCGGCACCGCCCTCCTCCGGCTCGAAGACGATGGTTCCCTCACGACCTTCGACTGGTCCGACGTCTACGGTGGCGACGCGCACAGGCTCGAACTGGCGGTGACGCCCGACGGTGACGTATGGCTCGTCGGCACGCACAAGCCACCCACGGGGGCGAACCGCTCTTGCGCTTCGATGGCGAGGGATGGGCAGCCATCCCGGGTCCCGAGGGATGGGGATGGGCACCCCCCCACATGGGCCGGGGCCGCCTCGAGGTCGGTCCGGACGGCGTGCTGTGGGTGAAGGTCAGCCGCACGTCCGTCGCACGTTTCGATGACCCGGGCTGGACGACGTTCACGGCCGCCGATGGCGTCCAGCCATGGGGCGAACCGAACTACATCTACACGGAATTGCTTGAAGTCGCCGCCGACGGCAGCCTCTGGCTCATCGGCAGCACCAACACCGCCGAGCTAGAGGACTGCTGCGGCGTGTCGCACTACGACGGCACGACCTGGACCTCGTATCTGGTGGGGTTCCTGGTCCACGACTTCGCCACCGCTCCCGATGGCAGCGTCTGGCTTGGGGCCTATGACTACGGGCGGGCGGCCGTTGGCATGGACAGTCCGCTCCAGACCCAGACCTACGTCATCACCCCCGAGGCCGTAGCGGGAGCCGAGTAGCGAAGGGGGTAGGTGCGTTCGTAGACACCGGCGGGACAATGGTGACGTTAGCGGGAGGCGAAGACCCACGGCCCTAATCATGGCCGCCAGGCCCGTGCCGAGCCAACTGGCGCACCCGGCCCGCATGAACGAAGGGGATGTGTGATGCGCAACCCGCAGATAGCCCTTGCAGGGACGGTCACGTTGGCGCTGCTCGGTGCTCATGAGGTACCGGCGCCGCCGACATCGAGGCCCGTCCCCGCCTGAGGATGGGCCTCGCCTTTAGGTGCCTCCCGCTTGCCACCCGCAGGAGAATCAAGTGGCACGGGCAGGGTTCGCAGCTGCCCGGCAAGAAGCAGGGGGATGAGTCATGACCGGGACCCGACGGATCTTCACCATCCTCGTATCGGCGGCTCTTACTGTGGCCCTCACCACGACGGCTCTCGCCACTGACGTCGAACCGGCCGCCAAGAAGAAGGTCACGTGCGATGGCAAGGTGGCTACGAGGGTCGGCACCAAGGGCAACGACGTCATTCGCGGCACCGCCAAGCGCGACATCATCGCCGGACTCGGAGGCAACGACATCATCATCGGCCTGGGTGGTGGCGACACCATCTGCGGTGGGGCCGGCAACGACAAGCTCGTGGGCAACGCCGGCAACGACAAGCTCATCGGCCAGGCTGGTCGAGACCGCCTCTTCGGCGGCTCCGGCATCGACCGACTCTTCGGAGGCCCGCAGAATGACTTCCTCGCCGGCCAGGCCGGACCGGACATCCTCGGCGGTGGTGGCGGCAGCGACAGGATCGACGGCGGGATCGGCGTGGACCTCTGTGCGCAGGGCACGGGACACGGACCGATGGTGCGCTGCGAGCTACCGAGGGCGGTGTTCGCGCCACCGGCGCCACCGGCACCTCCGGCACCCGCGCCGACACCTGAGCCCAAGACCCTGGTCATCGCCTACTCGGACCTCGACGAAAGCCACACGTTCAACGCCGGTGACGTGATGATCGCCAAGATCATCGACAGCGATGGCGACACCATGCCCAGCAAGGGCGACACCATCGTGATGGGTCGGTATCCCATCGCCGCCAACCCCACTTCGCCGGTCCAGTTCGGGTCGTGGGGTGAGGGAAGCCACGTCATCGAGGCAGTCACATTGGAGACGGGCGGCCTCGTCGTGGACACGAAGACGGGCGGGTACCACCAGTGGTTCAAGGACATCCCGGGGAGCTACCACGACGGCTACAACGAGTTCCGCGATATCGCTGGGACGACCCATGGCAGCGCGATCGTGGACTATGTCGCCGCATTCAGCGACGTCGCCCAGTACGACGCTCTCTCCCCGAGCAAGCCGAGCGATACACTCACCGTTCCGAGTATCGGCAACGGCGACGATCGCCTTATCGAGCTGGAGATCCGATACGGCGGCGCCACCCTCTAACGATGAAGGCCCTCCTGGGAGAGGGGGCCACGTCGATCGGGTGTGCATGGCAGGCGCCCTAAGCGACTCGTCGAGCGGAACCTATAGCCACGCTGCGCTCGCTGAACGCCGGGTGGCCGCCGATGTTGGCGCAGCCCTCCGCCCAGCGGTGGGTGCCGTTGCAGAGGAAGCACCAGGCGGTCGCGGGCGACGGCCAGCCGGCCTTGCGCTCCTTCTGCCCGATGGTTCGTCCGTACTTGCCGGATGTGTGCTTGGTCATGAGGCGCTCCTGCGGTCGATGGATCGAGGCGATATCACGCCCGGGGGCGTCGTTGATGTCTCTTATGGTCGTGGGGAAAGCGCCCACCGGTCATGGATGCGTAGCGGCAGACCGCACACCTACCGGTTGCAGACAATGTGCAAGATCGTGCTCGGCCTGCGCGCCAAGGCGGTGCGCGCTGCTGGCCATCGGTGGCTACGAGCTACGGCACGCGGTACCCGCAGGCGAAGCACTCGAAGGCCTTGGGCCGACGCCGGTAGCGCGCCAGGAGCAGCAGCACTACGCCCACGATGAGCAGCCCCATCGCCAGCACGGACGCGTTGGTGAAGTACAACCCCACGTCACCGCCGAACACTACCAGCAGCAGGGCGATGGCCCCGACGACGAAGGCGATGAAGCCGAAGATCATGTTGGCGTCGGCATCGATGCGTACCGCCTGCATGCGGTACTGGCCGCAGTTTGGGCACTGCACGCCGGCGGCCTCACGACCGCTCTCGAACGCCGCCACCGCGGCCTCGCGTCGGTGCACCATGGACCCCGCACCAGCCGACCCCCCGAGTGGCGTGCCACACCGAGGGCAGAAGGGCATATCGGGTACGAGCCCGTCGAGACCACACCTGCTGCACAGCATCGAGCACCTCCTGCTCCCTAGAGGGTAAGCCAGCAGCGGCCGATTCGGCAGGGCCGCAGTACCATCGCCCGAGGTGCCATCCGGGGGTGACTGTCACAGATGACCGATCGCGAAGACGGGCTCGACGAGGCCCAGCGTGCCGCTACGGGCGACATGCCCACGAGTGAGCTCCGAGCCGCGCTCCACGAGACGGCCGACCTGATGGCGGACTATCTCGAGAACGTCGAGGACTACGCCGTCCTGCCCCACGTCGAGCCTGGCGAGCTCACGGCGCGTCTCGACGGACCACCGCCCGAGGACCCCGAGCCGCTCGGGGCCATCATGCGCGACGTGGCAGCCGAGGTCGTGCCCAACGTGACCCACTGGCAGAGCCCCAACAACCTGGCCTACTTTGGCTCCAACGCCTCCGGCATCGGCATCCTGGGCGAGCTCGTGAGCAGCGCCCTCAACTCCAATGCCTTCATCTGGCGTGTCTCACCGATCGGCTCCGAGCTCGAGGGCATCACCGTCGACTGGCTGCGCCAGGGTCTTGGGCTGCCGGATGACTTCGACGGCGTGTTCAACGACACGGCCTCGATCAGCACGCTCTCCGGCCTGGCTGCAGCTCGACAGCAGGCGACGGGAGCGGCCTCGCAGACCGGCCTCGGCGATGGCCCGCGGCTTCGCTTCTACACCTCCAGCCAGGCCCACTCGTCGGTGGAACGGGCGGCCATGATCCTGGGCCTCGGACGCGAGGGCGTGCGCACCGTCGAGCTCGATGAGGCGCTGGCCATGCGTCCCGAAGCGCTGTCTGCCGCCATCGCCGAGGATCGCGCCGCGGGCTGGCTACCCGCGGGCATCGTGGCCACGATCGGCACCACCAGCACCACCGCGGTCGACCCCGTGGCCGCCATCGCCGACGTGGCCGAGGCCGAGGGTCTGTGGCTCCACGTCGATGCCGCCTATGCAGGGCCGGCCGCCCTCATCCCCGCGATGCGTGGCTACTTCGCCGGCTGGGAACGCGCCGACTCGATCGTCGTCAACCCCCACAAGTGGATGTTCACGCCCTTCGACTGCTCGCTCCTGCTCACGCGCAGGATGGCTACCCTGCGCGACGCGCTGAGCCTGGTGCCCGAGTACCTGCGCACGTACGACGGCAAGGATGCCGGACGTGACTACAGCGAGTACGTGCCCCAGCTCGGCCGCAAGGCGCGCGGGATCAAGATGTGGATGCAGCTGCGCTACTTCGGTCTCTCCGGGTTGCGCGCACGCCTGCAGGAACACATCGAGCTGGCCCAGGAGCTGGCCGGTTGGATCGATGACGATCCCGATGCCGAGGTCCTCTACGGGGTGCCCTTCGGGACCGTCTGCTTCCGCTTGCGCCCACGGCGCTTCGCCGGCCGGGAAGGGGAGGCCGAGGTCGCACCGGCCATCGACGCGCTCAACGAAGCCGTCATGAACCGGGTCAACGACTCCGGCGAGATCTTCCTCTCCCATACCAAGATCGAGGGCACGTTCGTGCTCCGCCTGGTCGTGGGAAACCTGCGCATGGAACGTCGCCACATCGAGCACGCCTGGTCGTTGTTGCGGCGGGCTGCTCAGGAGCTCGACGCCGAGGCCGCATGAACCTGCTCGTCCGAGCCCTGTTGGTCGGCGCCGCCTCAGTGCTACTGGTCGCACCGACGGTCACCGCTACCGGCGTGGGTGGCGCGACCTGGACGCCGAGCCAGTCGAGCACGACCACGACCGAGAGCGGCTTCCTGACCCCGGGTGACTCGATCACCATCCGCAC
Organism: uncultured Chloroflexia bacterium; assembly: GCA_963752475.1. Taxonomy (GTDB): domain Bacteria; phylum Chloroflexota; class Limnocylindria; order Limnocylindrales; family CSP1-4; genus JAFMJV01. Next base: position 19,239 of record CAVVYR010000014.1, on the reverse strand, counting down.
CGATGCCGTCTGGGACCGTGAGCAGGTCGATGGCCTCACGAGGTACATCGACACCGGCCTGCGCTACACCCACGAGCTGAACGACCGAGCGGGCCGGCTCAGTGCCACCGGCTACTGGGCCACGAACCACCCCGACCCGACCTACGACCGTGACGATGACGACGGCGATCGCCGCTGGGAGGAGGCCGAGATCATCGTGGGGCCCTACCCGCCAGAGGCCGGCCGAACGTACACCACGCTGGTGCCGTACTCGCGCTGGCATGGCAAGCGGCAGCAGGGCACATGCCAGTGGGCGTGGGACCGGCGCAAGGGCGAGACCGAGGTGCTCTCCCAGCTCTCGCGTGACGCCTTCGGCGAGTGGCAGTCCGAGCGCTACACCCTGACCTACGAGACCGTGGAATACCCGCGCGTGGATGTCGGCCCGGAGCTGCCCGCGGGCACGACCCGAGCCCGTTGCCGCGACGCCGACCCCGGCCCGGACCAGAGCGGCTTCGTGGTCACCTTCGCCCGGCCCCTGGGCTGGGACGAGATGACCGGGCTCGTCAGCGCCGGCAGCGCCAAATGGACGGCCTTCGAGGCCATCGGCTCGCATCCCGAGGACCGGCGCACCTGGACGTGCGGTGGGCCCTTCGAGGATCAACTCCGCTTCGGTCCCTGTCGCACGCTCGGACTCGAGGTCGAGGGCATGACCGCCGCGGTCGGCTACCTCGATCCGGTCGCCGTCGACCGGATGCGCGACAGCGATGACGTCGTGGCCGTCGACAGCCTGCGCGACTCGCTCACCGGGCTGCTCTTCAGCATCGGCGGCCTTGGCGTCGAACGGCCTGGCCTGTCGGTCAACGATCGCTACTGGGAGCTGGTCCTGACCGAAGCCGGCTGACCGTGCGAACATGCATCTACCGACTACGCAAAACGAGGAGATCGACAGATGGCGATGATCAGCAAGGCAGACGCGAACTGGAGTGGTGACCTGCTCGGCGGCGGGGGATCGGTCAGCGCCAGCGCCAGCGGGATCTTCAGCGACCAGGCCATCACCTGGCGTGCCCGCACCGAAGCCTCCGAAGGCAAGACCAGCCCCGAGGAACTGCTCGCGGCAGCCCATGCCGCCTGCTACTCGATGGCCCTCAGCCACGAGCTTGCGCAGGCCGGCTTCCCGGCCGAGCGCGTCGATGTCTCCGTGGTCGTGACAGCCGACAAGACCGACGCCGGATGGACCGTCGTCTCGAGCGCGATCACCGTGCGCGCCAAGGTCCCCGGGGCCGATGAGGCGCTCTTCCTCGAGAAGGCCAACGCGGCCAAGGGTGGCTGTCCCATCAGCCGGGCCATCAGCGATTCGGTCGAGATCACGGTCGACGCCACGCTCGAGAGCTAACTGGCTAGGGAGTCTTCACACTCCGCCAACCCCGGATTCACCTTTGGTCCGGTAGAACAGTGTCAAGCGTCGGCGTGGCTTCGATCACGCCGACCCACGGCCCCACCGCGCCGAGTCACGGCCCGGTCGCCGCTGCACGACATGGTTGGCATGAAGACAACGGTCCGTTTCCTCCCGACGCGCCGGCCGCGCACCTTCCTCGCGCTCGCTGGTGCGATCTCCCTGAGCAGCCTCGGCCTGGCTGCCCCCGGCGCTGTGCTGGGCGCGCAGGGTGACGACGACATCGTCATCGGCGTCATCGAGCGAGCCACCCCCGCGGTAGTCACGATCCAGGCGCCACCCGGCAGCTTCGATGGTCTCGACGGCCTCGCACCCGGCGATATCGAGCTGCCCGAGGGCATGGAGCTGCCCGAGGGATTCGAGGTCCCGGAAGGGCTGGGCGACCTGCAGGAACTGCTGCCTGAGGGCTTCGATCTGCCGCGGCAGTTCGGCCAGGGCGGTTCGGGATCGGGCGTCATCATCGATCCCGATGGCCTCATCATCACGAACGGCCACGTCGTCGGCGACGCCCGAGACGTGTCCGTCATCCTCGATGACGGCATGGTGCTCGACGGTACCGTCACCGGCGTGGACACCCTCACGGACTTCGCCTTCGTCGAGGTCGATGCGACGGACCTTCCGGCGGTCCCGCTGGGCGACTCGTCGGAGTTGAAGGTCGGCCAGCTGGCCATCTCCGTGGGCAATCCGCTCGGCCGCTTCCCGGGCAGCGCCGCCGTGGGCATCGTCAGCGGCCTCGACCGCAGCATCGGTGTCTTCGGCAACGGCCAGGGCGGTGAGCGGCTGAACCACCTCATCCAGACCGACGCAGCCATCAACTCGGGCAACTCCGGCGGGGCCCTCCTCGACGGCGACGGCGAGCTCATCGGCATCACCACCGCGGAGGCCGGCCTCAACGACGGCATCGGCTTCGCGCTTCCCGTCGACCTGGCCAAGCCCATCATCGAACAGGCCATGGCGGGCGAGACCATCTCCCGACCGTATGTCGGCGTCGTCTACACCGAGATCGACGCCCAATTGGCGGAGGCGGAGTCGCTGCCCGTCACCAGCGGCGCCTGGATCGGCAGCAGCATGGGCGACCAGGAGCCGGTCGTGGCCGGCAGCCCGGCAGATGAGGCCGGCCTCCAGGCCGGTGACATCGTCACCGCCGTCGAGGCCCTTGCGGTCGATCGTCACAACCCGCTCGACCTTCAGGTCCTGCGCTTCGCACCCGGCGATACCGTGACCCTCGAGGTCCTCCGTGACGGTGAGACCCTCGAGCTTGAGGCCACGCTCGGCGAGCGTCCCGCGGACCTCGGCTAGCACCCCACCCCAGGAAGCGGCCTCGCTCGTCGTCGGCGGGGCCGCTTCTTCCTGTCCCGCGCTTTGCTAGCATGGCGCGATCCCGCCGATACACGAGGAGGCCGCCGAGTCGATGCCGCCCACCGAGAACCTCCAGCGCGTCCCGCAGGTGGCCCTCGACCGCCTGTTGCACCAGGGCCTGTTCACGACCGGCCTGTTCCTGGAGGTCTCCGAGACGAAGACCCGGCGCGTCACCCTGGCCGACCAGATCGGTGTCGACACCACCGACATCGAGGCCTGGCGCGATGAGGCCTTGTTGCTCAACCTGGCCAACTTCGGGCCGGAGCAGCAGCGGATCCTGACGCAGGCCGGCTTGGTCGGACTGCAGGACCTTATCGACCTCGAGGCGGAGGAGTTCCACGACAAGGTCGTCGAAGCGGCCCACACGCTCGATGTCGAGGCCCCCACCGACCTGACCATCCAGGGCTGGTACGACCAGGCCCAGGTGCTCGCTGAGGGCTAGGACCGCGACTTCCCCACTGGGCCTTCCTGCCCGCATCGGGCTCTTCTTCGCGACCGTCTTCACCATCATCGCGCTGGCGACGCTACCCCTGCTCACGCCCTTCTTCATCCATCTCGCGCTCGACGCTGCCGGCTCGGCCGAGCTGCTCGAGATGACCCGGGCGCAGACGTACGAGATGAGCGACCGCTCGGTAGAGCAGTTGGTGCTCGGGGGCGACTTCGACTTCGCCGGACCGGATGGTGAGCCGTTCTACGACATCGACGAACGTGGTCATCTCGGCGATGCTCGTGTGCTGCTCAGCGTCTTCCTCATCGCGGGCGGGGTCGGCTTCATCGCCATCGCGGCTGCGCTGCGCATGCGGCGCGATCGTCGTCTGGCCATCTGGACCGTGGTACGTCGGGCCGGGCTCGCGACCGCGCTGGCGGTCGTCGCGATCGGGCTGCTCTCGCTCATCGCCTTCGATTCCCTGTTCACGCTGTTCCACCAGGTCTTCTTCCCGGGCGGCAACTGGGCGTTCGACCCTTCCACGCAGCACCTCGTGCAGCTCTATCCGTTCCGCTTCTGGCAGATCGCCTCAGCCGCGCTGGGCACGCTCGTCCTCATCATCGGCCTGGCCGCCTGGCTGCTCGGTCGGTGGGCCGCATCGCGGATCACCGCCGACTCGACGGCAACCGAGCAAGCGGGCTAGGCTCGGGGCATGTCTGCATCCGATCTGCTCCCGCTCGAAGAAGCGCGCGCCCGCATCCTCGAAGACGTGCTGCCACTGCGCGGAGGTGCGACGCCGCTGGGCGAGGCGCTGGGCCGTGTGCTGGCCGAAGATGCCAGCGCCCTGCTGACGCTACCGCCGTGGGACAACAGCGCCATGGATGGCTTCGCCGTCCGCAGCGAGGACGTGGTCGACGCCTCACCCCAGACGCCGGTCACGCTGGCGGTCATCGGTGAGGTCGCTGCCGGCCACGAGCCCGAGGTCGGGGTGGGGGAGCGCCAGGCCGTGCGCGTGCTCACCGGTGGGATGATGCCGCCGGGCGCCGACGCCGTGGTCAAGGTCGAGGACACCGACGCGCCGGAGGGCGTGGCCGATCTGCCCCAGGCGGTGGCCATCCACGCCGCCGTGCCGGCCGGCAAGAACATCCGGACGGTCGGCAGCGACATGCGCCAGGGCGATCATCTGCTCGGCGCCGGCACGCGCATCGGTCCGGCAGCCGTGGCGGTGCTGGCGGCGGCGGGTCATGCCCACATCAACGTCCATCGCGTCCCCCGCGTCGGGGTCATCGCCACGGGCGATGAGCTGACGCCCATCGGCGAGCCGCTGGGCCCGGCTTCGATCCCCGACAGCAACAGCGAATCGATCGCCGCCCAGATCAGCGCGGCCGGCGGTGAGCCGGTGCGCCTGGGCATCGCCGTCGACGACCGCGATGTCGTCCGCGAGCGCCTGCTGGAAGGCATCCGTGACTGCGACGTGCTGGTGGTGACCGGCGGCGTCTCGGTCGGTGCCCATGACCTGGTCAAGGAGGTCTTCGCCGAGATCGGGACGCTCGACCTCTGGCGGATAGCCATCCAGCCGGGCAAGCCATTGGCCTACGGCAGTGCCCCGCGCCCCGACGGTGGCTACTGCCTGCTCTTCGGACTGCCCGGCAACCCGGTCAGCAGCTTCGTCACCTTCGAGCTCTTCACGCGACCGGTCATCCGCCGCCTGCGGGGAGATGCCGGCGATCAGGGCCGTCCGATCGTCCGGGCCACCCTCGTCGACCCGGTCCGCAAGTCGGCCGCCCGACGGGCGTTCGTGCGGGTGCGGCTCGAGGAAGATGGCGACGGGTTCGTGGCCCGGCTCGCCGGCGGACAGGGTTCGCACGTGCTCTCGGCTCTCGCGCTCGCAGACGGGCTCGCCATCATCAGAGAAGGTCCGGCGGAGGTTCCCGCCGGCACCGAAGTGGAGGTCATCAGACTTGACGTCGAAGTCGCGTGAGTCCTGGCCCGGCCAGCCCAAGGCCGCGCCCCAGAGCCGCAAGGACCGGCGCAAGCTGAGCCACGTCGACCGCCTGGGTCGGCCCCGCATGGTCGATGTCAGCGAGAAGCCGCTGACCGCGCGTCGCGCCGTAGCGGAGGCCACGGTCAAGATGGACCAGGACACGCTCACCCTCGTCATCGACGGCGAGGGCGCGAAGGGCGATGTCATGAGCGTGGCCGAGCTGGCCGGCATCATGGCCGCGAAGCGCACGTCGGAGCTCATCCCGCTCTGCCATCCGCTGCCGCTGACCGAGGTCAAGGTCGAGATCACGCCTGAACGAAAGACGGGCACGCTGGTCATCACGGCCTCGGCCGCGACCACGGCCCAGACCGGCGTGGAGATGGAGGCCATGACCGCGGCTTCGGTGGCCGCCCTGACGGTGTACGACATGGTCAAGTCGGCCGACCGCTTCGTGACCGTGACGAACGTCCGACTGCTGGAGAAGAGCGGCGGCAAGAGCGGCACCTGGAAGCGGCCCGCACCCAACGAGGTCAAGGCCGACGCTGAGGCCAAGTCCGGCAAGAGCAAGGGCACCAAGCGTGCGCGGATCACGCGCAAGGGAGGGACCAAGCCTTGAGCAGCAGTCGAGCACGTGGACGGCCTCGCAGCGCTGGTGTTGACCGTGTCCGATGGCGTCGCCGCCGGCAGCCGCGAGGACCGCAGTGGTGAGGCCGTGGAAGAGCGCCTGTCGGGCCTGGGGTTCGAGGTCCGGCGCGCGGTCGTGGCCGACGAACCCGACCAGATCGGGCGCCTCGTTGCCGAGGCCGCTGACGGCGGCGCGCGACTGATCGTGACCTCCGGCGGTACCGGCCTGGGCCCCCGCGATCGCACGCCCGAAGGTGTCACCGCGGTCGTCGATTACGTCATCCCGGGCTTCGGTGAGGCCATGCGGGCCGAGGGCCGAACGCACACGCCACTGGCCTCTCTATCGCGCTCGTTCGGAGCGGTGCGCGGGCAGGCGCTCATCATCTGCGTACCCGGCAGCCCTCGAGGCGCCCTCGAGTCGCTCGACGCCATCGACATGGTCCTCGGGCACGCGCTCGACACGCTCGCTGGAAGGACGGCCCACACCTGAGCGTGTAACCTCCGACCATGCGCTGTCCGAACTGCGGGATGCTGGACGGCCGAGTCATCGACTCTCGGGACCAGGACGACTCGACGACTGTCCGGCGGCGCCGCGAATGCTCCTCCTGCCGCTCGCGCTACACGACGTACGAGCGCGTGGAGTCAGCGCGTCTCATCGTGGTCAAGACCAACGGTGTACGCGAGGAGTTCGACCGCGACAAGCTCGCCGACGGGTTGAAGAAGGCACTCGTACGGCGACCGGTGGGTGCCGGCGTCGCCGATGAGGCAGCCGACGAGATCGAGGCGGCCCTGCGAGCCCGTGGGCTCAACGAGGTGGCGTCGAAGGAGATCGGCCAGTTGGCCATGGAGAAGTTGCGCGCGGTCGACCACATCGCCTTCATCCGCTTCATGAGCGTGTACCAGTCGTTCGACGACATCGAGCAGCTCAAGCAGGAGGTCGATGCGCTCTACGAGGAACACAGCGACCGCGTACCGGGCCAGACGACGCTGCGCCTGGTCGCCGAAGATGGAGCCATCACACCCATCGGGCCGCGAGGCACGCCACGCCGCCGACCGACCAAGCGCAAGTAGGAGCACGATGAGCGTCCTGGCCGACCGCGACATCCGGACCGCGATGCAGGAGAAGCGGATCCGCATCGACCCCTTCGACGAGCGCTGCCTGCAGCCGTCGTCGGTCGACCTGCACCTCGATCGCGACTTCCGTGTCTTCCACAACCATCGCTATGCCCGTATCGACCCGCGCGAAGAGCAGCGTGACCTCACGGAGCTGACGTCCATCGAGGGTGACGAGCCGTTCATCCTGCACCCCGGCGAGTTCGTCCTGGGCTCGACTCTCGAGTGGGTCGAACTGCCTGATGACCTGGTCGCTCGACTGGAAGGCAAGGCGCTGGCGCTGGACACACCGATCCCGACTCCCAGTGGCTGGCGGACGATGGGGGACCTCGAGGTCGGTGACTACGTCTTCCACGAGAGTGGGCGACCCACCCGGGTCATCGATGCCACCGACGCGATGGTCGACCGGCCCTGCTACGAGGTCATCTTCTCGGATGGCCAGCGGATCGTGGCCGACGCAGCACACCAGTGGGTCACGATCGACAAGAACGGTCGGCGCCGCGGCGAGCAAACGCGAGCGGTGCGTACGACCGAGGAGATCTCGCGATCGGTTCGGGTCCGGGGCGAGATGAATCATCATGTTCCGCTCACGGCAGCGGTCGAGTATCCGCACCGACTGGACCTACCCATCGAGCCCTACACGCTTGGTGCCTGGTTGGGCGACGGCACGACGACGAAGGCTGAGATCACCTGCTACGACGAGCAGGTGCTCGAACGCATCAGCGGCGATGGCTACGCTGTCCAGCGCACCGCATACGGCACCAACCTCTTCCGTATCGGCGGGACCGGACGCACTCGCGATCCCCAGACCGGTCAGTACCGCAGCAACGATTCCCTCAACAGCACGATCAAGAGGCTGGGGCTAGCCAATGGCAAGTTCGTGCCACGGCCGTACCTCGAAGCCAGCGTCGCCCAGCGTCAGGCCTTGCTCGAAGGCCTCATGGACACCGATGGTTTCGTCGACGACAACGCGGGCCGCTGCGAGTTCACCAGCACCAACGAGAGCCTCGCCGACAGCGTCGTCGAACTCGCCGCCAGCCTTGGCTTCCGGCCCGTGAAGACCGAGGGGCGGGCGAAGCTCAACGGTGTCGACATGGGCCCCAAGTACCGGGTCAAGTTCACGCCGGACCGACCGGTCTTTGGCCTCGACCGCAAGCTCGCTCGGCAGCGGCCGAGTGACTCACGCTTCCATCGCTTCCGTGCGATCGATGTCGTACGCAAGATCGATCCCGTCCCGGTGCGCTGCATCCAGGTGGCCTCGCCCGATGGCGTATTCCTCGCGTCGAGGTCGTTCATCCCGACGCATAACAGCTCCTTGGGCCGCTTGGGACTGCTGATCCACTCGACGGCTGGCTACGTCGATCCCGGCTGGAAGGGCACGTTGACGCTGGAGCTGTCGAACGTCGCGAACCTGCCCATCGCGCTGTACTACGGCATGCGCATCGGGCAGATCTCGTTCTTCGAGATGTCCAGCCCGGTCGAGCGGCCCTACGGCAGCAAGGGCCTCGGCTCGCGCTACCAGGGTCAGTCCGTACCGACCGCCTCGGGCGCGTTCCGTGACTTCGAGGAGAACCGCATCAAGACGAAGGGCGGGCCGAGCTAGTGCCCATCGATGCCAGCGCCGATTGGCGCAGCGACCTCGGCGGTGGCACCACCATCGCCCTCATCCAGGCCGGCGTCTTCACCAGTGATGCCGGCACCGTGCTGGGCCCCGTGCCGCGGCTGATGTGGGAGCGGCTCGTCGCTGACGAGATCAACCCCGACCACACCCTCACGCAGGCGTTGAACTGCCTGCTGGTGGAGACGCCGTCGGGCCGCGTGCTCGTCGAGACCGGTGTGGGTGAGCGCATGGACGATCATCACAAGGAGCAGCGCGGCGTACGAGGGGAGCCCATCCTGCCTTCGCTCCGAGCGGCCGGCTGCGACCCCGGTTCGATCGACTATGTGGCGCTCTCGCACCTGCACTTCGACCATGCCGGCGGACTGCTGACCACGGCCGGTGAGTACGCCTTCCCCAACGCCCGCATCGTGGCCCAGATCGACGAGTGGGACTTCGCGCTGGGCGACAATCCGCGGCTGACCGCGTCCTATGAACAGGCGGAGCTGCGTCTGGCCGAGGCCTGGGCGCGACCCGGTGCCGCCGACGGTGACGAGGAGCTCATCCCCGGGGTCGAGGTGCGGCGCACGAGCGGTCACTCGGGCGGACACCAGGCCATCATCGTGCGCGGCCGCGACGAGACGGTCGCATTCATCGGCGACCTGTGCATGCGTCCATGGTCGGCCAACCCCAAGTGGATCACCTCGTTCGACGACTTCCCGCTCACCAGCGTGGAGGTGAAGTCCGCGCTCTTCGCCGAAGCGGCCGAGGAGGGCTGGACCATCGTGCTCTCCCACGAGCCGCGCCGGCCCGTGGGCAAGCTGGTCGCCTACAAGGACAAGTACCGATTCGAGCCGACGCTCTAGTTCGCGGACTCCAGCAGGGGCTCGATGATCTCGGCCGCAGCCTCGCGATCGATCGGGCCGAAGCGCAGATGCGCGATCGCGCCAGCGGCATCGATGAAGACGTGCGTCGGCAGCCCGTAGCCCTGGTACGTGTCGAAGACCGCGCCCGTGGCATCGAACCCGATGGGGTAGTCGAGCGAGTAAGTCTCGGCATACTCGGCCACGTCGGAGGCGGTGGACTCCTGCACGCTGACCGCGACCAGCTCCAGCCCGTCTTCGCGGTACTCGGCGTAGGTGTCGCGCAACACCGGCGTCTCCTCCTGGCACGGCGGGCACCACGTGGCAAAGAAGTTGATCCACACCGGTGAGCCACGCAGCGCTTCCAGGCTGATGACGTCGCCATCGAGGTCACGGAGCGGCTCGGTCTCGCCGTCGACGTCACCCTCGAGCTCGGGCGCCAGCTGACCCACGGACAGGCCGGTCGTCCGCTCGCCTGTCTGGTAGAAGCCGGAGCCGGGTGACTCGGGTGCAGGATCCGGAGCGTTGATGGGAGTGGTCAGCAGGGTCAGGGCGCCGGCCGCCAGGACCAGGACGACGGCCAATGCAACGATGTGTCGCAGCGTGAAGGGGCCGATGACCTGACGCGACCAACGCGACGGGGTCGAGCGGTCCTCGTCGCTCAAATCGGGATCTCGATCCAGGTGCTGAAGTCCAGCCAGGCGAACTGTCGGGCGATGAGGCCGAGCCAGTCGAAGATGAGGGCCAGGCCCAGGACGATGATGAGCACACCGCCGGCGACCTCGATGAAGCGGCTGTAGCGCAGCAGCGGACGAGTGATGAGCGGCGCTCGATCGACCGCCAGGGCCACGACGATGAAGGGGATGCCGAGGCCCAGCGAGTAGGCGATGAGCAGGCCGACGACCTGAGGGCTGGCGCCGACCGCGGCCATCATCAGGATGCTGCCGAGGACGGGGCCGATGCAAGGGGTCCAGCCGACCGCGAAGACGCTGCCGAGGATGAAGCCGCCGAGCAGCCCACCTCGCTGGGAACGCGGCCTGCCGTCGAAGCGCTCGAGCGGCTTCCACGAACGGGCGAGGGTGCGGAACTTGAGCACGCCCATGAGGTTGAGGCCGAGGATGACGAGGATGACACCACCGATCTGGCGCAAGAGCGGCATGTGGTCTCGCAGCGGGCTCGCGGCCTGGTAGATGAGGATGCCGACGATGGTGAAGACGAGCGTGAAGCCCAGGACGAAAGCGAAGGCATTGGGGATCGCCCGCCAGCCGCCCGCCTGAGCAGGCTCCGGCGGCGGGGCAGGGGAGAAGCCGCCATCGACGGCGATCTCACCGACCGAGGCGAGGCTGGTGTTGCCCAGACCCGCCGGCTTGGCGGCGGCCACGATGCCCAGCTGGCCGAGGTACGCCGGAACGACGGGCAGGACACACGGCGACAGGAAGCTAAGCAGGCCTGCCAGCAGCGCGGCTCCGAGCGTCACGTCCATGGCGGGGCCGAATGGGTCAAGTGGCGTCCGCGGTCGCAGCTTCGAGGAACTCGCGGACCTGGCGCCCGTTGGTCACCAGCTCCACTCTCGACATCGCCGATCGCGAACACCGGGATGCGCCGGCGATAGCGAGCCTCGAGCTCCGGATCGGTCGAGATGTCCATGTGCTCGATCTCCAGCGACGGGAGGCCGGCGCGTGCGCGCTGGGCAAGCTCGTCTCGCAGCAACAGCTCGGCGTCGTCACACAGATGGCAGCCGGGGCGGCGATAGATGGTCAGCGTCAGGCGGTCGGTGTCGCTCATCGTTCTGCTGATTCTACGTTGCGTTACGATTCGGGCTGCGCCCCCGTAGCTCAGTGGATAGAGCGGCACTCTCCTAAGGTGCGCGTCGGCGGTTCGAATCCGTCCGGGGGCGCCAGCCCGACTGTTCGTGCCCATCGTTTGCTGGGCGCATGAGGGGACGCCGCATGGGCGCCCGACCATGCCAGCTGTGCCCGTATGCCTCGATCGGGCAGCGAACGCAGAAACGCTCCCCAGCCACCGGGCAATGATGAAGTGGCCCTCCGAGCTCGGGGCTCGGAGGGCCATGGGACGGACGTATCAGGGGAGTGGTTGGTAGCCGGGCTCGTAGGCTTCGGTGAGGCCCTCGACCTCGGTCACCACCGGCGCCGTCGGGTCGGTCACATCCACCACGGTCACGACTCCGTTCTCACCGCTGACGATGGAGCGGCTGTCCGGCGACCAACCCTTGACGTAGAGCTCGGTGCCGAGCGAGATGACCTCTCCCGAGGCCACGTCGTAGAGCATCGCCTGTGCTGGGTCGTTGAAGCCGCCAAGCCCGTGAAGGCGATCATCGAGCCATCGGGGGACCAGTACGGGTCCACCTCGTCCCCATCCGAGCCGGCGATGAGCGTCTCCTCACCCGTCGCGAGGTCCACGAGGTAGAGGTCGTGCAGCCCGTTGCCGCTGGACCACGGCCAACGTTGTTCCATCGGGAGAGATGGCATGTCGGTCGAAGGCGTACTCGCTGCCGCCCAGGTCGCCGATCCGCTCGACGTTCGCGCCATCGGCGTCCATGCGGTAGATGCCGTAGACGACCTCCGTTGCCTTCCGAGCCGGCGAAGATGATGGTCTCGCCATCCGGCGTCCACAGTGGCGAGCGCGCATCGAGTGCCGGATCACCGATGACCTGGGCCGGCTCGCTGCCGTCGCTGGGCGCGCTCCAGATCCGCTGGCCGCAGAACGTGCCCGGGTTGCCGCACCCCGTCCGTCGTCGACGACGTCGAGCCCAGGGGCCCAGCAGAGGACCCTCGAGCCATCGGGGCTCCAGGCCAGGTAGGGCCGCGCGACGCGCCGGTCGGCGCCTCGAACGGCTCGCTGATCGCGACGGGGTCGGAGCCGTCGGCGTCCCGGACCATGATCGTGGCCGGGCCGTCCTAGGGTCGGGCCATGACTCGTAGGCGAAGCGCGTCCCGTCGGGCGACCAGGCGAAGGTGAAGGCGACCTCGTCGTCGCCCGTCAGGCGGACTGGCTCGCCGGTCCCGTCGGTCGGATGCTGTAGATGACGCCCGGCTGGCGAGGCGTAGGTGAGCACAGTGTCCGCACCACCGTCTTCGGCCTTGACGAGGTTGCTGCCGAGGCGTAGCCGCCGAGGGCGCCGAGGCCAGGAGCGCGATAGTGAGCAGGATGATGAGCACGCGGGGCATGACCCCGAGCTGGGCGCGGGTTTCCATGGAGATCCACCTTTCCGTGGTGGCCCATGCGGGTCGCTGTCGCGTGCTCGCGACACCCTCGACGAATGCAGTCTCGAGGCTCTCGGGCGCCCGGGGGGCGGCGTCCGCTTCGAGCCAGTCGGTCAGGAGACGGTCCAGGTTGACATCGGGTGCGTCGTTGACGCTCATGCCGGACCCCCTTCCTGCAATGGCAGCCGCGCGTCCGCCTCGAGCGAGGCGCGCATCTGCATCTTGGTGCGATTGAGTCGGGACTTGACGGTGCCGACCGGCAGGCTCAGGGCCTGGGCGGTCTCGTGCATCGGCAGCCCCAGGTAGTAGTGGAGAACGATCAGCGCCCGTTGGTCGGGCTCGAGCGTGACGAACACGCGCGCGAGCTCGTCACGATCGGCGATCGCGTGTGCGGGGTCGGCAGACTCGGTATCGATGGGCCGAACCTGGCTTTCCGCGCGCGTGCGCCGCTTCTCCTTGCGTGCTTCGCGATAGCACGCGTTGACGAGCAGGCGTCGGATCCACGCCTCGAACTTGTCGGGATCGCGCAGGCCCGCGAGGTCACGCCAGGCGCCGATGAGGGCCTCCTGGGTGGCGTCATGAGCCCGGTCGTCGTCCCGGAGGATGAGCCGTGCGATGGCGTAGAGCCGGTCGATCTGGCCGCGTCCCAGCTCCGTGAACGCGTCCCGATCACCCGCCATCGCCCGTTCGACGAGTCCGCTGCATCGGGTCTCCACTAGCGGCGGCCCACTTGGCCGCTCTCGAACCATAGAGCCCGCTCCAAGGCAGTCGGGTTCCATCTTCGTTGTCGGCGTTGGGCCAGTTCGGGTTTCGGGCGACTCGCAAGGTGTCTGGCGCGCAGAGAGACCGGCTCGAACCGTGGATCGGCAGCTCGTCGTCATGGCCCAGGAAGGGGACAGCGCACCGTTCACCGAGCTCGTGGCGGCCGTGGGTGACCTGGGGGACAAGTCGAGAGACTCATCGAGTCGCCGGGTGGGGTGACACGAGCACGACGGCTCCAACCATCAACAGCAGTCCCAGCCCAGATACCGTTGACCTACAGGTACGCCGCCAGCTTCTCCTCGGGTTTGGCAGTTAGCGCCCCGCGCCCGTCCGGGGGCGCCAGCCCAACCTGTTCGTCCTCGTCGCCTGCTGGCGTGACCAGCCGCAGGCGCCGCGCCTCAGAACTGGCGATGAGCGGCGCGTATGCGGGGTCAGCGAGCGTGGCCGACACGATGGTCTTGTCGCGCACACGGACCTCGCCAAAGAACGCCCCGACGATGTCCTGACGCTCCTCTGGGGTGGCCTTATTACACAACATCTTCCAGTCATGGAGCAGGCCCTTGATCTTCACGAGGTCGGCCTCGAAGTAACTCGGCTGCTCGGACCGGCGTGCTGCCCGAGTACCCAGACCCGGTCGAGGTGCCCGAGTAACCCCGTTCCGCCGCCTCTGCTGCCTGCGGATGGTCGCGGCGACCGACCAGCCCACGATACGACCAGGCCCCTCGCTCGGCCTGACGGTGCCGCGAGCATGATCACCCATACCGCCAACCACTCCGACACCATCGAACCACTGGTCGTCTGCGGTCGTGTCCTGGCGTGATCCCGGCAGTTCCTGCACGCTGAGACAGCGCCGCGAGCCAGATCCACACAGCGATAGACGCGACGGTGCCTTGCTCCGGCGTGAGCGGCACCCACACCGACGGAAAGACGGTGCCGCGAAACAGCGCCTCCGACCGCCCTCGAACGCCCCGTGGCCTTGTCGCGAGGCGGACAATGGTCCCTAGCGGGAGGCGATGAAGCGCGGCCCGTGATCATGGCCGCCTGGACCGCGCTGAGCCACTGGCGAACCCGGCCCGCGCATGAGGGGGAGCAGATGCGTACCTTGCGAATGTCCCTGGTGGCAACGGCCATTGCAGCCTTGGTTGTCACATCGGCTGCGAGCGTCGTAGCCCAGCCGGAGCAGGAGATCGGGACCGGTCCTGACTTCGCCTGGGTGGCGTCCGTGATCGAGACGAACTGCTGGCAGGACGACAGCCAGACCACTGGGGCGATGAGGGAGATGGCCATTCCTGGTTCAGGGGCATGGATACGGCTGTGATTCGAGGCCAGCGACCCTCGCGTCAGCGGTAGCCTGCGCGGTACGTTCGGGGACGACTGCTTCGGAGAGACGGACGACACCTGCGTCTTCTGGAACACCGAGGAGATCGACGGGTCCCGATGGCTCCTGGACCGGCTGGGTCTGGGGCACCCATCACCCGGAGCAGCCGGGAGGTCAGTCGCTCATGACCCTGCTCAAGACCTTCACCGGCCACGGAGCTTACGAGGGCTTCACGTTCCTGCTGCATGGTGTGGGACCGCTCGGGGGCGAGCTCGACTTCAACGGGCTCGTCTACGAGGGCGTCCCGCCCCCGCCGCTCGGCGAGCTGCCGTGGGCGATGCCGTCGGAGGAGGTCGCGGCGGAGGCTCCCGTCGAGGAGTAGCCCCATCGCGCCGCCTCGGCTGCCTGCGGCGCTGAAGAAGGCGGAGGACGTTCGCGGCGACCGACCAGCCAGCGGTGCATCCGCGCTCCGAGCAGGCCCCACGCTCAGCGCCGCGAGCCAGCCCCATACACCGACAGACCCCTGTACGACGGGTTCTGCCCCTGTCTCTCAACCCGTAGTCGCGGCGCTCACGCAGACCTCGAACGGCGTCGTCGAGCACGTCAAGGTGGCCGATAGACGCGGGGAGGAGAATGGTCGATAGCGGGAGGCGACGACGCTCGGCCCCAGCACTGGCCGCCTGGGCCGCGCCGAGCCACTGGCGAACCCGGTCCGCGTGAGTGAAGGGGGGTCATACATGCGTGCGTTGCGACTAGCCATGGTTGGAGCGGTCAGCCTGATGTTGGTCGGCAGTCTTGGTGCTGCGGCCCAGTCCGAGGCCGTAGAACCCTGTCACCCCAGGCACGGTCATCGATCGGTCTGGGACGACTCGCAGATGGAGTTCACGAGCGAGGGTGACGTCAACTACGGACGGGGCATGCTCATCACCGAGACCTACGAGTGGAGTGACCCCCGGCTCCCAGCGGTGAAGCACAGCATCATGAACTTCAACTCCTATGCGGGCGAAGGGGGCGACCGGGGCATCATGGGGCAGACCACGATTCGGCTCGAGGGACCCGACGGTGCGTGGACCGGAGGTGCCACGACGATGCAGTATGTGGACGGGCGTGGTGTCGGCTGGGACACCTACTTCGGTGAGGGAGCCTACGAAGGACTCGTCGCCGTCCTCCAATGTACGTCTGAAGGATGCGAGGGCCAAGATCTTCGAAGGCGAGCGACCCCCCTGCCTGACCCGGTGGAACCGTCCGCCGAGTAGCCCCACTGCGCCGCCTCGGCTGCCTGCGGCGCTGAAGAAGGCGGAGGACGCTCGCGGCAGCCGACCAGCCCAGGATGCGTCCACCCCCCCGCCCTACGGTGCCGCGAGCCTGATCGACCCATACAGCCATCCACTCCGACACCATCGAGCCACTGGTCGTCTGCGGTCGTGTCCTCGCGTGATCCGGCAGTTCCTGCACGCTGAGACAGCGCCGCGAGCCAGATCCACACAGCGATAGACGCGACGGTGCCTTGCGCCGGCGTGAGCGGCACCCACACCGACGGAAAGACGGTGCCGCGAAACAGCGCCTCCGACCGCCCTCGAACGCCCCGTGGCCTTGTCGCGAGGCGGACAATGGTCCCTAGCGTGAGGCGATGAAGCGCGGCCCGTGATTATGGCCGCCTGGACCGCGCTGAGCCACTGGCGAACCCGGCCCGCGCTTGAGGGGGAGCAGATGCGTACCTTGCGACTGTCTTTGACCGCGGTCTTCACCTTGGCGTTGCTCAGTGGGTTCGTGAGCGCGGTCGTGGCGCAGGACGAGACTCGAACTCTGGCCCGAGCCGACGCCGTCACCGGCAGCATCGTGTGGATCGACCATGGCGAGGCACCGACCGTCTCGCTCGAACGCGGGGTCCAGCGGACCGAGGGTCTGCGATGGAAGTTCCTGGCCAACGCCTCCGACCCTCGCGTGGACGGCACGCTCTCGATGCTGGGTCAGTCCAATACAGTTCCCCGGCTCCGTCACCATCACCTCCGGTCCGGTGGAACTGGTGAACGACGATGGCCGCTGGTCCGGGGAGTGGCGTGGTGGCTACGAACGCACGATGGGCTGGAAGGTCCTCGGGTTCCTTGAGGGCGAGGGCGGATACGACGGACTCGCGTACCTCATCCACGTCAAGCAGGACCTGTACGACACGAACGAGCTCGAGACCCATGGGGTCATCTACGTAGGCGATATCCCAGGCACGACGGACGGGGAGCCACCCGCCGAGTAACCCCATTGTGAGACTGGTGTCCTCCCCATCGCGGGGGCCCAGACTGGCGGCGACAGTGGACAGGCATGACTCGTAACCCCATTGGCTCTCGCAGCATGGCTTCGGGATGCCCTTGCGCGGATCCGTCTGCCCGTTCGCTGTCGACGCCGGCCTGGGACGCCGAGGCGTTGGCCTGATCAGAAGCCTGTCCACCCCGTCAGGGGTGTGACCCATCACAGTCCTGCCAGCCCGGATGACATGGCCCAGCCCGACGCCGACCACGGTCACCACACCGTCTCACAGGAGGGCAACCATGACCATGCTCGCAGACCGGATCGACGCCGTCATCGGGGTCGACACCCACAAGGCCTCGCACACCGCCGCGGTCGTGACCCCGACCGGTGGTGCCATGGCCCATCTGGCGGTCCCTCGGACGCCTTCGGCGCCAAGCGCGTCCTGGCCTTCGCTCGTCGACGTGCCCCTGACCGTCGGGTCTGGGCGGTCGAGGGCACGGGCAGTTTCGGTGCCGGGCTCACGACCTACCTGCTCGAGCAGGGCGAGTGGGTCGTCGAGATCGACCGCCCGAGGCGACCCGCCCGTCGCAACGGCGCCAAGAGCGACGAGCTCGACGCGATCCGCGCTGCCCGCGAGGCGCTCTACGCGAGTACCTCGCCCAGCCACGGCGACGTGGCGGCCGGAGGCCCTGCGCGTGCTGCTCGCGACGCGCCAGGCTGCGGTGGTCGAGCGGACGCGGGCGGTCTCCGCGCTCCAGGCGCTCGTGGTCAACGCACCCGAGGCCCTCCGCGGCCGGTTTCGCCACCTGGGCACCCACGCGCTGGTCCTCCGTTGTGCGCGGCTGCGCATCGGTCACGCACAGTCGGTCGAACACCGCGCGACGATCTCTGCCCTGCGCTCCACGGCGCGGCGGGCCCTCGCCTGCGAGGCCGAAGCGGCCGACCTGGAGGCGGCGCTCGAGGTCATCGTGCAGCAGGAGCGACCCGAGCTCCTGGCCGAGCCCGGCGTCGGGGTCATCACCGCGGCGGCCATCCTAAACGCCTGGTCCCATGCCGGTCGCATCCGTTCCGAGGCGGCCTTCGCGATGCTCGCGGGCGTGGCGCCCATCCCCGCCTCGTCGGGCCGCGGTCCGCCATCGACTCAACCGCGCCGGCGACCGTCAGCTCAACCGAGCGCTGCACACGATCGTGCTCTCGGGACTCACCCCACGATCCGGAGACCCGGGCCTATGCCGCGCGTCGCCGAGCGGAGGGCCGGAGCGACCGGGAGATCAAGCGCTGTCTCAAGCGGTTCGTCGCACGGCGGCTCTTCCGGCTCCTCGAGGACTGCGCCCAAGCGGCTTGACAGACATAGAAGCATCCGCGCCGTCTCGGCTGCCTGCGGCGCGGAAGAAGGCGGAGGATGTTCGCGGCGACCGACCAGTCCCCGCGCTCAGCGCCGCAAGCCAGACTGATCCACGCCGTCGTTGCCCCGACACCATCGACCACTGGTCGTCTGCGGTCGGTACATCATCGCGGTTCCTGCACGCTGACAACAGCGCCGCGAGCCAGATCGCACACAGGGATAGACACCGACACGACGGTGCATGTCTCCTGCGTGACCGTGAGCGGCACCCCCGGACATCACGACGGTGCCGCGAAACAACGCCACCACCGCACGCGCATCCACCACCCTCGAAGGCCCAGTGGCCTTGTCGTCAGGCGGACAATGGTTGCCAGCGGGAGGCGATGAGGCACGGCCCACACCCTGGCCGCCTGGACCGCGCCGAGCCACTGGCGGACCCGGCCCGCGCATGGGAGGGGTATGTCATGCGTACGCTGCGACTGTCGCTGGTCGGGACGGTCATGTTGGCGCTGTTCGGCGGGCTCGGGGGCGTGGCAGCAGGGCAGGACCTCGAGGATGCGCCCGTATGGGTGAAGCTCCTCACCCGGGGAGATCTGCGGCTCGAGGGGATGGCCGTCATCGCCCAGCCAGGGTTGGGTTTCACGCAGTCGATCCGCGACCTCCCGGGCGCCTGGGACAGCACCTACAGCGATCCCCGCCTGGACGGGACCCAGCACCTGATCCACAACGAGGACTGCTCCGCAGACGGCATCTGCGTCGCCTGGGGGGCCGTGGACATCGAGGGTCCCGAGGGCACGACGTGGACCGGCTGGTACCACGAGATCGACGATGAGACACCGACGGGGTGGACGACGCGAGCTGGCACTTCGTCCTCACCGGCACAGGGCCCAACGAGGGGCTCACGGCCATCCTGTTCTCGCTGGGCGTGTGGGAGCAGTTCCCCAACG
>CAVVYR010000013.1:0-66140 GCA_963752475.1 uncultured Chloroflexia bacterium | reverse complement strand
CGTCGCCCAGGTCCACCACCGACAGCCGCCGCCGATCCACCGACAGCTCGAAGACGTCCGGGCGCGCGTAGTGCCCGGTGGGGTCGAAATTCTGACGCTCCTCGCGCACCTTCCCCACATCGACCTCGGCGATGACCAGCCGCTCCTCGTGCGCCAGCGGCTCCTGCAGCCACCTGCCTTCGGGCGCCGCGATGGCCGAGCCGCCGTCGGTGTAGTCGCCATCGGGCAGCGCGCTCACGAGCGGGAAGTCGTGAGGGATGTCGGCCCGACCGAGGATCGTGCTCGCCGCGAGCGAGAAGACGCGCCCTTCGAGAGCGATGAAGCGGGTGATGTCGACGGTGTTGCGCACCGCTCCCGGCCAGGCGCTGACGTGGATGTCCTCGCCCCCGGCGTACATCGCCAGCCGCGCCTGCGGCATCCAGTTCTCCCAGCAGTTGAGCCCGCCGACGCGCACGCTCTCGCCCTCGCGGCCGGTGAAGGCGTGGACCCGCAGGCCGTTGCCGTCCCCGGCCGCCCAGACCAACCGCTCCTCGTAGGTCGGCTGCAGCTTGCGGTGGGCCGAGACGATGCCGCGATCGGGGTCGATGGCCACGAGCGTGGCGTAGGTCGAGCCGCGCGCGGTGTCCGACCGCCGCTCGACGATGCCGAGGTAGGTGAAGACGCGGTGCTCGGCGGCGGCTTCGGCGATGAGACGGAGTTGGGGGCCGTCGAGCTCGACCGCGGCCTCGAGGTAGTAGGCGAAGGCCTGCTTCTGGTCGGGCGCGTTCCAGCGGGCGCCGTCGGTGACCGAGACCCAGAAGGGGTAGCCGCCGAGGTGCGTCTCACCGAAGGCGAGCAGGTCCACGCCTTCGGCTCCGGCCCGGGCGATCCACTCGGCCACTCGCTCCGCGCCGGCGTCGGGCTTGCCCCAGCGGGGGCGGACGTTGGCGGCGGCGATGCGCATGACTACCCCTTGACCCCCACCAGTTCGTTGTCGATCAGCCTGGTCGTGCCGAAGACCACGGCCATCGAGAACAGGGCCGGCCCCTCGACCCGTGGCAGCTCCTCGAGCGTGAGTGCGTCGGCCACCGAGACGTACTCCACCTGGGCCAGCCGCTCCATGGCCAGGATCTCCTCCATCAGGCCCCGCAGCACGACCCCATCGCGCTCGCCTTCGTCGTAGGCCCTGACCGCAGCCGCCAACGCGCGTCGCAGGATCGGCGCCGCCGCTCGCTCCTCGGGTGTGAGATGGACGTTGCGCGAGGACAGTGCCAGTCCGTCCGCTTCACGCACGGTGGGGCAGGGGATGACCTCGGTCGGCAGCGCCAGGTCGAGGGCCATGCGCCGGATGACCATCACCTGCTGGGCGTCCTTCTGGCCGAAGTAGGCGTGCTCGGCACCGACGGCCGCGAAGAGGATGGCGACCACCGTGGCGACTCCATCGAAGTGACCGGGGCGGGCGGCGCCCTCCAGCGGCTGCGCCACGGCCCCGACGCTGACGGTGGTGTCGAAGCCCGGCGGGTAGACCTCCTCGGCGTCTGGTATCCAGACGAGGTCGACGCCCTCCGCCTCGCAGATCGCGATGTCGGCCTCGGTATCGCGTGGGTACTGCGTGTAGTCGGAAGCCTGGTCGAACTGCCGCGGGTTGACGAAGATCGTGGCCACGGTCGTGGCGTCGGCCGCACGCGCTCGGCGCATCAACGAGCGGTGGCCGTCGTGGAGCCAGCCCATCGTGGGCACCAGGCCTACCGGCCTCGGCGCATCGGTCAGCGCGGCACGCAGCTCGGCGCGGGTGCGCAGGACGCGGGTCATCAGGTGGCCTGTGGCATCGGAGCGACGCCCGAAGCGCTAGAGATCGCGGTCGAGCGGGATGGCCATCGATGAGGCGGCCCGATCGAGCTCGGAGCGGCCGAGCACGTCGTCGAGGACCGACGGCTCCATCGAGCTCGACTCGGCCTCGGCGGGGAAGTCGCCGGTGTCGACGGCATCCTTGTAGGCGCGAACGGCCTCGCGTAGAGCCTCCCCGACCTGCCCGAACTGGCGGGCGTGGCGTGGCACGAAGCCCTGCGTCAGCCCCACGACATCGGTCACGACCTGGATCTCGGCCGAGGTGTGGGGGCCAGAGCCGATGCCCACGGTGGGGATGGAGAGACGTTCGGTGATGGCCCCGGCGAGCTCCGCGGGGACGAGCTCGAGCACGACCGCGAAGGCGCCGGCCTCCTGCACGGCGAGGGCGTCGGCGATGAGCTTGCGAGCCGAGTCGCGGTCCTTGCCCTGGACACGGTGGCCGCCGAGCTGGTTGACCGCCTGCGGGGTCAGCCCGATGTGGCCCATGACCGGGATGCCGCTGCTGACGATGGCCTCCGTCGTCTTGGCCGAGCGGACGCCACCCTCGATCTTGACCGCCTGCGCGTAGGCCTCTGAGAGGAAGCGCCCGGCATGCTCGACGGACTCCTCGGTGGAGATGCCGTAGGTCAGGAAGGGCATGTCGCCGACGACCAGCGCGCGCTTGGCACCGCGAGCCACGGCCCGCGTGTGATGCAGCATCTCGTCGATGTTGACGCGCACGGTGGTGTCGTAGCCGAGCATGACCATGCCCAGCGAGTCACCCACCAGGATGAGCGGGATGCCGGCCTCGTCGACGATGCGCGCGGTGGGGAAGTCGTACGCCGTGATGGTCGCGAAACGCTCACCCTCTCGGTACATGCGGGCGATGTCGGCGATGGTGATGCGGCGAACCGGCTTGCTGGCGCTCATGAGCTCAATGATGAACCGTCTAGGGGCGGAGTGCCAGCAAGCGGTCCAGGAGCCGATCCGCGACGTCGGCCTTGGACAGCTGTGGCCAGGGCTCGGGCTCGGCGCCAGGGACGACGATGGTGACGCGGTTGGTGTCGGTGCCGAAGCCCGAGCCGGCCTCGGTCACGTCGTTGGCCACGAGCAGATCGACGCGCTTGCGGGCCGCCTTCTCAGGCGCTCGTGCCAGCGACCCTGTCTCCGCCGCGAACCCCACGATGATGGGGCGGGCCGCTGGATCGTCGCCGCGTTCGCGAGCGCTGGCTGCGGCCTCGGCCAGGATGTCCGTCGTCGGTTCGAGGCGCAGGTCGAGCCCGTCGGCGCGGGAGATCTTCGTCTCGGCTCGGGCGAGGGGGCGGAAGTCGGCCACGGCGGCGGCCATGATGAGGGCGTCGGCAGTGGGCAGCGCGGTCATCACGGCCGCGCGCATCTCGGCAGCGGTCTCGGCCTCGATGACGTTGGCGCCCTGGGGCGAGGCCACGCTGGTGGTGCCCTTGATGAGCGTGACTCGGGCGCCTCGGTCGAGGGCCGCCCTGGCGATGGCCATGCCCATCTTGCCGCTCGAGCGATTGCCGATGAAGCGGACGGGATCGATGGGCTCGGCGTTGCCGCCGGCGCTGACCACGATGTGCCAGTCGGCCAGGTCGGTTCGTGCGGGCTCGACGCGCGGTGGGCGCTCGGTCGCGTCTGGCTGGCGGACCGGGCGACCCTCGACGGCCCGGGCCACGGCCTCGACCAGACGGGGCAGCTCGGCGAGACGGCCGATGCCCTCCTGGCCGGATGCCAGGGAGCCGGTCTCCGGGTCGACGATGGTGTAGCCGAACTCGCGCAGCCGAGCCACGTTGGCTTGCGTCGCGGGATGGACGTACATGTCGCCGTCCATGGCTGGGCCCACGATCACCGGGGCCACGCTGGCGATGCAGGTGGCGGTGATGATGTCGTTGGCGAGGCCGTTGGCCATGGCCCCCAGCCAGCGGGCCGTGGCCGGCGCGACGAGGATGGCGTCGGCCGAGTCGGCGGCAACGATGTGCCCGATGCGGCTGTCGGATTGGAGCTCCAGTGGATCGAGCATCACGGCGCGACCGGAGAGTGCCTCCAACGTGAGCGGGCCGATGAAGTGGGTCGCAGCCTCGCTCATCATCACCTGCACCTCGGCTCCGGCACGGGACAGCTCGCGCAGCAGCTCCGCGCCCTTGTAGGCCGCGATCGAGCCGGTGATGCCGAGGAGGATCAGTCGTCCCTGGAGTGGCTGGTCGGTCATCGAGGTGCTCCTGCGGATGGTCGGGCGCCCATGTGCTTGGCCAGCAGGCCGAGGCCCTTGAGGACGAGGTCGGGGTCGAGTGCGTCGGCGATGGCGGGGAGGTCGTCACAGGCAGGTTCGCGCCAGGCGGTCTGGGCCCAGGCGGCAGCGCTGTGGCCGCCGGTGATGACGACCCTTGTGCGGTGGGTTCGCGAGGCGATGCGCTGGTGCATGCGCTGGGCCAGCTCACGCACGGTGCCGACGTGCCCGATGACGACGCCGCTGGCGATGGCTCCCGCGGTGTCCGTGCCGATGGCGTCGTCCGGCAGCACGACGTCGATGCGCGGCAGGCGCGCGGTGTGCTCCGCCAGCGCGTCGGCGGCGAGCTCCAGGCCTGGGGCGATGGCGCCACCGAGGAAGAAGCCGTCCGCGTCCACGGCATCGACGGTGGTGGCGGTGCCGAGGTCCACGACGATCACCGGCGAGCCGTAGATGCGCGAGGCGGCCCAGGCTGCGAGGAGACGATCGGGACCGGTGCGATCGGGTCGTGCCAGCGCGGTGCTGATAGGGATATGGCTGGCGGCCACGACGGTGAGGGGCAGTCCCAGCGCGTCGGCCGCGACCTCCAGCCGCTCGGTCCAGCGGTCGACGACGCTGACGGTGACGATCGAGCTCGGTGGCTCTTCGTGGGCACCGGTGAGCACCCGCAGCCCGTCGAGCAGGTCCTCGCCGCTGGCTGAAGACGTGTCGAGGCGGCCCGACTCGTGGATGGTCTCGCCGTCCACGATCGCGGCCTTGGCGGCGCTGTTGCCGATGTCGACTGCCAGGATCACGCTCCGATGATAGGCCCGGGCGGGCTCCCGGCAGCGGCTGCGGCGGCGGCAAGTCCGGTACGGCAGGGCTGCGATACCATCGGCGGGTCGTCGTTCGCGGCCCGGAGGGCGCGGGTCGCTTGTAGCGGGAGGGTGCGTGTCGGCAGAGCAACCAGCCAAGTTCTTCGTCAACGCTGGCCTGGTCTCCAACCCCGTCGACATCTATCATCTTTTGCGCCCCTTGCTGCGCCAGACCGTGGCCTACCGATACCTGCGGGGACACGAGATCGTCTCCCACGGCACCGGCTGGGTCGAACGCATCGTGGCCGACCGCCCGGACGTCTCCTCCTTCTTCACGCCCCTCTCGATCTGCCTTTCGGTGGCCTCCTGGGAGCACCTCGAGTTCGAGACGCGGCCGGATCAACTGATCACCTACGTGCTCGTCCAGGGCGACGAGCGGGTGGTGCTGGAGTTCGTGCCGCCACCCGGTGGCGAGGGCGAGGAGATGGTCCAGGAGCCGCTGCCCTTCCAGGCTACCCCGGGCTACATCCAGATGGAGCTGAACGCCTTCGACACTCCTGAGGCGCCCGAGACGGGCGGGGCAGCCGAAAGGGACGGGGCGGGCGAAGGAGAGGGCCCGACGACGTCCGAATCGGGCGAGGCTGCCTCGGAGGGATAGTCAGTCCCTGATCACCTGCTTGATGATCACATCGCAGAACCTCTGGAAGTCGCTGGGTGCGACGTATGGCTGAGCCGAGAGCCGGACATGGAGGCGCCCTGAACGCGACATCGTCGCGACCTCCACACCGTGTTCGCGCAGGATCGCTCCGATCGACGTCGCCTCCAACGGATCTGCCGTCACGGGCATCTTGAGCGTCGCCATCGGCAGATCGATGGGTCCGCAAGGCACCGCTGCCAGTCGTTGCTGCACGAGGTCGACACCCAGCCGCAGGGACTCGATGTTCGTGGTCGTCAGCGCTGGCCAGGTCATGCCCAAGGCCCGTTCGGGGAACTCGAGTGCTGCCGGGATGGCGAGGAGGGCGGAGTAGTCCCGTGTACCGGTGTAGTCGAAGCGCGACGGGAACGGCCCCGGCGTGCCTTCGCTCGTGACGAGAGGTTCGACACGGTCGCGCCACTGCTCGGCAACGACGAGGACTGAAGAACCACGGGGAGCGTACGTCCACTTGTGCAGAGACCCGACCCAGAAATCGGCACTCGTGGCCACGGGCTCAGGTTCCACTCCAGGGCTGTGAGCGGCATCGACGAGCACGGCCACGCGGCCGCGCAGCTGTTCGACCAGGGCGCGGACGGGCAGGCGGAGTGCGGTCGGGGACGTGATCTGATCGACGATCACCAACGCGGTGCCATCGTCGATCGCGGCCATGTACCTGTCGATGACCTGCGCGTCGAAGTCCGGACCCGGCAGTGGCAGCTCGACCGTGCGAACCTCCGCCCTGGCGGCACGTGCTCGCTGCGCTGCGGCCAGCGCTACCCACTGATAGCAATCGCCCGAGATGACGATGCTCGACCGGGGTCCGATCGGCACGGACCGAAGGGCGACCCCGACCGCGTCGGTGACGTTCCCCACCAGGGCCAACGACGTGTCTTCGACGCCCAGGAACCGCGCGACGGTCATCCTGACGTCGGCGAGCCGCTCGTGCATCTGGCTGCGGAAGAAGCCCTCCGGCGACTCCTCGATCCTGCGAAGCCATGCCTGCCTCGCGTGCTGCACGTGGCTCGGCGTCGCGCCATATGAGCCGTGGTTCAGGTGCGCGATCTCAGGATCCAGCGTCCACAGGCGTGCCCACTCCGAGGTGTCGTCGGCCATCACGGATCTCGCCGCCGGGGTTGCTTCCGCCCGACCCCCGCGTCGCGCCGGCCTCGTGCGGGCGGAACGTCAAGACCACAGGGATGCGGATCTGGGTCGACGAAGAGAGCGTTGTTCATCGGGCACGTCTGGGTGAACGGCTGGAGCATCGGACCACATGTACGCGCGAAAAGGCGCCTCGAGGTGGACGAGAGACTCGGTTCGCGGCAGAACGTACGGTAGCTCAGATCCGGAGCCCGATCGACGTCACATCAGGCGGGTCCGTGGTGAAGCTGGCAGCCCGTGTAGCATGGCGACCCGATGTTCGAACGTACCGCGTTGCCCGACGGGCCCCGCGTCATCTCCGCCCGCCTGCCAGGTATGCGCTCGCTATCCGCCGCTGTCTACGTCATGGTCGGCTCGCGCGGTGAGACGCGTGCCAAGTCCGGCCTGGCGCACTTCATGGAGCACATCACCTTCAAGGGCACCGAGTCGATGCCCACGACGCGTGAGGTCTCCGATGCCATCGAGGGCGTCGGCGGCAGCTCCAACGCCGCGACCGACCGCGAGACCACGGTCTACTGGACCCGCCTGCCCATCCGCGAGGCCGACCTTGGCGTCGACGTCCTCTCGCAGCTGACGCTGCACCCCTTGCTGCGCAGCGAGGACATCGCCCACGAGCGCGAGATCATCATCGACGAGATCAAGTCCTATCGCGACGACCCGGCCCAGTACATCTACAACGTCTGGGACGAGGCCTGGTTCGGCGATACGCCACTGGGCTGGGAGATCGCCGGCGACGAGGATTCGGTCCGCTCGCTGACCGACGATGATATCCGCGGCTTCTGGAGTGCCAGCTATCGGCCGGCCAACATGGTCGTGGCCCTCGCGGGCGACATCGGCCATGACGATGCCGTGGAGCTCGTCGAACGCACCTTCGGCCGAGGCAACGGAGCCACGCCCGACTACCTGCCCGCGCCCACCGGGCCGCAGGAGCGGATGCACCTGGAGCACCGCCACACTGCGCAGGCGCACGTGGTATTGGGGCTTCCGGGACTGCCGCGTGACCACCAGGACCAGTGGACGCTGGACTTGCTCAACACCGTCCTTGGCGACGGTACGTCCTCGCGGCTGTTCATGAAGATCCGCGAGGAAGAGGGCCTCGCCTACGACGTGCACTCGTTCCAGACCGACTACGCTGACACTGGACTCCTGCAGGTCTACATGGGTGTCGATGCGGACGATGTCGTGCCCGCCATGCGGGGCGTGTTCGCGGAGCTCTCGCGGCTGCGCGATGAGCTGGTCCCGCAGGCCGAGCTGGAACGAGCTCGCAACTTCACACTCGGCCGGCTGGAGCTGCGGCTGGAAGAGTCGCGTTCGATGGCCTCGTTCCTCGGGAGCCAGGAGGCGTTGCACGATCGCGTGATGACGATGGACCAAGTGATGGAGGCCCTGCGAGCCGTGACCGCGGACGACATCAAGGCACTCGCCGAACGGCTGTTCCGGGATGAGGTCCTGTGTGGAGCGGTCATCGGCCCCAACCTCGAGTCCGACAGCCTGGAGGGAGCGCTGCACCTGCCATGACCGACGACCAGCGCCCAGACGCTCACCCGGAGCCCGAGTGGCCATCCACCGACGTCGGGCACGACTCCGAACAGCCGAACCGACCACCGCCACCACCATCGCTGGGCCCGCCGCAGGGACCACGCCCGATTCCGCAGCCTCCGATGCCGCCAGGCGTGATGCCGCCCGGCGTGATGCCGCCCGGCGTGATGCCTCCTGGTGCCAGGCCACCAGCGCCGATGCCGCCAGGTGCTGGACCACGCCCGATGCCGCCTCGTCTGCCGCCGATGCCGCCGACCGGGCAGCCACCGACTGGCCCACCGACCGGGCATCCGCCGCCGAGTGGGCCGCCACCAGCTGGGCCACCGACCGGACAGCCACCAGCTGGGCCACCGCCCGGGCGCCCACCGGCCGGACAGCTGCCGGTTGGCCCAGGTGCCCCGCCGCGCTCGGCACGGCCACCGCTGCCACCGTCGGGCCGGCCCGAACGCCCGTCCCCGTCGAGCTCGCCGCTCCAGCCAGCCGCACGACCGCGCCAGCGACCTGGAGGCTCGGTTCCCATCAGCGTGCCTGTGGCCACGTCCGACGCCCCCCTGCCCGGACCCACCGACGATCAGGCAGCCGCTGCCACGCGTAGTGCCGACGCACGACTGGCGCGTGTGCACCTGCGCGGCGGCTTGCTGACCGTGGCCCGTGCCACGCTCGAGGGCATGGCCGGTGCCGGCACGCTCGACCGGGACGCCATGGCCGACCTGGCCGAGGTCCGCTGGCGCAGCGGCGATCTCGAAGGTGCGGCCGACGCGGCGCGTGCCCACCAGGCATCCGGCGGCGAGGAGCCGCTCGCAGCCCTGATCATCGCCGAGGACATGGCCCGCAGCGGCCGAGAAGCCGATGCCAATCCCATCGCCGGCTCGCTCTACGAACGCGTCGGTGGCGCCATGGACGTGCTCTTCGCCAACGAGCCACGCAGTGCCATCTGGCCGCCGGAGGACGAGGGCTGGATGGCCACCGGCGCGGCCGAACCGGGTCACTGGGGTCTGCTCGTGGGTGGCAGCGAGGTGGCCGCGCCGTCGGCCACCACCTGGGAGCTCGAACCCATCGTGCAGCCGGCAGCAGCCGCCCCGGATCTCGTGCCTGCCGGCCGAGGCGCCGTCGGCCACCCCGGTGGTGCCGCCAGCACTGGTGCCGTGGTCATGAGCGGCCGGCTCGCCGGCGAGGAGCTCGAGACCGTCGACCAAGCCATCGCGGTCGGTGACGTCGCCGCGGCCGTGGCCCGCCTGGCCGTGCTGTTGCGCCTCGACCCGGCGCTGGCGCCTATCATCCTCTCGTCGGCCGATCGCGCCGCTGCCACCGTCTCGGGGAGCAGCCGCCACCTCTCGGCCATCCATCTCGTCAGAGGCGACGCCTACCGCAGCCTCGGCCGTGACAACGAGGCCGCCGCGGCCTATCAAGCAGCCCATCAGGCCCTCTCCGCAGGGCCACCATCGAAGGAGCCCACGTGAGCGAGCGAACCCTCATCCTGATCAAGCCCGATGGCGTCCAGCGCGGGCTCATCGGCCGCGTCATCGATCGCTATGAGTCGCGCGGCCTGCGCATCGCCGGGCTCAAGCTGATGCAGGCCGATCGCAGCCTCGCCGAGCGCCACTACGCGGTCCACTCGGACAAGCCGTTCTTCGCCGGCCTCATCGAGTTCATCACCAGCGGTCCGCTCGTGGCCATGGCCGTCGAGGGACCCAAGGCCATCGAGGTCTGCCGCGCCATCAACGGCGCCACCCGACCCAACGAAGCCGCCCCCGGCTCGATCCGCGGTGATCTCGCCCTCGAGACCGGCATGAACATCGTCCACGCCTCGGACAGCCTCGAGAACGCGGCCATGGAGCTGGGCCTCTGGTTCGACGACTCGGAGCTGCTCGACTACGAGCGCGCCATCGACGCCTGGATCGTCGAGTAGCCCCGACCACACGGCGGCACCACTCATCGACGACCGCCGGCCTGTCACCGGCGGTCGTTCGATTCTGCGGGTAGGCTCGGGCTGCCGGCGGCCGCGTCGTCGGAGCGGAGGGAGTGATTGGAAGAGATCGTCCAGGCCATCATCATCGGAGTCGTGCAGGGGCTGACCGAGTTCCTGCCCGTGTCCAGCTCGGCACATCTCATCGTGCTGCCGCGTGCCCTCGGCTGGGACGACGAGCTCATCAACAGCTCGACCTTCGTGGTCATGCTGCATATGGGCACCCTCGGTGCGCTGCTGGTCTACTTCTGGCGCGATGTGCTCGAGCTGACCGGCGCCTTCATCGCCCTGCTGCGCGAGCGTTCTTTCGGGACTGACCCGAACCGCAAGCTCTCACTGGTGCTGCTGCTGACGATCATCCCGGCGGCGCTCTTCGGGCTCGCCTTCGAGGATTGGATCGACGGCTTCTTCTACGACGCCGTCATCGTCATCCCCTTCATCCTCGTCGTCGGTGCCGGCGTCCTTTGGCTGGCCGAGCGCATCGGCACGCGCACCCGCGATCTCGAGGATGCGGACATCGGGGACGCGGCCTTCATCGGCGTGGCCCAGATGTTCGCTCTGTTCCCGGGCATCAGCCGCTCGGGCATCACCATCGCGGCCGGACTTGCCCGCGGCTACAAGCGTGAGTCTGCCGCCCGCTTCGCCTTTCTCATGGGCATCCCCATCATCGCCGGAGCCGGCCTGTGGAAGGCGCGCCACATCGTCACCGGTGAGGCCGGTGACGTCGACCTGGCCGTGCTCGCGGCAGGCGTCATCGCGGCCTTCGTCGCCGGCTGGCTGGCCATCGGCTTCATGCTCCGCTACCTGCGAAACCACAGCACCGGCATCTTCATCGCCTATCGCCTGGTCGCCGCGGCCGTGTTCCTCGTCCTCCTCCTGGTGAACGCTTGACCATGGCGAGGAACGGCACCAGCGAGCTGCTCAAGAGGGCCCGCCAGCAAGCCATCGCCGATGTGGTGCAGGACCGGCATCTGCGCACCCAGCGCGAGCTCGTGGCGGCGCTCGGGGACAAGGGCTTCCGCGTGACCCAGGCCACCGTCAGCCGCGACATCGCCGAGATGGGCCTGATGAAGGTCCGCGTGGACGGCGCGCTCGTCTATGCGCTGCCATCGGCCGACGCGGCGGTCGAGCTGGGTGGCGAGCAGCGCCTGTCGCAACTGCTCAGCGACCTGCCTATCGAGGTCCGTCGCTCGGGCACGATGCTCGTCATCCGCGCGGTGCCGGGGACGGCCCATGCCATCGCCGCGGCGCTCGACCGAGCGCAATGGAGGGACGTGCTCGGCACCATCGCCGGGGACGACACGCTCTTCGTGGCCTGCACCGACGACCGCGCGCTCTCGCGCGTGAAGAAGCGCCTGCTACGCCTTGGCCGCTAGGGCCGCTGAACAGTGAGGGTCCATGACCACCGACCAGCCGAACCGCACCGTCATCCGCGACGTCGAACTCATCGATGCCACCGGACGTGAGCCCGATGGTCGTCTCGATGTGCTCGTCGAGGACGGCCGCATCGCGAAGACCGGGGACGTCGGCGTGGTCGCCACCGATGTCGCCGTGATCGATGGCGCGGGCACGACACTGCTGCCGGGTCTGACCGACGCGCACGTCCACTTCGCGCTCATCGGCGTGAAGGGCGACCACGGCAGCGACGCCTGGATCACCCACGTGCTGACCGTGGCCGAGTTCATCGAGGGCGCACTGCAGGAGGGCTTCACGACCGTACGCGACGCCGGTGGTCTGGAGCCGGCGTGGGCGCAAGCCATCATCGCGGGCAAGCTGAGCGGGCCGCGGATCCTGCCGGCCGGCTCACCCCTGAGCCAAACGGGCGGTCATGCTGACGACCGACAACGCCACGAGGAGTTGCACCGCAGCCAGACCATCCCCGGCCTGGTCGCCGGCTTCGCTGTCGTGGACGGCGTCGACGAGGTCCGCCGGGCGGCGCGTGAGCAGCTCCGTCGCGGCGCCACGCAGATCAAGCTGATGGCCTCAGGTGGCGTGATCTCCCCCACCGACCCGCTCGACTCGCTGCAGCTGTCGGTGGCTGAGATCTCCGTGGCCGTCGAGGTCGCGCGCAGCTGGGGCACGTACGTCATGGCCCACTGCCACACGACGCCGTCGGTCGAGATGGCGCTCGATGCCGGCGTGCGCTCCATCGAGCACGGTTCGCGTCTGGAGCCGGCGACGGCCAGGCGGATCGCCGCCGAAGGCGCCTTCATGGTGCCCACGCTCCAGACCATGGAATCGTTTCTGGCCCATCCCGACCGCATGGGCCTGGCGCCGGAGAAGGTGGCCATCCTTGGCGGCTTCGCCAAGGAGGCCTACGAGTCGATCGCCGTCGCCCGCGATGCCGGCGTGAAGCTCGCCAGCGGCTCCGACGTGGTGGGGCCGTGGCAGGGTCGCCGCGGCGAGGAGATGGTGTTCAAGTCGCGGGTGCTGGGTGCCCACGAGGCCATCATCAGCGCCACTCGCACCAACGCCGAGCTGTTCATGCTCGAGGACGAGATCGGCACGGTCGAGGTGGGCAAGCGCGCGGACCTCGTGCTCGTGAAGGGTCAGCCGCTCGACGACATCGAACTCATGGCCGAGCCGCACAACGTCGTCGTGGTGCTGCAGGACGGCACCGTCGTCAAGGACAGCGAGAGCCGCGTCGGCTGAGGCACCGCAAGCGATGATGGCGCCGCTCCGCGGCCGGCTCATCGTCGAATCACGCCCTGACGGTGTACAATCCCGCTTCTGAACGGCGCCTGATCCGCCTGTTTGAGCGGGCGGTGCGGCCGACCGTCAGGACCCTACCCTGACAAGCCGCAATGACCTGTGTCCCACGCGTCCTGGCCGGGCGCTCAGTTTGAGGATCCACGTTGAACGCGAACAAGCCCGAATATCTCTCGGCTGAGGGTCTCCAGAAGCTCAAGGCCGAGCTCGACGAGCTGACCAACGTCAAGCGGCCTGAGGTCGCCCAGCGAATCCATGACGCCAAGGAATACGGCGACGTCACGGAGAACGCCGAGTACGAAGACGCCAAGAACGAGCAGGCCTTCGTCGAAGGCCGCATCCAGACGCTGACCGCGATCATCAAGAACGCCGTGCTCATCGACGAGAAGCACTCCCGCACCTACGTCCAGATCGGTTCGACCGTGACGATCGAGGGCGAAGAGGGCAAGGAGAAGTACACCATCGTCGGTGCTGCGGAGGCCGCGCCAGACGAGGGCCGCATCTCCAACGAGTCGCCCGTCGGTCGCGCCCTGCTGGGCAAGAAGAAGGGCGAGGAAGTCACCGTCTCGGTTCCGGCCGGGGATTCGACGTACACCATCGTCAGCATCCGCTGACACCGTCCCGGCCCGCCTGGTCGGGAGAGGGGACCGCACATGTTCTGGGCTGATGAGCTAGCCGCGCGCTTCGACGGACCGCAGATCGTCAACGATTCGAAGACCCCGTCTGGCACCGTGCACATCGGCTCGCTTCGTGGCGTCGTCCTCCATGACGTCATCCATCGGGCGCTGCTGCAGGCCGGGTTGCCCAGCCGCAACCTCTACGGCGTCGACGACCTCGACCCCATGGACTCGCAGGCGCTGCTGACGCCGGACGCGGTCGACCGCTACATGGGCGTCCCGCTCTCGCACGTGCCGGCGCCGAAGGGCAGCACCGCCGAGAGCTATGCGCGCTACTTCGTGGGCGAACTCTTCATGGGCACCTTCGAAGGTCTCGGTGTGCACCCGGAGATCTACTGGATGTCGGAGCTCTATGGCGACGGCTCCATGGACAGGTTCATCCGCCAGGCCCTCGACCGGGCGGAGGTCGTGCGCGACATCTACCTACGGGTCAGCAACGTCGAGCGCCCCGCCGGCTGGCTGCCGGTCAGCGTCATCTGCGAGGAATGCGGCCGCATCGGCACCACCCTCGCCACCGATTGGGACGGCGAGACCGTGGCCTACGAGTGCAAGGCGGACTACGTGACCTGGGCCACCGGCTGCGGTAACAGCGGCCGCGTCGTGCCCGCCGGCGGACGCGCCAAGCTGCCGTTCAACGTCGACTGGGCCGCCAAGTGGAGCCACTTCGGCATCACCATCGAGGGTTGCGGCAAGGACCTCGGCACCAAGGGTGGCAGTCGCGATCGCAGTGACGCCATCAGTCGCGAGGTCTTCGACCGCGAGCCGCCGGTGAACGTGGTCTACGAGTTCCTCAACGTCGGCGGCCGCAAGATGTCCACGTCCGCGGGCTCGGGTGCCGCCGCCCACGAGATGGCCGACCTCATCCCGCCGGAGCTCATCCGCTTCCTCTTCCTGCGCCACAAGCCCAAGCGTGCGCTCGAGTTCGATCCGGGCGGGGATGCCATCCCCGGGCTCTTCGACGAGTTCGACCGGCTGGCTGCCGCCGTCGACGGCCGACCGGTGCGTGGCGAGCTGCCGGCCGACTTCGAGCGCATCTTCCGCCTCTCGCTGGTCGACGCCGATGCCGACCCGGCAGCCGAAGCCGCGCGCTTCCGCCCGCCCTTCCGCCACCTCACGATGCTCGTGCAGGTACCCGGTGTGGACCTCGTCGCGCGCATGACCGAAGAGAAGGGCGAGCCGCTCGACGAGACCGAGCTGGCCATCCTCGAGGAGCGCGCCGCTGTCGCCCGGGCCTGGCTCGATGGCTGGGCACCAGACCGCTACCAGGTCTCGGTGCGCGAGGACCTGCCGACCGCGGAGGTGTCCGAGCTGAACGAGGTGCAGGCGCTCTTCCTCTCCGACATGGCCGACGGCGCCGAGTCGGAGCATCCGCTCGGCGGTGACGCCTGGCAGGACCTCATCTACCGCTGCGGCCAGGCCCGAGGCGTCTCGTCGCGCGATGCCTTCGCTGCCGTCTACAGCGCGCTGCTCGGTCGCACCAACGGCCCGCGCGCCGGCTGGCTGCTCGCCAGCCTCGAACCGGCCTTCGTGGTCGAACGTCTGCGCGCAGCTGCCGCGGCCGCTTCTTCGGCCACCGGCGCAGCGGAAGGAGCGGACGCATGAGCGTCGGATCAGCACGGCTTCGGGAAGAGGTCGACGTCATCCGTAGCGGCTGCGTGGCCAAGGGTGAGGATCCCGCGCTCGTCGACCAGGCCCTCGTCATCGACCAGCAGCGACGCGACCTGCTGGGCAAGGCGGACGCGATGCGGGCCCAGAAGAAGCAGATCTCCGAGTCCATCGGCATCGCCATCAAGGGCGGCGAGCAGGCCAACGGCCCGCGCGTCTCGCAGCTCAAGGAGCAGTCCAACTGGATCGGCGCCGAGATCAGCGGCATGGACGCCCGGCTGGCACAGGTCACGGCCCAGCTCGAGGACCTGCTCCTGCGCATCCCCAACCCGCCCGATGCGGACGTGCCGGTCGGCGGCGAGGAGGCCAGCACCGTCGTGCGCACCTGGGGCGAGCCCGTCACGCCGCACGAGGAACAGCAGACGGACGAGCACGAGGCCTGGGTGCGCAAGCCGCACTGGGAGATCGCCGAGGAGCTGGGCATGATCGACCTGCCCGCGGGGGCCAAGATCACCGGCTCGGGCTGGCCCCTGTACAAGGGTGCAGGGTCGCGGCTACAGCGTGCGCTCATCAACTTCTTCCTCGACATCCACACGAGCGAGAACGGCATGACCGAGGTCTGGCCGCCGGTCGTGGTCAACGAGGATTCGGCCCGGGGCACCGGCCAGATCCCGGACAAGGAAGACCAGATGTACGTCGCCACGCGCGACGAGCTCTACCTCATCCCCACCGCGGAGGTGCCGGTCACCAACATCCACCGCGACGAGATCATCGAGGCTGAGGACCTGCCCATCCGCTACGCGGCCTACTCGCCCTGCTTCCGGCGTGAGGCTGGCGCGGCCGGGGCCAAGACCCGCGGCATCCTGCGCGTGCACCAGTTCGACAAGGTCGAGATGGTCGCCTTCGTCCGCCCCGAGGAGTCCAACGATGCCCTCGAGTGGATGACCTCGCGCGCGGAGGACATCCTGCAGCGGCTGGGCCTGCCGTATCGCGTCAAGCTCATGGCCACCGGCGACATGGGCTTCACCCAGGCCAAGAAGTACGACCTGGAGGTCTGGGCACCCGGCGTCGAGGACTGGCTGGAGGTCAGCTCGATCTCCAACTTCCGCGACTACCAGGCCCGCCGCATGGCCATCCGCTACCGCCCGGAGAAGGGCGCCAAGCCAGAGATCCTGCACACGCTCAACGGCTCCGGCCTGGCGTTGGCGCGCGTGGTCGCCGCCATCCTCGAGGTCTACCAGCAGCCCGATGGCTCGGTGGTGGTGCCGGAAGCCCTGCGCGACCGACTCGGAGATCGGATCTCCGCCCAGTAGGGATCGCTGTCGTGTCCGTGACCGGAGCTTCCCTGACCGCCGCTCTTGCCGACAGCGGTACGTCCTTGCCGGAGGGGAGCGTTCTCGTGACGCTCGCGGAACAGCCCGATATGGCCCAGCGCGTCGAACGGTTCGGCTCGTCGGTCTGGCCGAAGTTCATGCTCAGCGACGTGGTTTCCGACCGCTACTGGCCCCGCCTGGCTGCCGATCTCCCTTCATACCAGCTGGCGCTGCTTGGCTCGGACGGCGCGCTCGAAGCGGTCGCTCGCAGCGCGCCGCTCACGTGGGACGGCACGTCGACGGACCTGCCTCGTGGGTGGGACCGGCAGTTCGAGCGCAGCGTCGACGAACTGGAACGCGGTGTCGCCCCGAACACGCTCGGCGCCATCATGATCGTCACCGATCCGGCGCGGCGCGGAGACCGTCTCAGCGGGTCGATGGTGCAGGCCATGCAGGCTGGTGCCCGGCTCCGTGGGCTGCGCGCACTCATCGCCTGCGTGCGGCCGACCCTGCTCGAGCGCTATCCCCTGACGCCGATCGCGCAGTACGCACAGTGGACCCGCGAGGACGGTCTGCCATTCGACCCCTGGATCCGCCTCCACGTGCGGCTGGGCGGACGACTCGAGCGGCCAGAGCCGCAGTCGATGCTCGTCACCGCCTCGGTCGCCGAATGGGAAACCTGGACCGGTCTGGCCTTCCCGGACACCGGCCTGTACGTCGTGCCTGGCGCGTGCGCGCCTGTCGAGATCGACCGGGAGGCGGACGTGGGCACGTACCACGACCCCAACGTCTGGATCATCCACGACCTGGCCTGAACCAGCGACGCCGCTCTGGGACTCAGCACCACCCGTGTGCTCGCACCGCTACCCACCCTGTGGGTCACCGGGCCAAGGAGCCCCCGGATCCGCTCGTTCGTCTGCCGTTCGATCGCCGTTCCACCCGTGCCAAGGGTGAGGCGACGGAGCAGTCGCCCTCTCACCCTCCCGCAGGGTCGACCGGCCAAGGGCTTCGCCCAGTGACCCTCTCGGTGGGTAGGTGTCGACCACCGCCCTTGACTCCTCCGACGAAGCGCACGTAGATTACGTGCAGCACGCAGCACACAGGACCAACATGCAGCGCAACCTGACCGTCCGGCTGGACGAAGCCACGATCCGCAAGGCCAAGGTGGTCGCGGCGAA
Organism: uncultured Chloroflexia bacterium; assembly: GCA_963752475.1. GTDB lineage: Bacteria > Chloroflexota > Limnocylindria > Limnocylindrales > CSP1-4 > JAFMJV01. The sequence continues at coordinate 48,456 of CAVVYR010000013.1, read as the reverse complement.
GCGAAGCACGTCCGTCAGTCGCCTGGTGGCCGAGGAGATCGAGCGACTGGTCCGAGAGGACGACGCCTACGAACAGGCGCGCGTCGAGGCCCTGGCCGACCTCGAGTCTGGCTTCGACCTGGGCAGCGAAGGCAGGCTGCCCACTCGAGAAGCCGTATATGACCGCTGAGCTCGTCTTCGTCGACACCAACGTCCTGCTCTACGCGCACGATCGCACTGCGGGCCACAAGCGTGACGTGGCCAGCGAGCTACTTGGACGTCTCTGGGGCACGCGCGCCGGTGCACTGAGCACCCAGGTGCTGCAGGAGTTCTACGTCAACGCGACCCGCAAGCTGCCGAGACCACTGTCAGCGCCGCGAGCCCGTGCCGTGGTCGAGCACTATGCCACGTGGCGCGTCCATCTCATCGAACCCGTCGACATCACGGCGGCGTCAGAGCTCGAGAAGCGGCATCACCAGTCGTTCTGGGACGCACTGATCATCGTGTCGGCGGCGCGCCTGGGTGCGGCGACGCTGGTGAGCGAGGACCTGCAGCACGGTCGGCGTATCGCGGGGTTGCGGATCATCGATCCGTTCCGTTCGGACTAGGGCTCGGGGGTCGGGCTCTCGGTCGGTTCGGGTGTCGGCTCGGGTGTCGGCTCGGGCGTCGGTGTCGGCTCGGGCTCTGGCGCGAGGTGGTCGAGCGTGATCTCGGTCAGCTTGTCTGCCAGGCCCTGGAGGCTGGTCCGACCGAGGTTCGTCATGATGGCCACGTCAAGGTCCTCCTCGGGCAATCGGTACATGACCGAGACGAAGCCGCGGAGCGAGCCTCCATGGCCCAGGCCCGCCTTGCCGTCGAGCCAGGCACGGCGCATGCCCAGGCCGTAGTTGCTCTGGGGGTGGAGCGCCTGCATCTGGCGCGTCGAGCGCGGCTTGAGGACGCGGCCGTCGAAGAGCGCGTCCTGCCAGTCCGAGATGTCCCGAATCGAGGAGATGAGCCCGCCGGCGGCGTGGGCCACCGTGGCCGCGGACGTGTTCGGGCGCATGCGCGTTCGGTCAGCGAAGCGCTTGTAGCCGTTGCCGGTCCACCAGTAGCCTTCGGCCGGGACGCGCCGGATCTGCTCCCGGCCCTGGAAGTACGTGTCGGTCAGGCCTAGCGGGCGCAGGAACCGGCGGCGGATCTCCTGTGCCGCGGAGCGGCCGGTGACCTTGCGAACGACCTTGGCCAGCAGTACGTAGTTGGTGTTGCTGTAGCGATAGCACGCCCCGGGTGCGCAGACCGGACGCGGCGTGAGCGCCAGGATCTCGCGCGTCTTCCACTTGTGCGTCGGGCGCCCGAAGACCTTTCGCTCGTAGGCTGGGTTGGCGAAGTAGTCGGCGATACCGCTGCGGTGACTGAGCAGCATCCTGACCGTGATGCGCTTGCCGCGCGGGTACTTGGGCAGCCACGTCGAGATCGGCGTGGTCAGCCAGAGCTTGCGCTCCTCCTTGAGCTGCAGGATGAGCGCGGCCATGAACGTCTTGGTCAGCGAGGCCGCGGCGAACGGTGTGAAGACCTGGACGTTGCGCCCGTTGGCACCGCGGATCGCGCGACCGCTGGTGCTCATCCAGCGTGAGCCGTCGGGCAGTCGGATCGCGGCGGCGACACCGGGCGCACGATGGTTCACCCGCCACTGGGTCAGCTTGGCCTGGAGCTTCTGGGCCAGCTCGGGTTCCACGGCCGGGGGAGGGGCAGGGGCGGCGCCGACCGGTGCGGCCAGGCTTGTGGCGAGTAGGGCGACGGACAGCAGCGCGAAGACAGCGCGGGTCAGGGTATTCACGGCGCGCCGAGCATAGCGCTCGAGCCCGGAGTAGGCGTTGACTGCAGGCACCGGCCGCGGGATGATGCCGCCTTCACGGTCCGTACCGAGGTCATTTCCCCCATGATCACCGCCCGTGTAGTCGGCCGTGCGCGGCCGCTCGTCTCCATGCTCGCCATCGTGGCGCTGTCGATGGCCATGCTTCCCGCGGCATCCGTCTCGGCCCAGTCGACGCTCGACAAGGCCTACGCCACGCTGCGTAAGGTCCCCGGCCTGAAGGCCCAGATCCCGAACCTGCAGGTGACCGCCAACGCGACCGAGGCGGTCGAGTGGGCCGCGGTCGGCGAGGTCGTGCTCAACAAGCAGCTGCGCAACTGGTTCAAGCCTTTGGTCAACGGCAAGCTCGGCTGGGGTGATCTGCCCAAGGCCGGCGCGCCAGTTCTGGCGACCTTCGTCGGACTGGTCGAGAAGGCGAGCCTGAAGGGTCCCTCGTCGGTGGTGGTGCACCAGGGCTACAGCGACGGCAGCAAGGTCGTGACCCAGGGCTCGGAGGCGAACCCGTTCGAGGCCGATCAGACCGTCGACTCATTCGGGCTCTGGTTCCGCGAGGGCACCGGGTTCTACCCGCAGGCCGCGTCGTCATCGGTCGGAGCCTCCGGCCCCAACTGGTACGACCTCCAGTACAAGGGTGCCGGCGGCATCGACAAGCGCATGATGGCCAACGTCGTTCCCATTCCGAAGCAGGGATCCGGTGGTGGGGGCGGCGGAGGCGGCGGCAACCCGCCCCCAGGTGGTGGCGGCAACCCGCCCCCCGGCGGTGGCGGCAACCCACCCCCCGGCGGTGGCGGCAACCCACCCGGCGGCAACGGCAACGGCAACGGCAACGGGGACGGGGACGGGGAAGGCGATGGGGCAGACGAGCCCGCGCCCGAGCCTGGTGCCCCGAACGTGCACGTGGCAGTAGAGGCAGCTGAAGATGGCGATCCGGCGAAGCGGAAGCTGGGCGATCTCGTGTGGCGTGCCGGCACCTATGACTTGCGTCGGGACTTCGCGCCTGGCGGCGACCCCACGACCTGTGTCAGCGTCCTGGGCACGCAGGCCGTCGACAGCTTCGGCATCGTCGAGATCAACATCCAGTCTCTCGTGCCCTACGACGTCGAGATGCTCGAAGAGGTGGTTTGGCTCCAGGCTTTCGACGCGGACGGCAACTACCTCGGCACGTTCGACGCCAAGTGGACCAGCTACACGCCGACCGGACCGTACCAGGGCGGGTTCATCTACCAGGGCTTTGCTGAGCTGCCCTATACCGAGACGCCCATCGCGTCGGTGCGCCTGGCTCCACATTCCGACTTCCAGGAGGCTGTCCTGGCCAGCAATGGCGAGGTCGCGGCGGACCCGGAGGTGGCGCTGGGCCAGGTGGCATACGCGGCCACGCCCAACCGCGTGGCCGTTCCGGGTCGTGACGGCGTCATCCCGTGCGGCACGCTCGAGTCTGACGATCTCGATGTCTGCAGCGACGAGATCGTGAGCTCCATGGGGGCGCATGCGAGCGCCACCGAGGCCGGTTCGGAGGGTGGTGGTGGGACTGTCACCGGCACGCCGGCCCTCGGCAACAAGGATTCGAAGGAGTGCCATGGCATGAAGGGCGGAAAGCTGAGCCAGATCCTCGGGTTCAGCGGTGAGCCGTCCACGCCGGAGAAGGTCGAGGAGGTCGCCAGGATCCCCGGCTGTCCGACGACCCGCCTGGAGCAGCTGCAGGGAGACTTCGTGGCGGTCTTCTGTGAGGCGTTCACGCTGTACCTGTGGCTGCAGGCGCTGCCTGTCCCGGTCGAGATCGCGGGGGAGTCCGAGGCGCGTCTCGACATGCTCGTCTCCTGGGCGCACTTCCGCGCCGCGGACGAGCGCGGTCCGATCCTCGACGAGGACACCGACCCGCTTTCTATCCCGAGCGACGTGACCATCGCGGCCGTCCAGCAGATGCAGGACGCGGTGGAAGCAGCGGCTAGCCAGGCGGCATGGGAACTGGCGGTGCCATCAGGGAATGCATAGCCGCGCTGCTATCCTGCGGCCTGCGGGAGAGGTGGCCGAGTGGTTGAAGGCAACGGTCTTGAAAACCGTCAAGGGTGCAAGCTCTTCGTGGGTTCGAATCCCACCCTCTCCGCCAGGGCCGCGTGTGAAACGGGAGATAGCCGCGCCAAGCGCCAGGCCACTCGCCCCGCATGGACACGGCGAGCCGTATCCCGACAGAGGTAGCCCCGGGTCACCTACCTGACGCGCTGCACGCTCGTTGAAGACTCACAAGCACGTATCACCGTCGTGCAGCTCGATCGGGAGATCTTCGCGCCGAAGCTCAACCCGGCGGCTGACGCTAGGGGTAGATCTCCACGTCGATGAAGCGGTCGTCGCCGGAGCCGGGTGAGGTGATCTCGAGCCGGCCGGCCGCTCGACTCGGGGAGCCGGTCCACGTCGTGATCGAATCATCGGTCGGCCGGTCGTCGAAGGAAGAAGTGGCCGCGGCGTTGTCGTAGTGCTGGTAGTAGCGGTCGTACTGGCTCGGCGACCTCTCGTACCACCAGTGCGCGCCGAAGGTCGTGTCTCGGGTCAGGACCCTATCGGGCTCGACGGTGTCGACACTCTGCACCTGATGACGCTTGATGCCCCAGTCGGCGAAGGCGGTGGCCGCGAAGTTCGTCGGGTACCGGCCCATCTCGATCGTATCGCCGGCACTGGGGATGCCATCGCGGTTGGAGTCGAGGAGCCGGCTGATCATCACGTCGCCGGTGTCGAAGCGGTGGTTGCCATTGAGGTCCGAGTAGGCGATGACCAGGACCTTGACGGGCAACTCACAAGTCCTGCACCGGACCACCACCCGGCCCCTGATAGCAGGCGTCGATGCCGACGCCACCACGCAGGGCATCGTTCTGCGGCCCGCCGAAGAGCACGTCGCGTCCGGGGTTGCCATCGATGACATCGCGGCCCTTGCCGCCGAGCATACGGTCGTTACCCGGGCCCCCGAGGATACGGTCATTGCCGCGGCCGCCACAGATGACGTCGTGGCCTCCGCCGCCGTAGATGCGATCGTTGCCACCCTTGGCCACGATGACATCGCCCCGTGCCGTGCCCCGGATGACGTCGCCCTTGTTGGTGCCCACGATCGTGGCCACCTTCCCACCACACTTGGGTTTGGCCGCTGCGGCCGGTGCTGCAACCGAGGCAACGGCGAGTGAGGCCAGCAGGACGGCACTGATCAAGAGGGCCAAGCTACGGCGCGAACTCATCAAGGACATCCGATTCCTCCACCCCCAGGTAACGACCACCCGCGTGCAGTGACGACAAGCCACAGGGGTGGGAACGGTGAGGAATGAATGTACAGCGCGATGCTGCGATTTGTCGAGGTGAGCGGGCGGTGGTGGTGCCACCACGACCGACCACGCCGGCCGCGGCACATGCGTCAACGTCGAGATGCCCAGCGGTTGCCCGTTGCCGGCGCCGTGGCAATGGCCTGAGCCCGTCGTCCTGCGGCGCGGCCGTCGCCTGACGTTGCGATAGGACGTCACACTTGACGCGCGCCACGTATCTAGTGGGCATGGGGGCGATGACGCAGGTCGCAGACAGAGAGCTGGCAGGGTTCGTCGAGTCCGCCGCCGAGGGCGACGAGGCGGCCTTCGCTCGCATCGTCTCGGCCTACCACGACGACATGTGTCGGGTCTGCACATTCATCGCCGGTGAGGACGCCCTGGCCGAGGATGCGGTGCAGTCGGCCTGGTCGATCGCGTGGCGCAAGCTGGACTCCCTGCGTGAACCCGAGCGCCTGCGCTCATGGCTCATGCGCGTGGCTGTCAACGAGGCCAAGAAGCTGCTCCAGGCGCGGGGTCGCCGCGAACGGACCGAGGTCGCGCTGGATACGGCGCGTGTCCCCGGCGGCGGTGGTCCCGACCCGGTCACCGGCATCGACTCGCTCGACATGCTCGCTGCGCTCGGCCACCTCGATCCCGACGACCGAACGTTGCTGGCCCTGCGCTACGGCCTTGGCTACGACGCCACCGAGCTGGCCGCCGTCACGGGCATCAGTCCGGCCGGCACGCGACAGCGACTGAAGCGACTACTGGACCGCTTGCGGCAGGAGCTGGAGTGATGGACGAGATGAACGGGCTCGAACGCCAGCTCGCTGACGTCGTCCGAGGGGCCATGCGCCCGCCGCGACCCGTCGATGCCGCCGCCATCGTGCGCACGGCTACAGCCAACGCCCCTCGTGGCCGCTCGGCGCTCGTCGGCCGATTCAGAGACCACCCTCCGCAGGCTCCAGCCGCAAAGGGGTTCACGATGTTCTCCGCACTCAAGTACGCCGCCGCCAGCGTCATCCTGGCGCTGTTCGGTGGCTTCCTGCTCATGAGCGTCCTCAGTGCGCCGCAGGAAGACGACATCGCTCCGGCGACCGAGAGCCATTCGTTGGCACCCACCGGGATGGAGATCGTGTCGCCCTCGACAGGTGCCACCGAGATGCTGGTGGCCGATGGCGAAGGCGCCCTGTGGGCCTTCGAGCGCCCTGGGCGACTGGTGCGCTTCGACCCGGACACGGACACGACCACCGAGTGGACGCTGGCCGACGACCTCGCGTTCGCGCGGGCGAACTCGATCACGCCGTCGGCCGGCGGAGGCATCTGGCTGGCGGGTCCAGACGCCGCACGCCTGTTCGACGGCGACCACTTCACGCAGGTGATCGAGTCCCCGGACGTACTCACGCTGACGGTCGAGGCTGACGACGGATCGCTGTGGGCAGCGACCGAGTCGGGTGCCGTCCTGCACTGGGATGGGTCCGACTGGCAGGACGTCGGCCCTGCGAGCCCAACCGATTGCGACTGGATCCGGGCCATGGTCGTCGACTCGACAGGGCGGCCATGGGTCGTTGGGCAGCGCTACTCGTCATGCGGAGGCTCGGGTGGCGCCGGAGTGATCGTCCTCGAGGGGTCGGAGTGGACGCGCTTCGACATGTCTGACGCATCACCGCTGACCAAGTGGCCCACGGCGATCGCGGAGATGCCCGACGGCTCCATCTGGGTCGCCAGCGAGGGCGGCCTCGCCCGCTTCGACGGTTCGACCTGGACCGTGGTGACACCGGCCGGCGGCCACCCCTACAGCACGCTGGCCGCGACGCCCGATGGTTCGGTCTGGACCCACTCCGACAACCGCACGAACCGCGTCTGGCGCTGGGATGGTGCGGCGTGGACGAAGCTCGACGGCCCGACGGGGCCGACCGAGGACCACTGGTCGGCAGACCTCGCGACCGTCGGCGAGCGCGTCTTCCTGGGCACCCCTGAGGGCACCTATGAACGAATCGGAGACGGGTGGGAGCCGGCCTGGGACGTGGCCCCGGCCAGCGTGAGCTCACCTCGGCTGCTGGCCACCGGCGACGACGAACTCTGGGTCGTCGATACGCGGGCTGTCCGGCACATCCAGGACGGCGTGGTGACCGACGAGCTGGAGTGGACGACCCACGTCGCGGACTCAGGGCTAGACGCATCGTTCGGGCGTGACCTCACGCTCGGACCCGACGGCACGGTCTGGGTCGCCGGACCGGACGGGGTCGCCTTTCGCGATGGCGACCGATGGGAGCTCATCGACGAGCGGAAGGCCGCGGCGGTCGCCGTCGATGCGGCGGGCACGGTGTGGGCCGCGAGGCCCATCCAGTCTGGTGGTTGCCGAATGTGGACCCTTCGAGAGAAGGACGGTGCGTGGGTCCGCAAGGACATCGACGGCTGCCCGCTGCAGTACCCCGCGGAGCTCTCGCTCGAGGTCGATGGCGATGGTGCAGTCTGGCTCGGCGGCACCGGCTTCTGGATGCCTGGCGGTCTTGCCCGCTACGCGGATGGCGAGTGGGAGACCATCGATGCGATCGGCGATGCGGAGGTCTTCGGCGCTGTCGTCATCGGGACTGCCGGCCATGGCGCCGTCTGGGTCGTCTCGCAGGAGAACCTCGGTTCGCGAGAACACCATACACGGTCGCACGCGGGCCGATGGCACGGTTCGACGGCGACGACGTCTCGATCGTCGAACTCCCCGAGGCCTCGAGCTACGAGCCGCTGATCGCGATCTCGGCGGCGGCATGCCGTGGACGGCCCTTGCCGCCGACGGCATGCCCTGGACGAGCCTCCGATCGTGGGCTCGCGCGCTTCGACGGCCAGACGTGGCAGTTCCCACGCTATCCGAGGACGCCGGTGTCGCCCATGTGATGCAGGTCGGTGCGGTGGCCTCGGACGGCAGCGTCTACGGCGTCACCTACGAAGGCCTTGAGGGCGGTGACATCGTCCGGTTCCCGGCTGCGGGCGATATGCAACGACTGACGAGTGGGGGTCCGTGATGGGAATCATGAAGTGCTGTGCTGGCGACGGGTACTGACATTGCTTCTGGCGTCGTCCGCGCATGCACAAACAGAGAGCTACGAGGTCGAGACCGACACCATCAGCCACGAGACGACCCAGGACATCCGCGTCTGGTTCCCCGCCTCCGGCAGTGGGTTCCCCATCGTGTGGGCGTTACACGGGTACGACCGTTCGAACGCCGACTGGGGCGTCATCGGACCGGTGCTGGCGGCGCACGGGGTCGTCGTCTTCGCGCCCGACTATCGCTCGACCGAGATCGATCAGGGCCGCTGGGACCACATCACCCAGGACCTCGGATGCGCCTCCGGCTACGAGCGCGAGGTCGCAGGCGACTACGGCGGCGATCTCACGCTGCCGGTCATCGGCGTCGGCCACTCCCTCGGTGCACCGATGGCCATCGGAGGCGCCTTCGAGACCCCGGTGCACGTGCCGGGCGAATCCGACGCGTGCTTCAGTGGTCCACCTGCGCCCCTGCCCGACGCCGTCGTCGCCCTCGCCGGCTGCTACTACGAGTGGAGAGGGCAGCCGACCGGGCTCGATCCCGCGCAGTTCGGAAGCGGCGATGCGAAGCTGGTCCTGGTGGGGGCCGAGGATGACGTGGACTGCGCTCCCTCGCAGTCGAAGGATGCGACCGAGGCCTTCGTCACGGCGGGTCACGACGCCACCTACGTCGAGATCCCCGGCGCCAACCACATGACCCTGATCGGCCATGACTTCGTCGACGGAGAGGAAGTGCTGGTTCCCGACCATCCTGCCGTTGCGGCAGTGGTCCAGGTCATCCTCGATGTCATCGACGCCGAGCGGGGCTTCGACGGGTCTGAGTAGCTCACTCCTGCCGTCATGCCGGTTCGGCCGTGTCCTCTCGCCGCATCGAGGTGAAGTGCAGGCCCGAACCCGGCAGCGGCGATTCCGCCCGGATCGCGTAGCCGTGATGTCGATAGAACCGGACGTTCCTGGCGGTCGCCGTCTCAAGGGCGCAGGGCAGCCCGATCTCGTCGGCCCAGGCATGGCCCACCTCCAGCAGGCAAGAGGCGATGCCGCGGCCCCGGTGCGTCGGTAGCACGGCGATCGTGTCGAGGTAGGCATGCTCGTCCGGTCTGGCTTCCGCATGCAGCTGCCGGATGACGGCTGTGAACCGTTCGACGCGGTCCATCGCGTGCGCAGGGAAGATCCCACCCGACCGGGATGCGGTCCGCCCGGCACTGGGCGGTGGCTGGTCGGTCAGTGCAGGGCGTCGGAGCCAGACGGCCATCCCAACGAACGGGTCGCCCCAGGCGTCGACCCGGCCCTCGTCGAGCGCCAGCCCGATGAGGTCGGCGTAGAGCTGCCGAAACGCGACCAGGAACTCCTGCTCATCCGGCAGGAGCCATCGACCGCTGGGCTCGTCCAGCATCGCTCGGGCAAGTGCATCCGCCGCCTCCGGGACGCGGTGGTGGGCGATCTGCATCATCCCCATCGCACGATGGTAGTCCAGCCCGCGAGCCCGTCGGGACGATGCGTCAGTTGCGCCGCCTTGTCACAGTAGCCATACAGACGCCTCCGTGGACCCGTCGCGCCGTTGGGATCCTTCACGGCTCCAGCGGCTATCAGGTTCCAGCGGCTATCCCCTGATGGCTGAACTCGACCACATGGACGGAGAATTGCTGCACTTCAGCCTCCAGCAGGTTCGGATCGTCAGTCCTAGCCCCCACCGGGCTGAGACCGTGTACTCCGGGTCTCAGACTGGTCGAGTTCAGCCAGGAGGGGATGGTCGAGCGGCCTGCACCGCTGTGGCCATGCTCGGGCGCACAGGCGCTACGATCGGCGTCGCCCATCACCCGCGACAGGAGCTCCCCATGACCGTGTCCGAGACCCAGAAGGCGACCATCGACGGCTGGCTCAGCAAGCACTGGTCCGGGCAAGCCAAGTGCCCCGCCGGTCACGATGATTGGGCCGTGAACCCGACGATGTCGTTCATGCCCGGTTTCGTGGTCAGTGAGGCCGGTCCCAAGATCGCCCACGAACGCGGCTTTACGTTCGTCGTGCTGACCTGCACCGAGTGCGCCTACGTGGCCCTCCTCGACACCAAGACCATCGGCGTCTCGCTCGCGGGTTAGCCTACCGACTCCACCCACGACGCGACGGCCATCGGCAGGACCGCCAGCGGCACCGATCCGTGGCGCAGTACCGCGTCGTGGAAACCGGCGATGTCGAAGTCGTCGCCCAGCGTGGCCTGCGCCTCATCGCGCAGCCGCAGGATCTCGAGCATGCCGATGAGGTAGCTCGGTGCCTGTCCGGGCCAGACGATGTAGCGGTCCACCTCCGAGGTCGCCCACCCGGCCGGGAGCCCCAGATCGACGAGGTAGGCGATGGCCTCATCCCGCGACCAGCCGAACGCGTGGATGCCGGTGTCGGCGACGGCCCGCGCCGCACGCAGCATCTCCATGCGCAGCCGGCCGAAATCCCCGAGCGGGTCGCCCTCATAGAGCCCTGCCTCCGCGGCCAGGCGTTCCGCGTACAGCGCCCAGCCCTCGGCGTAACCGGTGAAGCCGGTCGCACGCTGGAGCAGCGGCAATTCCTCCGATCCACGCTGGAGCGCCAGCTGGAAGTGATGTCCCGGTACCGCCTCGTGGTAGTTCGTGGTCGCGTACGTGTCCATCGGGAAGACGAGGCCCCCGAGCGAGAGGTAATAGATCCCCGCTCGCTCGCCGCTCGCCGGAGGGGGTCGGTAGTACGCGCCTCCGGCACCCTCGCGACCCGGTCGCGGCCGTTGGACCTCGAGCCGTGCCTCGGGCAGCGTGGTGAACATGTCGGCGAATGCCGCCGAGGACTCCTCGATGAAGGCCTCGGTGTCGTCGAGGAAGGCCTCGCGGGCGTCATCCGAGTCGAACGAGACCACCGGCACCGACGCTGTGACCGTCTCGATCGCACGCGCGAACCCCAGCCCCTCGACGTCGATGTCGAGGTCGTTCATCGCGATCTCGAGCTCGTGTCGCAGTCGCTCGACCTCGACCATGCCGATCTCGTGGACCTCCGCCGGGGTTAGGGGCATCGACAGGTGGTGCGCGAGCACGGCTTCGTAGTACGCCGCGCCGCCGGGATGCTGCAAGACCCCCGGCTCCCGGTCGCTGCGGGCGGCTGCCGCACCCACGGCCTTGCGCAGGTCTGCGTACGCCGGCAGCAGCCCATCGGCCAGGGCCGCCTCGGCGCGTGCCAGGATCGACCGCTGCCTCGGCTGCGTCCACGTCGGTGGCGTCGAGGCGGTCGGCGAGATCGGCCAGGATCGGATGCTCGGACGCCGGCAGTCCCTGGCCGTCCATCTGCCAGCGAGCGATGTCGAGTCCACGTTGGGTGGGCAGGTTGTCCGCAGCTTCGCTACGGGCAAGGTTGTCGGCCACCTGCCGCAGCTGCTCACCGCCCGCTTCGAGCCGCGCCACGAAGGCCGCGGCATCGTCAAGGTCGTCAAGGGGATGGATGTCGGCCAGGAACTCAGGGAGGTTGGCATGGGCGCCGGTGATGAAGTTGACCGCGTAGTCATGGTCCGCGAACGCGTTCATCGTGACGATGTCTCGCAGCCACCAGTCGGCGGTCGCGAGCGTCACGCGCTCCTCGGCCGCCAAGGCTGCGGGATCCACGGAGGACAGTCGGTCGAGCGCTCCCTGCGCCAAGGCTGCCGTCTCGGTTCGGTACTCGTACGAGAGGTCGTTCAGCTCGCGGTCATCGAGCCCCAATGCCTCGCTCAAGCCGAGGTCGGTGACATCCTCCGGATGGCGCGCGAGCATCGTCTGGCCGATGTCCTCGATCAGGGCCCCGAACGAGAGGGGCTCATCGTCCGCGGTAGCGACCACGGGCATGGCCAAGGACAGAGTCAGGACGATGGTGACGATCCGATAGGGCATCGGTGACCTCAGGCGCTGGCCGACGCACGATAGCAGTCGAGTGACCCGACCACGCGGGGAGAGGGTAGGCTTCGAGCAAGCGTCGTCGCCGGCATGCAGATGCGACAGATAGGAGCCTTGATGGACAGCAGCACCGAACCCCGCGCCGACATCGGACTCGTCGGCCTCGCCGTGATGGGCCAGAACCTCGTGCTCAACATGGCCGATCACGGGTACACGGTCGCGGTCTACAACCGCACGACCTCGGTCACCGAGGAGTTCGTGAGCGGACCGGCCGCCGACGCCTCGGTCATCGGCTGCGAGACGCTCGAGGAACTGGTGCGGTCGCTCAAGGCCCCGCGCCGCGTGATGCTCATGGTCAAGGCCGGTGGCGCGGTCGATGCCGTCATCGCCCAGCTCGCGGAGCTGCTCGATCCGGGCGACATCATCATCGATGGCGGCAACTCCCTCTACACCGACTCCATCCGCCGCACCAGGGAGGTCGAGGACCGGGGCCTGCTCTTCATCGGCACCGGCGTCTCCGGCGGCGAGGAGGGCGCGCGGCATGGTCCGTCGATCATGCCCGGTGGTTCGGAGGCTGCATGGCCCGCGGTGAAGCCGATCCTCCAGGACATCTCGGCCAAGACCGAGGACGGCACGCCCTGCTGTGACTGGGTCGGCGCGGATGGTGCTGGGCACTACGTGAAGATGGTCCACAACGGCATCGAGTACGGCGACATGCAGGTCATCGCGGAGGCCTACGCCCTCATGCGAGCGAGCGGCATGAGCCACCAGCAGATGTCGGAGACGTTCCGGGGCTGGGGCGAGGGCGTCCTCGACTCCTACCTCGTCGACATCACCGCGGACATCCTCGCCTTCGTCGACGAGGATGGCTCGCCGATGGTCGAGAAGATCCTCGACCGGGCTGGCCAGAAGGGCACCGGCAAGTGGACGGCTATCTCGTCGATGGAGCTGGCCCAGCCAGTCTCGCTCGTGGCAGAGGCCGTGTTCGCTCGCATCGTGTCCTCGTTCAAGGACGAGCGCGTGCGTGCGTCGGCCATCCTCGAGGGTCCGGCCGGGCAGGTCGACCTTGCCGCCGACGACATCCGCGATGCCCTCTACGCCTCGAAGATCGTCTCGTACGCGCAGGGCTTCATGCTCCTGCGCGCAGCGGCCGAGGAGTACGGCTGGGACCTGGACCTCGGACGCATCGCGTCACTCTGGCGAGAGGGCTGCATCATCCGCGCGCGGTTCCTCGACGACATCACCGCGGCCTACGACCGTCAGCCGGACCTCGAGAACCTGTTGCTGGATCCGTTCTTCACCGATGCCATGACCGGCGCCCAGGCCGGCTGGCGACGAGTCATCGCCGCTGCGGTCGAGGCCGGGATCGCCGTGCCGGCGTACTCCTCGGCGCTAGCCTTCTTCGATGCCTATCGCAGCGAGACGCTGCCGGCCAACCTCATCCAGGCGCAACGCGACTACTTCGGGGCGCACACGTACGAGCGTGTCGACCAGGAGCGCGGCCGGTTCTTCCACACCGACTGGACAGGCCACGGCGGGGGCACGACCTCCACCAGCTACCAGGTGTAGGGGCCACTACTCCACCACGCTCTCAGGCGACTCCGCATCGACTTCGTCGGCCTTTCGGCTAACGCGCAAGGCCAGGATGGCGGCGCCCAGGCGCATGGTCACGTCGCCCTCGAGCTCTTCGCCGAGTAGCGTCTCGATGCGCTCGAGACGGTAGGCCACCGTGCGTGGTGCGAGGTGCAGCCGACGGGCGGCCTCGCGGATGTTCTGCTTCGATCCGAGGTAGACCTCCAGCGTCTCGAGCAGCTCCTCGCCCATGCGGGGGTCAGACAGCAGGGGTCCGAGCTCACGATCGACCGCTGATGCCACGAGCTTGCGATCGAGCAGGAACGTCGTCTCGAGGGCCAGCTCGTCGGGGTCGCCGATCCATCCGCGCCTGCCGAGCGCTTCGGCCACCGTCGCGCTGTACTCCGCCTCGTTGAGCGCATCGGACAGGCGTTCGATGCCCTCGACCGGGCCGGTGTCGATGACCACGACGTCCTCGCCGAGCACGGACGGCAGGGCCTCACGCAGCCGCTTCTCGCCGGCCCACTCCGCGTTGGCGAAGACGAGCACGCGACCGCGCCAGTCGAGCACCACGGGCAGGCGGATGCCCGGTTTGGCGCGGTGGTGCGTGGCAGGCACCCGGATGCGCGCTTCGAGTCGGTCGACCAGCCGTTCCACCTCCGCCTCGCCCACGCCGGGGACGTGGGCGAGCACGAGACGATAGCTGGCACCGACCGAGAGGCCGTGGCGCTCGCTGCGGAGGCGGATGCGGGCGCGGTCCTGGGGTGTCGTCCGGGGCGAGTAGAGCAGGTCCTCGAGCACGGCGCGCCGTCGCTCCGAGTGGGCGGCAGCGGCTTCGACCTCCACACGCACATAGCCCTCGGAGATGGCGGCGACGGCATCGTCGAGGCCGCGCAGCAGGCGGTCGGCGAACTCGAGGACCACCGGGCGCGGGATCTCCTCCTGCTGCATGACCTGCTCCCAGATCGCCCAGTTGACCGAGAGGACGCCGTCGAGGACACGTTCGGCAGGCGCACCGGCGCGGGCCAGTCGCTCGCCTTCGTCCCGCCAAGTGGCCAGCTGCTCGGACGTCGGCATCGGCTCCCGGACCAGGTCGATGACCTGCTCGAACGCTGCCTCGATGTACTTCGCCTGGATCTCGGTGTCCTTCACGGTCGTGGCCACGACCTGCGGCTTGGCCTCCATCAGCCGTGCGAACAGCAACGCCCGCGACTCGTCGACGGTGGGTTCCCTCTTGCGTGCCATCGTGCCTCCGGGTGCTGCCTCGAGCGTGCAGTCAGGCACGTATCCTAGGATGAATCCAGCGGTTCGGTTGCTGATAGGTGGCAGCCGCGAGGTGCGTGAGCCTCGCTGAGCCTCGACGTACACCGCCCCGCTGCGCGTGCTCGCGCGTCCGTTTACCATCGATCGATGCACTTGGCTCTCGCGCGTCTTCGCGCGCGCTTCCGGCGTTCGTCCGCGCCGGGGACTGCAGTCGCTAGGCAGGGAGAAGCCTGCTCCTGGGATGCCATGCGTGCGACCTATCAGGAGCAGGCTGCCCGTGGTGTGCCCGAGGCCGTCGAGGGCCTGGAGCTGATCGAGCAAGGGCGTTGGCCGACCACTGGCCGGCGCCGGGATGGCTCTGCCGATGGATGACCTGCGCGGGGGTATCGACACGGACATCGGCGGCCTCGGTGCACTCGGCGGCTATGTACGACCCGCTCTGGCGCTGCTGCTCGCGGCGCTGCTCGTCGTGGGCACTGCCGGCGTGGCGCTCGGTGCCGACGGTCCGGCCATCAGCACGGTCAAGGGCAAGAAGTACCGCATGGCCGATGCCGTCATGGCCGACAAGGTCACGCGCTACGTGGACCCGAGCAACGATCAGCTCGCGAGCGACGGCTCGCCCACACAGGCGCCCGACTGGACCGATATCGAGGCGGTCTACGTGGCCAGCACCAGGACCCCCGCGAAGCTGCGCACGAAGATGCAGAGCGACTACCCTCCGGGAGCCTCGGACGCGTTCTATGGCTCCGAGGCCCAGCCACGCGCCAGGGACAAGATCGTGTTCGTGGCCGTGCAGATGGGCAAGCGCGTCCCGGCCAACGTCAGAGGTCAGCTGGTCGAGGTGGGGATCGCGGGCGACGAAGCCACGCCCGTGCAGGTCGGCACCGAGGCCGACACCCTCGCCGGCGTGGAGCGGTTCTCGCTGAGCGGCCTCTTCCGCAACAGCGCCGTGGCCACCGGCGACACCAGCGTCATCGGCAAGGAGGCTGGCGCGAAGCTCGAGGACGCCGACTACTACGACCTCGAGTCGGGCGTCTACGGGTTCCACGACGAGAAGAAGGCCACCTGGTATCTGGCTATCCCGCGCGCGGGTGACACGAGATCCATCACGGTGAGCGTGCGCAGCACCACCGCGGACGGTCAGGTCATCGACCGACTCGATCTGCCCGGCGGCGGGCACTTCGTCGACCTCGGCAGCCCGCTCGGTGGGTTCAAGGTCAAGGCCGGGCTGCCGCGCCTCGCCTGCCGCGCACTCGAGACGTTCAGCGGCTCGGGTGGTGTGGCCGAGCTCAGCGATGTCGATGCCACGCAGATCCGTTACACCGTCGGCGTGGACGACTCGGTCGGTCCGGGCAAGGCCGAGCAGTTACTGGCGCCGGCGGTTGAAGCGGCCGGACCCGTGTCGGTGGTGCTCACACCGGTCGGATCGGAGGACGGGGCTACGACCGTCGAAGGCGAGCTCGCCGTCGTGCCTGAGGGGAACGCCGCCACGCTCACGTTCGAGGCGCCCGAGGGCCAGTGGACGTTCGCGCTCGCCGATGGCTTGGTGACGCCCGCCGGTGAGGCGCTCGTCGACCACTCGTCGCTGACCGGCCCCGCCGGCGTGCTCACCGGTGCTGGGCTCGACGGCTATGTCGCCGGCGACCGCTCTTGCACGCCCGACGACCCTACCGCCGACGAAGCGCCCGGCGCGCTGGATGACACCGGTGGTGAGCCCGAAGCAGCCGCCGATCCCGACTCCGAGACAGCCGACGATGGCGACCGCGAAACAGCCGCCGATCCCGAAGCGGCAGACAGCGGCGATCCTGCCACCGAGACCGAAGGCTAACTGCCGACGACGACGGTCCTGCCGCCGAACCCGAACCTTCCGCCAACCTGCCGCTGCGGTCGCGGTGTCCCACCCGGAAGGCCAATCGACCGCCGAGGAGCGCTGAACAGCGAGCTCAGGCGCTGCTGATCGGCCCGGCTGGAAGGCCACTCGACCGCGGAACGAGCCGTCGTCGGTCGCTTGGCCCTCTGCCAGGGACATGCGCAGCCAGCGTGGATCGCGTGCATGACGAGGAAGTTCAGGCGGACGACGGGCTGGTCCCACGCGGAGCGCAGTGCTACCGGCCGAGGCTCCGCGGACGTCGCCGTTGTGGACACCCGTCGCCCCAGTCGACGTCAGTCCTGCCTGTAGTCACTGATATCGGCAGGTGGCGGTGGTCGGCGAGCCGTTTCGTGCGTGCCTGGGCATAGCCGAGGCCGTGAGTCGTGCCGTTTCGCGAGTCGGGACTGCGATCCGTCGGACTACCGTCGACTCCACCGACGGTTGGCTACAGGCGCCTCGCGAAACGGCCGTTACTGTCGACCGGGACGACATCGGGCCACAAGCACCATCCAACGTCGATGGGGGCGACGCGAGCATTCGGGCGCAACGACGTCGACCGGGACGACATCGGGCCACGAGCACCATCCAACGTCGATGGGGGCGACGCCAGCGGATCAGCTGTCGATGGGGGCGACGCCAGCGGATCAGCTGTCGGTGGGACGGGCAAGAGAGCCGATCGCTAGGTCTTCATCAGGTACGGGAAGAGGCGCATCTTGAGGTCGTTCGGCGGCAGCGCGCCGACGATGCGGTCGACCACCCGGCCCTCCTTGATCACCAGCATCGTGGGAATGGAGGTGGCCTGGAACTGCTGCGACAGCCCGGGGTTCTCATCGACATTGACCTTGATGACCTTGATGCGCCCCGCGTACTCCTTCGAGAGGTTCTCAAGCATCGGCCCCACGACACGACACGGCCCGCACCACGGAGCCCAGAGGTCGACGAGGATCGACACGGTCGAGTCCACCTCGTGGCCGAAGGATGCATCGGTCGCGTTCACCAACCATGGCAGCGGCACCCCGCAGGCACCGCAGTGGGGCGAGCCACGCTTGGCCGGACGGATCTTGTTCTTCTTGCCGCACTCCGCACATACGAGCAACGACACGGGACCGGCAGGTGCGGTGCTGCCGGAGGTCTGGTTCGGTCCTGTCATCGTTCCTGAGTTTGCGTTCCCTCGGCGATTCCAGCAAGGTGGCCGCATCTGTTCCTGGCCACTCCACTGGTACACCAACTCCAGTGACGTGACCCCAGATGGAGCAGGCCTTCATCTGGGATCCTCCCGACCTGCGCACGGCCACGACCGCGGAGGTCGCAGCCTGGTGGAAGGCCGCGGTCACGTTCCCCGAGGACTTCAGCTACCAGCGCGCCGAGTAGGCGGCGGCCGGGAAGAGGGTCAGTCGCCGCCGCGCATCTGGTAGCGCGACATCCGCCACGTGGCGACCGCGACCGAGCCGAGGATGACCGCGGTCAGGATGATCACGCCCCGCTCGGTCGTGATCGCCTCACTGGGCGGCTGCTCACCGGCCAACTCCCGAGCCACCGCCAGCGTGCCCTGTCGCACCGAGAGCATGCGCGTCCCTTCGAGCAGGTCCGCGAGGATGCCCTCCCACAGC
This sequence comes from uncultured Chloroflexia bacterium, assembly GCA_963752475.1. GTDB lineage: Bacteria > Chloroflexota > Limnocylindria > Limnocylindrales > CSP1-4 > JAFMJV01. The sequence goes on along the minus strand of CAVVYR010000013.1, from coordinate 30,103 downwards.
ATCACGTAGGCGAGCCCGATGGCCAGCGCGCGCGAGGTGAACGTGCTGATGGCCATGAACAGCACCGCGTAGGCGGCGCCACCGATGGCCGACGCGACGCCGTAGGCCACCCCCACCGCGACCACATCGTTTCCCGCCAGCCAGGCCACGATCCCGGTGAGCACGGCCGCCGGCCCGATGAGTGCGGCCGTCAGGCCGGCCGCCACGAGACCCTTGGAAACCACGATGCGCGAGCGCCGGACGGGCTTGGTGAGGAGGTACACGATCGTGCCCTCCTCGATCTCGGAGCCGATGGCGGCCGTGCCGAAGACGAGCGCGATGAGCGGCAGCACCAGTCGCACGACGAGCGCGTCGAAGTCCGCGGCCCCGATGTCGGCATCGCCGAAGCCCGCCGCCAGGCCCACGAGGATCACCGGCACCGCCGCGAGCGCCACCATCAGCCACGTGCGTCGTCGGTCGAGGAGGCCGCGCAGGGTGATCGCCGCGATGGGCGCGCGCCGCATCATCGGCCCACCAGGTAGGCGAAGACGGACTCGAGTGAGTCGTCGGTGGGGCGCAGCTCGAAGAGCCGGATGTCGGCCCCCTGCACGACGCCGGGGATGCGCCGCGTGAACTCGCCATAGTCGGACGTTCGCACACGCAGGCCGGCGCCATCGAGCTCGACGCCGAAGACGTACTCCTCGGCCAGCAGCACCGAGGCCAGCCGGCGGTCATCCGAGGAGCGCACGCTGAAAGCGTGTGGCCGGTCGGTCATCAGCCGGCGGATGGAGCGGAAGTCACCGGAGGCCGCGAGCCGCCCGGCGTAGACCACCAGCACCGAGTCGGCCAGGCGCTCGACCTCCTCGAGGATGTGCGAGGAGAGCAGCACCGTCCGGCCGTCGTCGGCCATGCGTCGCAGCAGCTCGAACATCTGCAGCCGCTGGCGCGGGTCCATGCCGTTGAAGGGCTCGTCGAGGATCAGTACCGGGGGATCGTGCACGAGCGCCCCGGCCATCTTGATGCGCTGGCGCATACCCTTGGAGTAGGTGCCCACGCGTCGATCGGCACTATCAGCGAGCTCGACCATGTCGATGGCTCGTTCCACCGCGCGGTCGGCATCGGCGAGCTGGTGCAGCTGGGCGTTGAGCTGCACGAACTCGCGGCCGGTGAGGTAGGGATAGACGGCTTCGCGCTCCGGCACCAGGCCCACCCGGCGATACATCCCGGGCTTGCGCCACGTGGCCTCGCCGTCGATGCGCACCTCGCCGGCCGATGGCGCCAGCAGCCCCGCGACCATGTGCAGCAGCGTCGTCTTGCCGGCGCCGTTGGGGCCCAGCAGGCCGGTGATGCCGCGGCCGACCTCGAAGGAGATGTCGTTGACGGCCACGACGTTGCCGTACCAGCGGCTGATGTGCTCGACGCTGATGCTGGAGCCGTGCTGCACGCTCATGCTTCGATCGTCCGATAGCGCCGGGAGAGCACCGCCAGTGAGCCGATGATCCAGGCCCCGGCGGCCACGATGTAGACCCAGCCATCGATGCGCGCCAGGCGCACGGTGATGTTCTCCGGCCGCGTGTCGAAGAGGTAGGCGTTGACGCCGTCGAGCACGTCGGCGGGGCTCAGCAGCACGGCGATCTGGCCGATGAGGCCGGTGTCGAGCTCCACGAGCAGGGCGGCACCGATGTTGGGGATGAGGAAGACGCCGATGATGGCCGCGGTCGAGTAGGCGCGGCGCGAGGTCAGCGAGGCTACCGCGGCCGCCAGGCTGCCCACGAGCAGGGTGATGAGCACGCCCACGACGAGGGCGATGGGCAGGCTCGGGAGCTCGTCGCGCAGGCCCTCGATGGGATCGGTGGCGACGAAGACGCGGCCGATGAGGAGCACCAGGTAGGGCACCAGCACCAGCACCGCGAGCGAGAGGTAGAGGCCCAGTACGCGCGCTGCCGCGTAGTCGAGTCGCCCGACCGCGCGCGAGAAGTAGAGCGGTAACACGCCCGTGCCCTGGTCGCGCCCGAAGAGCTCGGGTGCCTGCGCCGCGCAGAAGAGGAACACCAGCGTGGCGATCATGGGGAAGAGCGTGTCGTACTTGATGGGCGAGACGGCCTCGACGGCCTCGCCCGGGGCACCCAGCGTGGAGACCAGCATGAGCAGGCCCAGCGCCAGCATCGAAGGCAGCACGGCCATGACCGCGAGCCCGATGGGCACGACCTTGGAGCGAGCGTTGCGGCCGATGCCGTAGGCCGTGCGCAGGCTGTGCGTCAACAGGGCGGCGATGGCACCGCGGCGGCCCAGGCGCGGACCCTCGTAGCCGCGATAGCCCAGGTCGTAGATGGAGCCACCGCGTCCGGCGTCGGGGCCGCGGCCGAAGGTCGGGGCGCTCACGCTGCGTCCTCGCCGGCACCGACACGTTGGTCGTCGCGGAACAGGTCCTCGAGGCTGCTGCGGCGCGGCTCGACCCTGATGAGCGCGAGGCCCAGGTCCACGACCGCACCCAGGACCCGGTCGTGCGTCTCGTCGCCGTGCAGCTCCACGAGCACGTGGGCGCCGTCGACGAGCGTGGTCAGACCGGCGGCCGTGAGACGCTCAGCCAGCGCGTCCTGGCCCTCATCGACCTCCACGATGAGCGTGCCTGTCTTCTGCGTGAACGTGTGCACCTCAGCGGCGCGCAGGAGATGGCCGGCATCGATGGCCACGAGGTACTGGCCCACGCGTTCGATCTCGCCCAGCAGGTGGCTGGCCATGATGATGGCGATGCCGAACTCGGTGCCGGTGCGCTCGATGAGGTCGAGCATCTCGTCGCGGCCGGCGGGATCGAGGCCGTTGGTGGGCTCGTCGAGCAGCAGCAGTCGCGGATCGTGCACCAGCGCCTGGGCCAGCTTGACGCGCTGCTTCATGCCCGTGGAGTAGCCACCCATCGGGCGGTAGCGCTCCTCGAGCAGACCCACGTGGCGCAGCACCTCCGCCGTCCGCTCGCGGGCCGAGGCGCGGGGAAGCCCGGACATGCGCGCCATGTGGTTGACGAAGTCGCTGCCGCTGATGTCGGGGGGCAGGCAGTCGTGCTCGGGCATGTAGCCGACGAGTTGGCGGATCTGCTGCGACTGCGTGCGCACGTCGAGGTCGAATACGCGAGCGCTGCCGCTGGTGGCATCGAGCAGGCCGAGCAGGATCTTGATGAGCGTGGACTTGCCAGCACCGTTCGCGCCGACGAGGCCCACGATCCCGGGCTCGATCGTCAACGTCAGCCCGTCGAGCGCGGTGACGCCGCCCGGGTAGCGCATGGTGAGCCCTTCAAGGGCGACGAGTGACATGCCGAGGGAGTCTACTCCGAGTGCTGCCTCCTAGCGTTCGGGTGGCACGAAGCCGAGTCGCTTGTCGACGACGTCCTCGAGCGGCTCGCCCGCGAGGTAGCGCCGCAGGTTCGAGAGGAAGGCTTCGGCGAATGCGCGCGGGGTGTCCGCCTCGTCACCCCCGATATGGGGCGAGATGATGACGTCGGGCATGTCCCATAGCGGGCTCTCGGGCGGCAGCGGCTCGTGCTCGAAGACGTCGAGTACGGCACCGGCGAGGTGGCCGGAGCGCAGCGACTCGATGAGTGCGGCCTCGTCGACCGTGGGGCCCCGGCCGATGTTGGCGAAGCGCGCACCGCGGGGGAGGGCCGCCAGCTCGGCCGGGCCGATGAGCCCGTGCGTCTCCGGGGTCAGCGGCACGAGCACGACGAGCCAGTCGGCGTTCGGCAGCAGCTCGGGCAGGTCGGTGACCGCGTGGATGCGACCCTCGCCGTCGTCGCCCTGGCGTTCGCTGCGGCCGACGACGATCGTGTCCATGCCCACCGCCCGCAGCAGTCGGGCCGAGGCACGCCCGATGGAGCCGGCACCGACGATGACCGCACGGCCGCCGGCCAGCGGCTCCAACAGTCGGTGCCGCCACTCGTGCTGCTCCTGGGCACCGAAGGTCTCCGGCAGATGCTTGACCGAGGCCAGCATCAGCGAGAGCAGGTATTCGGGCAGGCTCACGTCGAAGACGCCACGGCTGTTGGTCAGCACGACCTCGGACTCGATCAGCTCGGGGAACAGGGCCCAGTCGACGCCCACCCCGCCCACGTGCACCCAGCGCAGTCGGTCGGTCAGCGCCCAATTGGCCGAGAGCGCGTCGCGCGGCCGGCCGTACTGGAAGACGACATCGCAGTCGCCGAGGTGCGCCCGGACATCGGCCATCGACTCGGCCATGACGTACTCGGCACCGCTGTCGGTCTCGGGCAGACCCTCGGGGAACAGGCCCGCCTGTCGGCCGACGACCATCACACGCGTAGGCATCGTCCGACTCTACGTGCTCGGCCGCCCCGACGTGCTAGCGTCGAGGCAAGGAGAACGGAGGTGAGACCCCATGGAGATGCCTGGCTGGATGGCGAGCATGATGCTGCGGATGGGCATGCTCGCCGAGATCACGGTCGTCGGCCGCAAGAGCGGCCTCGAGCGCACGGCGATGATCAACAAGAAGGTCATGGTCGACGGCTCGGTGCTCGTGGCCGCGGGCGGCGAGGAGCACCAGTGGGCCCGGAACCTGCGCGCCGCGGGCCGTTGCAAGCTGACCATCAAGGGTCAGACCGCGGAGTACACCGCCGCCGAGCTGGCTGGCGACGAGCGCCTCTCGGCCGCGAAGTCGTTGGCTCCGCCGTTCGCCGACCCCGCCAAGTCGGTGGCCGGCCCGGTCTTCCGGCTGACCCCCGCGGAGCCTCAGTAGCGGACCAGCTGTCCATCCGTCTCGTAGCGGCCGAACTCGTGCGCGGCCTCCACGAAGGCGTGCAGGTTCTCCATCGGCGTCTCGGGCGGGAGCGCACAGCCGGGCCCGATGATGAGGCCGCCGCCGGGCGCGAGCACCTCGAGCTCCGCCCGCACGGCCGCACGTACGTCCTCAGGGCTTGAACGGGCGATGACCTCGGAGGGGTCGATGACCCCGAGCACGGTGGTCTCGCCGGCCACGGCCTGCTTCACCGCCGGCAGGTCGCACTTGTAGTCGAGCTCGAGCACCGCGGCACCGGTCGCCACCATGCGCTCGACGATGCGGGTGGCGTCGCCGCAGATGTGATAGGCGAGGCGGATGTCGCGCTCGGCCAGTCGCTCCACCAGGCGGGTGTCGGCGGTCTGGGCCCATTCGGCGTACACGGTCGGCGCGCAGACATCGGGTCCGGCGATGGACTCGCCGATCGAGGTCAGGTGCGCGCCCTGCTCCATCTGCGCCACGGCGTAGCGTTCGACGACCTCGCCCGCGAAGTCGAGGAGCCGGGCCAGCTTCTTCTCGTTGCCGGGCAGGGCCGTGGCCACCAGGAACTCCTCGATGCCCACGATCATCGAGGCCAGGCTGAAGGGGCCCTGGTCCGCCCGGCCGATGATGAACGCCTCCCGGCCGATCTCCTTGACCAGGAGGCGCGTGGCCTTGAGGTTCTCGGCCAGCGGAGCGGTCGTGTACGGGTCGGGCATGACCAGCTCGTCCACGCGGTCGAGGCTATCGATGGCGGGCACGAAGGAGACCGGCGCCGTGTCGTCCATGTACTCGACGCCGACGCCACAGGCCTGGGCGAGGGCGGCCGTGCCGTTCTCGACGAGCACGACATCGTGGCCGAGCTCCCGCCAGTTCGCGATCTGGCCCTCGGCCATGGCCGCGCCATCCTGGAAGTACTCGGGGAAGGGGAGGCCGGAGCGCTGCGCCGCGACCATGAAGTCGTGGAAGTCGACCGGCACGCGATCGGGCACGCCTCCGCGCAGGACCGTCTCCACTCGCTCGATCGCCGTCATCACCGTCATCTGGCCTCCTCCATGGGTCCTTCACGGTAGCGAAGGCGGCGCCTCCTCGTGGGTCGGGCTGTGGGACGATGCCGGGGTCGCTACGCACGCAGGGGGAACGACGTGATCGACCCACGAGAACTGGACATCGCGCCGCAGCTCGCATCCACGTCCTATCGCATCGGTGTCATCGGGGCGGGCAAGATCGTGCGCGAGTGCCACCTGCCCTCGTATCGCACGGCCGGCTGGGACGTCGTGCGCATCGCCTCGCGCACGGCCGAGTCGGCCCGGGCGGCTGCCGACGAGTTCGGCATCCCCGCGGCCTCGGGCGACTTCCTCGATGTCATCCGAGACGAGCGCGTGGACGTCGTCGACATCTCGTTGCCCTCGCATCGCCACCCCGAGTTCGCCATCGCCGCGCTCGAGGCCGGCAAGCACGTGCTGCTGCAGAAGCCCATGGCCAACTCCCTCGACGAGGCCCGGCCCATCGTTGCCGCAGCCGAACGCGCGGGCGTCAAGTTGGCGGTGAATCAGAACGGGCGCTGGGACCCGGCCATCCGCGCCTGCCGCGAGCTGCTCGATCGCGGCGTCTTCGGGCAGCTCGTGACGGCCTCGATCGACATGCGCACGCGCCAGCCCTGGCAGGAGTACTGGAAGGACGATGCCGAGTACCCGCGGCTGATGCTGCTGGGCATGTCCATCCATCACCTCGACCAGTTCCGCTACCTCTTCGGCGAGCCGGCGGAGATCACCGCGCACCTCGCCAGCTACCCGGGGCAGCCGTGGGCCGGCGAAAGCATCGCCCAGTACGTCCTGCGCTACGACTCGGGGCTGCTGGTGACCGCCTTCGATGACGGCTTCCCCTGGACGCGCGACTGGTACGAGCACTATCGCATCGAGGGCCTCGAGGCCATCGCCCGCGGGCGCATCGGCTGGACCGACCAGGGCTACAGCACGCTCGAGTACACGACCCGACAGGCGCCCGATGCCTGGATCGCACCGGCCTTCACGCGCAAGTGGTTCCCCGATGCCTTCCTGGCCACGATGAATGAGCTCTTCTGCGCCATCGAAGCCGACAGGGAGCCCACCATCTCCGGGCACGACAACCTGCGCACCCTTCGCCTCGTCGAGGCCGGCTACCGTTCGGCCCTGGAACGACGGACCGTGCGTCTCGACGAGATCGCGTCGTAGTCGTTGTCAAGTACACCTGTCATATACGGCTAGGGCGACTCGACGGTTTCGCACTCGCGCACGCAAGCGTAGACTCTGACGCAGGAGATCAGCCTGGCCCGGGAGGCTTGGCCGTGCGCGCGACGAATCGCTCGTTCGTGCACACGGTGCCGCTCGTGGCAGGACCCAGGAAGGGCCTGTGCGACGTCAGGACTGAGTGAATGGAGGACTCGATCTCGATGATCAAGAAGAGTTCGCTCGTAGCGTTCGGCGGCGCCATGATTCTCGCCGCATCAATGCCGCTCGCGGCTGCAGCCCAGGACGAAGACAAGACGTTCTTCTGGATCAGCCACGGCGATCCCGCGGACCCGGTCTGGACGTACTTCCTCGATGGCGCGAACCGGTGGTCGTCTGACACCGGCAACGCCGTCAACACCTCGTTCCACAGCAACGAAGTGGCCTCGCAGCAGGAGGCGGTCCGCTCCGCCATCGCCGCTGGCGCTGACGGCATCGTCACCACAGCCCCCGACCCCGGCAGCATGACCGCGCTCGTGGCCGAGGCCCAGGACGCCGGTATCCCCATCGTCAACATCAACACCCCCGACCCCGCGGCCGGCTTCGACGCCTACGTGGGCACGAACAACGAGGTCGTCGGCATGCGCTGGGCGCAGTTCCTCGTGGACGGCGGCTACGTCGAAGAGGGTGACTTCGTGTGGATGCCGGTCGAGGTGCCCGGTGCCACGTACGGCGTGGACGAGGAGCGCGGCATCGCCAGCGTCTTCGAGCCGCTGGGCATCACGTGGGAAGTCACGGACGCCACCTACGAGCAGGCCACCGTCATCGACGAGATGGTCAACTACCTCACGGCCAACAAGGACAACATCGACGCCATGATCGGCCTCGGCGACCTCGTCACCGGTTCGGTCAAGCGCGTGTGGGACCAGGTCGGCGTGGCTCCGGGTGAGATCCCCGTGGTCGGCTGGGGCAACTCGGTCGATACCGCTCAGGAGATCATCGACGGCTACGTGCTCGCCGGCATGTGGCAGGACCCGCAGCTGACCAGCTACGTCGGCCTCAGCCTGGCCTCGGCCATGGCTTCGGGCTTCCCGGTCGGCTTCGACGTCCTCGTGGGTGCCCTGTACGAGGCGGACACCGCCCCGCTGTACCTGGACATCCTGAGTCAGTAGTCATCCCTAACGGTGCGGTCTGGCACATGCGCGCGAGCGAGCGCTGACCGCACCATCCACCAGGTCGAGGCCGGCACGTTGAGGCCGGCCTCTCCTGTTTCCCCAGGGATCCCGGCCTGTCGGCCCGGTCATGAGCGCCCGCCGCGGCGTGGAGGAGTATGAGCACAGCCACGACACCAGGGGCTGCCGAGACGCCGCTTGGCGCGCGGCTCTGGGAGCGGTTCCGCAACATCATGGGCCAGCCGGAGGCTGGGCCATTCGCCCTGCTCATCGGCGCGCTCATCACGTTCACCCTGCTGAACAGCGCGTTCCTCTCGACGCTCAACATCGGCAACCTGCTGGCGTTCACGCCCGAGCTGGGCATGATCGCCTTGGCCATGACGTTGCTCATGACCTCGGGCGAATTCGATCTCTCCGTGGGCTCGGTCTTCGGCTTCGCGCCGGTGCTGATGTGGATGTTGTTCAACGAGAACGTCCTGCCGCTGGAGCTGGCGTTCGTCGTGGCCATCGCCGTGGCCGCCCTCATCGGCCTGACCAGCGGCCTGTTCGTGACCAAGCTGGGCATCCCCTCGTTCCTCGTGACCCTGGGCATGCTGCTGGTGGTCCGCGGCTCCGCCTTGTGGCTGACGCAGGGCTTCCCGCAGCGGACCTGGGCGTCCGAGGGCCAGCCCCTCGCCGAGCTGCTCGTCGGTGACTTCTTCGTACCGACGCCGTGGGGTGACCTGCGGTTGTTCATGTCGCTCTTCTGGTTCATCGCCCTCGCGTCGATCCTGGGCTATGTGCTCATGGCTTCCAAGTGGGGCAACTGGATCCAGGCCGCCGGCGGCAACCAGATGGCGGCCACGGCCCGCGGCGTGCGCGTCGCGCGCACCAAGATCTCGCTCTTCATCCTGACCGCGATGGTGGCGGCCTACTCCGGTGTCACCAGCTCCATCAGGACCGCCTCGGCCAACCCCAACAGCGGCACCAGCTATGAGCTGGAGGTCATCGCCATGACCGTCATCGGCGGCACGGTGCTGACCGGCGGCAAGGGCACCATCATCGGCACCGTCATCGGGGTCCTGCTCTTGCGCGTCATGCGCAATGGCATCGTCATGGCCGGTGTACCAGCCCTGGCCTACCGCATCTTCATCGGCGCGATCATCCTCGGGATGATGGCCTTGCACGCCTACATGCAGCGCCGCCAGCGGACGATGGTGTAGTCATGACCCAGGATCTGCTGAAGCTCGAGAACATCTCCAAGTACTACGGTCGCGTGCAGGCGCTCGACGGCGTCACCCTGACCATCAGTGACAACGAGATCGTGGGCCTCCTCGGTGACAACGGTGCCGGCAAGTCCACGCTCATCAAGATCATCTCCGGCGCCGTGCCGCTGACCAGTGGCCAGGTCTACTGGCATGGCAAGCCGATCACGATCAAGGAGACCAACGACGCCATCGGTCTGGGCATCGAGACGATCTACCAGGATTCAGCGCTGGTGACGCAGCTGTCGATCGCGCGAAACCTCTTTCTCGGGCGTGAGCCGATCAAGGGGCCGCGGATCCTCAACCGCATGGACAAGCAGCTGATGGAGTCGGTCGCTTCCGAACTGTTGACCCAGGTGGGCATCACCAAGAACATCCCGCCCAAGACGCCCATCGATGCACTCTCGGGAGGCGAGCGCCAGGCAGTGGCCATCGCCCGCGCCATGCACTTCGACAGTGAGCTCATCATCCTCGACGAGCCCACCAACAACCTGGGCGTGGCCGAGACGCAGGGCGTGCTGCGGTTCGTGCGCAACGCGCGCGACTCGGGCCACTCCTGCATCTTCATCGCCCACAACATCCACCACGTCTTCCAGGTCGTGGACCGCATCGTCGTGCTGCGCCGTGGCCAGGTCGTAGCGGATGACATCGACCCCAAGACCTCGACCATCGAGGAGGTCGAGCAGGTCATCACCGGCGACCTCGACTTCGTGGAAGGCGAGATGGTCACGACCGAGCAGGGCGCGGAGGCGCCACCCGCGTAGTCGCCGCCCCGTGGCGTGCTACTCGGCGGCGCCGCCCTCGATGTCGGTGGCGGCATGGCCGACGTTGCCGTTGATGGAGAGGCCGCCGTCGACGACGATCTCCTGCCCGGTCATGAAGCGCGAGGCATGCGAAGCCACGAAGCACACGACATCGGCCGACTCTTCGGCCGTGGCGATGCGGTGGAGCCCGATGCGCTCGATGTAGGTCTGTCGTGCCTTGGGTGTCCAGGCGGTGGTGTTGAGCGGCGTGTCGGTGGGCCCGGGCGCCACGGCGTTGACCGTGATGTCGTGCTCGGCCAGCTCCATCGCGAGGACCTTGGTGAGCCCGCTGATGCCGCCCTTGGCCGTGGAGTAGGCGCTGAAGCCGTTGATGGCCTGGACGCTCGACTGGCTGGTGATGTTGATGATCCGGCCGGGCCCGTCCTGGGCCGCCATCTTCCGCGCCGCCGCCCGGCAGCCGAGCATGTAGCCGTGGAGGTTGGCCGCGAGCAGCCCGTGCCACTCCTCGGTCGTCATCTCGATGAACGGCTTGACGAAGATGCGCGCGGCGTTGTTGACCCAGATGTCGAGGCTGCCCCAGCGCGCCACGACCTGGTCGGCCATGTCGTCGATGTGGGCTTCGTCCGCGGTCGAGCCTTGCACGATCAGCGCCTCGCGCCCCTGGGCCTCGATCAGGCCCTGCGTGATGGCCGCGCCCTCGGCATCCTTCTGGTAGTCGCCGGCGACGTTGGCGCCTTCGCGCGCGAGGGCTTCCGCGATGGCTCGGCCGATGCCCGTGGAGAGGCCCGTGACGACGGCATTCTTGCCTTCCAGGCTGAAGGTGGTGCTCATGTGGTCCTCCTAGGCATCCATGCGCGGATCGAGCATCAGCTTGAGTCCATCCGCCTTGCGGGTACGAGCGAACGAGGTCTCCCACTCCGAGAGCGGTGAGACGTCGGTGACGAGCGGGTCGAGCACGACGGCGCCCGAGGCGATGAGCTTCTCGACGCGGTGCCACGAGCGGGGCGTAGAGGCGAAGCCCGAGGTCACGACCAGCTCCTTCAGGCAGATCAGGTCGATGTCGACGCTGATGGGCTTGCCGGTGAGGCCGACCTGGACGTAGTGGCCGCCCTTGCGCACCGCGCGCAGGCCCGCGTCGATGCCCTTCTCGTTGCCTGATGCATCGGCCACGACATCGAAGCCCACGCCCGGAACGATGCCCTCGAGGTCACCCGCGAAGACGGGGGTGAGTCCGAGCGACTCAGCGATCTCGAGGCGGCGCTGATCGCCGGAGGTGCCGCTGATGGTGACCTCGGCCCCCTGGCTCCTGAGCACCTGCGCGGTGAGGATGCCCATGGCCCCGGGCCCGACCACGAGCGCCGTGTCGCCGGGAGAGGCGACAGCCGGATCGCAGAGGCACTGGGCGACGCACGAGAGCGGCTCGTAGAGCGCTCCGGCGTGCTCACCGACCGACTCGTGAACCTCGTGGAGGTTGCGCTGGGGTACGACCACGTAGCTCGCGAAGCCGCCGTTGACGTGGCTGCCGATGGACTTGCGTGTCGGGCACAGGTTGCGTCGGCCGGCGAGGCAGGCGTGGCAGCGGTCGCAGGTGTAGAAGTAGGTCTCGGGACTTACGCGCCTTCCGATCCAGTCCTCGGCGTCAGCGCCGGCCTCGACGACCCGCCCGGTGACCTCGTGGCCCATGACCACCGGTGGGGTGCTGGGGAACTCGTCGTCACAGATGTGCAGGTCCGTGCCGCAGATGCCCGTGGCGGAGACCGCGATGAGGACCTCGTCAGGCCCGGGTGATGGCTTGGGCACCTCGCCCAGGCCGACGTTCTCGGCTCCCGTGTCGCGCTTGATCAATCCGTTCATCGAGGGGGCGTCGATCGTGGTATCACTCATCCGACGATTCTACGAAGCGAACGGTTCCCTATCCCCGTACGGGCGCGCGGCCTGTGCTATACGGGTCCCCCGCTCAGCCTTCGCGCGCGACGCGCCTGGAGCGGCTGCGCCACCAATCGGCACCCTTGGGCGGCGTCAGCTCGAGGGCCTCGCGGTCCCAGCGGGCCAGGTCGGCACCGGCCGCGTGGGTGGACTCGAAGAAGGCCAGCAGGGCGGCGTCGGGGTCCTTTGACGTGCGCACGGCCTCGTAGGGCAGGCTGAAGCTGCCGCCGGTCGCGCTCCAGGCCGCCGCTTCGGGCTCCACGGTCGCCTCCGCGATGCCGTCGGGTTCCGGATACGTGTAGGCGAAGTAGCTGGGCTGCGGCACCTCGCGCGATCCGAACCACAGGCCCACGGCCGTGACCTCGTGCTGTGTACGACTCCTGGGCCACGTCGAGGGGGAAGTTCGGCGCGCCGCCCGGATGGGGTGGAGCGGTACGGCCAGAGAAGCGATACGTGGCCAGGTCGAAGCCGCCCCAGTACAGCTGGACCGGGCTGGCCTTGCCGGTGAACCGCGCGCGGAAGCGGTTCATCACGCGCTCGCTGTCGATCCACGCGCGGAGCATCAGCTGAGCGTGGGCCGGGTCATAGGGCCCGTGCTGCATGTCCTCGTGGAAGGGGATGGCGCCTGCGATCTCCGAGGGCAGCGGGTCGATGCTCACCGGCAGGCCCAGCCGCTCGAACGCCGCCATCACCGCGCCGTAGAAACGCGAGACGGTCGTCTCGAGCGGGACCCTCTTGCGGCCGCCGCTGGCGGTCTCGACGACCAGCTCACTATCGAGCAGGTCGAGCCGGGCCTCGAAGGCGTCATCGCCGTGGGGCACGATGCCGGTCGTGAGCCCGCGTGGCGTGACATAGAGCGTCACGCCCCACGCGTGGTTGATCCACGGGCCGTAGCCCATGCGGACCTTGCCCACGACCTGGGTGTAGAGGTGCAACGTCTCGAGCGTGTCGGCCCAGGCGGCGGTCGGGAGGGAGGGCCAGCGGGTTTCCATCGGGGGCTCCTGTGTACGGGGGGTCAGCGGGAGAGGCGCGCCACTCGTGCTGCGGCCTTCATGACGCGGCGGGCGGTGGTCGGCGAGGTGCGGGCGACGGCCTCGAGCGTCTCGGCCAGCTCGTCCTCGGGCAGCGAGCCGAAGAGGCGCAGGAGGTTGTCGAGCGTCTCATCGGACACCTGCGAGAGGACCGCAAAGCCGGCCTGGATCTCGCCGGTCTCGGCGCGGGAGAGTGCCCGCAACGCGCGATCGAACAGCGTGGCCAGGCCCTGGATCTCGGCGATCCACAGATGCAGCCGCTGGGTCTCCTCGTCGTCCGGGGCTGCTTCGACGGCCTCCTCCGCCAGCTCGAGGCAGACCGCGAGGCGGGGCTGCAGCGGATCGGCCTCGCGCGCGCGACGTTCTTCTGCCACTCGCTGGAACCAGCGCCAGCGATCGCCGACGACGCGCCAGGCTACAGCCGAAGGACCGGGTCGTGTGTCGCGCGGGGCATCGTCGCCGCGCTCGACCAGTCGCCACTCCTCCAGCTCGGCGAGGGCCAGAGAGGCGGCGCGGTGGGACAAGCCCAGGGCCTCGCGGATGTCACGTTCGGTGAGGGTGCCGCCATCGACGAGGAGGTAGCCGTGGACACGCGCGACCGACGGCGTTACGTTCCAGGCCGGGCCCATGTCTCCCCACGTGTCGGCGAAGGCCACGCGCACGTCTTCGGCGGTGGGGGAGTCGTTCGCGCTATCGGCCGGGGGGCGCTCGTCGATGGTCACCGCGGCACGATAGCAGGGGCAGCCACGCGGTACGGTCCGCCGCTCTTGTAGCATGCGGAGATGCCCGAACCCACTTCCGAGTCCACTCCGCGACGCATTGCGCGCGGTCTCGACCGGCCAGCCCCTGACGCCCGAAGCCGCCGAAGCCTTCATGGCCGCGGTGCTCGATGGCGAGGTCACCCCCGCGCAGCTCGGCGGCATGCTCGTCGGCATGCACGCGCGCGGCGAGACGCCCGGCTGAGCTGGCGGGCTTCGTGCGGGCGATGCGCTCGCGGGCCCACGCGGTGCAGGCGCCCGAGGGCACGATCGACACCTGCGGCACCGGTGGCGACGTGCGCGGCACGTTCAACATCTCGACGGCCTCCGCGCTGGTGGTGGCTGCTGCCGGCGTGCCGGTGGCCAAGGCCGGCAACCGGGCGGTCTCGTCGCAGGCCGGCTCATCCGATGTCATGCATGCGCTGGGACTGACCGTGGAGCAGTCGGCCGAGTCGGCCGAGGCCTCGCTGCGCGACAACGGCTTCGCCTACCTGCACGCGCCCTCGTTCCACCCGGGCATGCGTCATGCCGGTCCGGTACGCATGGAGCTGGGCGTGAAGACCGCCTTCAACATGATCGGTCCGCTCGGCGAACCCGGCTCGCCCGCGCCGCCAGCTCGTAGGAGTGCCCGATGCCGCGGCTGCCGAGTCGGTCGCCGCGGCGCTGCACGAGTTGGGCTCGGAGCGCGCGTTCGTGGTCCACGGTGACCGCCTCGATGAGCTGCCGCTCGATGGCTCTGGCGTCATCTACGACGTCAGCGCCGACGGCGTGGAGCGGCGAACGGTGAGTGCCGTCGACGTCGGGCTCGCCGCAGCGCCGACCGAGGCCTTCGGTGGTGGCACCGGCGAGGAGAACGCGGCCCTCATCGTGGCCATCTTCGAGGGCGAGGAGGCCGGTGCCAAGCACGACATCGTGGCCCTCAACGCCGGCGCTGCGCTGGTCGTGGCTGGGCAGGCCGACGATCTCCGGTCCGGCGTCGAGCTGGCCGCCGAGACCATCGCCTCGGGTGCCGCGCGCGGGCAGCTGGAGCGCCTGCGGGCCAGCGCCACCGAGGCAAATGCCGACTGATGGCCCGCAACCGCTCCGTCCTCGCCGAGATCGCCGAGCGCCGCGCCGAAGACATCGATGCCGAGCTTGGGACGGTCGACGCTCGAGGAGCTTGACTAGCCGAAGCGGCCAAGGGCCCGCGACGCCGCGAGGTGGCCGCCCGCTTCGCGCGTCCGGGCCTGCATCTGATCGCGGAGATCAAGCGCTCCTCGCCCTCGGCCGGGAAGCTCGCCGCCAAGCGGCTGAACGTGGCCGAGCGCGCCCGCGCCTACCAGGCCGGCGGGGCCTCACTCATCAGCGTGCTCGTGGAGCCGCACTGGTTCGGTGGCTCGCTCAAGGACCTCAAGGCGGCGCGTGCCGCCACGAGCCTGCCGGTCCTGGCCAAGGAGTTCGTGGTCGATGAGCGGCAGCTGCCGCTCCTGCGCGCCGCCGGGGCCGACGCGGTCCTGCTGCTTGCCGCGTTGCATCCGCCGAAGCGGTTAGCAAGGCTCGTCGATGTGGCGCTGGAGGTGGGCCTGGAGCCGCTCGTCGAGGCCCACTCTGCGAAGGAGCTGGAGAACGCGCTGCAGACGCGCGCCCGGCTCATCGGCATCAACAACCGCAACCTCAAGACGCTGGAGGTCGACACCGCCCTCTGCGAGCGGCTGCGCGCGCAGGTGCCTGACGATCGCATCGTCATCGCCGAGTCCGGTGTCCGCGACGCGGCGATCGTCCGCCGCTGGCGCGCCCTTGGGTTCGACGGTGCCCTCGTCGGTGAGGACCTCATGCGTTCCGGCTCCGATCCCGCGGCCGTGGAGGCGCGCGTGTCCGTATTGGTGGGCGCCGGTTCCGTGCCCGCGCCGGGCGTGGACCCTGCCGTCGACGGCCGCGCGCCATTCGTCAAGATCTGCGGCATCACCGAGCCGGCCGGGCTCGACGCGGCCATCGCCGCCGGTGCTGACGCCATCGGCCTGAACTTCGTGCCCGGCACGCCGCGCGCTCTCGATGACGCGGAGGCGGCCGCGCTCGTGGCCTCGGCACGCGCGTCGGATGCACCCGGCAACGGCCCGATGCTGGTGGGCGTCTTCGCCGATCGGCCGCCGCGTGAGGTGGCCAGCGATCGCCGCTCGCTTCGACCTCGACGCGGTGCAGCTGAGCGGCGACGAGCCCGCGGGCGACCTCGACAAGATCCCCCTGCCGGTGCTCAAGGCCTTCCACATCCCGCCCGCTGACGACCCCGACGCCTCGGCCGATGGGATCGAGGAGCGCCTCGCCGAGTACGAGGCCAAGTCCAACCTGCAGGCGATCCTGCTCGACACGTCCGACCCCAAGCGCAAGGGCGGCACCGGCCGACGCGCCTCGGTCAAGGCCGCGCGCGCCATCGCCGACCGCGTGCCCGTCATCCTCGCCGGTGGCCTGACCGCCGCCAACGTGCGCGGGGCGTTGCTCGATGTGGCGGCCATCGGCGTCGACGTCTCGAGTGGTGTCGAGCCGCGGCCGAAGCCCAAGGGCCGTCCCTACAAGGACCCGCTGGCGGTGGCGCTGCTGGTCAAGCGTGCCAACGCCGCGCGCATGGACCTGCCGACCGTCCCGTTCGGGCCGCGTCCGGTGGACCCCGGGCTGCTGGAGGCTGATGAGGCCGGCCGCTGGGGTACCGACCGTTCGTTCGGCGGCCGCTTCGTGCCCGAAACCTTGATGGCCGCGCTGCTCGAGCTCGAGGCGGCCTACGAGGAGATCCGCCGGGACCCCACGTTCTGGGCGGAGCTGCGTGAGCTGCTGAACACCTACGTCGGTCGGCCAACGCCGATCTATCGCGCCGACCGCCTCGCCGCGGAGCTCGAGCGCCGAACGGGCCGAGAGCCCGGGAACCTGCGGCTCTACCTCAAGCGCGAGGATCTCGACCACACCGGGGCGCACAAGATCAACAACGCTCTCGGCCAGGCCCTGCTCACCAAGCGGCTGGGCAAAGGCCGCGTCATCGCCGAGACCGGTGCGGGCCAGCATGGCGTGGCCACCGCCACCGCCTGTGCGCTGCTCGACCTCGAGTGCACCGTCTACATGGGTGCCGAGGACATCGTGCGCCAGGCGCCGAACGTGCTGCGCATGCGCGCGCTCGGTGCCGAGGTCCGCGAGGTCACCAGCGGCACGAGCACCCTCAAGGACGCCACCAACGAGGCCATGCGCGCATGGGTCACGCATGTCGAGACGAGTCACTACGTGCTCGGTTCGGCGGTCGGGCCGCATCCCTTCCCGAGCCTGGTCCGGGACCTCCAGCGGGTCCTGGGCGACGAGGGGGCCGAACAGGTCCGAGCGGCCGAGGGTCGTCTTCCCGACATCGCCATCGCCTGCGTCGGCGGCGGCTCCAACGCGATGGGCCTGCTTCGCCCGCTTCATCGGCGAGACCGGTACGCGGCTCATCGGCGTCGAGGCGGCAGGTGAGGGACTCGATGGGCGACACGCGGCAGCGCTCTCCGGTGGTCACGCTGGCGTGCTCCACGGTTCGCGCTCGTACCTGCTGCAGGACGACGACGGCCAGATCACCGAGGCCTTCTCCATCAGCGCCGGGCTGGATTACCCGGGTATCGGGCCGCAGCTCTCCGCGCTCTACGAGGCCGGTCGGGTCGAGATCCTCAGCGCTACCGACGACGAGGCGCTCGAGGGCATGCGCCTGCTGACGCGAACGGAGGGCATCCTGCCCGCGCTGGAACCGGCGCATGCGATCTACGCGCTGACCGACCTGCTGGCCGGAGAGGGGATCAAGGCCGCGGGCAAGGACGACGTCATCCTGCTCGGCCTGTCCGGGCGTGGCGACAAGGACATCGCCGCGGTCGAGGATCGGCTGATGGCCGGGATGGAAGGGGGCCGGGCGTGAAGGCGAAGGGCGGGACTCGAATCCGCAAGGCCATTCGCAAGGCTAACGACCAGGGGCGCGCGGCCTTCATCCCCTTCGCCACGGCCGGCTACCCCGATGCCGCGACGTCCCTGGATGTAGCCGTGGCGCTCATCGACGCCGGGGCGGACGTGCTGGAGGTCGGGCTGCCGTACTCGGACCCCCTGGCCGATGGCGCGACGATCCAGCGCGCGTCGTCGGTGGCGCTGGCGGCTGGAGCCACGCTCGATGACTCGATCGAGCTCATCGGCCGCATCCACGAGGCCCGGCCCAAGACGCCGATCGTGACGATGGGCTACTGCAACCAGGTGCTCGGTGGGGCGGACGGCTCGACGGTGCTGCAAGCGGCTGGCCGATGCCGGCGTGTCGGGCTTCATCCTCGCCGACATCACGCCCGACGAGTAGCGAAGCGCTGGAGGCGGAGGCTGCGGCCGTGGGTATCGGGCTCATCTACCTCGTGGCCCCGACCACCACGCCCGACCGGATGCCCTATGTAGCCAAGCGCTCGCAAGGTTTCCTCTATGCGGTCTCGTTGGCCGGCGTGACCGGTGCGCGCACATCGCTGCCCCCGGGCGTCAAGAAGTTCCTGCGCACCGTGCAGGAGGTGAGCCCCGTGCCGGTCGCCGTCGGTTTCGGTGTCTCCAAGCCGAAGCACGCGAAGCAGCTGGCACCGGTGGCGGACGGCGTCATCACGGCCTCCGCACTCATCGACGCCCTGGGTCCCGACGGCACGGACATCGAGTCCATGTCTGAGCTGGCGCGCGCCCTTCGTGAGGCCTGCGTCAGGGGCTGAGCCTCGGCTCGCGGCCAGCGCTCCTGCCCGAACGTTCCCGGGGCCTCACCGTCGCGCCGCGGGTCACTCGCCCGCCGACCCCGCCGGAGGCTGGTAGGCCACGTCGATCCTCACCGGAGTCGACCAGTTGCCGGCGATGTCGCGCCACTGGACGCGGATGCTCACCGGCTCCGGTTCGGGCGGCGGTGACGGATCGCGTTCGGGCGATACCGAAGCGGAGGGGCTCGCCTCGGCTACGGCGCCGGGCACGAAGACCTCGTCCACGGCGGTCACTTCGGGCAACGAGATGACCAGGGAGTCCACGGCTGGGAACGTCGTCCCGCCCTTGAGCGAGCCGTCGTCGTTGCGCTTGCCCCTGCCTGACACACGCACGAAGGCGAGGCCGCTGCCGTCGCCATCGGACGCCTCCAGCGCAAGTCTGGCCGTCTCGCCCACGAGCGGCACACCGTCGTGCTCCCCGAGGATGCTCGCGGCAGCGATCGTGGCTGTGCCCGCGGGTGGCTCCTGGTCCTTCGGCCGCTCGAGACCGTAGCGCAGGGCCGACCACAGCTCGGACCGTTCGCCGTCGTAGCCGAGCGCCCAGATGCCGACGCCACGCAGGCCCTTGCGCCGGGCAAGCCCGACCTTGGCCCGCACGCTGTCGACGTCGTCGTACCACAGCTGCCGCCAGCTAACCGGACAGGTGTCACAGGCCTGTGAGCGGTAGACGCTCCAGGCCGAACCCTGCTGCTGGTCCCACCCGCGCCCCGCGATCGCCGCCCGCGGTAGCGAGACGCGGTAGAAGGCGGTCGAGGGGTCGAGGTAGCGCTCGCCGCCGCGGGTCCGGGAGTCGGGCTCGTCGGTCCGCGTCGACCACGCCCGGCCATACCAGGGCATGGCCAGGATCACCGCCCCGGCCGGGGCCTTCTTGAGCGCCAGGTTGATCGAACCGCGCACGTCGAGCCCACCCTTGACACGCAGCGGTGCGACCGATCCCGCGACCTTGCTTCCTGGAGTGCGGTACTCGTAGCCCATGAGCACGGCAGCGTCGGCAGCGCCATCGGCCACTAGCCTGCGCAGCGGGAAGGACGTCACGTCGGGCGTGAGGTCGAAGGTCAACTGCAGCGACGGGTCGACCACATCGAGCGCACGGCGCACGGCGCGCACGAACCGCACGAACTCCCCGCGCACCGACTGCGGCAGCGGCTCGAAGTCGAGGTTGACCCCGTCGGCACCGGCCTCGGCCACGGCCTCGGCGATCTCGCCGACGAGCGCCTGGCGCGCCTCTGGGTCCCTGAGCAACCGCTTCGTGGCCCGCTTACCTGACGTGGTCCACGAGAAGCGCTCCACGGTGAGGACGACGCGCACGCCCGCGGCTCGTGCCTGCTCCCTGATCGCTGCGAACTCATCGCTCGTCCAGCCGGCCCACCCGCGCGTCGGCTCTCCCTCGGTGTCCTCCCGGATGAGCCGCCCATCACGGCCGGCCTCTACGCCGAACCAGGCCAGCGTGGTCAGCACGCCGAAGTCGATCGAGGAGGCCCGCGCCAGCTCCCAGTAGGGCAGGAAGCCGAAGACCTCCCGCTCTGCGAGCGTGGCGGGTGGCTCGGAATCGGCGTCGACCTGGGCCAGCGTGGCAGTGCCTGTGCTCAGGCCGCTGAGGGCCAGCGTGATAGACAGCGCGATGCGCCCGAGTCCGTTCATGCGAGCCAGTATGGCCGAGCCGGCGAGTCAGCCTTCGAGGACGCTCCGGACGGCGGCTACCACCTGGTCGTGGATGCTGGCGGCGGTGACGACCGCGCCGCGGTTGGCGGTCATGCGCTGGCCGGTGGTGATATCGAAGGGCTTACCCTCGACGTCGGAGACGCGACCGCCAGCTTCCTCGACCACGATGAGGCCGGCAGCGTGATCCCAGATGTTCTCGCGGTAGTCGCCGCGCGGGACGCGCAGGTAGATCGAGGCGTCGCCACGCGCGACCATGGCGTACTTCGTCTGTGAGTCGAGACGCACGGGCTCGGCCGAGATGCCCAGGGCGGCGCCGATGCGGGCCGCTTCAGACTGGTTCGAGTGGGCCGCCTCCACCGACTCGGCGTAGCGAGCATCCGCGGTCGTGGCGGGCGCCGCCGCTCGGCAGGGCTCGCCCGCACGGTCGGCCGTGGCCTCGAAGAGCGGCATCATGCGCGTGCCCTCACCGCGCTCGGCGATGAAGAGCACGCCGATGGGGCCGCCGACATCGGGATCGCCGGGCTCGCCGCAGTAGGGCAGGTTGGGGCAGCCCATGACGCCCAGCACGACCTCGCCATCCTCGACGAGCGCGAGGGCGATGGCGTACTGCTCGTTGCGCAGGAAGCCCTTGGTCCCGTCCACCGGATCGAGGGTCCACCAACGGCGCCCCGGGCCTGCGGGGTCGTCACAGCCGTCGAGGGCGACACGCAGGTCCTCGAGCGTGACTTCGGGCCGCTGAGCCTGGACCCGAGCGAGGACGGCTTCGGCGAGCTCCGGGGAGTCAGCAAGGGTTCCGAAGTCCTCCTCGCCCATCATCGGGTCGCCCGGCAGGGCTTCGACCATGGCCATGCGCACGAGGGCCTGGGCGCCCAGGTCGGCGACCGTGACAGGGGAGGAGTCGGCCTTCGACACCGCCTCCGCGTCGGGGTCGAAGTCGTCCCGCACGGCCCTGGTCAGATGGGCAGCGGAGACGACGGCCTCGATGGCGAAGCGGCGCTCGGCCGTGAAGCGGGAGTCGGACACCTAGGCGCTCGCCTCGGCCGCCTCACCATTGGCCACCTCTTCGGCCGAGGGCACCGGCTCTTCGGGCTTGTTGCGGGCCTTCTTGAGCGTCTTCTCGATGACGCTGCGCGGCGCCTTCTCGCCGGTCCACAGCTCGAAGGCGGCCACGGTCTGCTCGATGAGCATGAAGTCGCCGTTCATCGCGCGCTTGGCGCCGGCGGCCTCTGCCTCCCTGAGCAGACGGGTCTGCTCGGGCACGTAGTGGAGGTCCATGACGAGGATGTCGGGCGGCAGCAGCTCGCCGGGGATGGGCGTCTCCTCGGGATCACGGCCCATCGCCGACGCGTTGACGAGGATGTCCGTCTTGGCCAGCTCGGCCTCGATGACCGACTCGTGCCAGGGGCGGGCCTTGAGATCCATGTGGCTGGCGCTGCGGCCGAAGTGCTTGACCAGGCGCTCGCCGCGGTGGAGGTGGCGGTTGAAGAGGGCCACGTTCTGGAAGCCGGCCTGGATGAGGCAGTAGATGACCGCTCGGCCGCCGCCACCGGCGCCGACCACGACGGCGTTCTTGGGCATCTTCTGGTTGCCCGTGAGCTCCTCGAGCGCGGGCTTGAAGGCGATGACATCAGTGTTGTGACCGACGAGCTGGTCGCCGTCGCGGGTGATGGTGTCGACCGCGCCGGTGGCCTGGGCCTCCTCGGTGAGGCGGTCGAGCATGGTCGCCACGCGGTCCTTGTGGGGCACGCCGATGTTGGCCCCGAGGTAGTCGTCGGAGCGCAGGGCCTTGACGGCTTCGGGCAGGTCGACGGTGGGAGTGTCGATGGGTTCGTAGGTGGCATCGATGCCGGCAGCCTCGAAGGCTGCCTGCTGCAGGGCCTCGGACAGCGAGTGTGTGACGGGCTGACCGAGAAGGACGACGCGCTTTGACATGGTGGACGACTCCCGCGGGTACGCGGACCCGCTGTTGATCGAGTGGTGGAGCTTGCCCCGCCTGGCTCGTGAAACGATGAAGACGCGTCGGACAAGGCCCGCGCGTCTTCTTGCTGCGTGGTGAGGCTCCGATGATACGGCTAATCCAGCGTGCGTGCTACCATCTGGCGGCCGAAGAGGAGAGGTCGCATAGAGGCCTAGTGCGCCGGTTTGCTAAACCGGTAAGTGGGGTAACCTGCTTCGAGGGTTCGAATCCCTCCCTCTCCGCCACCCTGTTTCGGGCGCCCGTAGCTCAGTGGATAGAGCATCTGGTTGCGGACCAGAAGGTCGTGAGTTCGAGTCTCGCCGGGCGCGCCACCCATCTGAGCCTGAAACCGACCCCTCTGGGTACCCAGAGGGGTCTCTCGATGTGTGGCGTACACACACCCGTACTCATACGAGTCCGCCGTGAGGCGGGGTTCCCGGCAGTACCCCTGGGGGCATCAGCGAATCTCGGGGCCATCCGGCTTGCCATGTACCCCACGCCGAGCTCTCGCCTCGTGTCGGAGTCTGGGGCGTCGATGGGGCGCCCGGGGCGCACGTGTTGTCGACGGAATCCGCGCCACGTTGATGCCGTTCGGCCGGCACAGGGGGAGGGGTAGTCGAGGTCTTCAGTGGACATGTGCCTCATGTATCCCAGCCATGCTGACCGCCCGTCAGGTTCAAGCCGTACGCAGCGGCCCGTGATGCGCAAGGGGCTGCTCTGCCGCCGGCTCGGCGGCCCGGTACCCGACCTTGGCGTTTCAGACATTGCGGGACACCGTTGTCTGGTCCCAGAAGTCGCCCTCGATCGCTGTGTCTTGCGGTTCGCGCCCAACGCTCTTGGGCCGCCGGTTATCCTGCACACATCGATGACGGGCCCATGCCATGCCCGTTCAGACGAGGGGGAGGCTCGATGGTGGCTCGGCCACCGCAGGGTCACGGATTTGCCAACGAAACCCTGACTTGCCGGCCCGATGGTTCGGCTCGCGCTCTCCGTTCTCGCGACGCTCACCGTGTTGCTGCTCGTCTGGGCCACCGCGAGCACCGTCTCGGCTCGGCTTGCCGCCCCTGGTGAGGCATCCGCAGAGCGGGTCTTCCCGCGGAAGACGAGCGCCCGAATGCCGAGTCTCTCCGCTTCCCGATGCGTCGCGAGAACGGTGGCGGCCCCATCATGACCCAGAGCTTCCTGAACTTCGACCAGGATTGGGACGGCCACCACGATGGAGAGGACTGGACCTCGGGGAACGCCACCGTCCGGGCAGTCGGCACCGGCCGCGTCGTCTTCGAGCGGGCGGTCGCACCGCGTGCGGCCGGCGGCATCGTCGTGGTCGAGCACACCGGTGACTTCGAGGTTCGGGCCCCATCGATCAACGACAAGCGACCTGCTGGCGCCCCGTACAACGGCGAGGACTTCGAGGCCACGATTGCGGCAGACTCGCTCAGCTTGGACCGGTTCTACTCGGTGTACCTGCACGTGGACCCTGCCGTGGATATCCGGGAGGGACTTTGTGTCGACGCCGAGGACGACATCGGCACGCTCTCAGATGACGACGCTGCGTATGACCACGCCTCACACCTCCACTTCGCTATACGCACGACGAAGCCGGGCCATGGTACCCACGACATCCCTATTGGGAGGGCAAGTACTACAAGCCATCGGACTACCCGGGCGACACGGCAGACGGCTCGCTCAAGCAGGCCATCACCGCCGGCATGCTCCACCCCTCGGACTTCATCGATGCCAACCAAGGCTACCGACCCCGTGGTGTGACTGACCGAGATCTCGGTTTGGCCCAAGTCGGTCGGCTATCCCTCGCGCCTGCCCTGGCAGTCCGGGGACTGCGCTCACGGTCGGCCCTCCAGCTATGTCGCGAGCGACCCCGCCGGCGACGGGATCGAGTTCACCGGCGCGAGCGCCACGACCAAGGTGTACCCGCTCGCGGGAGGCACCGTCGAGTTCGCCGCCTGTGCAAGCGGCAGCAACTCATATCTCGGCAACACCGTCATCATTGGCACCACGGTCGGGGGCCGGACGTACCACGCGGTCTACGGGCACCTCGGATCGATAACAGTCGCGCGAGCCCGAGCTGGGTCGACTACGACGTCGGCCCAACGAGCACATCGGCACGTTCGGGGCCACGACCCATATCAGCGGGGCGGGCTGCGAGGATGTCCTCGGCGCCCCGCGTCTCCACGTCGCGCTCTTCGACGGTGGCACGAGCGGCACGGTAGACACCACGACCGGGGTCGTCTCCGGCAGCACCGACGTCGTGCCTGAACCGCTCATCGGCGAGGGCGCCTACGAGAAGTTCACGTGGTGGGACGGCACCTGGGAGAACAGTAGGACCGGCGCCCTGCGGGCGCGCGACCTCCACTACCCCGGCGAGGGCACTATCGAAGGGCCGACCGTGGTGCACCGACGGCACCGACTGCCAGAGCATCAGCACTGGGTTTGCCTGGCTTGACCGGATCCGCTACGGCGAGCCGGTCCGCTACCGTGTGAAAGCCAGCGACACGGCCCCGCTCAAGCAGATCAACTTCACTGCCTACTACGACGACTGGGCCACGAACACCGGGTTGCCCGGCTTCAGTCCGGCGCGGACTTGGCGCATCGTGGCGGTCTGCCGGCCACCGGGTGAGACCGGTGTGCCGGTCACTACTAGTGGCTGCGTCTGGAACTGGACGAGCGAGGGCAGCGGCGGTGTGTGGGAGGCTGAGGTCGCCTTCGACTGGTATTCCGAGAAGCCCGACTCCGGCTCGGGTCCCCCGTGGCAGCCACAGGCGAACAAGGCCCGCGATCTCGACAGCAACTGCAAGGTCGCGCGCCTCTCGTTCGACGTCTACGACAAGGCCGGGTATCGCCGACTGGCTCCCGCGGGCACGACACCCCCCGGCGACTGCAGCGACATACCTGCTGTCGCGAGCCGGAACCTGAGCATCGCGACGACCGGCGGCGCACTGAGCGCCGTCTATCTCGAGGCTTCGACGACGACAACGACTGTGACACCTCCTGGGCCAACCCCGTCCCTGGCAGCTGGCACGACCGCCTCAACTGGACCTCCGGAATGCCGTGACCGCTACCTCAGCAGGCCTGCATCGGAATCGGCACGGCCGGCTGACCGTTGAGATTTCTTGGTCTTAACGCCCCTCCCGCAGCGTCGCTGGTCAACGAAGGAAGCCTCACCCTCACAGCGACCTCGAGTCTCGTCAGCCTCAACATCGCTGGCGGTTCACTCACGAATATCGGCACCATCGCAGCCAACCTAACTCATGGCACTGACGTCGCTGCGAACATCGTACTGAATAGCGGCGTCATCCGCCAACAGCGTCGACAAGCCTCGGACTCATGGCAGAGTCCATCGAGAACGCTGGGGCCATGCTGTTCGAAGCCAGCGGGACCATGATCGCCGGGGCATCGGGCGGGCTGACTTCGAGAACACGGGGGCTGTCGTTGTTTCGAGCGGCGCGTCGCTCGCGTGTCCACGTCGAGGGCGGCCGCGCGTCCAACCGCCTGCCCGGCGAGCTGACACTGGACGGCAGGCTCGAAGTGGAAGGTGGCAGCTACGGCGGTGGCAATCTCCACCACGACGTTGGGTCCCCGTGACCGGGTCGCAGCGCCAGACCGTGGCGACGACATCGCCTCTGTCCACTCCAGTCGCCGCCACAGAGCGCATTCCCCCAGCAGGGGGCCTGGTCGGATCCGCCGGGGACCCGGACCTGGAGTTCCTCACCCCCACCCCGCCAGGTTTCGTCCTCGAGGCTCACGACAGCGAAGGCACCGTGCACCTCGGAGTAGATGGTGGAGGAATCGTCAATGCAGGCGAACTGGTCCTGGTTGGCAATGCAAGCAGTTCGTCCCTTCTACGTCAACGACGGGCAGTTCAAGAAACTCGGGCAGCCTTGTGCTCGGCGGCAACTTCGGATCGCTCGTGGCGTCCACGGTGGACAATACAATTCCGGAGTCGTGGCCATCCAAGACTCATCGCAAGAATCAGAGCAAACGCATCAGGCCCGGGGGCCTGGCGTCACCCACACCTGGCGCTGTGATCAGGTGGCCCCCGGTCACAGGCTGAGTGTGTCGCTGGGCGCCGGTCGCACGTTCGACCAGGAGTCAGGTAGCTTCCTGGTGCTCGATGGCACCTTGGCCATCTACGGTGGGCCGCTTTCCCAGACGGGCGCGGTACAGCACTTGCCGACGGCGGCCAGCTTGTGGCGTCGAGCAGCTCCATATCAGCGGGGGTCGCGTAGGCGGCGCGGGCACGATCCAGGCCGATGTCATCAACGCGAGTGAGGTGCCCCCCGGAGCGTCACCTGGTGTCCTGCAGATTGTGGGTTCGTACGCTCAGTCCGCTGCCGGTCGGCTCATCACGGAGTACTCGTTCCACCGATCCAAGCGACATCAGAAGCCCAGATGTCCACGGGCCCGTTGTCCTCGATGGAACGCTCCGGCTCCACACCTCCGGTTACCAAGACAGGCCCTGCGCCTCATGACGTCTTCACGCCCAATCGAATTAGACTCGTTGTCAGGCTCGTTCGCATCCATCAGCGGAGCGGATACCGGGAGCGACCTCAGGCTTCTGGCCTGAACGCAACGTCTTCCCAGTTCAAGGTTCGAGTCGGTCTTGGGCTGCCGCTGCTCTTTGAGAGCGTGCAAGGTGTCGAAGGTGATGACGGAACCACCGAGTACCAATTCGATGTTCAGCCCGGCGTCCCCACGACCACCGACGTAGCGTTCGACTGGTCCACTGCGGATGGGACAGCGATCGCAGGGTCGGACTACGTGGCGGCGGCGGACACAGTTTGTCAAACCCCGCTGCTCAGACCACGGCAAGCTTCTTCCCCGTGGTCGAGACCATCGGCGACATCGAGTTCAGCCGGCACGAGACCTTCGCGGTCTACATCAACAACGTCGTGGGTGCCCGACTTACGCCGGTGCACCCGGGCCACATCCAGTTCTCGGTTCTCAAAGTCATCATTCTTATATTCCTCTGGGGTGACGAGACACACGGATGAGCTCGAGGGTCACGTGGAACGGAAGCAGTCACGTCGTTCGCCGTGACGCTGTACACCCTGCCGTGGAAGAAGGTCCCGTCCCACTGGGCCACCGCAGATGGGTCGGCCATCGCCGGACTTGACCACGATGAGCATGCGAGCAGCATGGTCACGATCCCGGTCGGCGCGACCACTGCCCCGGACATCGACGTGGTCATCCTCGGTGACTCCGAAGTCGAGCTAGACGAGCACTTCCACCTGCAATCCGTACCTGGAACACCGCAGGAGCGACACGCTTGATTTGGTCGGAAGCGACACGACCGGGATGATATCGTCGACGACGACGCTCAGTCTACCTTGACTGTGAACGGTGCGGACCCGGTCCCAGAGGGTGCAGGTGGGACTTCCGATGCGTGGCTCTCAGCCCAACTGTCCCGTCGCGCACATGAGGACGTCGCGTTCAGTGGGTGCAACGGCGAACGGCTCAGCGTCCGCCGGTGTTCATATCCGTATCTTACAGCCAGCGGAAATGGGCACGATCCCTGCGGAGCGCGTATCTGTGGACTTCTCGGTCCAGGTTGTTGGCGACGGTGAAAACAACGAGGATGACGAGTACTTCAGCGTCTTCATCTCCGATGTCATCGGGGCAACGTACGACTCGGCAAGTAGCACTCCACTGGTCACCATCCTCAATGACGACGGACCAACCGTGATGACGGTTGGCGACGCATATGCCTGGGGGAGGCGGATGGCGCGCAGCCTGGGTCACCCGTCGACTTCTCCCGCATCCTTGGCCAGCCTGCTGGCTTCCGACTGGACGACGGTCGAGGGCACCGCTGGCGATGCCGACTTCGTGCCCGGCGAGCGGCCACGATGATCCTTTGCTCCACTGGCTCGCGTACCAACCAGATCCATCGCGATTGTCGATGATGCCGAGGCAGAACCAGACGAGTTCTTCTACGCTCGCGATTTCGAACGTCATAGGGGCGACCTACGAACAACTAGGCACGGACCCCATCGTGATGATTTGAGGATGACGATGTGGTCTGGCTGTCGGTCTACGGCGCTGGGGTCGACGAAGGAGATAGCGGTAGGACCCAGGCGTGGTTCGATGTGAACCTCTCCCAGCCGGCACTCGATGACGTGTCGTTCGACTGGACGACGACTGACCATACCGCACAGGCAGATGTCGACTATCTGGCTGCGAGCGACTCAGCCACTGTTCCGGCTGGCAGCGACTCGGCCATGTTCGCCGTTGATGTCGTCGGTGACACTGAGGTCGAGGAGGACGAGACGTTCGGTCTGGCCATCTCGAACATCGTCGGTGCGCACCGTGCCGACTGGGACGACGACACTGTGACCATCTACAACGACGACGTCCCACTGCTGCTCAGCGTCTACGGACCATCCACGTACGAGGGAGACAGTGGCGCGACGGAGTTCACGTTCGATGCGTACCTGACCCGCGTCGCCGATACCGACGTCACCTTCGAATGGTCGAACGCTCGACGGTGATGCTGCGGCTGGTTCGGACTACGTGGCCGCGGTTGACCGCGGTGCCACGATCCCCTGCCGGCCAGGCGTCGGCGACTTTCACAGTGACCGTCAACGGCGACGAGGAGATTGAGGATGACGAGTCCTTCGGGACTGTCGCCGATCCTCGAACGTAGCCGGTGCCACCGACGACTACGCCTGGAGCGATCCGTCGCCATCATCCTCGACGACGATGAAGATCCGGACCTCAGCGTCTACGGACCATCCACGTACGAGGGAGACAGTGGCGTGACGGAGTTCACGTTCGATGCGTACCTGACCCGCGTCGCCGATACCGACGTCACCTTCGAATGGTCCACGCTCGACGGTGATGCTGCGGCCGGTTCGGACTACGTGGCCGCGGTTGACCGCGGTGCCACGATCCCTGCCGGCCAGGCGTCGGCGACTTTCACAGTGACCGTCAACGGCGACGAGGAGATTGAGGATGACGAGTCCTTCGCGTATCGCCACTGAACGTAGCCGGTGCCACCTACGACGACGCCGGGGAGCCACCCCGTCGCCATCATCCTCGACGACGATGGAGCGTTCGAGCAGCCATGGCTGACGTCCTGGCAAAGCATCACCGAGGGTGACAGCGGTACTTCTGCTGTCACGACCGGAGTCGATCTTACAGACTCAGTTTCCGTGGAACGTGACCTTCGACTGGGCGACGGCCGACTACACCGCGCTCGCGGGGTCCGAACACTACGTGGCTGCGAGTGACTCTGCCGTCATTCCTGCAGGCGAGACCTGGCTCAGCTGGCCGTGGACGTTATGGGCGACAGCGACCCGGAGTAATGACGAGTCCTTCCGACATCGTCATCACCAACGTCGATGGCGCCCACTACGATCCTG
Organism: uncultured Chloroflexia bacterium; assembly: GCA_963752475.1. Classification (GTDB taxonomy): domain Bacteria; phylum Chloroflexota; class Limnocylindria; order Limnocylindrales; family CSP1-4; genus JAFMJV01. The sequence goes on along the minus strand of CAVVYR010000013.1, from coordinate 521 downwards.
GAATTGGCTCACCACCTGTTCCTCGAGCCACCCAGATGACGACGATGGAACCGCTGGTCTGCCACCGGCGCTTACGGTGACGCACCGAAGCCGCGTTGGAGGGGGATGCTGGCTACACCCCATTCTCGTTCCTTGCGACGCTTTCAGAAGTGGCGACAAGCGACGTGACGTTCGAATGGTCCACGTTCGAACTGGACGCCAGCCCGGACGTCGACTACGACGAGTCCTCTCGGCATGGAACCAATCACTCAGCCGGACAGGATGCGACGAGTTTCGACGTCCGCCGATGTCGGCGACGATGCAATCTCGAAGGCTCCGAGTACTTCGGCGTCGCGATTTCCATGAGCGGCGCTATCGACGCCTCGATCTATCCGGTTGGCCAGACCGTTGATGACGACACGGTCATCCCACCCTCGCTCTGGACCGATGGCGCGCATGTGGTCGAGGGGGGGTGGAGCGTACGACGACTGCGCTGGTCGAGGTCCACGTGTGGGAGGCTGGGACGGAGCCAGTCACGTTCG
>CAVVYR010000012.1:0-30654 GCA_963752475.1 uncultured Chloroflexia bacterium | reverse complement strand
CTGTGCTGCTCGAAGAACTCGCACGCGAGCTTCGTCCCGTCGATGCCGGCATTCGACTCCGTGGGCCAGTAGTGTCCCCCTGCGGCGTCGGTGAGCAGCTCGACCTCGACACCGGTCGGACACGCCCATGTCCACTGCTCGACGGGCTCCCTCGGTCCAACCGTCAGTGTCTCGATCGATGGCTCCCCCGTGTAGCCGTTCCGAGCCGCGATCACGGCGACCCGCTCAGGGATGGGAGCGGAGATGGCCGTGTCCTCCATCAAGGGCAGAGTCCTGCCAGGCGACACCGTCGACCTCGTAGTCGAGCACCAGATGACTGTCGCCCTGGATATGAACGACCTCTACGAGCGCGCGTTCTTCCGTGGCCTGCTAGATCACGTGAGTACTGCAGCACCGAAACCCACCTGGAAGCTCCAGGTCTTGAAGCCGGCCGCGATGGATACACGCCTCTGAAGACGACCCATATGCTTCCGGATGTCTTCGTCGGGCCGTCCGAGGATAGGTCGCCGGTGGTGATTGACATCAAGTGGAAGGACACCCTCCCTCCGGCTGAAGACGATGAGGCGCTCGTCGACAGCAGCGAGACCAGGATGGTGTAGATCCGCTCTGTGAAGCGCCCTGGGTTTCGTGGAGACTCGGACGATAGGGTTCAGGCGGCTGTGGCCACCGGCTGATCGGCCCAGTATGCGGCCTCGGACTCGGCGGGTGGGATGTCGCCGCAGGCCGAGTGGAGCCGCCCGGTGTTCCACCAGTGGACCCAGCGCGCAGTCGCGGCCTCCACGTCCTCGATGCTGGTGCGTCATCTTGGCCTCGTCGAGAGGCACCCGGTTACCCCCAGGCGCGTCGTAGATCCTTCGCTGTCGGACACCATGTTCAAGATCCCCTGCACGAACGAGATGCCCCACGGATGACCCGATTCGGATACTTCCCGCGAGAGCACCTGCATAGAAGTGGCCTTGGCAAGTTCGGCATCAGCGGAGGACCGGAACGTGGGACTGGTACGAGTGTTCGGGTTCAACAGCACTGAGTCATCGGGTGATAGCGTGCAGTGCCGGCCGGAATCGACTGAGATCAGAGACCCCTCGGGCATAGAACACGAAGTCCGCCTCCATTGGCCCATCCGGATTCGTTGCGACCTGGGGATGAACGAGGAGCGAAAGCACCTTCGCAATCCCAACATCACCTTGGCGCCGGGTGGACCAGCTCCGGCGTGTCGCGCTCGGTCGGAGCTTGGACGACCTCGACGCTCCGATACCCCCTCGACGACTACTTGATCGCCAGCGCGTTCGCCGGGGAACCGGAGCCCCCGGGGTAGTGCATCGGCGCTGAGGTGAACAGCCCTTCGTACACGCGGTTGGCGTCACAGTCCTCAGCCAGCCGCTCCAGGTCGAAGAGCTCGCCGATGGCCATCCCCAGGAACGTGACCAGGCGGTAGTGCAAGAACCCGTCGATCGACGAGCGGTCGAAGGGCATCGCCTCGAGTGCCGGCGTATCGCTCGCCACGGCCGCGACGCCGTGATCCCACAGCCACTCGGCGGTCCGTTCGGCCGCCGCCAGGCCCGGAGCCGGGAACATCCCAGCGGTCGCCAGCCGCTCCCGTTGCCCGTCACTCAGCAGCTCGTACCAGGCGATCCAGCCGAAACGCAGCAGGAGGATGTCGCCGTGCTCGAGCGCTACCTGTTGGTTCACGAGGGCCTCGTCAAGCTCCGCAGCCGTCACGGCGATCGGTTGGTCCTGCGGAATCGGGTCGCCGCACCGATCGCGAACGCGCCCGATATCGATCAGCACGAAACGGCCGGCGATCCCGTGCTCGGCCCAGCGATCGATACCCAGGTGAGACTGGCCTAGGTCCCGCCGATCGTCCAGCTCGATCCCGTTGTAGTAGCCGTACGTCGCATGGCCGACATGACGCAGGGCGTCCCACTGGCTCGAGGCTTGCGGATAGTAGTTGTCGTAGTAGTCGTCCGTGCCGGGCTCCAGATCCTTCTCGACCCGGCGGGCGGCACCGCGACCGAGGAGGGGCGGAGACGGCAAGTCGGCCCGCCAGTCGAGCGGGAACATCGTCCCCCACTGCACGAGCGAGGCAGCCCTCCGGATCGCGTCCGGAGTCGATCAGGTTGAGCGTGCCGATCTCGTCCGTCTCACCGAACAGACCCCATGATGAGCCCGCCGGACGTCGATCGGTCGCCGGAGGAAGATCGCGGTAGCGAGGCCGGCGCGGGCCAGGGGCGCTCATCGGGGTCGCCCCACGGTCATGACCGCGTCCGGGGAGGCTTGGCGCTCAGCTTCCCGGGGGTTGGAGAACGGGCAGCCACACGATCGTCGATGGACGAAGCCGGCCCGCAGACGGATGTGCTGGGCGGGAGCGTCGGGCGCCTGGACACGACGGAGCAGCAGCCGCATCGCTTCACGTCCTACGGCGAAGCTGGGCTGGACGACGGCCGTGAGCGGCGACGCCAGGAGACTCCCGGTGGGAAGGTCGTCGACGGACACAACGGCGATGTCGTCGGGGATGCGCAGTCCCAGCAGCGAGATGGCCTCCAGCGTGCCCAGGGTCATCTCGTTGTTGCCGACCACGAGCGCGTCGAACCGCTGCCCGGAGCGCAGGGCCTCGCTGACGGCCACGCGAGCCAGCTCACGCCTGGAGCCGCCGTCGATGATGATCGAGTCGTCCGGAGATAGCCCGGCGCGGTCAAGCGCAGCGAGGAAACCAGTGATTCGGTCCTCGGCTGTGGAAATCCCGCGCACGCCGGCGATCATCCCGATACGCTGGTGGCCGGCCTCGAGCAAATGGTCGACCAGCACCATGGTGGCGATGTCGTTGGCGACGAGCACCTGGTCGAACCCGGGGGGACCGGCGCGGTCGACCAGGACGACCGGCACCTTGGCGGTCTGGAGTCCCTCGAGGGCCTGCGGTGGCATATCGCGCGTGAGACCGACGATCAGGCCGTCGACGCGGCGCGAGCGGAGCTGGCGCAGGGCATCGACCTCGAGGTCGGGATCCTCCGCGGAGTTGACGAAGAGGAGCGTCTGCCTCTGAGCTCTGGCCTCGGTCTCGACACCGTCGATCACGTTGGCGAAGAACGGGTTGCGGATGTCGGGCAAGACCAAGCCGATCGCCTCGGATCGATGACTCCTGAGGGATCGAGCGACGGTATCGGGCGTGTATCCCGTCTCCGCGATAGCATCGAGGACGCGTTGGCGTGTCTGCTCGCCGACCGGACGAGCTCCCGAGACCACATACGATGCCGTGGACACGGAGACGCCGGCACGGCGAGCGACATCCGCGAGCGTCGTCAACGACCCGACCCCTGGGCAGCGGCGGCGCCGGCGCCGCCCAGCAGCCCGGCTGGATCGACTACGGTGCGAAGGGTGGAGAGCTCCGTCGCAGGGGGCTCCTCGGTGGTGGGGGCAGCCGACGCGGATGGGAGTGCGAACCCGGTGCTCTCGCCCACGTCGACCTCGGTCACAAGAATGGATCGAACGGACGTACTCGCGAGGCCGATGAAGCCAACTGCACCCTCGCGGAAGGAGTGACTGATGGCGACGGCCAGCATCTCCTCGACGGTCGGTGTCACGCGTCGATCCCCGTCGTGGTCGGGAGCCTCATGGGACGTTCCAGGCCGATCAGCGCGAGGTACTCATGCTCGTCGGCGACGCCGGTCACGTAGCACTCGAGATAGTCCGCGAAGGAGGCGTCGTCCCTGGAGGCCGCCACGTACTCCTCGAAGCAGGCCGTGAGGCCTTCGAAATCGGCATAATCGAGCGCCCAGGCGTAGTGCCTCAACAGGCTCCGTACATCCTCCATGGCCTCCAGGACCGCGATGCGGATGTCCAGGGCCACGTCCAGCGGCTGTCCACTAATCACGACATCTCTCCTGCATGCCTGGTCGATCGGAACGTCTCCGAGCACACTCCGGTCCCGACGAAGCGCCACACGTACGCATTGCCTCGAGTAGCTCACCATCACGGAACAGCCGGGCAGCCGCGACCGGGTCGCGACGAACGACGCAGGGCGGCCGGCCGATCATGGATCCGCGCTTCCGCTTACCGGTCAGTGCGAACAGGGGTCCGCTATCATGAATCGCGGCCGTGAGCACAAGGCTCACGATCGGAGGTGGAGCGTCGCCCAAGCAGATGGCATGATCGGGACACGTCCTCTGAAGACAATCGGTTCGCGAATTGTTTCGATTCATACTATGCGGTCCGTCAACCGCGTTCACGGACGGTGTTGTTGCTCAGTGATCCTGTCCACTAGCTGCTCACTGGATCTGTCCGAGCGGACTGGTGTACCGCGCGACGCCGCGCGAGACGACCTAGCATGGAGGGGCGCTCGCCACGGCACCTCGGTGCAGCAAGCAGAACGTCCATCCAGCGGTGCCCTTCCAAGGCAGGTGTCACGATGATCGAGCTCGGTGTGTTCGCCAGAGTGTTTCCCCCAGGACCACCCGATGAGGTCGCTGCGAGCATCAGTGCCGCTGGGTTCACGGCCACGCAACTCAACCTGATCGCGATCGGGCGCCCCTCCCTCGACCCCACGCTCACCGCCGACGACGCCCGAGCGATCTCCGCTGGTTTCGAAGCCGGCGGCGTGCGCGTCTGGGCGGTCTCGGGCACGTTCAACGCAATCCATCCAGACCTGGCTGTGCGGGAAGCCGGAATCGAGGCGTGCAGTGTGAGTATCGTCGGAGCCGGGGCCATGGGAGCCGCGGTCGTGACCTTGTGCTCAGGGACCCGCGACCCGCGGAGCAACTGGCGAGCACACCATGACAACGTGACACCTGCGGCGTGGCGGGACCTACGGACCACACTGGATCTGCTCATCCCGGTAGCGATCGATGCAGGCGTCCGACTCGGCATCGAACCCGAACGCGGCAACGTCGTCTGCGACGCGAGTGCTGCGGTGCGGCTGTTCCGCGAGATGGGAGACGACGCCCGCTACCTGGCGGTCGTGCTCGATCCCGCCAACCTTCTGACCGTCGGCACGCTTCCGCGGCAACAGGCGATCCTCACCGAGGCCTTCGAAGCGCTGGGTGGACACGTCGCCGGTGTGCATGCCAAGGACGTGGTTGCCTCGGGATATTCGGCTCCGGGCACCGGCGGCATGGACTATGAGCTGGTGATGGAATTGCACGCGGCCCTCCCTCATCATGTCCCCGTCATCGCACAAGACCTCAACGCCGCCGACGCTCCGCGCGTGGCGGCGTTCCTCGCGGAGCACGCAGCACGCGCCGCGTCGTGACGAGGCGACCCCTGAGGATGCCTATGGCGCGGTTCGCCGCGGCCACCGCAGCGTCGGGCAACGTATCGCCCGGACAGCCCGCTGGTCTCCTGAGGTGACCCGACAGCTGCCCCGTGTGCTTGTCGTGGGGCACCAGGCCGGACGCTCACCACCGGGGATTCCCGAGGTGACTACGGGCGCACGCTACGTGATGGCAGAGGACATGGCAGCGGTGCGTTCCGCACTCGAGGAGTGCGATGTCATGTTCCACTACGGGCCGCCCCGCGACGCCCTGCGGTCCAGCTGGTCGCTGGCGACGCGATTGCGGTGGCTGCACGTCGGAGCGGCAGGGGTCGACTGGGCGCTCTTTCCAGAACTCACCGATAGCGACGTGACGGTCACCAACAGCCGGGGCGTCTTCGATACCGCGCTGTCCGAGTACGTGCTCGCGCTGATGCTGGCGCTGGTGAAGGATGTGCCCGGCACGACGCGGGCACAATCGGACCATCGATGGCACCCGCGGGTGCTCGGCTCACTGGCCGGCGCGCATGCCGTCATCGTCGGGGCCGGCACCGTGGGACGCGCGATCGGGCGACTGCTTCGGTCTGTCGGCCTTGAGGTCGTACTCGTTGGTCGCTCGAGCCGACAGGGAGTTCCGGGAGAAGGGCGGATCTTCGCCATCGCCGAGCTTCAAGGCCTGCTGCCGCGCTCCGATTGGCTCATCATCGCTGCGCCATTGACCGCGGATACGGAGCGACTCGTCGGCGCGCGAGAGCTCCAGGCCCTGCCGCCGGGAGCGCGCGTCATCAACGTCGGACGAGGGCCCATCGTGGTCGAAAGGGCGCTGGCCGAGGCCGTTGCATCGGCGCGATTGGCGGGAGCAGCCCTGGACGTCTTCGAGGACGAGCCGCTGCATCATGAGAGCCCGCTGTGGTCACTGCCGACGGTCATCGTCTCCCCGCACACGGCTGGCACCACAGGGGAAACGCCCGCGCTCCTGAGTGCAGCGTTCCTGGACAATCTGCGGCGCTACATCGCTGGGCAGGCGCTCCAGGCGGTCGTCGACAAGCGTCTCGGCTTCGTTCCGACGGGCGATTGACCCAGCGGGCTCATGTCCCCATCCACAAGCTGCGGCCTGAGGCGAGCTGTCAGGCGACGAGGAGGATGCGGTTGGGGTCGATGTCCTCTCTGATGAGACGCACCTGTTCTATCGTCGGCGCCTCCGTTACAGGAACGTCGTCGGGGACCAGCGGGTGGAAGCTCATGGCTTCGAGCACCGCCTCCATGGTCACGCCGGGATGGATAGAAAGGAGCTCCATCTCCTTGGACTCAGCGTTGAAGCCGAACACGGCCATATCCGTGATGACACGCCATGGTCCACCGGGGTCGAGGCCCAGCCGGTCACGCGAATCCCCACCATCGAGGTGCCCCACGCTGGTGATGAAGTCGACGCGCTCCACGAACGTGCGGGAGCGCAGGTCGGTGATCACGATGGGACGCTTCACGTAGGCGAAGTGATCGGTCTGAGCCAGGCATCCGACCAATCGGACCCTGGGCTTCTTGTAGTCACCGATGGCGGTGATGTTCAGGTTGCCGTATCGGTCGATCTGGGGCGCCGAGTCGAACGAGACGTCGAACTGGCGGCGCGCCAACATGTCGCACTTGTCGCCGGTATGGGCCATCTGACTCGCACACGGCCATGTCGTGATCTCGTGCTGCGTCAGGTCGGGCGGGATGCGCGTCAGATCTGGGCTCAGCAGGTTTCCCCAGTAGATCGTGATGTCGGGAGCATGCGTGAGCTGGGCCAGCCTGGCCGAGGCGATGGGGATGCCGACCGCGAGCGTGAAGGCCCGGCCAGCGGTCCCGACACCGACGAAGGCGAGGTCGCCGTCGCGCAGCTCTCGGGACGCTGCGACCACGAGCAGCTCGTTGAGGGTGTAGTCGTCCGCGTAGGACATCGGTTCCGCTCCTAACGTACTGAGAGCTCGAAGATGCGCTGGGGAGTCAGGGCCTTGCGCAGGTACTCCCAGTGATCCTCGACACCATGGATGTATTCCGCCGCGTACTCATCGAAGCGGCCATCCTTGGAGCAGGCCTGGTAGTACTCCATGTGCTCCGCATCCTCGTCGTAGTACCCGTCACAGCTGAGCGGATGCGCACCGAATGGCGCCTCCACGATGGCCTCGACCCACAGGTGCGGGACATACGTCAGGTTGGGCCGCTGCAGGATCTCCTCGTGCGGCACGATCTTCTCGACCGTGACGATGAGCCGGCCGGCGGCCTTGGCCATGATGGGATCGATGTCGTCGCTGTCGCGTTGGACCGGGAACTGCACGTTCCCGTACTCGTCGCCGACGTACCCATGTAGGACGGTGAAGTCCGCGACCGCGGCCTCGACGGCGTGATAGGCCTTGCCCGTGAAGGGACATGCGATTTCACGGATCTGCTCTGGGTTGTGCTCGGCCATGCCCGTGCCCAGCAGGACATCGGTCGGCATGAACGAGATGCCCTGGGCAGCTGCGCGGAAGCGGGCGATCATCGATGTCTCCGGGAAGTCCCGGATCTCGATCGCCCCCTGTTCGACGCCGCGCCGGAAGTTGTAGGCCATGCCGAACTGGAAAAGGCCCTCGTACACGGCCTCGACCCGCCTCACCGCGCCGGCGCCGGCGAGCATGTCCATGGTGAACCCGGCCGGGAAGGCCAGGATGCGCAGGTCAGACGTGCCCTGGCGGATGAGCTCGCGCATGAACGCCGCCGGAGACCGCCGGATGATGCTGCCCCCGACCGCGATGGTGCTTCCGGATGGCACCAGGCGGGCGGCCTCGGCCATGCTCATGAGCTTGGGTTTCATGGTGCGGTGCCCCTCTCTTCGATGCTCGCCGTCGGGTATCGGCCGAATCCGGGAGACGCCGGCTGTCGGTCACTCGTCATGCGCCGGGCCGATCAAATGACGCCATCCGCCGCGAGCCGTTTGATGGCGGCTGCATCGAGGCCCAGCCATTCGGCATAGACCTCGTGGTTGTGCTGGCCGAGGAGCGGCGGTGGGCGACGAATGCTCTGTGTCGATGCGGAGTAGCGGACGTTGAGGCCTTGCATGGGGAGCTGGCCGACCGTGGGGTGCTCGATCTCGACGAGCATCTCACGATGCTTGACCTGCGGATCCTCGACGACCTCATCGATGGTCGCCACCTTGGCACATGGGAGTCCGGCACCGCGCACCAGCTCCACGACCTCGTCGGCCGTCCGCTCCCCGACCCACTCGGCCAGGATGGCCTCGCTGGCCTCGACGTTCTTCATGCGAGCCTCGTTCGTGGCGAAGCGCGGGTCCTGCAGAATCTCCGAGCGTCCCATGACAGCCAGCAGGCGCGGGAAGAGCGAATTGGTGGCGGACGCGACGAAGACGTAACGACCGTCCTTGGCCTCGAAGAGGTTCGCCGGTGCGGCGTAGCGGTCACGATTCCCGCGCCGCGTCATCTTCTTGCCCAGCAGCAGGTACTCAGGGATGGCCGTGATCAGGAACGACACGGCCGTGTCCAGCAACGCTACGTCGACGTGCTGGCCCTCGCCCGTGACGTCACGAGCGCGCAGTGCGCCAAGGATACCCGAACGCCGCGTAGATGCCGCTGGCATAGTCGACGAGGAACGTGCCCGTGGTGACCGGTGGTCGACCGGGTTCGCCGGTCAGGTCCATCAGCCCGCCCATGGCCTGGGCGATCATGTCAAAGCAGGCATAGTCTCGGTAGGGTCCGTCCTGTCCGAAACCGGAGAGGCTGGCCATCACCAGGCGCGGGTTGATCTCCCTCAGGACGTCGTAGCTGCAGCCCATCTTCTCCATCGTGCCGGCCCGGAAGTTCTCCACCAGCACATCGGCTTCCGCGACCAACGACTTGAGCAGCTCGATGCCCCGTGGATTGCGGAAGTCGAGCGTGACCCCACGTTTGTTCCGATTCATCATCAGGTAGTAGAGGCTCTCGCCCCCGACTTTGTCGCCGACGGCACGGACGTCGTCGCCGCGCCCGACACGCTCGACCTTGACGACATCCGCGCCCATGTCGCCCAGCAACATGCAGCAGAACGGACCCGCCAGCACCCGGCTGATGTCCAGGACCTTGATGCCCTCGAGCGGCGCCTGCATCTTCATCTCCCTCGTTCTCAACGCTGCCGGCTGGCCAGAAGGCGGGCGCCTGACTCGTCTGTGTTCGAAACGATAATCGAATCGTTTCGCAGTTGCACGTCAAGCGTGGTCATCGGCCGCCCCCATCGATACCTTCTGGCCGTCGTTGGCGGCACTCTCCGCCGCTGCCTCGAGCAGGCGCAAGGCCTCGACGCCGTCCTGCGGTGTGGGCTCGGTCTCATGCCCATAGAGGATGGAATGAGCGAAGGCCTCGAGCTGGAGGGTGAACGGGTCGGTGTCATCGAAGCGAGGCACGGTCGCCGTCCGGTCGTCCTCGATGTAGACCTCGACGCGGCTTCCCTGACGCGAGAAGACGTACGGTGATCGCGTACGGATGTGGCCGTACTCGCCGTAGATCTCCATCCCCTCCGACCAGGCGCCATGGACACTGACGCTGATCTCGAACGAGGCCAGACCTCCGCCACGCTCCAGACCGGCGCTGCCATGCCACGTGTGGTCGCCGGCCACCGTCGCGTGCGAGGTGCTGATCCAGCGCATGTCGCCCGCCATGAAGCGCAGGCCATCGAAGAGATGAGCCCCATGGGTGAGCAGGCGGTATCGCTCGGCGTCGGCCTTGATCCCGGCCTCCGTCCGACGCACGGCCTCGTCCACCACCAGCGACGCGAAGTAGGTCCGCTGCATGCCCGCTTTGGCGGCCGCCATGACCCGGTACCAGGAGCGCAGGCTCATGATCCGCCCGATGCGCGAGACGTTGGCCCGGGCGAACCGCATGCCCGGGTCGTGGCGCTTCATGCAGCCCGTCTGCAAGCTCAGCCCGCGATCACGGGCCATGTCCACGAGTCGCTGGGCCTCGCTCGCGGTCGCGGCCAGCGGCTTCTCCATGAGCACGTGCTTGCCCGCGTCGAGCGCCTGCAAGCCCAGCGGCAGATGGAAGCGGTCGGGCGTCGCGATCACGACCGCGTCGAGCTCCAGAGCCAGCAGCTCCGCGGTGTCGGTATAGCCCGCGACGCCATAGCGCGCCGACACCTTCGCGCTCAGCTCCTCCGACGGGTCGCTGATGCCGACCAGCTGGACCCCTCTCGCCTTCGCCGCCGCGGGTAGGTGGGCGACCTGGGCGATGCGCCCAGTCCCCACCACGCCCAGGCGGATGCGTTGGTCACGTGCACTCATGGCCTTCCTCTGCTCTCCTGCTCGGCCTTGGCCAACAGCGCGGCCCCAGCGGCGGCCACGTACGGCCCGATGACGTCTCTCGAGAACATCGGCGGTGGCCGCTCACGAGCGTAGGGCCAGCGGGCCATCAACTCCTCCTGCGCATGGGGCAGGAGCCATTCGCCGGCCGCATGGCCGAAGCTCCCGGCGATGATGACGCTGTCCGGGTCGAGGACCACGCACAGCGTGGCGACCGCTCGCCCCAGCATCTGCCCGGCGTGCGCCAGCAGACCGACGGCCCACGCGTCACCGGCCGCCGCTGCCGCCACGACGTGCCGCGACGTGAACGGCTCAGTCGCCCCCATCGCCCGCAGCCGGCCCGCCGACTCCGGCGGTGGCAGAACCAGAGCCGCCCGCTCCGCGATCCCGCGCCCGGAGGCAAACTGCTCCACGCAGCCGGTGGCGCGACAGAGGCAACGACGCCGGTCGCTGAAGTCCACCGGCACGTGACCGAACTCCGCGGCGAAGCCATGCTCGCCAATGACGAGCGTGTCGCCCACCATGACCGAGCCGCCGATGCCCGTGCCGAGGGCCAGCAGCAACCAGACTCTCGTGCCTTGGCCCGCGGCATCGACCGCCGGCGTCCCGTCGGTGGGCTGCGTCAGCCGAACGTGCCCGAAGAGCGCGGCGTTGGCGTCGTTCACGACGGTCACCGGACGCCCGGTGCGTGCGGCCAAACGCGGCCCCAGGTCAAGCTTGATCGCGTCGAGGGTCGGCCCACGCACCAGCGTGGCCCGGTCCCGGCTCACCAGGCCCGCGGCGGCGACCCCGAGCCGGGCCACGTCCTGGGCCGCGAGCGAATGCGCACTGAGCAGCTCGCTGGTGGCGTCGGCGACTACATCGGTGAGAGCGGCGGCCCGGCCGACATCGTGTTCATACCACGAACGCCCCACCGTGGTCCCGGTGTCGTCGACGAGCACGACGGCGCACTTGGTGCCACCGACGTCGACGCCGACATATAGGGTCACGGGGATGCCTCCACCGTCGCTGCCACCTGCTCGAGGAGCGACTGCACCGTCGAGCGTGCCAGCGCCGCATAACGGGTCGGATGGACGTCGCGTGACGGCAGCTCGGCAAGCGCGGCACCGATGATCCGGCGTTGCCACTCGGCAGCCACCGAACGTGGGTGCAGCGGGTCGTCGACGGCGGCCACGATGAGGGATGGCGGAGCCTCGCTGAAGCGCTCATCGGGCGCGAACGCGGTCCAGCCGGCGCCCTGGTCGAGTCGAAGTGCACGTTCTGCCGCCCTTTCGGCGGTGACCTTGTCGCGGAGTCCTGCGGCGGCGCATTCGGAGACGGCAGCGACGGCGCGGTATCCGTCGCTGGCGAGGAGCCTGGCGAGCGCGTCGCCCGGGTCCGCCCGCAGCCAATCCGCGATGGAGCGGTTGATGCGCAGGTGTCGGGCAGGGATCGCCTCATGCGCGGGACGGATGAAGACGCCTGCCGCGATGTCGAGCGCCCTCCGACGCAGGAGCTCCAGCGCGACGGTCGCGCCCAGGGAGATGCCCAGGAGCACGATGGGTCGGGTCTCCAGGCCGAGGTGGCGGATGAGTGCCTCGACGTCCGAACCCAGCTGGCCCGGGGTGAAATCCTCCGCCGGCCCGAGGAAGTCCGTCTCGCCGTGTCCACGCAGATCCGGTGCCAGCAGGCCGAACGCTGGCACGTCGAGGCCATCGAGGTACATCCGCGGTTGCCCACGCGAACCGGTCAGGCCGTGCAGCGCCACGATCATGCCCGGTCGGTCGGCCCCGAGCAGGGTGAAGGCCGCCGACTCAACGTAGGCGACCGAGTCGGACGGGGTCCGGGTCAGCCGGCTGCTGCGCTCGTCCACGTCAACCTCGCGCCCGGAGCAGTGACTCGACCTCGTCGAGGGTCGGCATCGCCGTGGCACAGGCACGCCGGGAAGCCACGATGGCCCCAGCGGCGCTCGCGAAGCGCAGCAGTTCCTCCAGCTCGAGCCCGCACAAGAGGCCGTGGCAGAGCGCGCCACCGAAGCCATCACCCGCCCCCAGGCCATTGACCACGTCGATGGGCATGGCCGGCACCCGCAGGCGTTCGGCCGGGCTCGCGGCCAGCACCCCGGCGGGACCCATCTTGACGAGAGCGAGCTCCACTCCCGCCTCCAGCAACGCATCGACGGCGCGGTCGGGATCGGACGCACCGACGACGAGCTCGCATTCCTCGAGGTTGCCGACGACGACCGTCGCCTGCTCGAGCGCCCGGCGACCCTCGGCCCCTGCCTCCGCCGGGGAGTCCCAGTAGGCCGGGCGGTAGTCGAGGTCCAGCACGGTCGCGTCCTTTCGACCCCTCGACTGCCAGGCGGCGTGATGGGCGGCACGGCTGGGGTCCCTGGACAGCCCCGTGAGCGTGGCCCAGAATACGCGCACACCGGCGATCGCGACGAGGTCGAGCTCAGCGGGGTCGATCCGCAGGTCCGGCGGGAGCGGATCGCGAAAGAAGTAGAGCGGGAACCTGTTGGGCGGGAAGATCTCGCAGAATGCCAGCGTGGTGCTCGTGTCGGGGGCCGTCGACACGTGGTCGGTCTGGACGCCGAGGCGACGCAGCTCGCGACGGATGAACTCCGCGAAGGGATCGCTGCCGGTGCGGGTGATGACCGCCGCGCGGTGCCCCAGTCGCGCGGCGGCGACCGCGACGTTGGTGGGGCTACCACCGAGATAACGCTGGAAGGACTCGACGCGATCGAGCGTAAGGCCGTCGCGGTCGGGATACAAATCCACGACGCAGCGGCCGATGGTCAAGACGTCGAGCGGCGCGCCCGGTTCGGAGCTGGTCATCGATCCTCCTGCAACCCGTGTCTCCTGGTCGACGGGCGAGGGCGTGGAGACCCCCCGCTCCGTGTAGGCCACGGCAGTGGGATGTGCCACCATGGTGTCATGACGACGACTGACCACGACCTCGCGGCGCTCGCCTTCGATACGGGCGGAACGGTCTTCGACTGGCACAGCGCGGTGCACCAGGCATTCGAGCGCCAAGGCGAGCTCCGCGGGATCGAGGCGGACTGGTCTGCGGTGACCAAGACCTGGCGCCGCCTGTCGACCGGGATGGTGGGTGCCGGCCTGTCCGGCCCCGAAGGGCACGCGGACATGAACATGGATGGCGTGCTCGAGCGAACGCTGGAGTCCACGCTGGAGCAGCGTGAGGTCGCTGGCTTCTCGGTCCACGATCGACGTGAGCTCGTGCGCTCCTGGCGGCAGGTGAGGCCGTGGCCGGACGTGACCCGGGGCCTTCCCCTCCTGCGCGAGCGCTTCATCGTATGTCCCTTCACCATCCTCACGACCGCGCTCGTGGTCGAGGCTTCACGCCGAGCGGGCCTGACCTGGGATGCCGTGTTCTCATGCGAGATGATCGGCATCTACAAGACCGACCACCGCACCTACGAGACCGTCGCCCGCTGGCTGGACCTGCCCCCGCAGCGCATCATGCTCGTGTCGACCCACAACAACGACATCGGGGCCGCGCGCGCCTGCGGGATGCAGACGGCGTTCGTCTATCGACCCGATGAGTGGTGGGACATCCCGTCGCCCGACTCGGAACCCGGCGAGGACGCGCAGATCGTGGCCACCGACTTCGTCGATCTCGCCCGTCAGCTCGGTGGCATCCCCGCCTGAGACCTGCACGCGCGGGCCATCGGGGGCTAAGCCCCGTGCCGGCGACAAGATGAGGCTCACGCATCGTTTCAGGTCGTCACCGGAGCGCCGTCCGCGGCCGGCTCGCTGGCCGATGCAGCCTCCTCGGCGAGCGCGTGGACGACACGCTTCGTGCTCTCGTAGAGTTCCCGGTAGAGTGCGTACCGGCGCTCGTACGCTCGTCCACGCTGCGCATCCGGCTCGACCCGTCCCATGATCCGGTTCCACGACCGGTCACGGGAGCGGCGATCGAAGAGCCCGATCGTGGTTGCTGCGAGGAAGGCGTCGCCGTACGCGGCCCCGATGGCGCGATCGGGCAGCTCCTGCGTTAGCCCGGTCACGTCGGAGACGATCTGGAGCCACAGCCGGCTGGCAGTGCCCCCGCCCACGGCGACCACCCGCCTCGGCACCGTCCCGCTCGCGACCATGGTCTCGATGTTGTGCCGGATGCCGAAGGCGGTACCTTCGAGAATGGCGCGGTATACGTCACCACGTCGATGTGACAGGCTGAGGCCGGCGATGACGCCGCGCGCGTGCGGGTCATTGAAGGGACTGCGCTCTCCGCTGAAGTACGGCAGGAGCAGCAGACCACGCGCGCCACAGGTCGAGGCTTCCGCCTCCCGCGACAGCTGCTCGTAGGCCAGCCCGGCCTCACCGGGCCCGTCCAGCGGGAACTCGCGGGCGAACTGCTCACGACACCAGGTGGTGATGGAGCCGCTGGTGGAGAGGGCCGCGGTGAGCACGTAGTCGTCCGGCCAGGAGCCTCGCGTGGCCCACAGTGGCCTCGCCGTCTGCAGGCCGTCGAGCACCAGAACCAGCGCCGACGTGCTGCCGTAGGAGAGCATCAGGTCGCCCGGGTGGATGACGCCGGCACCGACGGCATCGGCTCCGCCATCCGTGGTCCCGGCCAAGACAGGTGTGCCCGCGGGGATGCCGGTGGCGGCTGCAGCGGTCTTCGACACCTGGCCCACGATGTCGCTCGGCCAGCGCAACGGCGGCAACAGGTCTGGATCGACCGCGCCGTCAGCGAAGCGGAGGTCCCACTCAGCGCGTCGCAGATCGTAGAACGGCGCGAAGTACGAGGCGTTGTGATGGTCGGTCGAGTACTCGCCCGTCAGCCGCAGGACGAGGTAGCCAGCCGCCGTCATCAGCTTGGCGGTCCGTCGCATCACCTCGGGCTCGTGCTCGATCAGCCACATGATCTTGGGCCCCGCCGCCTGACTCGTCATGTGGGTGCCACTGAGGCGCGTGATGGCGGCTTTGCGCCCGCGCTCCAGGCGGGCCAGCTGGTCGGTCGCGCGGCTGTCGGCGCCATAGAGGATGGCGGGGCGGAGCGGCCGGCCGGCCCGATTGACCGGCAGCAGGCAGGGTCCGATCGCGCTCAGGCCCACGGCAGCGACACGGGCATCCGCCGGCATCTGCGCCGTGAGTCGCTTGCTGAGCTTGACGAGGTCGCCCCACCACACCGCATCGGCGTCGTGCTCCAACCGGCCCGCCCCGGGAATCGAGACACCGTGATCGACCCGGGCATCCGCGAGGAGCGTCCCATCCGCCCGACAGACGACACCCTTGGAGCTGTAAGTACCGATGTCGATACCGAGCACTACGTCCATGTGGCTGCCGTCCTTCCGGCTCCCACGCCTAGCTCACGGATCCGCCGAGGGTCTGTGATGCCGCGCGCACGATCTCCGCCTCACTCGGCAGGTACTCATCGATGAGCGTCTGCCCGAACGGGATCGGCGCCCAGGCGCCACCGAGGCGCTGGACCGGAGCATCGAGGTAGCCGAACGCCTCCTGCGCCACCGAGGCCGCAATCTCGCCTCCGATGCCGCCGAAGACGGGGGCCTCATGCACCACCACCAGATGCGCGGTGCGCACGACAGACTCGACAATGGTCTCGACGTCGAGGGGCAGGACGGTGCGGATGTCGATCACCTCCGCGCTGGTCCCCCGGGCACCGAGTGCCTCGGACGCCTTGAGCGCACGCTCCACCATCGCCCCGGAGGCCACGATGGTGACGTCCTCACCGGCACGCTTGATGTCCGCCCGTCCGATGGGCAGGGTGTACTCCACGTCGGGGACCTCGCCCTTCAGCCCGTAGGTCTGCTTGTGCTCGAGGAAGATGACCGGGTCGGGCGAGCGGATCGACGACTTCAGCAGACCCAGCATATCTGAGGGCGTCGACGGCATCACGATGGTCAGGCCGGGGACATTGGTCAGCCACGACTCAATCGACTGGGTGTGCTGTGCACCCCAGCGCGGGCCCGCCCCATACGTCATCCGGACGGTGAGTGGCGCGCTGACCTCGCCGGCCGAGAGGAACCTGGTCTTGGCGGCGGAATTCACGATGCCGTCCATGGCGATGGTCGTGAAGTCCGCGAACATTAATTCGAGCACGGGACGCATGCCCATCATGGCCGCACCCACGGCGACGCCAGCGAGCGCCGATTCGCTGATGGGCGTGTCGAAGACACGTTCGGGCCCGAACTCGTCGAGGAGCCCTTGCGACACCTTGAACACACCGCCCGGCTCCGCGACATCCTCGCCGAAGAGGAAGACGCGCTCATCTCGTCGCATCTCCTCTTGGAGCGCACGTCGGACCGCGTCGCGGTTGGTCATCACGCTCATCGCCCGACCTCCTGCGCGGTCACGGGAGCTGCGTAGACGTCGCGGTGAAGCTCGGCCGGATCGGGTGCGGGGCTATCCTCCGCGAAGCGCACCGCCTCCTCGATCTCCGCGTCCACGTCCTGCTTGATCTGCTCGATGCGCTCGTCATCGAGATGACCGCGTTGCTGCAGCTCGAGACGGTAGCGATCGATGGGATCCTTCTCCAGCCAGGAAGCGACCTCCTCCTCGTCTCGACCTTCGGTCGGCGGGTGACTCGAGGAATGGCCCCGCTGGCGGTAGGTGATGCACTCCACGAGGGTCGGCCCGCCTCCAGAGCGTGCGAGGGCGACCGCATCGGTGACCGTGTCATAGACCTCGAGGACATCGTTGCCGTCGGTGGTCGATCCGCCGAAGCCGTAGCCCTCCGCCCGCAGGGACAGGCTCGAGCCTGCGAAATGCTTCTCGATGGGCGTGAACTCGGCATAGCCGTTGTTCTCGATGACGTAGACAATCGGGAGCCGGAAGACGCCAGCGAAGTTGAGGGCCTCGTGGAAGTCGCCGCGCTGGGCGGCGCCGTCGCCGAAGAAGCAGACCGCGACGCTGTCGCGTCCCTGCATCTTGAAGGCGAGAGCGGCGCCGGTGGCGACCGGGATGGAGCCGCCCACGATGGCGCTTCCCAGCATCACGCCCTGTTCCGGCGCAGCCATGTGGTGCGCGGTGGCCTTGCCGTTGGCCGCGCCGGTCGCCTTCCCCAGCATCCCGGCGAGGAACTGTCGCGGGGATACGCCCCTCACGAAGTAGGCGCTGCGCGTCCGAAGCGACGGCAGGATGACGTCATCGCGACGCAGCCCGAAGCAGGCGCCCACGCCGATGGCTTCCTGCCCCTGGCTGCCATGGAGCGACTCGACCACCACGCCCGTGGACCACAGCTCCTGTGCGCGGTCCTCGTACGCCCGGGTCAGCAGCATCTGGCGGTACATCGTGATCAGGGCTTCGGCCTCAAGGGCGTCGGAGGGTCGACCCGCTCTCGTGTGCGAGGTGGGCACGGTCATGCGGCCGCCTCCTCCAGCGTCTCGAGCCGGCGCTTCACGTCGGCCACGAAGGACACGGCATCCGCCCCATCGACCGCTCGGTGGTCGTAGCTCAGCGAGAGATACATCACCTTGGCCACGACCACGGACCCGTCACGGACGATAGGGGTGTCGGCGACCCGACCCATGCCCAGGATGGCGACCTCCGGCACATTGACGATGGGCGTGAAGAGCAGCGAGCCATAGGTGCCCGAGTTGGTCACGGTGAAGGTGGAGCCCGTCAGTGCCTCCGGCTGGATGGTGTCGCTCCTCGCCGCTGCGGCGAGGTCATCAATCCTGGCCGCGAGCTCGGAGAGCGCGAGCCCTTCAGCCTCACGGATGACGGGGACGACGAGCCCGTCGTCGCGGGCGACCGCGACGCCAAGGTTGACGTGGGCATACCTGAACAGGTGGCCGTCCTCCATCGTCGCGCTCAGGGCCGGGTGATCGACCAGCGAGCGAGCGACCGCCCACGCGACGTACGCCGTGTAGGGCTGGCCTGAGGTCTTGCGGTGTGCCGCGACACGGTCCATGTCCACGTCGATGACCGTGGTCACATCGGCCACGGTCCGTCGGCTCAGGGCCATGCGCTCGGCGATGCGCCGGCGCGCACCCACGAGGGGGACCTCCGTGCGGTCACCGGCGGCCGCCGCCGAGGATGGAGACGCTCCGGCTCCTGCAGCGCGGACGTCGGCCTCCGTGATGAGGCCGCCCTCACCGCTGCCACGCAGCTGGGTGATGTCGACGCCGAGCTCGTTCGCCACGCGCCGTGCCGCCGGAGACACCGGCTGGCGACCCGAGCGGCTGACAGCCAGACGCGCGGGAGCGCCGGCCCCAACGTCATCGTCCGCTCTCGGCGGCACCGGAGGTGACGCGGGCGGCGCCGGCGGTGACGCGGGCTCCTGCTCCGGCAGTTCCTCATCCTCGCCGACGATGATGGCCAGGATGCTCCCGACGGTCAGCTCGTCGCCGACGCTGGCGAGGACGCGCCGCAGCACCCCAGAGGCCGGCGCCTCGACGTCCATGTTGGCCTTGTCCGTCTCCACCACCAGGAGCGGATCCCCCTCCTCGACAAGGTCGCCTTCGGTCCTCAGCCACTCCACCACCTGGCCAGTCTCCATATCCTGGGACAGGCGCGGCATCAGCACTTCTCGACTCACCAGATGGAACTCCCATGCGGACCAGCGCGGCGCTGGGGCTGGCCTCGAATCAAACGGTTCGCGAAACGTTTCGAAAAAGTATAGCGCCTCGGCTCTCGGATGATATAGGATGGCCGCCGGAGGTTTGGGCATGGACCGAGAAACTGGCAGTAGCCCAAGGAGGACAAGATGAGATTCAGGTCAGGCTTGGCCGTCGGATTGAGCAGTGTGCTCACCCTCGCTGGTGTGGCCAGCGCGCAAGATGCCGACCAGAGCATCGACTACTGGTATTGGCAGGATGACGTGACCGACACGACCATCCAGGATCTCGCCGACCAGTTCGAGCAGATCAACGGGATCACGGTGAACATCCGTGACTCCGTGGCGCAGCCGCAGTTCTACGACAGCCTCGTCAACGCCATCGCGGCCGGGAACGCGCCCGATGCAACACATCTCAACACCAACATGTTCGGCCAGCTGCTGCAGGCGCAGATGTTGGAGCCGCTCGACGCGCACATCGATGCCTGGGCCGCGAAGGACGACGTCATCCCCAGCATGTGGGACTTCGTCACCAGCCCGGACGGCTCGGCCATCTTCGCGATGCCCAACAAGTTCCTGATGTTCTACCTGTACTACCGCTGCGACCTCTTCGAGGCGGCGGGCGTCGAGGTGCCCAAGACCCAGGCCGAGTTCGTGGCCGCGGCCGAAGCCCTCACCGATCCCGATAGTGAGGTCTGGGGCTTCGACATCCGTGGCGGCCCCAACGGTCAGGACCAATGGGCGGCCTTCCTGGTCGCTGGCGGTGCACGGTTCCTCGATGACGAGGGCAACGTCGCCTTCGACAGCGCGGAGACCAAGGCCTCCAACGACCTCTACATCCAGACCTACCCATACGCCCCGCCAGGCGCGGTCAATAGTGGTTTCGCGCAGATCATCGCCAACTTCCAGGCGGGCACTGCGGCCATGATCATCAATCACTTGGGCGCCGCCAAGACGCTGGAAGCCAGCAATGGCGACGACGTCTGTGTCGCCCTCATCCCCTCGGCGACCGGCGATCCCAGCCAGACGACGTACATGGGGACCATGAACGCGAACGCCGTGCTGGCGGACAGCGACAGCAAGGATGCCGCGTTCAAGTGGATCAGCTTCCTCGCCGAGCAGCAGCCGCAGCTCGCGATCACCCTGTCGACCAACGGCTACCTGCCGGTGGTTCAGTCCGTGGCCAACGATCCTCGCTTCGAGGACAACCGCTTCTTCCAAATCTCCGTCGAAGCGGCGGAGAACGTGGTCACGGCCTGGCCGGCCATCCCGGGTACCACGAAGGCCACGCAGCAGACCTGGCAGCCGCTCTTCCAGGGCGCATTGCTGGGTGAGAACTCCAACGACGCCGTCGTGGAGGGAGTCGCAGCAACACTGGCCGAGTAGACCAGGTCTTGCCCAACCTGAACTGATCGGAAGACCGATCGCAGGCGAGCCGCCCCTCCGCCGCACAACGGCCCTGGGGCGGCTCGCCCTCATCTGTAGCGTGCTGTGATGTCACGACCCGTAGAAGCCCCCTTCAGGCCCGGCCCCGAGACCAGCCCTTCGCGGCTGTCTCGGATCCGGCAGGGACGCTCGTTGCCGGTGCACTGGCTGATGCTGGCGCCGGCCCTGCTGATCATCGGCGGGTTCATCCTCTATCCCGCCGCCAATGCGCTCTGGCTGTCGGTGACCGAGACCAACCTGCTCAACCTCAGCGCGCAGACGTTCGTCGGGCTCGACAACTTCGTCGGCTTGCTTGGCTCCGCCGAGTTCCACAAGGCGTTGCGGAACTCGATCGTCTGGACGGTCGGCAACGTCGCCTTCCAGCTCTTCTTCGGGATGCTCGGTGCCTTGCTACTGAACCAGGCCATCCGCGGTCGTGGGCTCGTGCGCGGACTCGTCCTCCTGCCCTGGGCGACACCCAGCGTCCTGGTGGCACTCATGTGGATGTGGATCCTCGACCCGAACCTGGGCATCCTCAACGAGATGCTGCAGGCGCTCGGGCTGCAGGAGACGCCGGTAGCCTGGCTGGCTAATCCGGCCACGGCGCTCCCGACGCTCATGTTCATCGACATCTGGCAGGGCATCCCGTTCTTCGCGGTGATGCTGCTCGCCGCCCTCCAGGCGGTGCCCTCGGAGCTACTCGAAGCGGCTCGCATCGACGGTGCCAACTCCTGGAAGTCGTTCTGGTACATCACCGTGCGCCTGATCATGCCGACGATCCTGATCACCACGATCCTCCGGCTCATCTGGACCGCCAACTACTTCGACCTCATCCTCATCCTCACCAACGGCGGCCCTGCCAACGCGACACTAACCATCCCGCTGCACGCGTATCAGACCGCCTACCGCGGCTTCGATTTCGGGACGGCTGCGGCGCTGGGTGTGACCCAGGCGCTGATGCTGATGGCCCTCGTCGTGGTCTACATGCGGCTGACACGGAGGGCCGAGATCAGATGAGCTACGCCGGCGCCGCCGCACAGTCCGCCCGCGTGCCGACCGAAGGGCCCAAGACCAGCCGGTGGCCGACCTGGCTCCGGCCGGTCTACCTGCTCATCGCCGCGTGGATCGTGGGGGTCTTCGCGCCGTACACGTGGATGTTCATCACGTCCATCACACCGCCCAGCGAGATGGTCGGC
Source organism: uncultured Chloroflexia bacterium (assembly GCA_963752475.1). GTDB lineage: Bacteria > Chloroflexota > Limnocylindria > Limnocylindrales > CSP1-4 > JAFMJV01. The sequence goes on along the minus strand of CAVVYR010000012.1, from coordinate 8,966 downwards.
GGCGGCATCCTGCCGCAGGAGCCGACGTTGGCGGCCTATGCCGACCTGCTGACGACCACGCCCTTCTTCCAGTACGTGACGAACAGCCTCATGGTCGCCGTCGGGACCGTCCTCATCACAATCACCAGCGCGCTGCTCGCCGGCACGGCCCTTTCCCGCTACCGATTCCGCGGCCGCCAGGTGGTCCTGGCCGGCATCCTGCTGGTCCAGCTGTTCCCGACCGTGCTGCTGATCGTGCCGCTGTACATCCAGCTCCTGAACCTGGGGCTGTACGACAGCAAGATCGGCCTGATGCTCGTCTACAGTGCGTTCGCGATGTCGTTCAGCACCTGGCTGATGAAGGGGTTCGTCGACCAGATCCCGATCGAGATCGAGGAGGCCGCCTACATCGACGGTTGCGGCAAGATGCAGGCCTTCCGCCACGTCATCCTGCCGCTGTCGCGCCCGGGCATCGCGGCCGCCGGCACGTACGCCTTCATCTACTCCTGGAACGAGTTCCTGTTCGCGCTGACCTTCACGGCGAGCACGGAGAACCGGACCATCCCCGTCGGCCTCAACCTGTTCATCGGCGAGAACCTGATTCGCTGGGAGTTCCTCACCGCCGGCGGGGTGCTCGCTGCCATCCCCATCCTCATCGGTTTCATGTACGCCCAGCGCGCGCTGATCTCCGGGCTTGCCTCCGGCGCCGTGAAGGGCTGACCGATCCCATTCATCCAATCCACGATACTCAAGGGAACCACACGATGAAGATCGCCTCCATCGACACGCTCGTCGCGCGCCTCCCGCTCCTCGGTGGGGACTGGTACGACACCATCCATCACGTCACCCATATCGAGCTCGTTCTCGTCGAGGTGACGTCCGACACCGGGGTGACCGGCACGGGCGTGAGCCACACCTCGGGTGACGGCGGCAAGACCATCGAGTCCCTCATCCAGCACAGCCTCGCGCCCTTCGTCCTAGGCAGGGAGGTGTCGCCACGTGCGGTGTGGCACGAGGCCTGGCACTTCCTGCACGACTTGGGTGGAGCCGGTTTAACCACCACGGCGCTGGGCGCGCTCGACATCGCACTCTGGGACCTGCTGGCCAGGGAGCAGGGGCGCCCCCTCGTCGATGTCCTGGGCCGAGTGCGTTCTTCAATCCCCGTCTATGCGAGTGGCATCAACCTGGGGCTGTCGGAAGAAGAACTCCTGTCGCAGGTGACGCGCTGGCGCAAGAGCGGCTACCCAGCCATGAAGGTCAAGATCGGCAAGCCGGACCCCGCGGAGGACGTCGAACGACTCACGCGCATCCGTGAGGTGATCGGCTCCCGGCACCTGATGGTCGACGCCAACCAGGGTTGGCGCCCCGACGAGGCTGTGCGCCGGATCGACCTGCTGCGCGGACTGGATCTCACGTGGATCGAAGAGCCACTGCTGAGCGATGACATCCCCGGCCACGCCAGCCTTCGCCGGCAGATCGAGACGCCTATCGGGATTGGCGAGAACGTCTACACCATCTACCAGTTCCGCGACTACCTCATGGCGGACGCCGTCGACTTCGTGCAGGCGGACATCGTGCGCGTCGGTGGCATCACGCCCTACATGGAGATTGCGGCGCTGAGCCAGGCCTTCAACCGGCCGATGGCGCCGCACTTCATGCTGGAACTCTCGGCGCAGGTCCTGTGCGCTCTCCCGAACGGCTACATCGCCGAGGATACGGAGGGCGGCACGCTGAGCGCACTCAAGGCCCTGCGCACGCCACACCCCCTCGTGGAAGGCCGATACACGATGCGCGAGGTGCCGGGCCACGGCCTGGACTTCGACCGGGACTACATGGAGCAGCACCGCGTATGACGAGCACAGGACGCAGCCCACGATGACCAGACTCACCGGCATCGTCATCCCCATCTGCACGCCGCTCGCAGATCACGGGAGGGTGGACGAGCGCAGCCTCGAGCGCCTCGTGGCCCGTCAGCTCGAGGCAGACGTCGATGCACTGTTCACGCTGGGCTCCAGTGGCGAGGCCATCTATCTCGACGATGCTGCCCGGGCCAGGACGCTCGAGGTCGTGCTTTCGACCGTCGGGGGTGCGGTCCCCGTCCTCGCAGGAGCACTCGCGGGCTCGACGGCACGGGTCATCCAGCAAGCTCGCTGGATCGAGCGCTGGCCGGCCGCGGCCATCGTGGTCACGGCACCGTTCTACGCCGACGTCAGTGCCACCGAGACGAGGAGTCACTTCGAAGCCATCGCCGCGGCCAGCTCGCTGCCCGTCATCGCGTACGACATCCCGGGCAACGTCGGGCGCAAACTGCCTGTCGATGTCGTCATCGACCTGCTCGGGCGTGACGTGATCGTGGGCCTCAAGGACACCTCCGGTGACATGGCCGCCTTCCGGCGCATCGTGCGCGAGGTCGGCGGCGTGGGCGATCGGACCATGATGCTGGGATCGGACCGACTGGCCTCCGAAGCCCTGGCCGCGAGTGCGGACGGCATCGTGCCCGGCGTCGGCAACGTGTGCCCGGACCTGTTCGTAGGGCTCCATGCGGCTCACCGCGCGGGCGACCACGAGCGACTCCGGCAGCTCCAGGCGCAGGTCGATGTGATGGCGGGGATCCTCGGCGTGGGCCAGGAGCATGGTCTCGGCCGCCACGCTTCAGAGCTGGGCGCCCTCAAGCACCTGCTGCACCGCGACGGCATCATCGAGACTCCAGCCGTCAGCGTCCCGCTCGAGGTGCTGCCCCCGGCGGCAGCGACGAAGGTCGAGATCGATCGCCGCGAGCGTCGGGCGATGATCTCGGTCGGGCTAGTGGGTACCGGCTACTGGGCCGAGACCATCCACGCGCCGGCTATCGAGGCACTAGGGGGCGGTGATGCCCACGGCATCTGGGGTCGCAACGTGGCGGCGCGCGAGCGGATCGCGAATGCGCACGGGCTTCGTGCCTTCGCCAGCTTCGCGCAGCTCCTCGACGCGGTCGACCTGGTGGACCTGGCGGTCGCACCGGCGGTCCAGGTGGATCCTGCTGTCCTGGCCGCCCAGGCCCACAAGCACCTGCTGATGGAGAAGCCCATGGCATTGTCCGTGCCGGACGCTCGCCGAGTCGATGCAGCCGTTTCGGGGGCCGGGGTCGCAGCACTGGTGTTCCTGACACGCCTGTTCGAGCCCGTCCGTTCCGCGTGGCTGCGGGGGCAGGCGCGGATGGGCCACACGAGCGGGCACGTCGAGTTCATCTCCGCCGCGCTGGCGGAGGGCAGCCCCTATGCGGCGTCCCGGTGGCGCCACGAAGGCGGCGCGCTCTGGGACGTGGGACCGCACATCGTGTCGCAACTGGTGGCCGTGCTCGGGCCGGTGACGGCGGTCTCGGTGACGGCGCACGACCCACTCGGGGAGACAGCACTTGCGTTGCGGCACCAGCAAGGTGCAGTCAGCACCACCAGGATGACCTTGCACGCCGAGCCAGCGGACAAGACCGAGACCCTCGAGTTCTGGGGAGACCGCGGTCGGGCCACTTCACCGAGCACGCCGCTGGACTTCCCCGCCAGCTTCGAACGGGCCCTGGGTACGCTGCTAGGTGAGGCGAACGAGGGGTCCCGTCACACAGACGCAGCCTACACCGTGAGCGCGAACGTGGAGCTGACGAGGGTCTTGTGCGCCATCGAGGCGCTCATCCGCGCACGCCGCTTCGACACGTCGGTGTCCATCGACGAGGCGCTCCGGTCGACGGGCTAGTGTCCCGATCCGCTATTGGCTGGCGGTTTGGGCACGGCCTTGGCCAGGATGGCATCCGCGGTCTTGACCCAGACGAAGGGCCTGGCGCCCTCGTTCCAGCTGCGGGTGAAGGCATCGACCATCGCGATGAGCTCCGTGACGCTGCCGAACCTGCCCCGACGGATGGCCTTGCGGGTGAGGATGCCGAACCAGGTCTCGATCTGGTTCATCCACGAGGCGCTTGTCGGGGTGAAGTGGAAGGTGATGCGGGATGTCGCTCGAGCCAGGCCCGTACCGCGGGCGTCGTGTGGGTGGAGACGTTGTCGAGCACGACGTGCAGCTCGCCCTCGGGATAGGCGCGGGCCACCCAGCGCATGAAAGCCAGGAAGTCGTCCGGTATGGCGGGCCCGATGGTCGGTGGTGACGGCCCCGCTGCCGACCTGGAGCGCGGCGAACAGACAGGTGGTGCCGTGGCGCTTGTAGTCATGGGTGTGGCGCTCGGCCTGCCCGGGGCGCAACGTCAGCATCGGCTGGGTCCGGTCGAGGGCCTGGATCTGGGTCTTCTCGTCGACGCTGAGGACGATCGCGCCGTCGGGTGGGTCGAGGTAGAGGCCCACGATGTCGCGGACCCTGGCCTCGACCAAGCATCCCCGGGTGACGCTCCACTTCCCCCACCTCGGGCTCGTGGCTGAACCTCGTCGAGGTGTTCTTCGGCATCATCAGCCGACAGGTCATCCGCCGTGGCTCATTCGCCAGCGTCCCGCAGCTCGTGGCTGCCATCCGGACCTTCATCTACGGCTGGAACGGACGCTGCCATCCGTTCACCTGGACCAAGACCGCCGACGAGATCCTGCCCCGCGCGACCCGTCAACCAAGTTCAGACGCGGGACACTAGGGCCGTCCGCGTGGCCGTTCGCTACCAGGCGGTCCAGCCACCGTCGATCACCAGGTTGGAGCCGGTCATGTACACCGACGCGTCGGAGATGAGGAAGATGACGGCTCCGTTGAACTCGTCGGCCCGGGCCATCCGGCCGATCGGGATGCGGGCGATGTAGTTCGCCTGGAAGGTGACGTCCTGGGTGTCGCGTGCGACCCCAGAGGGCGTCAGCGTGTTCACGCGAATGCCGTCACGGCCCCAGTACGTAGCGCAGTAGCGGGTCAGGTTGTAGATTCCGGACTTGGCGGCGCTGTAGGCGACCGGCTTCACGAACGGGATCCCGGTCTGCTCCTTGCGATAGGCATAGATGTCCTGCACCGGCGAGACCATCCCGTAGATGGAACCTACGTTGACGATGGCGCCGGGCGAACCCGCCCTGCGCATCCGGGCTCCGACGGCCTGGATCATCAGGAAGGTGCCGACGAGGTTCACCTCCACCACCTCTCGGAAGACCTCCTCCGGGAACTCCTCGAACGGCCCGGAAACGGCGGGTGGAGCACTCGGCTGCGTGTCCAGCCCGGCGATGTTGACTAGCGCGTCCGCGGTGCCCCAGCGGGCCGCCAACTCGTCGAGCGCCTGATCGATCGTGGCCCGCTCGGTGATGTCCACGGCGTGGAGTGCGATGCGATCGTCGGGGACGCTCTGGCCGAGTGTCGCCGCAGCCTGCTCGCCCGTGACATGCCGTCCGAACACCGCGACGCGGGCGCCACGCTCAAGCAGGGCCTTGACGACCTCCGATCCGATCTGGCCCAGGCCGCCGGTGACGATGACGATCTTGTCCTGCACACTGAAGAGCGAGTCATACATCGAGCGATACTCCTTCTGGATGCCCGCATCCGAGCGGATGAAGCCACATTCTGTGCTACTTCCTTGGTACGTTCTCGAATGCGCCCACCCACGACTGTCCATCGGCAGAGGAATCGATGAACAGGAGTGCCCGCCGGCTGTGGCGGGCTTGCCTATCGGCACCATCGATGATCGCGCACAGAGCCATATCCATTGTGTCGGGCCCGACCACGCCGATGGTCCCCAAAGGCGTCGATCGTAGCGAAGCGTGCCACCGTGTTCTTCGTGTATGCGTTCTCGATCTGCACGTCGATCGCTTCGCGAGGCCGAACCCTGTCGACACCGCCTGAGTACTGAACAGATCCCGCCGATCGAAACCTGAGCACCCATCCAGGTATCCGACACGGCATCCTCGTGCGAACAGCTGACGTGTGTGCAGGTTCCCTCATAGCTCTCAGCACCGTCGTGTGCGTCTCCACATCATGAAGGGCTGGCTCTCGTTGTCAGACCCGTTCAGCTGCCCCGCCGATAACGTAACCACCATCGCCAGCGGCGGCGACGCCCGTCCCCGTCTCTCGGGCCTTAGCACCATCGAGGTACCGGCTGCGGACCGATACTGGCTGCGGGCCCGGATTCGTGCGGACCGTCATCGAGCACACAGAGGTGCCGGTGCCGGTGCCCGACACGGCCGCCAGCATGCGGGTCGTCGAGCGGCTGCTCGAGGCCGCCTGGCTGCGGGGTCCCAGCTCGCATCAGTAGGTCCGGTACCACTGCTCGTCGATTTGCGGCAGCGTGTGCCCACTCGACCAGTCCCGGCCATCGCGGCGAGCGATAGCAGAGAGCTCGTCGAGCCGCGGCCGGAGCGTCGACGACATCAGCGCTGCACGCTTGTCAGGCGGCGCTGTCACGTAGTCGCCCCAGAGCGCCCGCCCGGCCATGAAGCCCGAGGCGCCGGCCTCGCAGGCGATGGCGAGCTGCTCGCGGAAGCGCTCGAAGGTGCCGCCACCCGAAAGCAGCGCCCATGGCACCGGGGCGGCGTCGTCGAGCTCGGCGCAGGCGTCGCGCCAGGCCACCCGATCGTCCTCCGCATCGGTGTCGAGCGGGAACTGGACCTTGAGGTACTCGGGACCCAGGCGCCCGAGGCGGCGCACCGTCTCAATCACGAGAACGCGTCGGTCGACCGTGTCGCCCGCCCGGTCGCGCAGCAGCGGCTCCAGGAAGAGCGGGATATCGTGGCGGGCGCAGTCGGTCACGACCTCGGCGATGAGCCGCTCCTGGGCCGCGGTTGATTCGCCGCAATCGGGTCGGTAGAAGACCAGCAGCTTGATGCCGCTGGCGCCCACTCGCTTGGCCTTAGCGACGCCCCAGTCCTCAAGCAGGGAGGTGCTCGTCGCGGCCGGGTCACCCAGGTACCCCTGCGCCTCGATGGCGGCGAGGAAGCCTACCGACCCTGGCAGCAAGCGCGTGGCGATGGCCGGGGCGACGCTGTACTCCGGCTCGAGTATGACCGCACTGGCCCGCTTGGCCAGGCCCCGCAGCAGGTCGAGCTTCAGGGCCGTGATGGCAGAGGGCTTGACGCCATCCGGGTCCGTCGGGTCGAGCACCACCCGTAGGGAGTCGCGGTGGTCGATGGCGAGGATGGTGAAGACCCCCTCGCGGGTCGAGGCGGTAGCCAGCCCGCGCGCCTTGCCGGGGCTGAGTGACCCACGTTCAGTCACCGTTGTCCGGCCTCGGGCGTGACCGCCGGTAGTGTCATCGCGTCCTGCTCCCAGTTACCGTCGATCCAGCGGTACTCCGGCTGGAAGAAGGGCGGGATGCGGCGTTCGTCGTCGATGAGATCGCCCGCGAGGTAGTTGAGGAAGTACAGGTGCGAGCCCGGCGCGGCTGCGCTCGAGTGGAAGCCCTGAGTGACGCACACGACGTCGCGGTCGCGAACCGCGAACGTCTCGTCGAAGTCAGTGTCCACCCGATAGTTGCGGTGGAGGGCCCAGCCATCGGCCGGATCGAGCCGGAAGTAGTAGGTCTCCTCGAGATAGGGCGAGCCCTCGTAGCCGTCGTGACAGTGCGGAGGCCACCCTGACCAGCCGCCACGCGGGACGTAGACCTCGTAGAGGATGAGCCGCTCCGCCGGCAGCGGGTGGGCGAGGATGTGGTTCACCTGACGCGTGGCGCCACCGCCACCCCGAATCTCCAGTCGCATCTCGTCCGGTGTGAAGAGACGCACGGGGTAGCGACCATCCGCTGGTGCACCGCCGACCGCCACTTCGGCCCGGGAGTCGGCGACGATGCTGACCCGGTGGCCGGGCGGCACATAGAGGACGTGGGGCATCTGGGCGAAGACCGACGAACGGCGCAGCTCATACGTGCCGTCGCCGACCTCGGCCTGGACGTTCCCCTCCAGCGGGACGATGGCGAGCTCTCGGCCCGCGCTCTCCAACGCCTGTGGCGTGCCCTTATCGAGTGCCAGGACCGAGAAGTCAAGGCTGGCCCAGCCCACGGACGAGGGACTGACGTCAAGGACGCGGCCGGACCCTGCGCTCGAGTGCAGGTGGTGTCGTGTCATCGCGTGCCTCCGTGCTGGTCGGGAAGTCAGAGACCTCCTCCTCGGTTTGGAACGCGGCTGCTCAGCCGCGGGACGGCGCTCCTGGTGCTCGGGGTTGTTGGTGGCGAACGCATCACGGTCACCGCGACCGTGGAGTCCCTGGCCGCCCTGCTCTCCCCCATAGTATTCGGCTCGATCGTCGGCTACACGGCTTAGGTGTACCTGTTGCGGCACACGAGCGCTGTGATGGCACGAGCTATGCTTACGTCAATCCCGTTGTCGCGGTCCTGCTGGGCATGACGATCGGCGGCGAGACGCTAACCGGGCCAGTGGTCGTGGCACTACCGTCAATCCTCGCCGGTGTCGCCATCGTGACGCTGGGGCAGCGTAGAGCCCGAGTCGCCACCATCGAAGCTGTCTCTGGTGCGCCGGATGGATTGCGTGAGTTGGACGGACGTCGATGACCGGAGGGCCCACGGCCAGCACCGACCATCGGTCGTGGCGCGGGAGTCCGTGTCGTGGCGTCGACTTGGATCGAGCGTCCTCGTGCTCGGCTTCCTAAGCAGCCCCGAGAAGACGCTAATCGCGGGTCGAAGACCGTCCCGGAGCGTGTCGAGGGCGAGGAACTCGCATATGCCGAGGCGAGTGGATGACGCCGCTGCACAGGCTCCGCGCTCTACCAACCACTACCTCCGCTAGTCACGGGTTCTGGTGGTCACGGGTTCCTGGCGCGGAATCTGGTGAACGTCGCAACACCCAAGCACCAGGGGGTCGCGATGGGTCGCCGAGGAGCACCGCCGGACCATGAGAAACGGACAGCCTTCGCCAAGCTAGTCTCCGAGGTGGTGCCGTCAGCCCGGGCGTCCCGGATGGTCGGGATCAACCCACGCACCGGCAAGCGTTGGCGCAACGGACGCCGGATCAGGTCCGGCGGCCGTGTGCTGCACTTGCCGCCCGTGATCACCCCCATCGCCCTTGCCGTCAAACGGTACTCACCGCGGAGCGGCGTATCGGTCC
>CAVVYR010000011.1:0-47909 GCA_963752475.1 uncultured Chloroflexia bacterium | reverse complement strand
GTTGCATGGAGTCGTTCTGTCGGGCCGACCAGGTCGCGGCGGAGTGCGGCACCGCGGATCCGCGTGAGGCCATCGAGAAGGCCCGTGCCGGCGACCAGCGCTGTATCGACGGCCTGGCTCGCATCGGCCGCTACCTCGGCATCGGCATCAGCAACGCCATCACCGTGCTCACACCCGAACGCGTCATCCTCGGTGGCGGCTGGTCCAGCGCCGGTGACCTCATCACCGAAGCCATCAAGGTGGAGATGGACAAGCGCGTGCTCATCGACTCGGGTGATCGCGTGGACGTCGTGATCGCCGAGCTGGGCACCTGGGCCGGGGCCATCGGCGCCGCCGTCCACGGTGCCGAGCAGGCCGCCCGCCGGGGCCAGATCGAGCTGGCGTCGTGAGCATGCACTACGCGCCCCGCTACCGCGAGATCGAAGCCGCCCTGCGCGCACGTATCAGCCGCCTGCGTCCGGGCCAACGGCTCCCGAGCGACGCCGACCTGTGCCAGGAGTTCGGGGTCAGCCGCATGACCGCCCGCCACGCCATGGCCCAGCTGGCCGACGAGGGTCTGGTGCGGCGTGATCCGGGCCGAGGCACGTTCGTGGCCGAGCCGCCGACGCATCGTCGAGCCAACTTCCTCATGACCTTCAGCCACGAGATGCGCCGCCAGGGCCGGGTGCCCAGCTCGCGCATCGTCGAGCGCCGCACCCGCCGGCCGACCGACCGCGAACGAGTCGAGCTGCGTGCCGATCGCGACAGCGAGATCGTGGAGCTGCGCCGGGTCCGCCTCGCCGATCATGAGCCGGTGTGCCTGGAGACCGCCGTGCTCGCCTACCACTGCGCCGAGGTCGTGATGGCCGCCGACCTCGAGACCGGCTCCCTGCACGAAGCGCTCATCAGCAGCGGCACGGTGCCCACACGCGGCCAGGCCACCATCGGCGCCGAGGCTGCCAGCAGCGATGATGCGGTCCTGCTCGGCGTACGCCCGGGCTCGCCGATGCTCGTGGAGCGTCGCCTCATCTTCGACCAGCGGGGGAAACCCATCGAGCGCACCGAATCGCGCTACGCGGCCGACCGCTATGGCCTCGACGTCGGGTTCTCCGTGGAGGACAGCGGCGGCATCACCGTCTCACCCGATGTCTGATCCCATCGTCATTCTGGCCGACAGCAAGTCCAGGGAGTAGGCACAGCAGCATGGAATCACGCGAACGCGTCCTCGCGGCGCTCGACCACAGGGAAGCCGACCGCGTGCCGCGCGACTTCGCCGGCACGCGCTACAGCAGCATCCACGCGGAGGCCTACAAACGGCTGCGGCCGGCGCTGGAGCTGCCGGACGAGGAGATCCGTATCGTCGACACGACGCAGGGTCTCGCCGGCACGCACGAGGACATCAAGCGGCGGCTGGGCACGGACGTCGCTCTCATCACCGGCGGCTCGCCGCACGGCTTCACCAAGGAGATCACCGACGACGGCGAGTACGAGCGCTTCCTCGACGAGTTCGGGGTGCTGCGCGCCCGGCCACACGGCGGGCTCTACTACGAGTCCACCACGTCGCCGCTCTCAGGCTCCATCAGCGAGGACGACATCGAGGCCTACCCCTGGCCCGATCCGGTCGACCCCGGCCGCTTCGAGGGCATGAAGGAGCGGGCGCGAGAGATCCACGAGGTCGAGGGCCGAGCATCGGTCGTCGGCTCCCTCTGCGCCGGTGTGACCGAGATGCACTTCCGCATGCGCGGCTACGAGGACGGGTACATGGATATGGCCCTGAACCCCGATCTCGCCAGGAAGCTCATGCGCAAGGTCACCGATCTCAAGCTGGCCTACTGGGAGAAGGTGCTCGACGAGATCGGCCCGGACATCGACATCGCTGCCGAAGCGGACGATCTCGGTGCCCAGCACGCCCCGCTCTTCAGCCCGGGCGCCTATCGCGACATCGTCAAGCCGCTGCACCGCGAGATCATCGACCTCATCAAGAGCCGCTCCAAGGCCAGGTTCTTCCTCCACTCCTGCGGCGCCATCAAGGAGCTCATCCCCGACCTCATCGACATCGGCGTGGACGCGCTCAACCCGGTCCAGGTCAGCGCCGAGGGCATGGAGACCGCGGAACTCAAGGCCGAGTTCGGAAGCGACATCACCTTCTGGGGCGGCACCGTCGATCCGCAGAAGACCCTTGCGCGTGGCACCCCCGAGGAGGTACACGAGGAGACCGTCCGCCGCATCGGCGATCTCAAGCCTGGCGGCGGCTTCGTCATCGCCAGCATCCACAACATGCAGGCACAGGTCCCGGTCGAGAACATCCTCGCCTTCTGGGACGCGGTAGAGGAGGCCGGGAACTATGACTGAGACGATCAGCGGACGCCTCGTCCTCGACGATGGGGAGGCGGTGGGTCACCTGCATGTCGACGACGACGGCCGCATCGCCGCGATCGAGCCTGATGGCAGCGCGCTCTCGGATGTGCTGGTGGTGCCGGGCTTCATCGATGTCCACATCCACGGCTGGGGCGGTCATGACGCCATGGGCGGCAGCGAAGCACTCTCGGGCATGGCCCGGGCACTCGCGGCTCGTGGTGTGACCTCGTTCCTGCCCACATCCGTCACCGCCTCCTTCGAGAAGCTGACGATCTTCGCCGATTCGGTGCGCGAGTGGATACCGGGCGCGCCGGGCGATGGCGCCGAACCGCTGGGCTTCAACATGGAAGGCCCGTTCCTCGCGGAGAAGAAGAAGGGCGCCCATCCGGCGGACCTGCTGCGCCACCCCGAGGACCTCGATGACGAGCGCCTCGCAACCTTCGTCGAGGGTCTGCGGATCATCACCATCGCGCCCGAGTTGCGTGGCGCGCCGGACCTCATCCGGCGGCTGGCCGCGCGGGGCGTGAAGGTCTCGCTGGGCCACTCCGCGGCCACGGTGCCCGAGTCGCGCGCAGGCTACGACGCCGGCGCGGTGACCACGACCCACCTCTTCAACGCCATGGTCGGCGTCGTCCATCGCGAGCCGGGCCTGGCCCTGGCGGCGCTGCTCGACGACGCCGTCTGGGTCGAGCTCATCGCCGACACGCTGCACGTCGACCCCGACCTGTGGCCGCTCATCTGGAGCCTCAAGCCGGCCGAGCGCGTCCTGTTGGTGTCGGATGCCATCGCCCTCGCCGGCTCGGGCGTCAGCCGCGGCATGCTCGGTGAGCTCGAGGTGCGCGTCGACGGCGACATGGTCACGCTCGTCGACGGCGGCAACCTCGCAGGCTCGGTCTCGGCCCTGGACCTCGCGTTGCGCAACGTCGTGCGAGCTGGGATCCCCCTGGTCGAGGCCGTTCGCGCGGCCGCCGCCAACCCCGCCGCGCTGCTGGGCCTCGACGACCGCGGGCGCCTGGCACCCGGACTGCGTGCCGATCTCGTCGAGCTGGACGCAGACTCGTTCGCGGTGCGGCGCGTGATGCGCGCGGGGGAGTGGATCGCCTAGGTCCGGGTCGGATCCAGGACTAGACCGGGGTCGCCGGCGGTGGCATGTCGGTAGCCGGTACCCGTTGCGGCCCGAAGCGCGGTCCACGCAGCACGAGCCAGACCACGCCGCCGCCACCGAAGAAGGCGCCCATGATGAGGACGAAGAGCGCCTCGGCCCCGAGGGCCTCGTAGATCAGGCCGCCGGCCACGTCGGCGGCGATGGGCGCGATGCCGGCGTAGACGAACCAGGCCACCGACTGGCCCAGCGCGTAGAGCTGACGTGGCATGAGCGCGCCGATGATGAGCACCATGGCCATGTAGCGCAGCGCGTAGGAGGTGCCCTCGAGCGTGCGCAAGCCGGCCGCCATCCACGGCTCCGGCGCGACCGCCACCAGGCCCATCAGCACCGCGGCCACGATGGCGCCACCCACGAAGAGCAGGCGCAGCCCGAAGCGTGCGGCCAGCTGGCGCGACGAGAAGAAGACCGGCGTCTCCACCAGCGCCGGCAGGGCCGCGGCCACACCCACGAGCACGATGCCGCCACCCTGGTCGAGGATGCGCAGGCTGACGTAGCGCGCCGAAGCGTGTTCCCCGATGGCGGTCAGCAGGAGGCCCGCGAGGAAGCCGAGCATCAAGGGCGTGGTCAGCAGCGGCAGCCAGGTGCGAAGCGCCGGTCGTGGTCGTTCGTCGTGACCATCGCCGGCAACGTGGCCGTCCGGCGGCGGCAGGGGCAGCAGCACGAGCCCCGCCAGCGCCAGGGACCCCGCCACGAACGCGATGTACACCGGCGCCGGCCCCAAAGCGGCCCAGATGAGGCCGGCCGCGAAGGTGGACGCGGCCCAGCCAGCCGACGTCCAGACCCGGATGCGGCCGTAGTCGGCCGAGCCTTCGCCGAGCAACTCGAGGGTGAGCGCGTCGATGAGCGGGCCCCAGGCCATGGCGCCGACGACCGCCACCGACAAGGCGGCGGTCAGCGCCGCCGGCTCGTCGCCGGCGAGCAGGATCCAGGCGCCACCGAGCGCTGCGGCCAGTGAGGAGAGCACGATCGTGCGCGGCCGGCCCAGCCAGCCGTCGGCAACGGCGCCCCAAGCCGGGTAGGCTACCAGCGCGGCCAGGCCGGTGACGCCCATGATCAGGCCGATCTGCGCGGCCGCGAGGCCACGCTCGGCCAGCAGGGGCAGCGTGAACGGCATGAGCAGCCCGAGGGCAACGCCGTATCCGGCCTGGATCAGGCTGATGCGTCCGTGTCTCACGCAACGAGTATGGGTGAGCGGTCCTGCCCAAGCGCTGCCGATGGTCCGCCTTGCTGAGGTTCAGCGTTCACGGTACCTTCACGACCACACCAAACCGCACATCCATGTCCGCCAACGAGGAACGTCCCATGTCGTCTGGGGCCTGCCGCGCCCTCGTCGCAGTAGTCCTTACGCTCGTCGCCACGATCGTGATGACCCTGCCCATCGCCGCCCGATCGCCTGACCTGAGTGAAGGCGCTGTCGTCACCTATGAGGTCGTGCCGTCCAGCGGCAGGGTCAAGGTCCGCATGGTCTTCACCCTGAGCACGGGCCAGGCGGATTATCCAGCGCAACGGTGGGGACCAGTGGTCGTGGAGAGCGCGGCCACGCCCTCGATCGGCGGCGCCGCCTCCAAGACGAACCGCGCCGTGGACGTACCCGGCCTCAACGCGCCCTGGGAGCACATCTGGGTCCGCACGCAGAAGATCGACGGAGGCCGCAACAACTCGTTCTTCCGCGTCTCCTACAACCTCGACGCCGCCATCGGCGCCACCGACGAAGCCGACCCGGTGCGCGTCGACCCCAGCTACTTCTACCTCTGCGTACCCGGCCAGGACGTCGACAGCAGCGACGTGACCGTGAAGGTCAGCGGCAGCAACTGGGACTTCTCCCAGTCCGGTACACCGATGCAGACGACCACCTCGGAGCTCTCGCTCGAGTCCTCGAACCCAGGCACAGAGTTCACCTGCATCGAGGGTGTCCGCGAGGGTCGCCTGGCCAAGGACACCATCATCGGGCCGGCCGACCGTGAGATCGAGCTACAGGCCTGGGCCAGTGACCCGCAGTGGCTGGTGTCGGCGGCCAGGCGTGTCGACCCGGCGCTCAACGATATCCACGCGTTCCTCGGCCACGACATCCCCGGCGAGGGTCCGGTCATCATCCGCGAGGCGCCCGTGCGCGAGGCCGGCGGCTACGCCAGCCAGCACGACTCTCCCGGCGTGGTCCAGCTCGACGAGACCGGCGGTACCCGTGATATCGAGCACCAGATGGCCCATGCCTGGTTCGGCAAGGACAACGTCAGCGAGATCTGGCTGCGCGAGGGCCTGGCCGACTGGATCGCAGCCGGCGTGACCGACGAAACCTGTGACCCGGCCGCCACCAACCCCATGGAGCTCGCGCTCTCCGACTGGGTCGTGGTCCAGCCCAACGCACCGGAGGATTACGAGGCCATCATCGAGGCCCAGGAAGCGGCCGCCTGCGGCATCGTCACGGCCTTGGCCGAGCGCATGCCCGAGGACACCTTCAAGGACGAGGTCCTCGGCTCGATGCTGCGCGGCGAGACGAAGTACGTCGGCTCGGCCGGTCCGGAAGTCGGCACCCAGACCGTCGTCGACTACCGGGAGTGGCTCGACGCGGTCGACGAGCGCGGCCTCGTCCCGGCGGGCAAGGCCGACCCGGCATACGCGGCCAACCTCGAGAACCTCGACTTCGCCCAGGACCTGCTCGACGTGTTCGGCATCCCCAGTAGCGTGCCCGAGCTCGAGCTCCGCTCCGAAGCGCGTGCCAGCTACCACGAGTTCCTCGAGCTGGCTGCGCCGATGGGTGCGCCCCATGCGGTGCGCAAGGACATGGACGACTGGAACTTCGTACGCGCGATCGAGCGTATCGAGCAGTCGACGCGTGTCTACGAAGCCCTCGAGGAGGCCAACCGGCTGCTGCCGGAGGCGGACCTCGGGCCCATCGTGCAGCCACAGTTCGAGGCCGCCGAGAATGAGGAGGAGCTCGACGAGGTCACCGAGTGGACCGAATCGCTGCTCGAAGGCGCCCGCCAGGTAGTGGGCCCGTTGGGCGATCTCTCTGACGCGCTGCCGCCCGGTTGGACGTTCCCGGTCGCGGTGAACGCCGCCCTCGCGGAGCAGCGCTTCGACGACATCATGCCGGCCATCACCCCGGCCATCACAGCGGCGCAGGAGGTCGCCCAGGCGAATGGGTTCCTGCCCCAGGCCGGCCTGCTCCAGAAGTACCAGATACGATTCGAGAACACCACCACCGCCGCAAAGCTCGAGGAGCTGGCAGCTGACGCCACGTCCGACCGGCGGGACGCGGAGCGGGCCAGCTACGCGCTCGGGGAGCTGGAGAACAAGATCGGGGACTGGATCATCCCCGATGCCGTCACCCGTCCACTCGAGCAGGGTCAGCTGGAGACCGGTCTAGCCATCGTCGAGGACGCCGGAGCGGTCGTGGAGGCCGCGCGGGCGGCAGACCTGGCACTCGCCAGCGCCGCCGATCTCGACCTCATCGAGACCGGGTTGCGCGAAGAGGTGCGGCCGCGCTTCGAAGGCGTCACCACCGGCGCCGAGATGGCTGCGCTGCGCGAGGAGATCGAGGCCCGCATGGGCGACGCGATCGCCGTCGGCAACGCCATGGCCGCACTCAACACCCAGGTGCCCGACTGGCAGCTGCCCCCGATCATCACCGAGCCCGTTGCCGAGGGCGACTTCGGCGCTGCCGTTCCAGCGGCACAGACCGCGCAGGCCTGGGTCGAGAGCGCCATCAGGGCCGACGATTCACTGCCCGACATCGACGCGCTCGATCGTAGCAAGGGGGACTTCGAGAACGCCACCAGCCTGCAGGATCTCCAGGAGGGTGCCGAGCTCGCAGCCGACCGGGCCCAGACCGCCGACCAGGTGAGCCTGGCCATCAGGACCGCTGACGCACCGCGCGGCATGCTGACCTCGTTCGGCCTCTGGGGCGTGGACGTCGACAAGATGGTCGAAGAGGCCAAGCAGGCTGCGATCGACGGCGATCTGGGCCTCGCGCTCGGCCGTTCAGGCGATGTCATCTCCACCGTCAACAACGGCGGCGGCACCGGCTCGCTGCGTCTGGCCGGCATCATCTTCTTCGGTGTCGCGGTCATCGGTGTGGCCGGACTCTGGATCATGCTGCGACGGCAGGCGGGTCCCGCCTGGGCACGCTCGACGAAGCCGCACTGGGTCAAGGAAGAGGAGAAGAAGACCAAGCGCGGACTCCTCGGCCGCGGCAAGACGAAGGACGATCAGTAGGGCACGCGATCACCGACGGCATGACCGCTGCCCTGCCCCGCTTCCGGCCTGCACGCCCCGACGAGCTCGAAGCCATCACCGCTCTCGCCATCCGCTCCAAGCGCCACTGGGGCTACTCGGACGAGTTCATGGCCGCGCTCATCCAGGAGCTCACGTTCCAGGAAGCCGACCTCGAGGATGAGCGCACCCGTGTGGAGGTGTTTGAGGGCGACGACGGACGGCTGATCGGGGCTTTGCGCATGCGACGACGGACCGAGCTGGCGTACCTGGAGGATCTCTGGATCGACCCGGAGGCCATCGGGCGAGGCTACGGGCGCATCGGGTTCGAGCGCGCCTGTGCGATCGGCCGCGAGTGGGGCAAGGGCGTCATGGAGCTCGAGGCCGACCCCTTCGCGGAGCCGTTCTACCTGCACGTGGGCGCGGTGCGCGTGGCCATGTCACCGGTACCGCGGGTGCCTGGTCGTGCCGTACCCCTCATGCGCTACTCGCTGTAGCCCAGGTCTCCCCGTCGGGCGCGGTGCCGTTGCTGGCGCAGGCGCCCCTGGGTGGGACGGTCGTCAGCTCGGCTGCGTCAGGGTCACGAAGCCTTCGACGGCCGACTCGAGATCGTCAGTGCGCTCCAGATCGTCGATGGGCTCGACGCTGACGGTGTGCTCGCCGGAGGGCAGGCCGCCGACCCACACGACCGCGGCGGCTTCCTCGTCGGGCGCGTAGAGGTCGAGGGACGCCACGGTCTCGCCGTCGCGCAGGATGGCGACGCGCCCGGCCTCCGGCCCTCGACGGGCGACGACGCCGACCTGCGAGGCGCTGACGGTGGCACTGGGGCTGGTGCCCACTGCCGGCTCGAAGGCGACCCCGAATGGCGCACCGGTGGCACGGGTGCGGTTGCGTGCACCGTCCCGGCCGACGGCGGTGACGGTGCACTCGGCGGCCGGGAAGGCGAAGGCCTCGGCCTCCCACGTGACCGACTCTCCGGGGTCGGCCTGACCGGGCGCGTCGGTGCGCACGGTGGCGTCCTCGCCGCAGGCGGTCGCGACCACGGCATCGGCCAGGCCGGCGACCTCGTCGCGCGCGTCCCAGCGGACGGTCAGCGGCACGATCGCTTCACCCGCGCCCAGCGGACCCGCTCGCATCACGACCGACGGCGTCGAGACCTCCGGCGGCGTGGTGTCGACGACGATGCTGTCACTCACCACCGGCGACTTCAGGCCGGGCGCGGCCTTGAGCTGGGCGAAGACTTCGTACGTGCCCTCCTCGGTGGGGATGGTGGCGGTAGGCGCCTGGGCCCGGAGCCGGCTCCACTTCGACCAGTCCTCCCCGTCCGATGAGGTCCGGATATGGGTGCCGGTGCGGCCGCCGAGATCGAGCTCGACCCGTCCACCTCCGGTGGCGACGTCTCCGCCGGCGAGGGCGAAGGGTCGCAACTTCAGCGCCCTGAGCTCCTTCTTGCTGCCCACGAAGTAGTTCCCGTCGAGACGGCCGACGCCGGGGATGCGGGTGAGTCCCTCCTGCCAGAAGACCCAGTCGTCCCAGCCAGGCGCGATGGAGATGGGCTGATCGCAGCCCCAGCAGGCCGCCCACATGGGCAGATCCTCGAAGCCCTCGGCGTTGCCCGCGACCTCGCGCCACATGAAGACCGAGGTGTAGATCAGCGGCCATCGGCCGGTGCGCTCGTAGACGCGCTCGACGAAGTCACGAAGTCGGGCCGCACTGACCGCATGGATGGAGGAGCCGATGGGTGCCCAGCACTCGACGTCGACGACCGGCGGGAGGGCGTCATCGATGCCGTCGGCCGCCTCGACACGATCGAGGAAGTGGTCGGCCTGCTCGCGGCCATCGAGCGTGTAGTCGAAGAAGTGGTACGCGCCGGCGGCCAGGCCCGCCGCCTGTGCCCGGGCCATGTTGGTCGGGAACATGGGGTCGATGAAGTCGTTGTCCTGGGTGGCCTTGATGAAGACGAAGCGGTGGCCCGCCTCCTTCACCGCCGAGTAGTCGATGTCGCCGTTGTGGTGGCTCACGTCGAGGCCGGTGATGAGCTCGGACGTCGGCTGGATCACACCCTGCACGAAGCCGTAGGTGGCAGCCTCGGCCACGGGCTCCTCGGACGCGACCGGTTCCTCCAGGGCCTCGGCGGCACCGGCATCGAGGGCGGGGTCATCGACGATGGGCGTCGGCTCGGGCGTTGGGCTCGGTGTCGGCTCGGCACCCGGCGGCCAGGGCGGATCCTTGGGCAGGCCGGGACCCTTGTACTTGCCGCTGCTGGGCTGACAACCGATGCCCTTGCCGGCGGCATCGTAGACGGTGCCCGGCGCGGGATCAGCCGGTTGCAGGGCAGCCTGAACCACGGCCGGGCCGGTAGAGAGGGGCCCAGGCAGAAGCAGCATGGACATCGTCAACGCCTGGGCGAGCGCGACGACACGGCGGGGTGTCATGTAGCCCGGAGAGCGTACCGGCGCGCGCGGATTCACGCAGGCGTCAGGCCGCGGCGCGCGCCTCGATCCGGCGGACGAGGAAGGTGAGCCACGGTGAGGGCCGCTTCTTGTCAGCGAAGGACCAGTCCTTCCAGGCGCGGAACATCGCACCGGCGTTGAACCGCCCGTCTGCGTCAGCCTGGCTGGCGATGGCCTCGACGATCTCCGCAAAGCGCTGGTCGGCGGTGGCCGCCCGGAAGCGGCTGAGAACTTCGGCCACGTGGAGGACGTCGTACCAGACGAAGGGGTAGCGCAGCTTGCGGAAGTCGGTGCCGATGCCGAACATGCGCAGCTTGTAGTCGCGCTGGTGCTGCCAGTGGTCGAGCAGCGCCTCGACGCCGGGGCCGACCACGTCCTCGTCGGCCGCGAGCGCGGTCACGGACAGGGCCTTGAGCGCGTAGACCGTGGCCATGGGGCAGGTATCGCCGATCCGGCCGGGCCCACCGAAACTGGGGACCGACGAGGCCGCTCCACAGCGCCAGCCATTGCCCTCGACCCGCTTCACCAGCGAGCTCACGGCGGCCTCGACCCGCTCGTCATCGGCGTAGCCGAACGACAGCAGCGCATAGAGCAACGTGGGTGCGTCACACAGCATCCAGGTCCAGCGCTCGCCGTCGTCGGCCTCCTTGGTCAGGAAGCGTGGCAGCCACAGAAGCGACTCGAAGCCTTCGCCGTCGAAGTGGGCCAGCACCGCCTCGGCGACGCCGGCGATCCCGGGGTCCTCACGCGTCAGCCCGAAGTCGGCCAGCGTCGAGATGGCGTAGAGCGGGTGCGCCGCGTCGTTGTGCCGCCTGAGCGGATGGCCCGGCCACGTCGCAGCACGATCGGCGAGTGCTCGGACCGGCTCAGCCGCGACCATCTCGGCCCGTGCCGCACGGACCTCGGCGTCGTCAGGCGCTCGCGCCTCCAGGTCCAACAGCGTCCGATACCGCGTCCACGGCTCCTCGCTCGCTGCCAGCCATGCCATTGGCTCCCCCATGGTCGCGAGCGTAGACGACCTCCTCGAGCCGCTCAAGCAACGCCGGCGACTTCACGATCTCGAAGCGCTCGCGGGCCTCGTCGGCCCAGCCGTCGATGGCGGGCTCGTCAGGTAGCCGGGCGAGCGCGGCGAGCTTGGCGAGCGCGGCGTTGAACCTCGCAGCGCAGGCCACGAACTCCTCGATGGCGGTGCGGTAGTGATGCAGCGCCTGGTCGTCATCACCGTCGAACGAGGCCACGCCGGCAGCGGTCAGCGCGCGCACGGCGTCAGCGTAGTGACCCGCGGAGCTATCCCTCGCCATCGCATCTCGCGCCTCGCGCGCGGCCGCTGCATGACCGGCCAACTGCGCAGCCAGAGTCAACCCCTGGCGTGCCTCGGTGACGGCTTGGTAGTTGATCGTGGCCAACTTGCGGAAGGTGCTGATGGCCTCGTCGAACCGGCCGCAGGCGAGAGCCAGGTTCGCGGGGATGTGGAAGTTCCAGGCGTCCATGTCCGGATCGCTCATCGAGGCCCCCAGACGCAAACGCTCGGCCGTCAACTCGGGATCGCTCTCGCCGCGCCAGGCCATGATGTCCTCGCGCACACCGATCAGCCTGGCCCGATCGACGTCCGATGGCGAAACCTCCAGCTGGTCGTCGATCCGCTGCAGGGATCCGTCCCAGTCGAGGCCCTCTCCGATGGCGCCGATGCCGATGGCGCCCGAAAGCCATGTCGACATCTGTTGGACGCCCAGCCGGTTGGCCAGGTCATACGACTCGCGGGCACCGGCCAGGGCCCGATCCCAGTCTTCAGAAGCCTGGACCATGGCCAGGTTGTTGCGTGCGCGTAGCTCGAGGGCGAGATCCCCGATCTCGTGGGCCAGCTCGACGGCCGCCTGCATCAGGACCACCGACTCTCGCAAGCGTCCGAGGGCGTTGAGCGAGGCGCTCTTGTTGACGAAGGACTCGGCGATGATGCGCTTGAGCCGGCGCGGCTCGGCGATGTCGAGGGCCTGGTTCGCTCGCTCGATGGCCGCGGTCTCCTCGGTCAGCCGCATGTGCGCACGCGACAGCCGCGCCAGCATGTCCGCTCGGTGCTCATCGTCCTCGGGGCGATCGGCGGCGGCGATGGCGGCCTCCAGGAACGACACCACCTCGGTCAGCTTGCCGCTGTCGACGAGGATGCCGCCCATCAGGGCGGAGACCCTGGCCACGCCACTCGGGTCTGGCACCGAGCGATAGGCCTCGATGGCGTCGAAGCCCAGGACCTCGGCTTCCACGTAGCGGGCCGCGAGGTCGGCTGCATCGGCCGCGCGTTCGAGCAGGTTGGCGCGTTCGGCCGCGTCCTCGGTGATGTCAAGAGCCTGCCGCAGCTGCTCGAGGGCCTGGTCCCACGCCCCCAGGGACGAGGCCCGTTCGGCCGCACCACTGAGCGCGAGGCGAGCCTGGATACGGAGCGCGTCGGCGTCGGGCCCGTGATCAGTGGCCTCCAGCGCCGCGAGGTAGTGGGTCGCGAGCACGCCTGCGAGCTCGTCTTCATCGAGGGCCTCGAAGTAGCGCGCGGCCGCCAGGTGCCGTGCGCGGCGGTCGCGGCGGGAGAGCGTGTCGTACGCCACCTCGCGGATGACCGACTGGACGAAGCCGTACTGGCCGCGCTCGGGCGAGGCCGGATCGACGGAGATCTCCAGCAGCTCACGCTTGGTCAGAGCCCGCAGGCGGGGCTCGATCTCGGATGACTCCTGGCCGTAGATGGCTGCCAGCGCGTCGGCTGAGAAGGTCTTGCCCAGCACGGCTGCGTCCTGCAGCAGCGAGCGATCGGCCTCGTCGAGAGCATCGAGGCGCGAGGCGATGAGCGAACGCAGGGAGTCGGGCATGGCCAACTCGCCGAGCTCGCCGGCGGGACTGAAGGTGCCTTCGTCGGTGGCCGTCAACCGGCCGTCGGAGACCAACATACGCACGGTCTCGACCGCGTAGAGCGGGATGCCGTCTGCGCGCGCAAGAACCTGCTCGATGGCCTCGGCGGGCATCGTGGGAACGAGGCCCGTGAGCAGCTCGCGCATGTGGCCGTCGGTCAGGGGCTCCAGCCCGATGGTGTTGAACGAACGCGCGGCCGTGCCCCAACCCGGCCGTCGCTCGAGCAGGTCCGGCCGCGCCAACGTGACCACCAGCAGCGGCACGCCCTTGGCCCATTCCATGACGTGGTCGATGAAGTCGAGCTGCCCGCCGTCGGCCCATTGGAGATCCTCGAAGAGGAGCACGGTCGTGCCGTGACGGGCGATGCGCTCGAAGAAGATGCGCCAGGCGGCGAAGAGCACGTCTCGTCCGCCGGCCGGCGCGGGCTCCAGGCCCAGCAGCGTCAGCAGCGCCGGCTCCACCCACTCGCGGTCCTTCTGGTCCGGCACCCATCGCTCGACGGTGTCGTGGATCCGGCGCCGGGTGGTGTCCTCGTCGTCGGACTCGAGCAGGCCGGCGCGCTTGCGAACCATCTCTCCGAGTGCCCAGAAGGTCACCCCTTCGCCGTAGCTCGGGGCACGCCCACGGTGCCAGTAGACGTCCTCGACAAGGCCGTCGAGGTACTTCTCGAACTCCCACGCCAGCCGGCTCTTGCCGATGCCGGCGGGGCCGGTGATCGACACCAGGCGCGGTCGCTGCTCCTCGCCGATCTGGTGCAAGAGGTCCTTGAGCAGGCGCAGCTCGACCTCGCGGCCGACGAACGGCGGCTCCAGGCTCTCGCTGCGGCTGCGGCCACCGCGATCGCCCACGACGCGCAGCGCGCGCCATGCCGGCACTGGCGTGGACTTGCCCTTGAGCTGGTGCTCGCCGGCTGTCTCGAAGGCGATAGCGTCGGCGGCCGCATGCATCGTGGCCTCCCCTACCAGCACCGACGACGGAAGAGCGACGCCCTGCAGGCGGGCGGCGGTGTTGACCATGTCGCCCGCGACCATGCCCTCATCGGTAGCACCGATGGTCACGGCAGCCTGTCCGGTGAGCACACCGACGCGGGCCTCGAGACCCTCGCCCAGGTTGCGCACGGCTTCGGTGACCTCGAGGGCAGCCCGAACGGCACGCTCGGGATCGTCCTCGTTGGCCTTCTGGGCGCCCCAGACGGCCATGACCGCGTCGCCGATGAACTTCTCCACCAGCCCGCCGTGGTGCTCGATCGTATGGCGCGTGGCCTCGTGGTAGCGCGTCAGCGTTTCGCGCACGAGCTCGTGGTCACGACCCTCGCTGTAGTCGGTGAATGCCACCAGGTCGGCGAAGAGCACCGTCACCAGCCGTCGTTCCGCGGTCCTGGCGTCGGCCGATGTATTCGCTGCAGACGAGGCCTCGGCCACCGCGACTGCTTCGGCTTCACCCAGACGGGTGCCGCAGCTGCGACAGAACTTGGCTCCTGGTCGATTCTCGGAGCCGCAGTTCGGGCAGCCCGACTCGAGGGCCCCACCGCAGTTGTCGCAGAAGGCAGCGTCGGCCGCATTCTCGCGGCCGCATCGGGCGCACTGCACGCTCATCGGGATGGGCTCGCCTCGGTGGCAGGGATCGGGCTGGGTGCGAGAGAGGCCTGGGCCACGGCCTCGTCGAGCAGGCGCAGGGCTGGCTTGGCGCCGAGCGTCTCGAGGCGGGCGCGAGCCACCTCCTCCCAGCCGTCGAAGGCCGGCTCCCGGGGCATCAGCGTCAGCGCCAGCACCCGTGCGATCGCGACCCAGTAGTGCCAGCCCGCCGCTTCGAAGTGCTCGACGCTGCCACGGTACTCCGCCACAGCATCGACCTCGCGACCCTCGAGTGCGGCGAGACAGGCGGCAGCCAACTGCTTGCTGGCAGCCATGGCGTTGTTGTATTGCGGGTCCACTCGCAGGGACACCTCGGCCGATCGCACCGCCTCGAGGTCCCGCAGGACCGCACCCACGACGACCTGGTCGATCCATCCGAGGGCGACGTTCTGTCCCAGCTGCGGCGTGACCTCGCGCAGCATCGCCTGCGCCTCGTGGAGTCGACCTTCATAGAAGTGCTGCTCGGCCTCGACCACTGCGCATAACGCCTGCAGCTCACCATCACCGATCCCATCGCCGATGGCTCGCAGCTGGGCCAGCGTCTCGCTGGAATCCTCCCCACGTGCCATCAGAAGCCTTGCCTTGGTCTCCAACAGCTCGGCGTGGGCGATGACCTCGATGTCCTCGGCGAGGAGCCCTTCGAGCGCCTCGAGGCCGCCGTCCCAGTCGACGCCGGCGATGTCAGCACTGCTCACGCTGGCCGCAGCGAACAGGTCCCTCCACTTGTAGGAGCCGAGCCGCGTGGCCAGCTCGACGCCCTGTCGCCGCAGCTCCTCGGCCGCGGGCAGATCATGCATGAAGAGGGCCACGCTGAGATTGCCTCGAGCGCGCAGCTCGAGATCGTGGTCCCCCACCGCATGGGCCACGTCGGCAGCGGCGGTGAGCAGCAGCTGTGGTTCGCGCAGCCGCCCCAGCTTCATCAGAGCAGAGCCCTTGTTGGCCATGGCCTCGGCCACGATGCGGTCGAGCATCAGTGGCTCAGCGAGGACGATGGCGCGGTCGGCGGCGGCGACCGCCTCCTCGTCACGAGTCAGGCGCATATAGGCCCGAGCCGAGCGCGCCAGCAGGTCGGCCTGGACCTCCGGGTATGGCTCAGCCTCGACGACCGCGGCTTCGAGCAGCTCGGTCGCCTGGTCCAGCTGACCGATGTCAAGCAGGTGGCTGGACAGATTGCCAGCAGCGCTGAGTGCCGCGACCGTATCGCCCACCGCGCGGTACGCCGCCATCGACTCGCGCGCGAACTCGACGGCCTTGGGCACGGCACCGGCGGCGGTGGCCGCGTCGGACGCGCGCAGCAGCAGCGGTGCCCGTTCGGCAGGCTCGGTGGTCACGCCCAAGGCGGCTTCGAGATGCGTCGTGGCCTGGTCGGGCGAACCCAGGTCGAGGGCCCGGTCGGCCGCTGCTCGAAGCGACAGGCGTGCCTGCACCCGCAAGGCGTCGGCCTCCGGCCCGGGGTCGGAGGTCTCGAGCGCCGCGAGGTAGTGGGTGGCCAGGACAGCTGCCAGCTCCTCGTCACCCTCGGCCTCGTAGTAGCGGGCAGCAGCCAGGTGCCGCGAGCGTCGATCACGGCGCGAGAGCGTTTCGTAGGCGACTTCCCGGATGACCGACTGCACGAAGCCGTAGTGGCCGCGTTCCGGCGAGCGCGGGTCGACCGAGATCTCCAGGAGCTCGCCCTTGATCAGCGCGTTGAGCCGGCCCTCGACCGCGTCCTCGTCCTGTCCGGCGATGTGCGCGAGCGACCGATGGTCGAAGGTCTGGCCCAGCACCGTGGCATCCTGGAGCAGGGCTCGATCGTCGGGATCGAGGCCGTCGAGACGCGAGGCGACCAACGCTCGCAGCGAATCAGGGATGGTCAGCTCGCCGAGGTCGCCGGATGGACGGAAGGTGGTCTCGCCATCGGGCACGAGGCGGCCGTCGGTGACGAGCATGCGCACGGTCTCGACGGCATAGAGTGGGATGCCGTCCGCGCGCGAGAGAACCTCTTCGACCGCGTCCGCTGGCATCGTGGGCACGAGGCCAGTCAACAGCGCGCCCATCTGCTCGGCGGTGAGCGGCTCCAGGCCGATGGCGTTGAAGGAACGCGCGCTGGTACCCCAGCCGGGCCGCCGTTCGAGGAGATCCGGTCGAGCCAGCGTCACCACCAGCAAGGGCACGCCCTTGGCCCACTCCATGAGGTGGTCGATGAAGTCGAGCTGGCCTGGATCGGCCCACTGCAGATCCTCGAAGATGAGCACGGTCGTGGAATCGCTGGCCATGCGCTCGAAGAACGTGCGCCAGGCGGCGAACAACGCGTCACGGCCGCCGGGCGGCGGCGGCTCCAGGC
The DNA here is from genome assembly GCA_963752475.1 of uncultured Chloroflexia bacterium. Classification (GTDB taxonomy): domain Bacteria; phylum Chloroflexota; class Limnocylindria; order Limnocylindrales; family CSP1-4; genus JAFMJV01. The sequence goes on along the minus strand of CAVVYR010000011.1, from coordinate 30,893 downwards.
CCAGCAGCGTCAGCAGTGCGCCTTCGACCCAAGCCTGATCGTCCGCCTCGATGAACTCCTCGACGACGCGGTGCACACCATCGCGGGTGGTGGCTTCATCGTCGCTCTCGATGAGGTTGGCGCGACGACGGACCATCTCGCCCAGGGCCCAGAATGCGATGCCATCGCCATAGCTGGGCGAGCGACCGCGGTGCCAGTAGATGCCCTCGACGAGGCCGTCGACGTACTTCTCGAACTCCCACGCGAGGCGGCTCTTGCCGATTCCGCCGGGGCCGGTGATCGAGACGAGGCGTGGTCGGCGCTCCTTGCCCGTGGCGTGGAGCAGGTCCTTCAGCAGGCGCAGCTCCAGCTCACGGCCGACGAACGGTGGCTCCAGGCCCTCGGTCCGACCCTTGCCGCGGGTGTCACCGACCACGCGCAGGGCACGCCAGGCGGGGACCGGCACGGTCTTGCCCTTGAGTATCTGATCGCCCGCTTCCTCGAAGGCGATGGCGCTCGACGCGGCCTGCATCGTGGCCTGCCCGACGAGGACGGCATCCGGCGGAGCGGCGGCCTGCAGGCGGGCGGCGGTGTTGACCAGATCGCCCGCGACCATGCCCTGGTCGGTAGCGCCGATGGTGACGGCCGCCTGTCCGGTCAGCACGGCCACGCGCGCGTGCAGGTCCTCACCCAGATTACGTACGGCCTCGACCACTTCCAGGGCTGCCCGCACCGCTCGTTCGGCGTCGTCCTCGTTGGTGCGTGGAGCACCCCATTCGGCCATCACGGCATCGCCGATGAACTTCTCGACCACACCACCGTGGCGCTCGATGACCTCGCGCGTGGCCTCGAAATAGCGCGTGAGCGTCTCGCGCACGGCTTCGTGGTCACGGCCTTCGGAGTAGCTGGTGAAGGCGACGAGATCGGCGAAGAGGACGGAGACGAGGCGGCGTTCGGCGGCGGAACCGGTGGCCGGACTCGACGCTGCTGCCGCGGGTGCGGGCGTGGTCGCGGATGCCGCGGTGGCACCGGGCGTCAGGGGCTGGCCGCAATCCCCGCAGAAGCGAGCTTCAGGACGGTTCTCGCCGCCGCAGTCCGGGCAGGAAGCAGCGAGGCTGGCGCCACACTGATCACAGAAGCGGCGGCCAGTAGCGTTCTCCGCAGAGCAACTAGAGCATGTGACGATGGCCGCGACCTCTCCTTCCCCCTCACTCAGGGAGTGCAGGGTACCGGAATCGGGACCCGAAGTGCCAGTTCTCGGGTGTGAGTTCGTACGCACGACTACAGCGGGGCTGGGTCGGTCGGCTTTCCCTGGCGGACCCGGCCGGGCCCCTTCGTGTGCCGGGATATCGCTCTGTCGGGTGGGCGGGGACGGTCAGTCGACGCTGCGATCGGCGCATCCGTAGTCGGCGTCGGCTCCGGCGACGCAAGTGATGGTTGCGGGCGGACCCGGTAGACATCCGTCGCTGGAGTCGACGGTAGTCCGACGCACCGCCGATGTCGGAGCCCCTTTCGGGTCGACCCCGACACCTGCTATGCCCCAGCACGCTTGAGATCCGTGGACGGCAGCCGCTGAGAGTCGCCGGCGGTGAATACGGGTGTGACTGCGGTCGGCTCCGGCGACATCTGTCCACGAGCGACGGGGTCGGCAGCGCCCGGCCGACCCGGCCGGGCCCCTTCGTGTCGGCCTACTCGTCCTTGGGCGCCTCCCGCGGTGGTCGCGGAAGTGGCGCGGTTCCGGGTGGGGGCGGAGGCATGGGCGGGCGACCTTGCGAACCCGGTGGCGGTAGCGGCGCGCCGGGCGGGCGAGGTGGGCCGGGTGGCGGTGGAGCCATCGGCCGAGGCGGAGCGCCTGGAGGCTGGGTGCGGGGCGGCGGAGGAACCATCGGCCGAGGTGGAACGCCCGGAGGTGGCTGGGTGCGGGGCGGCGGAGGGGCAGCGCCGGGCGGTGGCGCTGGAGGTAGCTGGGTGCCGTGCGGCGGTGGAGCAGCCCCGGGCGGCGGCCACGGCGGTGACGACCCCGGTGGGGGTGGGACCGCGGCCGGCGCGGGCTCCCCCTCAGCGGCCGGCGTGGGCTCCCCCTCAGCGGCCGGCGTGGGCTCCGGCTCGGTCCAATGCCGTCCACCGATGGCGTCGATGCCGCGTCTCGTCGGCTCGCGGATCGGCCGAGGCTCGGCGGGCGACGATGGAGTCGACTCGAAGGCACCGGCGTACGGGTCGTACCGCGGTGTCTGAGGCATATCGGTGGCCACGCCCTCTTCGGCGTCGTCGCCTTGCTCGAAGGCCTGCACGAAGCTGCCACCCTCGGCGGTTTCCTTGGGGTCAGGTCGGGTCAGGTCCCCGACCTTCGACAGGTCGACGGTGATGCCGACGCGTTGTTCGCCACCACCGACTTGGCTGTACTGGTCATCGATGAGCTTCGCGTTCCCCGGCTTGGCGACCCGGCAGTTGTAGCACTTGTTGGCAGGCAGATCGTTCAGGCTCGTGCAGCTCTCACAGACCCACCACTTGGCCTTACCCATGGCTACAGCATACCCACGCCGTATCGCGGCTCAACACACCGAACGGGTAGCGCGACAGGCACCGATGTGGCTAGGGGCAACTGTCGAGCGCGCCGGTGTCAGCGTGGCGTGAGACGTCTCGTCGGTCGGTCCACACGAGGTGGGAGACCGAGGTCCCGTCCTTGCTGTCGGTGATGACCAGTTCGACCGGCTCGTCGGTGGCCACGCCGGCCCAGGTCCAGAAGGTGCCGGTCAGGGAGCAGGTATCGATGATCTCGACCAGCGCCTCCCCGTTGGCATGCTCCCAGCGCTTGCCCTCCGCATCGCTGCCGATGAGCGGCCCCACCAGCGGGATCTCGGTGCGGTCGCCGGCGGCAGTGACGAGCTCGACGGTGAATCGCTGCGCGACCGGGTCGGGTGGCTCGATGGGCGCGCCGCCCTCCTTGATCCAGCGTGCGGCGGCGAGATAGGCGTCGGCGCCGAGCGTGTCGAAGTCGAGTGAGACGTGATGGACGCGCTCGACGCCCTTGAGGCGGAGGTCCTCGATGATGCCCCGCGGCACACGGCCGGCCTTGGCGGTCTCGTAGGCACGGCGGACGCGGGCGTTGGTGAGGCCGTTGATGGTCTTCTCGAGCCTGTCCGTGGCGGGCAGCATGCCGTCCTTGCCGGAGAACATGATGCCCTCGAGCTGACGCGGGGTGCGGCTCTCGCTGAAGAGCAGCAACTGATCGCCGACGCCGTCCAGGTCGATGGCCGCGATGGGCGAGCCCCTAGTGATGACCGACCACGTCTCGCCGCCGCGATAGATGCGCTGGTAGGCGTCGTCACGACCGTCCGCGAGCAGGGTGATGAGGTCGGTCGCGTCCTGGCCCTTGTTGTTGGCCGAGGTGAACGTGGCCGTCGCGTCGAGCGGGGGCAGACCGCCGACCTGGCTTTCCTCGAGACAGATCTCGAGCGCCTCGGGCAGGAACTGGGTACCGATAGGCTTGTCCGGCTCGAAGGCCGGCAGCAGCAGCCGTTCAGAACGGTTCGTCTGGCGATCGGTCACCGCCACCGGGATGGGGATGCCGGAGAGGCCGGCGCCGAAGAGCCAGACGTGCCCGTTGATGCTGCAGCCGTCGATGGCCTGGATGGCGAAGGGCTGATCCTCACCGTCGAAGAAATGCAGCGTGCCCAGCTCCATCTCGTATTGGATGTCGCCCTCGGGCAGCTCGACGGTGGCGATGAGCTCGGGGTCCGTGGCGGCCGCGAAGGCCGAGGATGTGAGCATCGCCACAGCCACGGATGCGCTGATGCCGGCGCTCAACAGGCGGCTCGTGACGGTCCCGAACGTCATGTGCAGAGGCTACCGATTCTCAGGGGCGGCCGCTAGTCCATGTCGATCCAGCCGCCGCCCCGTTCATTGCAGTGGTTGAAGCCACCGAAGAGCAGGTCGTTCGCGCCCAGGTCGAGCCAGATCTCACCCCAGTGGCCCGGTTCGGCCCCGAACTCGTCGGCGCACTCGTATCGTCCTTCGGTGTTGCTCCAGCGACCGACGGCAGAGTACCTGTTCTCCTCACCTGGCTCGAGCACGACCTGTGCACCAGCCAGCGAGCTGTCGGCACCCGACTCGAACTCGCCGATCAGCCGACCCGCCTCGGCCGTCAGGGTCAGCACGCCACGGTTGGTGGGCCACTGCCCTTCCCACATCGCGAGCGGTGAGTCCTCCGGTTCCGAGCACCAGCCGGGCAGGGTATCGCCGAAGCTGCCGTGCCACGAGATCCAGTCCTGGCAGTCATCGAAGCAGGCACCGATCTGAGCGACGGACAACGACGTGTACGGCGCCTCGAGCGCATCCGCGAACTCGCCGGCGCAGTCGATGCCCGGGTCGCCGAGCGGCTCGGGCATCAGCGTCGGTTCGGGCGTGGCATCCCAGTCACAGGAGAGCACGTCGATGGCGTTCTCGCCGCTGGTTGCACAGGGCTCGGGGCTCGGTTCGAGGCTCGGTTCGGGGGTGACGTCGGGGGACGGGGCCAGTGATGGCAGCGGGCTCGGTTCGAGGGAGGCCTCCGGCGATGCCGAGGCGCCGGCGGCATTCGCGATGGCATCGAGCTCGCGCTGGATCTCATCGCGCAACTCCGCCAGCCCATCGCGTTCGGCCTGCACCTTCTGCTTCCAGTCGGTGTACACCGCGCGCTTGTCGTCCGCGCTCTGCTGATTGGCGCGACGGACCATGGCGATGACCTCGTCCACGGTCTTGCCTTCGAGGTCACCGGTCTTGCCGATCGCCATCACGGCACCCCACGCCGCAGGATCGGCCTGCCAGAGCACCTCGCTCAGTTCCAGCCGGAGTATGCCGGGATGCTGGGAAAACACCACCGCGAGCGGCACGTACCGGTCGAGCGTGCGCAGATCGAGCTCGACGAGCTTCCCCGTCGTATCCGTGTCGATACGCCAGTCGTCGCTCGCGATCCGCTCGGCGATCGAGGTCAGCTCCCCGTCGAGCAGGGCGATGTCACTGTCGAGCCGATCACGGGCCATGACCAGCGAGTCGACCCACTCGTCGTCGGCCGGCTGAGCCAGGGCGCCCGCGGCCAGCACGAGGACCATGAGGACGGCGGTCAAGCTGGACAGCAGCCGCATCACTGGGCGCGGTTCCCGTCGATCCACGAGCCGGTCAGGTCCCCGCAGTCACCGAAGGTGCCCTCGTAGGCGCTGAAGTCATCGTCGAAGTGCAGCTGTAGCGAACCCCAGTGCTGCGTGCCGTCCCGTTCACTCTCGCAGGTGATGCTCGCGTGTTCGTTCTCATACCAGTGGCCGATGAGCGTGTGCTCGTCCTGGACCGCCAGCTTCATCCAGCCGTCGCCGTCCTGGTATGTCCCGAAGACGTGGTCGCCGACCTGCACGAGCGTGAGCCCGGGATAGCCCCAGTACTCCCAGAGGCCGTTCCAGCGGCCGTGGTCGATGGCCTTGTCGGTCTCCCACTCGAGTGGGTCCTGGCTCTGGCGGATCTGCGCTGCCACGCCGTCCTCCACAGGTGGCGTGGGGAGTGGCTCATCGCTGCCGGTGAGCCACACGAGCAGCGCGTCTCGGCACCAGTCGGGCAAGTCTTCGATGGGTGGGATCGGCTCGCCCAGGTAGGTGGTCGAGCCGTCTTCGGCCATGAGCGTCTCACCCTTGGCGATCTCACGGCAGAAGCTCTCGACCTGCGCTGATTCGGTCTGTGCCGTCTCGGTCTGCGGCGTCTCTGTCAGGAGCACCTCGGACTCGAAGAACTCCTGGGTGCGACGCAGTGCCTCGAGGTCCTCGAGCAGACGCGCGCGCTCCGCATCATAGAGAGCGGCCTTGCGCTCCGGGGTCTGGAGGTGGCCGAAGCGATCGCGGAGCCAGGCGATGACGGCGTCCGAACCGGCGTCGAACACCCACTCGGGCGCATCAGCGAGCAGGACCGAGGCCTCCCACAAGTCGGGCACCCTTGACGCGACCGCGTCGCTCATGGCCTGCTCTGAGGACGAGCCATCACGAAGCACCTTCGCCGCGGGGATCCACTCGTCGATCCTCGTCAGATCGACCTCGATCAGGCCGCGGTCCTGCGACTCGAAGACCATCCAGTCGTCGCTGGCCTCGCGCTCGTCGATAGCGGCCAGCTCCGCCTGTACCTGGGTCATGGTGCGTCCGATGTCGCCGAGCAGCTCGGTCCGGACCTCCTCTGCCTGGGCCACCACGGGAAGGGCGAGGACCAGGGTCAGCGCGCCGCTCAGGAGCATCGAGAGTGTCTTCTTCATCGGGATCCTCACTCCTCCGATGCGGCCGCAAGGCGCAGCCGCCATCCGCTGAACTTGTCCTCGCGGTCATACCACCAGTCGTAGTCGTCGTTATAGCCGATGGCATCCCGCCAGGCCTCGTCGCACGGCAACCACGCGGCATCGATGCGGTTCATCGCATCACCGTCGGTGCCGCCGATGCGCAGCAGGATATCGCCCCACTGGTCGGCTCCATCGCGCGGTGCGGCGCAACCCCAGTCAGCGGGGATGCTGCCGAAGCCGGCCAGCCAGGAGGCGAAGGCGTCGCCTTGCCATCGGCCGACCCGGGTGACGGTGGGGTCATAGAGGTCGCCGGCGAGGGCTGGGTCCATCGGCTCAGCCTGGAATGTCACCGCGCCATCCGGCGAGAGGATCAGTCCCGTGAGCTGGTCGCCTTGCTGGTCGATGCGCATCGAGCCAAGATCGACGAACCACTCGCCAGCCCAGGGTCGCGCGGCATCGACGGGCGCCTGGGCCCAAGCGGAACCTGGTGGCGGCGTCCGAGGCCCGTCGACGAGCCACTGGTTCGCGTTGTCATACGCAGGGTTGGCCTCGCGCCAGGCCTCGTCGCACGGACGGGCGTCGATGGTCAGGTGCGTCTGTGGCTCTCGATCATGCCCCCAGCCGTCGCTGGGCGTGATGGTGACCTCCCCCCACAAGGTCGTGCCATCGCGAGGCTCCGAGCAGCCCTGGAACGGCACATCCGCAGGCCCCATGCTGCCGTCGTCGCGACCGACCTGCCACCAGACGTCACCGAAGTAGTGGCCTTCGACGCGGTTTCGGCTGACCTCTTCGGCCACGATCTCCAGCGGTCCCTTGCGGTCCTCGATCGTGCCGCTGACGGCCGAGCTCACCTGCTCGAGGTGCGCGGTGATGCCCCAGCCTTCGAAGTCTCCGTCGAAGACCCCGGTGCTCCAGAGCTCGGTGGCCGCGTCCGGTGCGATCGCGGGCGAATAGCAGCCGAGCTCGTTGCCCCAGCAGGTCATGAGGGCTCCCATCGTGCTGCACGCGGGATCATCCTCGGCACAGGCGGTGAGGCCCTCGAGTGCGTCGTACTGGACGCCGTCGACCTCGATCCCCGGTGTGGCCTCGGCCGGCGTGGGCGAGGGTGCGGGCGACGGGAGCGGCGAGGGTGCGGGTGCGGCTTCCTGGTCCTCGTCCTGGCACCACATATCGCTCTCGGGACAAGGTGATGGCGCAGACGACGGCAAGACCGAGGGCTCGGGGCTCGGTTCGAGGCTCGGTTCGGGGGTGACGTCGGGGGACGGAGCCAGTGATGGCAGCGGGCTCGGTTCGAGGGAGGCCTCCGGCGATGCCGAGGCGCCGGCGGCATTCGCGATGGCATCGAGCTCGCGCTGGATCTCATCGCGCAACTCCGCCAGCCCATCGCGTTCGGCCTGCACCTTCTGCTTCCAGTCGGTGTACACCGCGCGCTTGTCGTCCGCGCTCTGCTGATTGGCGCGACGGACCATGGCGATGACCTCGTCCACGGTCTTGCCTTCGAGGTCACCGGTCTTGCCGATCGCCATCACGGCACCCCACGCCGCAGGATCGGCCTGCCAGAGCACCTCGCTCAGTTCCAGCCGGAGTATGCCGGGATGCTGGGAAAACACCACCGCGAGCGGCACGTACCGGTCGAGCGTGCGCAGATCGAGCTCGACGAGCTTCCCCGTCGCATCCGTGTCGATACGCCAGTCGTCGCTCGCGATCCGCTCGGCGATCGAGGTCAGCTCCCCGTCGAGCAGGGCGATGTCACTGTCGAGCCGATCACGGGCCATGACCAGCGAGTCGACCCACTCGTCGTCGGCCGGCTGAGCCAGGGCGCCCATGGCCAGCACCAGGGCCATGAGGACGGCGGTCAAGCTGGACAGGATTCGAGTCATGGGACGGTCTCCCTAGAACCGAGGGCGTCGGGATGGTCCTCGACGTGCTGGGCGATGGGGACGTAGTCGGCCAATCGCTCGATGTCGACGTAGCCCCAACCGTCGTAGATGGTGGCCCAGCGGGGCTCGTCGCGGTATGCCCGATACCTCGCCAACTCGGCCTTCGCATCGCGCAGGGCCTGCACCAGCTCGTCGCGGAACCCATGGATCGCCAGGGTCTCGGCGTCCGATACGTCGGTGGCACTGAAGAGCTCGCGCTGAGCCGCCTCGTCGTTCGGCACCCGCGAGAGATCGAAGATGACCGCCGACTCCGGGTCGCTGACCTGCGCCAGCGCACCCGAGACGAGCGAACTACCCAAGAGGACTCCGGCCACGAGGGCCACCAGACCATGCGCGGTCCACCGCATCAGAACGCTCCGTCGTTCGTCGTATCGCCAGGGGGGACCAGCGGTGTAATCGATTTCACGTTCACGGTAGCACCGGCGGCTCGGGCGCGGTGATCCGTGCGCCCTGACGCGTCAGCTGGCGATGCGACGGGGCCTCGATCCCGCCGCTTCGATGCCTGATTCAGAGATCGATCATCCCGTCCAGCTCGCCGTCCATCATGTCCACGGCCTCGAAGTCGGCCGCTGCGTCGCGGTTGCGTACGCACTCGCCGCAGAGTGGCAGCCCATCGACGCCTCCGGCAGGGTCGTCATCGGGATCGCTATCCAGCGGCGACCCGCAGCGCGAGCAGATCTCCTGGTCATCCATGGCGCCAGTGTGCTCCAGACTCGTGCCAGCTCTCATGACACGTCAGCGGCCGGGTGCTACTTCGCTGTCCGCATCGGCCATGGGGCCAGCTCCCTGTCTCCGCCCCCGGCGTCGGCCGTCGGTGTGGGCAGGCGGCGCTGCAGGTCGACTCCCGGGGCCTAGTCCTCCCACCCGATGAGGTCGAGCAGCTGCTCGAGCAAGCCCTTCTCCTCGAGCTCGGAGGAGCCGTTCCCATCGTCGTCTTCGTCCCCGTCGCCGTACATGCCCGATCCGGCAGCACGGGCACCGTCCTGCAGCTGCTGGAACCAGGTGTGGTGCTTCGTGTCGGGCTCGTAGGCGCGGACGTCGGCGAGGCCGCGCGCGACGAGCTCGCCGTTGACCATGACCCAGTCGGCGTCGGTCTCCACCCACACGTAGCGCAGCAGCCGGTCGTACCGGTCGGTGTCGCTGACGTCGGACTCGAGCAGGACGTCCCGCCCATCGACAAGGTCGGCGTTGACCGCGGTGGCCTCGCGACCCCAGGGCTCATCGGCCTCGTCGGGATCGTGGCCGATCTCGGGCGTATCGATGCCGATGTAGCGCACGCGCTCCCACCAGCCGTCGGGCCACTCGACGCGGATGGTGTCGCCGTCGATGACCTCGATGACTCGCACGACCTCGCCGTCGTCGGGCGGGCTGGGTGCATCGAGCGCGGGCGCGGCACCGGGTACGAGCACCAGCGCAAGCGCCACCAGCAGCGAGAGCAAGGACCGAGTTCGCATCACACCTCCGAGCGGGACTGTGGCACAGTTCGCGCTCACGGAGGGAAGACACCATGCCCAGCAGCCTGGATCCACGGCTCACCGACCGATCCGCGACGGACCGGCACATCGAGCACCCCACCCGATCCGACGGCCACGAGCAGGAGGCCGTCTTCCTCATGACCCGCCACCCCGAGACCGCATGACGGCTGAACACCGGACCCCACGCCCGCTGCCGACGCGTTCGCGCAGCTGGGAGAACAGCGTTCCCCACATCGACCTCGGACAAGGCGTGCGAGCGCGCCACATCGAGATCGACATCGAGCGCGCGCCGACGTTCGACCTCTACAGCAAGGCCGGCAACGTGCTCAGGACGATGACGGCGAACCGCTGGGAGAACGTACCCGTCACTTCGAAGGGCCGGGTCGTCGGGTACGTGCGGCGCTCCAAGCTGCAGAGGGCCGACCCCGAGCAGCCCATCCGCAACGTGACCAACTCGCTCGCCGGCGGCGCCATCGTCAGCGGCGACACGCCCATCTCGGAGATCATGGAGTGGATCGCGGACCAGCGCATCCTCTTCGTGCTCGAGGGTCGCGAGATCACCGGCATCATCAGCATCTGGGACTTCAACAAGCAGCCCGCGCGCGCCTACTACTACCTGGTGCTGGCCGGGCTGGAGATCGCCCTTGCCGACCTCATCCGCTGGAAGTACGGCGCGAACCAGTCGAACCTCATCGCCCACCTCGGCAGCCGCGACGTCGAGGACCTCAACCAGCGCATGCAGCGCAGCGGGGTCGGCTCGGGCCATGACGACATCGTCTCGTACCTCGACTTCAAGCACCTGCTGCGCGTCTTCGCGAAGGACCGCGCGCTGCGCATGGAGCTGGGCAAGTACGAGACGAACAAGTGGAACTCCATGACCAGACCCCTGGGCGAGCTGCGCAACGAGGTCATGCATCCGGTGAAGACGCTCGTGGGCAGCGTGGACGACATGCGCGCCCTCACGCGCGATCTCGCCAATGCCACCACCCTCGTGGAGAAGGCCATCCTGGCCCTGCGCAAGAAGTACCCGGTCAAGCCACGGTAGTGCCTGCTGTCATCCGGCCCGAAGGGGACGAAGTGCCGGTCATCGCGCATGTGCCGCATGCCTCGACCGTCATCCCCGTCGACGTGCGCGCTGAGCTGCTCATCTCCGACGACGAGCTGGCCGATGAGCTGCTGCGCCTGACCGATCACTTCACCGATGAGCTCTTCGGTGGCCTGTCCGAGCTGGGCCTGACGTTGTTCGTCAACGACCTCTCGCGGCTGGTGTTCGATCCTGAGCGCTTCCTCGACGACTCGGCCGAGCCGATGGCGCCGCGTGGACAGGGCGTCGTCTATTGGCAGGGCTCGCGGGGGCAGTTGATCCGCGAGGCCTATTCGCGTCTGCGGAGCCGTCACGTGGAGGAACGCTACCGGCCGTACCATGCCGCGCTCGACGCCCTGGTGGCCGAACGACTCGAGGGCGCAGACGAGTGCCTGGTGCTCGATTGCCACTCCTTCCCGTCGGTGCCGCTGCCGAGCGAGATCGACCAGACCCCCGACCGTCCGGACATCTGCATCGGCACCGATGAGCGGCACACGCCGCCCGTGCTGGCCGATGTGCTGGTCGGCGCGTTCCGGGCGGAGGGTTTCAGCGTGGAGCGGAACGTGCCCTACGCGGGGACGTTCGTGCCCAGCGGCTACTACGGCCAGGACGATCGTGTGCGCTCGGTGATGATCGAGATCCGGCGCGGCCTCTACCTCGACGAGGCCAGTGGCGCGCGGCTACCGGCGTTCGACGAGGTCCGCGGTGCCATCACCCGCGCCGTTGCGGCCGCCATCGAACCCCGGCACTGACGCCGTAGCACCGGCCGGCACTCGCGCGGCGGCGTGAGCGGCGGCGTGACGTGGCTGGGGACGGTGGTGGCGCGGCCGCACCACGTCAACGGCGCGCCGCAAATCTGGCGCGCCGCGTTTCTGGACGCACCGCGTGCCTAGACGCGCCGCAAATCTGGCGCGCCGCGTTTCTGGACGAATGTCACGCCCGACGGCCTTAGGCCCGAAACCCGGAGCGACCACGCCGGCCCAACGCCCCTCGCCCGACCAGCGCTATTCCCACCGACGACTGAGCTGGTCAGGTGCTGGGCATAGGAGAGTCCGTCCGCGGCGCGTTCGGAGAGCGGCCTTGTCCGAGTAGTGGGCCCAAGGCCGCCCCAGGTGACATCGGGACAAGAACCCGGCCATTCCCGTCGACCGCTGCCCGTGGCCATCCCCGTCGACCCCGCGACCACCTCCGGCTTGACGATCCTCGTTGAGACCAAGAGAACTGGAAGGTAGAGCCTGGCGAGGCGGCAACGAGTGGCGGCAACGGCCGCGGAGCAAAGCGCTGCCGGAGCCACGGGCTGCTGCAGGGCCACTCGCTGCTGGAGTCAGGCGCGGCCCTCGACGCCGTAGACGCCCATGAACGGTAGGTCGGGGCGCGCTTGGCGGATGAGCTCGGCGATAGCGGGCATGAACGACTCGGTGGCACTCGCGACGAAGGTGGCGCCACAGCCGGCGCGCTGCCCCTCGGGCACTTCGATGTACCCGCCGGCGACCTCACGCGCGAGGATGGTGAGGTGGGCGTCCTCATCCAGGTTAGCGCCACCACCGCAGGCACTGCAGAACGACGAGTCGGAGTTGATGACGAGGGTCGCGGTCTCGCCGCCCTGCTCGGATCGGGGCACGCTCAGTCCTTGAGCGGCGGGTCGGGCCAGCACTCCTCGTAGATGACCTCTTCGCGCGGCAGGCGAGCCCTGCCCGGAGCCGCCTGCGGTTTGAGCGCGTCATCGGTCGGGTGCCCGAACGCCACGATCGTCCGCACCGAGCGGTTCGACGGCAGTCGCAGGGCCGAGTTGATGCCGGCGCGCACGTCCGGCCGCACACGCGAGATGCCGCCGCCAAGGCCCAGCATGTGCGCGGCGATGAGCATGCGCTCCGCAGCACGGCCGTCGTCGAAGGAGCGCGAGTTGGCGCGCTCGGGCTCATCCGGCTCTACGACGGCCACGGCCGCGGTCGCGGATCGCAGGCCGCGCGTCTGCGGCAGGGCCATGTCAGCGATGCGCCCGATCAGCTCCCGATCACGGATCGCGATGAACCGACAGGACTGCTCGTTGCGGCTGCTGCCAGACCAGCGCGCGACCTCGGTGATCGCCTCGAGCTCCGCCTTGGTCACCTTCCTGCCGGTGAACTCGCGCGCCTGGCGCACACGGATGAGCGGCTTGACCGCGGTCATCGCATCAGCCGCGCCTGCCGACTTCGACGTCTTCTTCGTTGCCGCCTTCTTCGTTGCCGCCTTCGGCTTGGGGGCCGACTCGGCCGCGGACTTCGCCTTCGGGGCCACAGACTTGGCAGCGGGCTTCGCCTTCGCGGCAGGGGCAGCCTTCGGCTTCGCCGCGGACTTGGTCTTCGCCGATGCCTTCGGCTTGGTCGTCTTGGCGGTGGACTTGGCGGTCATCGATGCTCCTTTCGGGAGCGCGGGCAGGGGCAGGTGCGCATGCGGTGGCTCTTGGGGGGTACAAGTTTGACACGCGTGGCGGGACGGCATGGTGCACGGAAGCCCCACACGGCCCACCGGGGGGCGGACCTTCGGGTGCGTGGCGGGCAAGGCGGAGCAGCGGTGTACTCATTTCGACGGTCCGGCACCGGCGCCGGTCGTCTGCCTGTTAGCGCGAGGAGAGCGGGATGACCAACATCGTTTCCGGGGCCGTTTCGACGGTCACCGAGCTGGGCAAGGACGAGTCCTTCCTGAAGAGCTGGCTCAAGGAGCACCCGAGCCGCCTGGGCCTGGGCGACCTGGAGGTTGCCGACAGCGCTACCGACGATGCCCTCGTGTTCACCGATGACGAACGCTGCTTCAGCGTGGACGTCCAGCTGGGGGAGATGGAGGCTTCGCGCGGCTTCCAGGTCCTCGACAACTGGGCTCGCAATCGCGTCGCGCATCCCGACAAGACGCATGTCGCCGTCCTCGTCACCGAGGTCATGAGCGACCGCTACCAGACGACGTTCGAGACGCTCTCGGAGCACCTGCCGCTGGTGGTCGTGGAGCTCCAGGTCTGGAAGGGTGAGAACGAAGCCATCGTGATCCCGCATGTCGCCCTCGCGAGCGATGACGTCGACCTCGACGGTACTCCTGCCGCCAAGGCTGCTGAAGCGGTGGCCAAGGAAGCCGTGGGCAAGGCGGCCGATGAGGTCGTCGAGACCGAGCCCGAGCAGGCGACCGATGAGACCGAGCCGGTGACCGACCAGATCGAGGAGACCGCCGAAGTCGTGAGTGAGGCCGAGGCCGTCGCAGCCGAAGCGGAGGCCATGGCCGATGCCGAAGCGGAAGCCGACGCCGACGCCGACGCCGACGCCGAGGGTGAGGACAGCACGCCGGAGAACAAGGACGACACCGGCGTGGGCAACCCCTGGGGCCTCGAGGGCAGTGGCGCCGGCTCGACCGGTCTGCTGTCGAAGGTCGGCCGGTAGCCGATCCCGCTCTCGTCTCGAACCTTCACGAGCACGGCCCGGGCCACGAACGCCCGGGCCTTGTCGTGTCTGCGGGTCGGTGGGATACGAGCCGCGGGCCCTACGTATCGGAGGCGGGCGGCTTGTTCATGCGGGCCGCGACGGCCTCCCCGATGTAGGTGCCCTCGTGGTCGGTGGGCAGGTCGACCTCGATGGGGATGATCGCGGGCGCGTTCGGCGTCGGGATCCATGTCTCGAGGTCGGCGTCGATGAGGCCGGCGATGTAGTCGGAGAGCGTGAGGCCCTGTTCGGCGGCTCGTCGTCTGGCGCGTCGCCGCTGGTCCTGAGCGAGTTCGATCTGCACGGGCCGGTCCATGGCGTTGACAGGATGCACCACCCGGCGGCGGAGGGCAATGCCCTGCTAGGGTCGGCCGATGGACTTCGACGACGTCATCAAGCGGCGCCGCAGCGTGCGGCGGTTCAGAGAACAGCGGCCCGACCGGGCGGTGATCGACCGGGTCATCGACCAGGCGCGGCGGGCGCCGACCGCGGGGTTCAGCCAGGGGGTCGACTTCCTCGTGCTCGACGAGCCCGATGCGCTCGAGGAGTTCCACGCGTTGATCGACGATCCGCAGTATCCCGAAGGCGATGACGAGAAGGCGGCACGACCGCCGGTGATGGTGCTCGTGTGGTCCGACCCACGGCGATACATCGAGCGCTACTCGGCCGGGGACAAGATCGAGTTCGGCCTCGACGATGAGACGGCATGGCCGGTCAAGTTCTGGGACATCGATGCAGGCATGGCCGCGATGCAGCTGCAGCTGGCGGCGGTGAACGCCGGGATCGACACCTGGTTCTTCGGGCTCTCGTTCGGCGAGGACGCGGTGCGGGAGCGGTTCGGCGTGCCGGCCGATCGGAGGCAGGTCGGTGTCGTGGCGCTTGGCTATCGATCCGATGGGGAGCAGCCGCCCAGCTCGTTCAGCAAGAGCCGCCGCCGACCCCTGGAGGAACAACTCCACCGCAACGGCTGGTAGTACGGAGCGGTCGGGGCTGGATGTCAGCCCGCGAACTGGTTGGCGGTCTCGGTTGCCGGTGGCGACATGGATGGCGTCGAGAGAGCGGAGCATCTCGGACCTATCATCAAAGGCATGAGCCGAGGCGAGGACGCCGAGCGACTGGTCGAGGAGCGGCTGCGGGCGGCGCTGCCGAGTCCGGAGTACCGGCTCTACGTCAACGTCAACTGGACCGGCCCGGTGCGCGACTACGGGCCGGCGCGCGACGGTGAGGCAGACGCGGTCATCACCCATCCCGAACACGGGCTGCTGGTGCTGGAGGTCAAGTCGGGCGAGCCGCGCATCGACCACGACGGCCACTGGCACCTGGGGCCGATCGAGCTGAAGGAGTCGCCCTTCGAACAGGCCAAGACGACGAAGCACTTCCTGCGCGCCAAGCTCGTGGACCTGCCCGATTGGCCGGCGCATGTCGACCCGCTCGCTGGGCACGCGGTGGCCTTGCCCGATGTCGATCTTGAGTCGCTGCCACGGGGGCACTCGCTGTTCGGGCTGGGGGCCGATGCGCCGACCGACCTGGTGCTCGATGCCCACACGCTCGAGACGACCGACGGCATCCAGCGCTGGCTCGACCACGCCTTCGAGTACTGGCAGGGCGACGGTAGCGGTCGCTATCGGCCGCTGGGCGAGGAGGGCGCGGACCTCGTCGATGAGCTGCTGCGACCGACCGTGTCCCTGCATCGGCTGGTGCGCGGACGGATCGAGGACGACCGGGCGGCACTGGTCGAAGCCTCGAAGACGCAGTCGCGGATCCTCGATCGATGGCGGTCGCTGCGACAGGTGGAAGTCGTGGGGCCGGCGGGCTCGGGCAAGTCGATGCTCGCGGCGGAGCGTGCGCGGCGGCTGGCGGCGGAGGGCTATCGGACGCTGCTGGTCTGCTTCAACCAGCGGCTGGCCACGACGATGCAACGGGACCTCGCGGATGCCAGGGCGCCGGCTGGGCTGGTGGTGACGACCTTCCATCGGCTGTGCGAGCTGCTGGGCGAGGCGACGGAGACGCTGCCCGCGCGGCCCGAGCCGATCCCACGGGAGTGGTGGGACCAGGCCCTGCCCGATGCGCTCGACGCGGCCATCTCGACCGACGACGAGGAGCGCTTCCACGCGGTCATCGTCGACGAGGGGCAGGACTTCGCGCTGGGCTGGCTGGAGTCGTTGCAGCTGCTGTTGCGCGACCAGGATGACGGCGTGTTCTGGGTCTTCCACGATCCGGCACAGGCGCTGTTCCGGCCCGATGTCGTGGGGCAGCTGAACCTCGAGCGGCTGGAGCTGTTCGAGGATCATCGCAACCCACCGGGGGTGGCACGGCTGGCCTCGCGCTTCCGGGATGACGACGCCCGGATCGAGGTCTTCCGCGAGGAGGGCCTGCCGGCCGAGGTCGTGACCGCGGCACCCGGAGCGGAGACGGTCGAGGCGGTCCGGAAGACGCTGCATCGGCTGATCGTCGAGGAGCAGGTTCCCGAGTTCCGGATCGCGGTGCTGTCGGGCGCGTCGCCGACGAGGAGCGGGGTCTGGCAGGCTCGACGGTTCGGGAACGCTGTGCTCTGGAACGAGGCCTTCGATGACGAGGGGCGCTCGAAAGGGCTGCCGCCCGAGCACGTGCCCGACGAGCCGGCCGATGTCGTGCTCTTCGAGACGGTCCGCCGCTTCAAGGGGCTCGAGCGCGAGGTCATCGTGCTGTGCGAGCTGCCCGAGGACGCGGGGCGCCTCGACGAGCTGCTCTACGTGGGCCTGACGCGAGCGACGACGCATGTCGTGGCGGTGGCACCGGAGGGCCTGGCCGAACGACTGCGAAGCGCGAGGTAAGTGCGAGCGAAGCCACCGTCGCTACCTTCGTGCCACGCCCGCCGCACCGGTCGCCTATCTGTTGCTACTCGAGTAGTACCCAGAGTAGTATCACCACATGAAGGTCAGCGTGAGCCTCTCGGACAAGGACGTGGAGTACCTGGACACCTACGCGCGCCAACGGCGTCTGGGCTCGCGCTCCGCGGCGTTGCAAAGGGCGGTGCGCCTCCTACGGGCGAGCGAGCTCGGGGCGGAGTACGAGAGCGCCTGGGAGGAGTGGGCCGAGTCCGACGAGGCTGAGGCGTGGGAACGCGTCTCCGGCGATGGGCTTCGCTGACCGATGCAACGGGGTGACATCTACCTCGTCGACCTCGAGCCGGCCATCGGGTCGGAGGCGAGCAAGCGTCGACCGGCCGTCATCGTGAGCAATGACGGGGCCAACCTGACCGCCGCACGGCTGGGGCGAGGGGTCGTGGCGGTGGTGCCGATCACCTCGCAAGCGGAGCGGGTGTATCCGTTCCAGGTGCGGCTGCCAGCGGCGCTGACAGGGCTTGACCGCGACTCGAAGGCGCAGGCGGAGCAGGTTCGGTCCGTCTCCGTTCGGCGCGTGGGCTCGAAGCTCGGGATCGTGCCCGGTCCCCTGATGGCGCAACTCGACGAGGCGCTCCGTCTGCACCTCTCGCTGTAGCGAGGACGGCCGTCTCAGGTCGGGTCGACGAGCCGCAGGTCGGGGATGTCCGCGAAGTCCTTCGGGTTGAGAGTCCAGAGGTCTGCGTCGCGACTGAGAGCGTGGGCGGCGATGGCCAGATCGACGCTGCGGGCGCGAGCTCGAGGGACTTGCCGAAAGAGACGGGCGGCGATCTCGGCCTGCTCGATGGCGAACGGCAGGGCCGCCGCCTCCGGGAACAGCGCTTGCTGGGCTGCCAGCTCCTCCGGACGGCGAGGGCCTCGCCACCACTCGTAGAGCACGAGCGTCGGGAGGGCCAAGCGCTCGCCGGCCTCGATGAAGGCACGCATGCGCGACGCTGACCAGCGTGGTCCGGCCAGACTGTCTATGAGTGCGGACGTGTCGACGACGATCACGGCCGCCGACCGCTGCCCTCCCGCCGCGCGACCCGGACCGCCGCCAGCTCCTCCTCGACCTCCGCTTGGGGTCTTTCGGGGATGGCAGTGACGACGTCGTCGAAGACACCGAGCATGCGGATACGCTCGGCCTCTGAAAGGCGGCCCATGCGCTCGGCGTAGTCGCGGATGGCCTCCCGCACCACCTCACTCTTGGGCTTGCTGAGCAAGGCCGAAGCCTCATTCAGCCGGACGGCTGTGGGCTCGTCCAAAGTGAAGGTCATCTTGACGGTCGCCATAGTATGGCCATACTACCATACTCAGACTACGGTCTTACTGGTGTGCCTCGGGGCTCACCAGGGTCTCGAGCGCTTGACGCACTCACGGAAGAAGCCCAGCAGCGGAGCGGCAGCTTCGCCCACTGGCTCCGCCAACGTGGCATTCAGGCTTTCGATCGTCACCGTCGCGATGCGGGCGCTCGCGGGCGTGGTCGTGATCCGCAAGGAACACCCCGAGATGTCCTGCCACGGCGTCAGCTGGCCCCCATACCGTTGGGTCTCGTCGATCGAGACGACGAACACGCCGAACACGGTCGTGGCGTACACCACCATGTTCTCCTCATCGAAGTAGGCGGACTTGTCCTTGAGCTGTGCCTCCTCGAGGTAGGTCCGTGTGCGCTCGATGAGCTTGGCGGCAGGGCTCGCGTCGGGCCCCTCACCGAGCATCTTGGAGTAGCCGGAAAGGTTCATCGTCTACTCCCATTCGCTCATGCTTGGACACCGCGGGCTGATGTGCGAATGGTAGACGGTTCGATGGCAAAGGCGATATCGGGGCCTTCCCAAGGTGCCGGCCAGAGCCGATTCTGCGGTTTCAGTGCAGCATGGAGAGGTACGCACCCGTCCCGAGTGGTGCGTCGAAAGGGACACATCCGTGCTGCTTATCGTCTTCATCGCCATCGGCGTCGCGCTCATCGTGGCCGGCGGCGTCATCATCGCTCAGTCGTTCTCGGATTACGGCAGTGACTTCTCGATCGCCAAGGGCGTCGCCACCGGCGCGCTCATGCTCGGCGGACTGGCGCTCATCGTCGTCGGCTTCGGCTGGCGTGAGATCGGCGCGGGCCAGGTCGGCGTGAAGACACGCTTCGGTGCCGTCCAGGAGGGCACGCTCCTTCCCGGCCTGCACTGGATCATCCCCGCGATCGATGGCATCACGGTCTTCGACGGCAGAGTCCAGGCCTACAACTTCGAGGACATCGACAGCGTCACTCGCGATCTTCAGTCGGTGCAGCTCTCCGGTCTCATCAACTTCCGCATCGACAGCGCCAAAGCGGACCGCATCCTCCAGGAGGTCGGCCAGCCCGGTGACTACGCTCAGAAGGTCTTCCTGCGGCCCTCGAACACGGCACTCAAGGAGATCACGCCCGAGTACGACGCCTTCAACGTCATCAGCAACCGAGACGAGATCGGCCAGCGGACGCTGGCGAACCTGCGCGAGCGGATGGAGGAATTCAACATCATCGTCGAGCGCGTGTCGGTCGAGAACATCCGCCTCAACGATCAGTTCCTGCAGTCGGTGGAGGCCAAGCAGATCGCCGAGCAGGACCTGGCCCGAGCCAACTTCGAGGCCGACCGCGACGTGCGCCTGGCCGAGGGCAGTCGAGATGCTCGCGTCACGCGGGCCGCAGGTGAGGCGCAGGCGAACGACCTCATCAGTCAGTCGCTGACCGACCAGCTCCTGCAGTGGACCTACATCCAGGAGCTAGCGGACAACGTGCAGCTGATGCTCGTGCCGTCCGACCAGGGGCTGATCTTCGACCTGGGTGCCATCACCGAGACCAGTGGCTCTGACGAGGCACCCCAGCCACTGCCGCTGCCGACCGCGGCGACCGACGAATTGGAGTGACCGCCTGAGCCCCCACTGGAGTTTCCGGGGTCAGTGGGACGTCAGTGCTGGCGGAAGCCCGCGTTCCGATCACCCTCCTCGGGGCTCGAGTCGACCCGCTCGCGGCTCGAGTACACGATCCCAGCCTCCCCGGGGGTGGGACTGACGGTCTGAGCCTCGTCACGCATGAGACGCGACAGTCGGCGCGCCAAGTCGTCGAGTTCAGTCTCCTCGGGGGTAGGCACGTGCGGTGCCGGTGTCTCGACGACCCCGGAACCACGGATAGCCATGCGCCAGTGCGCCGCCGGCCACCGCTCGATGCCACCCTGGCCTCCGGGATGCCACCTTGGCCTCCGCCTGGATCGCGGCGTGTACGGCTACCGCTTGGGCTGGGCGTAGGGACGCGCCGCGGTCGCGGCTCGGACCTCGGCCGCGGTCTTGGCCCTCTTGAGCGCGCGGAAGAGCTCAGCCTCGTCGGCCAGGACCGCCTGCGCGTTGTCGAGCACGGCTGCTGCGCGGTCGGCCGGGAACTTCACGGCCCCGTTCTCGTCCATGTGGACCAGCTCACCGGGCGTGACATCCATCCCCGCGACCGAGACCGGGACGTTGACTGCCTGCACGGCCATGTCGCCGTGGCCGGCCGTCACGCCGCCGAGCAGCATCTGGAAGTCGAGCTTGCGGATGGCGTCGACGTCGCGCGACGGGCCGTCGGAGAGCAGGCCCACGCACCCGATGGCCTTCATCGACGTGACCATGATCTCGCCGGCCAGGCCGACCTTGGATCGGATCTCCGGCGGGAAGGCCTGCTGGATCACGAGGATCGTCGGCTTGGGCATCGCGTCGAGCGCATCGATCACGTCCATGAACGTGAGCCCGCTCGGGGAACCCGTATCCGGTAGACCGTACACGGCGGTCACCGCGTGTCCGACCGTGGGCCCGAGCTCCGGGTAGATGCAGCGGATCGACGAGTCCGTGTACCAGTCCTCGACCCACGGGTCATAGAGGGCCAGGCACGTCTTCGCATCCGGATACGTGGCCACGGCGTTGGTGATGGTGGGCGTATCGATCTTGCGCAGCTCGGCCAAGATCTCCTCGCGTGGCTGGTCCACAGTCCTCTCCCTCGCTGATCGGCCGACCAAGGGTATCGCCATGGCCGTATGGGCAGAGCGACGAAGCACGTTGTGAACGTCAGGCCAGAAGGTCACGTGAAGCGCCGGACAAGAGCGAGCGAAGCACGGCTCGCTACCGTGTCGGCATGGTTGTTCGCGGGATATCCCCTAGATATACTCCGGGCATGGAGAAAGTGCTGATCTCGCTTCCCGCTGACCTGCTCGCTGACATCGATCAGGAGGCGGATGCGCGTGGCTTGAGCCGAAGTGCATTCCTGCGCGAGGCGGCGCAGTACCAACTCCGATGGCGCAACCCGGCCCGGGTCATGGCTGCGCTAGCTCGAGGTCAGGCCGCGCTGGCGGGCGCGGGTCCTGCCGACGCGGCCGAGGAGATCGCGCGGACCCGACGAGAGCGCACAGAACGTGATCGGCGTCTGTAGCGACGCCAGCGTTGCCTACCAGTGGTTCCACGCTGAAGGCGAGGACCCGGTCGAGGTCGAGGCTTCGCGGACCCTGGTTCGCGCCGCCGCGATGGGAACGGCGGCCCTGTGGGTCCTCGATCTGACACGATACGAGATCGGCAACGCCTTCCTCTATGGCCGGGCGAAGGTCTCAGCGAAACGGTTGTCACGTGTACTGGATGAACTCGCTGGGATCTGTCCCGTCATCCACCCGACGATCGACGACATCCACGAGGCCGCGCGGCTCGCAGAGACGCATCGCCTGACGCTCTACGACGCGACGTACGCCGCGGTCGCCCGCTCGAGGGCCGCCGAGCTCGCGACGCTGGACAAGGCCTTGCTCAAGGCCGGTCTCGGCCGCCGGCCCAGCGAGATCGTGGAGATGGCCGGGCGGGCGTGATCGACACACCAGGTCGGCAGGAACCGCTTGGAAGCGGCCCCTGACGTGCGCTGCACGACCGCCTCTCCCTGGTTCTCGCACCAGCGTCTTGTCGACCGACCCTCACCACTGACATCCGAGTGCGACGGTTCGTTGGACACGCGCGGGAGAATCGCAGGTAGCGGGAGGCTCCGAGGCACGGCCCGCAAACCGTGGCCGCCTGGACCGCGCTGAGCCACTGGCGAACCCGGCCCGCTCCGGAAGGGGGATCTCATGGGCAGGTTCAGGCAGCTCCTGGCGGGGACGGTGGCCCTCACGTTGTGCGCCTGGTCGGGCGGACTCGCGCTTGCGCAATCCGATGCAGCGGTCGAGGAGGCGACTCCAGCGGCCGCGGTCGAGTATGCGCCGCCGCCAAGCATCGACCCCTCGCTCGTCCCCGATGCAGACGGGTTCATCTTCGAGGATGTCGAGCCCGGAATCCGGCGATTGGTGACTGACGGCGCCGGCCACTTCCCGTCGGCGACCTACATCCGCGAGGCCCGCGACATGGACGAGCTGGCGGTCGATGAGCAAGGCCGGGTGCTCGTGTGGTCGACGACCCACGGCATCGACAACGAGCTCGGCGGTGACGCCCAGCTCTGGATCCTCGGCGAGGACGGCGTGCTCGATCCCGATGAGGGCGCACCACGACCGTCGGAAGAAACCGGCGCGTGGGGCGGATCGGCGACCCAGCTCGCACCCGACGGCAGGACCTGGTCGCTGGATCGGGGCTACGACGGCAGCGGCGTCATCCGCTCCGACGGCGAGACCGCCGAGCGCTTCCTGGCGAACCGCTTCCTCAACAGCCTGGCCGTCACACCAGACGGCCGGGCCTGGGTCGCCGAAGGCCATGATCCGGGCGAGGCCGGTGGCATCTACGTCATCGAGCCCGACGCCGAGGGCGAGCCGGTCGACGCTGCGGCGGTCACGACCATCGCTCCACCGGCGGCCGAGACCGGGACCCTGGGACTGGCCTGGTCGAAGGCGTTCGACGTGCCCGCACCGTTCGTGGTCGAGTCGATCGTGGAGGCCCACGACCGCTTCTACGCCCTGGCCAACGATCACGCCGCCGGCTACTACTCGCCCTCGATGCTCCTGATGTCAGAGCAAGGGACGGACTGGGTCGAACTCGACGTCGCTGGGCTTCTCTCCGACGGCGCGTCCGTGCGTCGGTTGGCCGGCTCTGAGCATGGACTGCTGGCGTTCGGTTTCCGACCTAGCCCGGAGGGCTACTCGGCCACCGCCTGGTCAGCCCTGGACGGGGCCGCCTGGGATGCGAGGGACCTCGGATATGTGGTCGAGCCCGCAAGCCAGCCCTTCACCACCAACATGCTGGACTTCTCTGCGGCCGCCCTGGGATCCAGCGGGGCAGTGGCGAGCGCCATCGCGTTCCCCGGCTTCGACTGGACGGCCGCTCAGTCGGCTGCAGCGTCGCTTCTCCCCGCCGAGTTGGCCGCGGTCGATCCGGACCGGGTCGGGGTCACCCACTCGTCGGCACAGGTCACCGTCGGGCCGTTCGTCGTCTACAGCGAGTCTCTCGAGTCGCTGGGCCTGGGCGAGATAGCTGAGGCGCAGCGGCTCACCAACTCGCCGTCCGCCGCCGGCCCCGAGCGGCGGATGACCTTCCACACCGACGACCTCGAGGCGTGGAGCGCGACCAACGGCAGCCCGCTGGACGCCGAGTACGTCATGGCCATCGTGCCGACCGACGGCGGATACGTGGCCGCCGCGTTCGATCGGTCCGGGACGTCCGATGTCCTCGTGTCAGCCGACGGGCAGACATGGGAGTCGACCGGCTGGAATATGGACGGGATGAGTGGGCTGTTCACGATGGGCGATCGGCTCCTCACCGAGGGGTGGCAGGGACCACAGCGGGTGACGCTCGTCTCCGACGATGCCGGGCGCACCTGGGAAGACGTAGGGGGACCCGACGTGAGCGGCTCGTGGATCGCCGCTGCCGGGCCGGCCGGCATCCTGGCCACCGGCACCGAGGGCGAGGTCGGCTGGGGGGCCACCCCGGAACCGGGCGTCGTCGAGCGGGACGGATACACCGTGACGTTCGACGGAGCCCATCAGGACTTCGCCGTGGCCGACCCGAACGGCGCCGAGGTGTTCTCGAGCGCCCTGCAGATGGACGACCCGATGTGGGGGTGGGAATACACCGCCCCCGACGATCTGGCCTTCGACTTCGACGACGAGACCGCCTCGGTGTCGGACCAATCGACCGGCGAGACGCTCGTCACGCTGACGTTCGCCGATCTGGACCAATTCGGAGCCTCGATGGTCGACTACGGCGGCGAGTTGCTGCTGTTCTCACCTGACGCCGAGCGCTGGACGGTGTCCACGCTGGACGAGGCGTTCGGTCCGGACAGGATGTTGGGGGCCTCCGTCGTCGGCACCGACCGGGTGGTGGCGGCCGTGGGTCGTGGCTATCCCGATCCGTCCCGCGACCAGTCGATCTGGGTGGGCCTCCCCGTGTCCGGCACAGCGATGCCCACGACGGCGGCGCCCACCGGGAACGAGTCGGCAGCACTGCCCGAAGCCGTCATGGATGGTCCGGCCCTGGCATGGGAACGGGTGCTCGATCTGGAGGATCACCGGCTCGCCACGATGCTGGCTACAGACCTCGGGCTGTGGGCGATCGGGGAGGACGACGGACGGCCGAGCACGCTGTGGCACTCGGCCGACGGCGCCACCTGGACACGGCTCGACACCGATGGCCTGTTCGGTGAAGGGGCGGTCGTGAGCGGAGTGGCCGAAGGCGGTCCCGGGTTGCTGGCGGTCGGATCCGCGCCCTCCGGTGACGGCCAAGAGGCGGTGGCCTGGACGTCGGCCGACGGGCAGAAGTGGACGATGTCGTCCCTCGGGCGCACGATGCCCGAGCCGGAGCAACCCTTCGAGTTGTCCGAGCTGGGGATCCGAGCGATGGCCACCGGTCCGGAAGGGGCAGTGGTCGCCGCTACGCCCAGGACGGGCCTCGACTTCAGCCTGCTCGAGCCGAGCGTGGCAGCCGCGCTGCCGGCTGGCTTGCGTGACTACGCGACCGGCATGGGCGTGATGATCGACCCGTCGCGGATCGGTGTGTCGGTCGGGCCCTTCGAGGTGCTCTCAGCGTCCGTGTCGGACCTCGACGTCGACCAGGACCTGTTCGCCGCGTATGGGCGAGCAGTCAGCGGGGGAATGGAGGACTCGCTCTTCTTCGTGACCGACGACTACACCAGTTGGCAGCAGGTCGACGAGTGGGCTGGCGGCGGCGAGCCGCCGATGACCATCATCGCCACCGGGGACGGGTACCTGGCGGCGACTTCGGGGTGGGGCGACAGCACCCTGTACACCTCGGCCGACGGGCTCGCCTGGGAGGAGACCGAACTGCCGGCCGGTGCCAAGATGGTTCACTGGTTCGGGGCCGACGGCGAACGGCTGCTGATGGCCGGCTGGCAGGACGGGAAGATCGTCGTCTGGGGATCGGATGACGACGGCGACACGTGGACGGCACGGGCCGCCCTACCGGCCGATACCTGGGATGTCCGGACGGGAGGGTTCGGGCTGGTCGCAACGGGTGAGCACCCCTCCGAGTGGTGGGATCGCTCTCAGTGGACGACCGTCGTCGAGCAGGACGGCCTGACCCTTTCGATCGAGCAGGGACAGGACGGACTGGTGCTGACCGGGGCCGATGGCGAGACGTTGCTCACCGCCGGGGTCTTCGGCGCGGGCGACGGGCCGGAGAGCCTGGCCCTGCCATCGGTCATCACGGCCGACCACGAGCGCGGTGTCTTCACGGTGTCAGACCCGGATAGCGGAGACGCGCTGATGACCATCACCTACCGTGAGATGCAGGACGCGTTCGAGCTTGCCCAAGGGCCAGCCGGCCGTGGTCCGGACACGCTCGTCGCCTACTCGGAGGACGGACAGGCGTGGAGTGAACAGTCGCTGATCGACCTCCTGGGAGCGCCCGGTTGGGTCGGCCCCATGGCGGTCGGTGACGACTTCGCGGTGATCCTGGCCAGCGAGATAGATGGCCCGTCATCGCTGTGGCGGGCGACCACTGACTGAGCGCACGTGGGTGTGCTGTGTGATATCATCTAGTGATGGGTGACAATCGGTATCTCACATCGAGACTGGTGCTCGACGCGAGTCCGTTGATCTACCTGGCGAAGCTCACCGCGCTCGACGTGCTGTCAGTCGTGACCGACACGGCCGTGGTGACCCCGACGGTCCTGGAGGAGGTGACCCGACCACAGCTGGCGTACCGGCATCCCGATTCGGTCGAGATCGAGCAGGCCGTCGCGAACGGGCTCGTCCACGTTTGGGAGCTCGAGGCCGACGAGCGGTCACTCGCGGAGGACTTCGCCAAGCAGGTGCCGGGGCTTCACCACGGCGAGGCCGAGGCACTGTCGCTGGCGGTGTCACGGTCGATGGCGGCGGTCATCTTCGAACGACAGGCGCGACGCGTGGCGAGGACGCTCGGTGCAGAACTGGTCGATGTCGTCGAGATGCTCGTAGCGGGGACGCCGGACGACGAACCCAGGGAGGACCGAGTCATCCGGTTCGCGCGGCTGGTGAACATGCGCTTCGACCACGTGGCCCAGCTACTGGCCCGCCTCGGATCACGCCGGGTCATCTGACCGGCAGGAGTTGACGATGAACAAGCGACATCAAGTGAACATCAGGCTCGACGACGACCTCGTCGATGAGATCGACCGGCTGGCCGATGCAGAGGCGATCGATCGAAGCGAGATGGCACGTCGGCTGCTCGGACACGGGCTGGCCGACCGAAGGATGCGTCGCGCGCTCGAGGAATACCGCTCCGGCAGTGTGACTGCGTGGCGCGCGGCGGAGATCGCCCGAATCTCCCTCTACGAGATGCTCGATCGCATCCACGAAGAGGGCATCGTCTACGACCTGGACACCGACGTGCTCGACAGGGTCGGCTCGCTGGTACGACCGAAGACGGCGGTCGGCGAGGGTGCGACAGCCTATGGTTCCGACGAGGAGTCGGGGGCCCACCGATTGCGAGATCGGTTCAAGCCCGCTCCGGTGAGAACGCTGTTCGTGGGCGAGTCCTCACCGCCGGGCGACACGCACTTCTACCGCGCGAACTCGAACCTCTTCCGTGCGACCCACGAGGCTTTCACGGAGGCGTTCGGACCGGATGCCGTGTCCGACGGCCCCCGCTTCCTGCGTGAGTTCCAGGATCGCGGTTGCTGGCTCGTGGACCTCGTCGACAGACCGGTGAGCCGGCTCGAAGCCGATGAACGCCAGGCGCTCGTCAGCAGCGGCGTCGCCACGCTGGCTCGAACCATCGCGGATGTCCGACCGATGCACATCGTGGCCACCAAAGCCACCATCGACGACGAGGTCCGTGCCGCCATGGAGGTGGCCGAGGTGGAAGTGGAGCTTCTGGCTCTGCCCTTCCCCGTTCGGCAGTGGCGGGCGGTCTATGTGCGCGAACTCGCCCAGGCCCTGGCTCGCTGGGAGTAGCGGGACTTCGGGTCCGGGTTGACATGATTATGTCGGAGATTATTATATCTCACGCAATATTTAGTGGAGTGAGTTCGCTGTGCCCTTCGTCGATCGTGACGCCGACCTGGCCGAGATGGAACGGCGCTGGGGGCTGACACCGCAGTTCCAGCTGCTCTGGGGTCGCCGCCGCGTCGGCAAGTCGGCATTGATCCGGCGCTTTGCCGAGGGCAAGGATGCCATCGTCTACCAGGCCGTCACCGGCACCGTGGTCGACCAGCTCAGGCTGCTGACGCGCCGGATGCTCGCGTGGCGCCGGGAACCGCTCCTGGCCACGATGCCGTTCGCGAGCTGGGACCAGGTGTTCGCGTACCTCGAGGGTCTGGGCCGGGAGCGCAAGCGCAACGGCGAGCCGATGCTGTTGGTCCTCGACGAGTTCCAGCACCTGGCGGCGACCGACGCCACGGTCATCAGCCGGCTCTCCGACTTCTACGAGATCGTGAAGCACGAGGATCTGCCGCTCTATCTCATCGTCAGCGGCAGCTCGATCTCGTTCTTCGAGAAGCAGGTCGAGGTCGGCGGGCTCTTCGGGCGCCGCACGTTCGGTTCGTTGCTGCCGCCGCTCGGCTATCGCGACGCCGGTGCGTTCTTCCCCGACTGGGACCCGACCGATCGCCTGCGAGCGTGGGCCATCCTCGGCGGGATGCCCTACTACCTCGAACAGTTCGACCCGAACAGGTCGCTCGCCTGGAACATCCGGGAGCGGATGCTTCGGCGAAACCAGGTGCTCTACAACGAGGCCGAGTTGATGCTCCGCGACGAGCTGTCGGAGCCGGCCACGTACCACTCGATCCTGGCGGCCATCGCCGGCGGCGCGACGACGAGCGGAGAGATCGCCTCGAGGGCCGGGCTCGAGCAACCGAGCCTGCCGTCCTACCTCCAGCGTCTCGGACTCCTGCACCTCGTCGGCCGGGACGTCCCGTTCGGCGTGAAGCCGGAGAAGTCGAAGAAGGGGCTGTGGACGATCAGCGATGCCTACCTGGGGTTCTGGCATGCCTTCATCCGGCCGAACGCCGTCGAGCTCGAGGCTGGTCGTGTGGATGAGATCTGGAAGACCATCGTCAAGCCGCGCCTCGATGCGTTCGTCTCGAAGCCGGCCTTCGAGCGCGCGTGCCGCGAGTTCGTGCGCGAGCGGATCGGCCGGATGGACGGGCTTCCGAGTAGCGGGGCGGTCGGGGCCTGGTGGACGGTCGAGACGCGTGTGGTGGATGGCGAGCGCCAGCCGATGCGCTTCGAGGCCGACGTCGTCGCAGGATCGGCCAAGCGGGTCGGCCTCGTGGGCGAGGTGAAGTGGAGCGACGATCTGGACAACCACGCACTCAGGCAGCTTCGCCGCGTGGTCGCCAAGATCCCTGGCACGAGTGACGACACGCGTCTCGCCCTCTTCTCCCGCCGTGGGTTCGATGACCGCCTGCGCGACACCGCAGAGGCCGAGGGCATCCTGTTGTTCGATACTGACGATCTCTACGCGGGCGACTGACCCCGCGCCACCCTATCCCGCCGCCCGCGCCCACAAGCAGATGCGAGCCGGGTGTTCGGGTACCCGAACGGATCCGATCGATCGCGCCGCAGCGACAGGCCTACGAATTAGGCCGCTGAGTGAGGCGTCTCCGTTCGTCTTCAGGTCGCTCATTGAAGGCATCGATCCAGCTCTGGACCGCCTCCGGGTCCGTCACATCGACCCCTTCCGATAGCATCAGGGTCGCGATGGACTTGGCCGGGCCGGCCGTTGCCGGATCGTGCATGGCCTCCCCGAACACGGGCTCGAACTCGTCGACCGCCGCGAGCATCTCGGCGAGACTGGAGTCCGCAAGGCTGCGCTCGGCCGCGGTGAAGCGCAGCCAGGCCCTGAGCACGACCGGGAGCCGGTCGATGTCAGCATCGTCAAGCGTGTACTTGCGCGGGAACCAATCGGTCAGACAGAGTTCCACCACGATCGGGCTCCAGTGCAAGGCATCGTCGAACTGGTCCGCGCCGTAGTCGATGAGGTCTCGTACCAGGATCGTGTCGCGCCCCAGCTCACGGCCCGGCTCGGAGCGCCGGAACCTGGTGTACAGCTTGTCCCGCGCGGTCTGGCTCATCGGCTTGCGCCTGATCGGACGCGGGCGCGGCAGGTCCATCAGCCGCCTGCCGACGAGCGGCACCAGCGAGCGCAGCTCGTCGGTCACCGGTGGCTCCCACACGTCCTCCAGGCTGGCGAATGAATCGCTGAGCCGATCGGAGTACGCCTGTGCGTCCAGGTCCACGATGCGCATCCCGTCGAGCGCTTCCCACTGCGACCGCATGTCGGCCGATGCGGGTGCCAGGCCGGCGTCCTTGGCGATATGCAGGATGTTGTGGTCGACCAGCACGCACAGGTCGTGCGCGGCGCCACCGCCATAGCTGAAACGGCCGACGAGGAAGTCCTGGTCGTCGAACTCGTCCGTCGCCACCCAGGCCCGCTCGAATTGCGCCTTGCCGATCAGGTCGTACCAGACGGGCTTGCGCACGCCGGCGTCCACGAGCTGCCGCATGGCGCGGGCGCACTCGAGCTCGATGACCATGGGGTCCACCGCCGAGAGTGCGGCGAGCAGGGCCAGCGCGTCGGCGCTCGCATCTCGCGCGAGATGGTCGACCATGGCGGAGCCGAAGACCGACACCGGGTCGGCATCCTCCAGTTCGGCGCCCATCCACTGTGCGAACAAGGCACTGGCGAGCGCTTCGGCAGCCGCAGGCTCAGGCTCATCGGCGACTCCGCGAGCGGTGGCGAACGCGGCCGCACAGACGTCATCGAGCGAGGGCGCCGCTTCGGGTCGCTCGCGGCGCCGACTGGAGTGGCGGCGTCGTCGTCGTTGTTCGTGACGTCGTTTCGATGTGCGGCTCACTGTCCAATCCTATCGGCGGCCCAGCTCGTCCGCCATGGCCAGGCACTCGCTGGGGCGTGGGTTCGTAGGGGCGTCGATGGGGACGGTAGCGCCAAGCCGGGGTCTCAGGGACCGATGCGCGGTCCCGCGTGGGAGGCGATGAAGCCGCGGACGGCCGCCCATGCATCCGTCGCTGCCTCGGCGTACTCGGCCTGGGCACGGTCGAAGAACGAATGCGGTGCGTCCTCATACGTGCGGATGTCGTGCTCGACCGACGCCGCTGCGAGCGCCCGTCTGAATGATTCGACATCGGTCGCGGCGATCTTCTGGTCGGCCCCACCGAAGACGCCGAGCACCGGTGCCTCCAGGTGACTCGCGAGCGCGGCTGGTGCCGGTGTGTCGTTGAGGAACGGGCCCACGGGCCAGCCGTAGAACCCGATGACACCGGCCATCCGCAGCTGCGGTAGCGATCCCAGCAGGAATGACACGCGCCCGCCGAAGCAGAAGCCGATCGAGAAGAGGGACTCGACGTGTCGGCGCATCCTCAGATGAGCAGCCGCGGCGGACACGTCGGCCTGCAGTTCGGCCCACTTCGTCTGG
>CAVVYR010000010.1:0-25838 GCA_963752475.1 uncultured Chloroflexia bacterium | reverse complement strand
ATGGCTGGCGAGGAAGGATTTCGCAACCTTCAATACCCTGATCCAGAGGCGCCACGCTCGACTGAGCTCATCGGACTCTTGGTCCTCGGATGCTTCGGTTGGCGTCTCCGCTGTCAGTCAGGGGAGACGCTTGATGCGCACCACCGTACCTACCGCTCCGACCGAGGCTTCCGGTCGCGTTCCCGAAGTTCCATCGCGCTCGACCACTCGCCGAGCCCGGCGTGGCACGGTCGGCCAAGGTCTTGCGCATCAGCGTTGCTTCAGGGATCAGTCGATGATGATCGTGAGCGTCTGGGCGCCGATAGCCGAATCGTCGGGCAACTCGGACCACGCGTCGTGATCCGTCTCGGTCAGAGCACGGTGCCGACGCAGGTGCTGTCGCTCCGTCATGGTCAGAGCTTCGCGCAGGTCGTATGGGTGTTCGACGAGCACGAGTAGATCGCGCGAGGTCGCGCTGGTGCTTCGATCGGCTTGTCCTTGCGTTCGTCGCCGCCCGGGCCTTGATGACGGAGCGCGCCCCCGAGATCGGGCACGGGCACGCTGATGCGTATCGCTGCCACTCGTGATGAGCAGCTGAGCGCCTCTGTTGCAGGGCTCGCGAGCCGCCTGGCGTGCGGAACGTCGTCGCTGGTGGCTCGGTCACGATGTCTGCGCGGTCACCGAGCCCGTCGGGGACGAGCACGTCGACGATGTCGTCGTCGCGGGTGAAGCGATAGACCGTCTCGCGGTCAGGCTCGAACGGGACGAAGCCAGCCGTCTTGAGCCGTCGTACTGCCTCACGTGTGCCCTGGCCGCGCAGCATCGCGCGCACGTCGATGATGGCGTCGATGTCGATGGTGGTGACGGGCATGACCCGGCCATGCTCAGCCTCGAGGACCTTCACCATCAGTCCTCCGACGAGGACCCATTCGAGGCCCTCGAAGAGTCCGCAGACCTCGCGCAGCGTCACCCACAGCCGCGCCTCGGCCGCGGACCCCGACACGACCTCGACCGTCTTGGACCGAGCCTCGTTCACCGGCCCCGCCAGGCGTCCTGGAGCTCGGCAAGCAGATCGCGACCGACCTGACGTGCGCGTGGATCGTGGCTCTCGAGCAGGTCGACTGCGACGGCGAGACTCGGTGCGACATCGGGCCAGGGTCTCGGCAGCGCCCCGGCCACGACCGGACGCAGGATGACCGAGCCCTCGAGGTCCTCACGTAGATGGTGTTCCCGCACGGCCTCGGCGAGAGTCGACGCGGGTAGGTAGGCCTCGTAGTGCTCGCTGCTCGCGATGACACCGACGCCACTCGCGGCGGCGCCTGGAAGCCCGGAGAGCATCGCACCAGTCATGCCGCCCAGCCGAGCGATCGAGTCGGGATGTGCGGCGTAGCGATGGGCTCGGCCTCGCTCTGCAAGTGCGCTGCGCAGCTCGTCGAGGGAGCGTCCGTCGAGCCGTCGTTCGATACGCCAGCGCGAGACCCGGTCGAGCCACGGGGCTTGGCCACCGCTGACGATGGCGATGAGGCCCCAGGCTTGTGCGGGCGAGTAGCGTCGACCGCCGCGCGAGCCGAGTTCACGGCGAACCTCGACGTCGCTGCGCAGGATGCGCCAGCGCCCGAACTCCTTGCGCGCGGGCAGCTCACCATCCCGGATCAGCCGCAGGACCGAGCGCGGACGCAGCGAGAGCAGTTGGGCTGCCTGGTTCACATCCAACTCGCGACCGTCGACGTTCTGTTGCACAACCATGTCACTGATGACCATAGATGTGTAACGCGAGGGCGTCAAGTCGAAGCCACGAATCACCGAGGCCCCGGATGGTGTTCCGGGACCTCGTTCACGGGCAAAGGAATGGCTGGCGAGGAAGGATTCGAACCTTCAATCCCCTGATCCAGAGGAGGAAGGATTTGAACCTTCAATACCCTGATCCAGAGGCGCCACGCTCGACTGAGCTCATCGGACTCTTGGTCCTCGGATGCTTCGGTTGGCGTCTCCGCTGTCAGTCAGGGGAGACGCTTGATGCGCACCACCGTACCTACCGCTCCGACCGAGGCTTCCGGTCGCGTTCCCGAAGTTCCATTGCGCTCGACTACTCGCCGAGCCCGGCGTGAGCAGGTCGGCCAAGGTCTTGCGCATGAGCGTTGCTTCGGGATCAGTCGATGATGATCGTGAGCGTCTGGGCGCCGACAACCGAATTGTCGGGCAACTCGGACCACGCGTCGTGATCCGGCTCGGTCAGAGCACGGTGCCGGCGCAGGTGCTGTCGCTCCGTCATGGTCAGAGCTTCGCGCAGGTCGTATGGGTGTTCGACGAGCACGAGTAGACGCGCGAGGTCGCGCTGGTGCTTCGATCGGCTTGTCCTTGCGTTCGTCGCCGCCCGGGCCTTGATGACGAGCGCACCCCCGAGATCGGGCACGGGCACGCTGATCGTATCGCCACCACTCGTGATGAGCAGCGAACGCCTCTGTTGCAGGGCTCGCGAGCCGCCTGGCGTGCGGAACGTCGTCGCTGGTGGCTCGGTCACGATGTCTGCGCGGTCACCGAGCCCGTCGGGGACGAGCACGTCGACGATGTCGTCGTCGCGGGTGAAGCGATAGACCGTCTCGCGGTCAGGCTCGAACGGGACGAAGCCAGCCGTCTTGAGCCGTCGTACTGCCTCACGTGTGCCCTGGCCGCGCAGCATCGCGCGCACGTCGATGATGGCGTCGATGTCGATGGTGGTGACGGGCATGACCCGGCCATGCTCAGCCTCGAGGACCTTCACCATCAGTCCTCCGACGAGGACCCATTCGAGGCCCTCGAAGAGTCCGCAGACCTCGCGCAGCGTCACCCACAGCCGCGCCTCGGCTGCGGATCCCGACACGACCTCGACCGTCTTGGACCGAGCCTCGTTCACCGGCCCCGCCAGGCGTCCTGGAGCTCGGCAAGCAGATCGCGACCGACCTGACGTGCGCGTGGATCGTGGCTCTCGAGCAGGTCGACTGCGACGGCGAGACTCGGTGCGACATCGGGCCAGGGTCTCGGCAGCGCCCCGGCCACGACCGGACGCAGGATGACCGAGCCCTCGAGGTCCTCACGTAGATGGTGTTCCCGCACGGCCTCGGCGAGAGTCGACGCGGGTAGGTAGGCCTCGTAGTGCTCGCTGCTCGCGATGACACCGACGCCACTCGCGGCGGCGCCTGGAAGCCCGGAGAGCATCGCACCAGTCATGCCGCCCAGCCGAGCGATCGAGTCGGGATGTGCGGCGTAGCGATGGGCTCGGCCTCGCTCTGCAAGTGCGCTGCGCAGCTCGTCGAGGGAGCGTCCGTCGAGCCGTCGTTCGATACGCCAGCGCGAGACCCGGTCGAGCCACGGGGCTTGGCCACCGCTGACGATGGCGATGAGGCCCCAGGCTTGTGCGGGCGAGTAGCGTCGACCGCCGCGCGAGCCGAGTTCACGGCGAACCTCGACGTCGCTGCGCAGGATGCGCCAGCGCCCGAACTCCTTGCGCGCGGGCAGCTCACCATCCCGGATCAGCCGCAGGACCGAGCGCGGACGCAGCGAGAGCAGTTGGGCTGCCTGGTTCACATCCAACTCGCGACCGTCGACGTTCTGTTGCACAACCATGTCACTGATGACCATAGATGTGTAACGCGAGGGCGTCAAGTCGAAGCCACGAATCACCGAGGCCCCGGATGGTGTTCCGGGACCTCGTTCACGGGCAAAGGAATGGCTGGCGAGGAAGGATTCGAACCTTCAATCCCCTGATCCAGAGTCAGGAACGCCTGAGCGGCGTGCTACCCGCCGTGGCGAGGGGAGCGTAGCGCGTTCAGTTAGGTGCCTTACCTCACGGGTGAGTGTCGAGAGGTTGGCTGAGGAGTGGAGCTGTCACTCGGATCCTAACCGCGAACTTGGTGCTCACGAAGGAGAGGCAGGCACCTTTGACAGCACCTGTAGCCTGTCGTGAATGCAGCGCACAGCTCGGACACTCCTGCTCGCGGCACTGCCCGTTGCGATGGCGGCGATCGGTGGTGCAACTGCCATCGCTGCCGAAGCCGAAGCCCCCACCATCCCCATCCGCCTCACCGTCGGCACCGACCCGGCCGACGAGGTCGCCGCCTTCGACATCGAGGTCGACGGCACACCGCTGCGGGTGACGAACACGACGCCACGCCAGGTCGAGGTGGCGCTCGGCCGACCGCTCACGCTCCAGCTCGTCGACCCGGATCCCGACCACATCCTGACCGAGATCGCCTGCAGCACCCGAGAGGGCATCGACGCGGTCCGCACCTTCGGGGACCTCGACCTCGAGGCCGGCCGGGTGACGTTCGACGACCCCCCGTCCACCCTCACCGGCTGCGGCTTCTGGCTCAGCCATGCCACCGTCGCCCGCACCGTCACGCTCGCGGCCGAGGCCGACCCCGCCGCGCCCGGTGCCTCGGTCAGCGTGGTCGTCGATGCCGCCGAGCCGGTCGTGCCTGTCGACATCGCGCCCGGCAGCCCGCGCACGTTCGCGGTCCCCGCCGACGAGGCCTTCAGGCTGTGGTCCGCGGCGCCCTCGGCGCCCTACGTCATCGACGGGCTCGCCTGTCTTGACCAGCACGGCCGGGGCATCGGCTTCATCGATCCGACCACCGGCGCGAGCTTCCCGCCCGGCACGCTGCCGAGCCGACCCGTGGCCCTGCTCACGCCACCCGGCAGCGACGTCACCTGCACCTATCGACTGCTGGACCCGACGGCCCTGCGGGGTGGCGCCATCGTCCGCGTCGCGACCGAGCCAGCCGATGCCGGAGCGCGTTTCGGCTTCGCCATCGACGGCGCACGGACGGCTGTCGCGATGGGGGACCCGTACGTGGTCGCCCCGAGCGCTGCTGACCGCGCGACCATCGAGCTCATCGATCCTGGCCCCGACCATCAGCTCGGCGCCATCGAGTGCACCCGTGACGACGGCAGCGAGGTGACACCCATCGAGTTCGGTCCTGACGCCGGCCGCGTCGTCGTCGCCCTCGAGCCGGCCGATGTCACCGACTGCAGCTACCGACTGCAGCGCGCCCCCACCATCCCCATCCGCCTCACCGTCGGCACCGACCCGGCCGACGAGGTCGCCGCCTTCGACATCGAGGTCGACGGCACACCGCTGCGGGTGACGAACACGACGCCACGCCAGGTCGAGGTGGCGCTCGGCCGACCGCTCACGCTCCAGCTCGTCGACCCGGATCCCGACCACATCCTGACCGAGATCGCCTGCAGCACCCGAGAGGGCATCGACGCGGTCCGCACCTTCGGGGACCTCGACCTCGAGGCCGGCCGGGTGACGTTCGACGACCCCCCGTCCACCCTCACCGGCTGCGGCTTCTGGCTCAGCCATGCCACCGTCGCCCGCACCGTCACGCTCGCGGCCGAGGCCGACCCCGCCGCGCCCGGTGCCTCGGTCAGCGTGGTCGTCGATGCCGCCGAGCCGGTCGTGCCTGTCGACATCGCGCCCGGCAGCCCGCGCACGTTCGCGGTCCCCGCCGACGAGGCCTTCAGGCTGTGGTCCGCGGCGCCCTCGGCGCCCTACGTCATCGACGGGCTCGCCTGTCTTGACCAGCACGGCCGGGGCATCGGCCTCATCGATCCGACCACCGGCGCGAGCTTCCCGCCCGGCACGCTGCCGAGCCGACCCGTGGCCCTGCTCACGCCACCCGGCAGCGACGTCACCTGCACCTATCGACTGCTGGAGGTCTCGCCGAGCGAGTCTGCCCCCGCCCCCGGCGCGGACGAGGCCAGCCTGACCATCCTCGTGGACGGCATCCTCACCGACGACGACCCGCCCCTCGTCGCGCCCATCCCCGCGGGTGCCGGCCCCTTTGGCCTCGAGCTCGACGCTGAGGCCCTGACCCTCGGCGCGGACGAGCGCATCGCCCGCGGCCCGCTCGAGCCCGGCCCCATCACCATCACTGTCACCGATCCAGGTCCGCTGTCCTTCGACTCGGCGGTCTGCACCGACGTCGACGCCGGCGCCGGCACCAGCACCGGCTCCGACACGGCCGCGGTCGGCGCCAGCGTCAGCCACACGCTGCTGCCAGGGACCGCCACGACCTGCGTGCTCTACTTCAGCGAGCCGCGCACCGAGACCGCCCCCGCCCCCGGCGAGGACGAGGCCAGCGCATCCGAGCCACCGACCGACGACACCGTCAATCCCCCTGAGGACGAGGATGCGCGGCCCGATGAGGAGGCCGACGAGCCCACGAAGCCGAGCGTCCGTCTACCCAAGGCCGGCAACTGGTCGGTCGACACCACGAACGTCAAGTTCACGTGCGGGGGCAGGACGGTAGCGCTGCCGTCACGGAAGGGCGAGCCTGGCTGGATCAAGGTCGATGCCGCGAAGTCCGCGTTCACCATCGGCGACCCCAATTCAGGAGCGGCCGCCAGGATGAAGCTCAAGAACGCAAAGAAGAACACCTTTGTCGGCACCTCGACGCACACCGAAGGTGGGCAGAGCATCAAGTTCCAGTACAACCTGAAGGTGAACTCGCCCAGGAAGATCACCGGCAAGCTCGTAGGCAAGGCCAAGCTCAACGGCCAGAACTGCACGATGACGGAGAACTACACGGCCACCTTCAAGGGCAAGTAGCGGTACGCCGCGTTGCCCGCCTGTCCGAGGCCGCAGGCGGGGATGCGCCAAATCCACGCGGACGGATGCTCGCGGGACCCGTCCGGAGCCCACGCGGGGTCGAGGGCGCCACCCGGGGAGTGGCGCCGACACTCTGGTTCGACGCGCAGGCCACCGTCTACGAAATGCCATGAAGAGCGGCGTGCTAGTGGTGCGACTCACCTGAGCACAAAGGACAACGCCCAATTCACGCTCAGAAGAGGGGATGGCTGGCGAGGAAGGATTTCGAACCTTCAATCCCCTGATCCAGAGTCAGGTGCCTTACCGTTTGGCCACTCGCCAGCGAGAGCCACAGGATACCAAATCACCGCCAGAGCCCCGCTCGGAGGCTAGGAGTCCACCCCAGACGCAAGCAGCGACGGCCCGCTCTTGGTAGCGTTGGCGTGACCCATCGAGTCGTCAGTTGAGAGGCCCTGTGCCCGAGATCATCCACGGCATCGAACGCCGACCCCTGTCCACCGGCAAGACGCTCTTCGACTATGCCGACGAGGTCTCGCTGGCCGTGCCCCAATCCTGCAGCCGCTCCGGCCGCTGCCGCGAGTGCGCCGTCGAGGTCCGCCAGGGCGGCGACCAGCTCAGCCCCCGAACCGAGGCCGAGGAGTACTTGCCCCAGGCGTTCCGCCTCGCCTGCCAGGCGACCGTCGAATTGGCCGAGGGTGACATCGAGTTCGCCGTCATCCGGCGCAAGATGCACATCCTCACCGACGCCGGCGAGCCCATCACCGAGGTCGACCCCGTCGTCACCACTACCGACCACGCGGTCCTCTACGACGGCATCACCCTCGATCTGCGCCGCGAGCACGTCCTGGGCCTGGCCATCGACGTGGGCACCACCACCGTCGTCTTCCGCCTCATCGACCTGACCGACGGCCACGTCGTGAGCGGCGGCGCCTTCGAGAACCCCCAGCGCTTCGGTGGCAGCGACGTGATGAGCCGCATCGGCTACGAGCGCGACCACCCCGGCACCCTGCGCAAGTCCCTCCGCCGAGCCCTCAACGCCGGCCTCAAGGACATCTACAAGGAGCTGGGCATCGACCGCCACGAGGTCTACGAGGCCATGGTCGTGGCCAACTCCACGATGCGTGACCTCTTCTTCGACATCGATGTGAAGTCCATCGGCGAGATGCCCTACAAGTCCCTCACCGAGCACGCCATGCTCCGTGGCGAGGCCGAATCCACCTGGGTCACCAAGCGTGCCTACGAGCTGGGCATCCTCATCCACCCGCAGGCCCGCGTGGTGGGCGCGCCGCTGATCGCCAGCCACGTCGGTGGGGATGTGGCGGCCGACCTGGTAGCCACCGACTTCGGCTCCGCGCCCGGCAGCTCCCTCCTCATCGACATCGGCACCAACACCGAGATCGTGGCCACCGACGGCGAGCGCTTCGTGGCCGCCTCGAGCCCCGCCGGCCCCGCCTTCGAGGGCGGCATGCTGCGCTTCGGCATGGCCGGCGCCGACGGTGCCATCGAGGCTGTCCACATCAACGACGACGCGTTCGTCTACCAGGTCATCGGCGACTACGAGCCTGAGGGTATCTGTGGTTCCGGCCTCGTCGACATCCTCGCCGAGCTTCGCCGAGTCGAGTGGATGAGCCCGGAGGGCCGCTTCGAGAACGGCGGCACCGAGTACGACATCGCACCCTCTCGCGGCATCACCTTCTCGCGCGCAGACGCCAGCCAGCTGGCACAGGCCAAGGCTTCGAACGCGTCAGGTCAGCGCATCCTGCTGCGCAAGCTGGGTCTGGACGCCCAGGATGTCGACCACGTGTACCTCGCCGGCGGCTTCGCGAACGCCATCGACATCGAGAACGCCATCGACATCGGCTTCCTCGCCCAGGTGAAGCCGGAGCACGTGGAGCGCGTGGGCAACTCCGCACTTCGGGGTGCGTCCATGCTGCTGCTCTCTCGCCGCCGCCGCGAGGCCCTCAACGAGATCATCGGTCGCATCGAGCACGTGGAGCTGGAGACCGAGCCGGACTTCTTCGAGCTCTTCGTCGACGGCTGCCTCTTCCACCCCATCCCGACCTCCGCGGCCTAGACGAGCCATGGACGAGCAGGCGTGACCAGCCACGCCGTGGGGCCCGTCGTCATCGCGGTCGACCTCTCCACCACCGCCTGCAAGGCGATCGCATTCACCGCGCAAGGTGAGGTCGTGGCTTCCGCGCGCGTGCCGATCGAGACCTCGTCGCCGCACACCGGCTGGCGGGAGCAGTCGTCGGACGAGTGGTGGGAGGCCACGTGCTCGGCCCTGCGCGAGGTCACCGGAGCCGTCGAGCCCGTGGCCGTTCGCGCGGTCGGCATCACGCACCAGCGTGAGTCGTTCGTGTGCCTCGATGGCGCGGGCATGCCACTTCGGCCGGCGATCCTGTGGAACGACGATCGCGCCACACCGCAGGTCCGGGCGCTTGGCTCGGAGCGAGTCCACGAGCTGACGGGGCGCCCGCCCAGCACGGCGCCGACGTTCTACAAGCTGGCCTGGCTCCACGAGCACGAGCCGGAGGTCCTGCAGCGGGCCGGGCGGATCGCCGAGGTCCACGCCTTCCTCGCCGAGCGACTGACAGGGGAGTGGGCCACCAGCTGGGCCAGCGCCGACCCCACCGGGCTCGTCGATGTGCGCACGTTCGGCTACTCCGACGAGCTCATCGCGCAGGTCGGCGTGCGTCGTTCGCAGCTCCCGGCTCTCTTCGCACCGGGTTCGGTCATCGGTGAGGTCAGCGAGGCGTCGGCGGGCGAGACCGGGCTGCCGGCCGGAACGCCGGTGGTCGCCGGCTCCGGTGATGGCCAGAGCGCGGGACTTGGCGCGGCGGTCTGCGCAGGCGGTCTTGCCTACCTCAACCTGGGCACGGCCGTGACGCTGGGCGTCCATGCCGATCGCTACATGACCGGGCCCGCCTACCGCTCGATGGCCAGTCCCATCGCCGGGCGCTGGACGCTGGAGGCGGCACTCGCGAGCGGCGTCCACTCGCTCGATTGGTTCCGTACGCGGATCTTGCGGGACACGTCCGACGCGGCGCTGGCGCGCCTGACGGCCGAAGCCGCCGAGGTCCCCGCCGGTGCCGAGGGACTGCTGTTCCTGCCCTACCTCATCCGGGCCGAGGCGCCGCACTGGGATCCCGATGCCCGGGGTGCCTGGGTCGGCCTGCGAGTCCACCATGGGGTGGCGCACATGTATCGCGCCGTGCTCGAGGGCATCACCTACGAGCAACTGCAGATCCTCCAGATGATCGAGGCCGACACCGGCGTCCGTGCCGAGCGTGTGCGGCTCATGGGCGGCGGGGCCAACAGCAGCTTCTGGGTGCAGTTGATCGCCGACATCTTCGAGCGTCCGGTCGAGGTCACCGAGCACTCGGAGACCACGGCGCTGGGCGCGGCGGTGCTGGCCGCTGCGGCCGTCGGTCTGGACGCGATGTGGGACGTGGTCGCCACCGCCGGGCGCATGTCCACGGGCTGGCGCGAGGTCCTGCCGAGTGCGGCGGGCCGAGACGCCTACCGTCACCGCTTCGACGTCTATCGCGAGCTCTACCCCGCGCTGGCGCCGGTCTTCGCCCGACTCGCGGACTGAGGCTTCGTCAGCGAGCGGTCCAGCCGCCGTCGACCATGAGCGTGGTGCCGGTCACGAGCCCGGAGGCAGGGGAGGCGAGGTAGACCACCGCACCCGCCACGTCGACCGGTTCTCCGATGCGGTGCAGGGCAGCGATGCGCTCCTCCACATCGGCCTTGAACGCCGCGTCGGCCAGCATCGGTTCGGTGCCCGGGGTGCGGATGAACGTGGGTGCCACGGCATTGACGTTGATGCCGTACCGGCCCCACTCGACCGCGTGGCACTTGGTCAAGTGCGAGACCGCTGCCTTGGTCGCGCAGTACACGGCCTCTCCCGGGAGCGCGATGAACCCGGCCTGCGAGCTGAGGTTGACGATGCGTCCGCCGCCGTGCTCGATCATCACCTTGGCCACGGCCTGGCTTGCGAAGAACAGGCCCTTGACGTTGACGTCGAAGGTGCTGTCGAAGTCCTCTTCGGTCCAGTCTTCCGCAGCCTTCTCCTCGGGTCCGCCGCCGGCGTTGTTGACGAGGATGTCGACGCGTCCGAAGACCTGTCGAACCTCTTCGACCGCCGCCCCGATCTGGTCGAGGTCGAGCAGGTCCATCTGTACCCGATGCGCGCGCCGGCCCATCGCCTCGATCTCGGTCACAAGATCCTTGGCGTCCGCGCCAACGCGTAACCCCAGGGCCACATCGGCCCCGGCATCGGCCAGGGCCAGGGAGATCGCCCGGCCGAGCCCGCGCGCGGCCCCGGTGACGAGGGCCGTCT
Source organism: uncultured Chloroflexia bacterium (assembly GCA_963752475.1). GTDB lineage: Bacteria > Chloroflexota > Limnocylindria > Limnocylindrales > CSP1-4 > JAFMJV01. The sequence goes on along the minus strand of CAVVYR010000010.1, from coordinate 14,922 downwards.
GGCCATCGAGTCTGAAGTCTGGCTGGTCGGTCATTGGTCGCTCTCCTGCTGCATGTGCCAGGCCCAGCCTAGCCGCAGCGACGACCGCAGGACCAGAGCGGTGACGCGTTCATGGCTGTGCGAGGTCGTCAGGCGAGTACCAGGTCGTCAGGCGAGTACCAGGTCGTCAGGCGAGTACCAGGTCGTCCGGCCCAACAAGGTGGATCCGCGCGTCCTTCCGGGCGGCACCGCTCAGCCCTGGACTGAACCCCGACCGGCTGACCAGGACGATCTCCGGTCTGCCCACAGCCACCCCGGCCTGTTCGAGGGCCGGCAGCTTGAACCGATCGATCTCCTCGAGGATGTCGACGGTCATCGGCTTCCTGCGCCAGCGGACCTCACCCACGACCGTCGCACGCCGGCCCTTGAGGCCGACGATGTCGATCTCCTCGCTCGTCCGCTCTCCGCGGCGACGGTGGCTGTCCAGCGACCGACCCCACCAGGCTCCGACCTTGGTGGCGCTACCGACGCCGGAACGTCTCACCCAGGCGCGCGCGATCTCCTCCATGGCGGGGGCCAGGTGGTCCGAGAGCGTGGGCTCGATCTCGTGCGCCACGATCGTCGCCGGATCGAGGCCGGCTTCGAGGTCCGCCTGGAACGGGAACACGTAGCGGAACCAGAAGCGCAGGAACCCGTCGGCCAGCACGTACGACCGGCTCCGGGTACGGACGCCCGACTCGGTCACGGGCACGCGCGAGTCGACGAGGCCGAGGTCGCGTAGCGTGGCCAGGTACTTGGTGATCCGGTGACGCTCGACCCGGCTGCGTCGCTCCACGGTCTCGAAATCGGCGGGCCCGAGCGCGAGCGCCCCCAGCAGGCTGAAGTACGTCGCGGGCTGCTGGAGTTCCTGGGCCAGGACGGCCCGACCCTCGTCGAAGAGGCGCCCGAGCGGGGACAGCGCCACCTCGGCCAGCGTCGTCAGTGGGTCTGCCGCGCCGGCCATCTCCGAGAGGTACTTGGGCATCCCGCCGACGAGGCCATAGGCCGTCAGTTGCCGGTCGCCCGGACCATCGCCCAGGATCGTCCGGGCAGACCAGAAGTCGAGCGCTCGAACCGGCAGGCTCTGAAGCCGGTCGTGGAGCGGCTGCCGCTCAGCCAGCAGCTCCTCCATCACTGCCACATGGCTCCCTGTCAGGATCAGCTTGAGCCCCGATCCGGCGGCCTCTTCCTCCATGACCTTGAGCAGGGTGCTCGGAAGGCTGCGGTCGACCGCAATCAGGTTGGGCAGCTCGTCGATCACTGCCAACCGAGGTGTATCGCGGGCACGTCGGTACAGCAGACGCAGGAACGTCTCGAGGTCTGGCAGGTGCGGCCGCTCACCAGCGACCGCGAGCTGGCCGGCGAAGCCATGCAGCTGATCCGCGAGGGCTCGGGTCGAAGCCACGAAGATGTCAGCGTCCCTGCCGTCGACGAACGCTCGGAACAGCCAGGACTTGCCGGCACGTCTCCGCCCATGAAGCATCAGGGCTCTGGTCTCGTCCTCACGCTCGTACCAGGCCTCCATGGCCGCGCGTTCGTCCACGCGATCCCTGAACCGATCAAGAAGTTCGAAGTGGTACGTTCACCATTGTATACTTCCAAGTATACTACTGGCGAGTATACACGCGGCACATGACGCAAAGGCTCGCGCTACATCACCGGCCACGAGCTGTTGGCCGATGGCGGTCTCGTCATCAACGGCACCATGGGTCACAAGCTCGGCGCCACGTCAGATCCGAAGCGCCGCGAAGGCTAGCTCGTCGAAAGGCGAAAGGAGTCCGATGCCACAGGAACACGACCCTGAGTTCCTCGCCCTCGTGCCGGAGCCCGATGCCATCGAGACGCTAGGCGACGGCTTCTGGTTCCTCGAGGGACCGGTATGGGTGCCGGAACGGGGGGATGACCCAGCCCATCTGATCTTCAACGACATCCCGGGGCAGGTGCGCCGGCGCTGGGACCTCGACGGCACGATCACCGAGCTGGCACGCCCGACCGACTTCGCCAACGGCATGACCCTCGACCACCAGGGCCGGCTCATCATCTGCGAGCACGGCACCAGCCGGGTCATCCGCCTCGAGCCCACAGGGTCGGTCACGCTGCTAGCCGACCGCCACGACGGCCGTGGCCTGAATAGCCCCAACGACGTCATCGTGGCCGATGACGGCGCGATCTGGTTCACCGACCCGCCGTATGGTCGCCGCGCTGTCCACGGTATCGAGCGCCCGCTGGTGATGCCATACCGGGGCGTGTACCGCATCGCAGAGCCCGATGCCGGCTCCCCGCCGGTGCTGATGATCGCCGACCTCCAGACCCCCAACGGGCTCTGCTTCAGTCCCGATCGGCGATACCTCTACATCGATGACACCGAGGCCATGCGCATCATGCGCTACACCGTCGCGGCCGATGGTTCGCTGTCCGGCGGCGGCGTCTTCTTCGACATGGAGCAGCCGTTCGACGGTGAGGTCGGCTTCCCCGACGGGCTCAAGTGCGACGAGCACGGGAACCTCTGGGTCAGCGGTCCCGGCGGCATCTGGGTCGTCGGTCCCGACGGACGCCATCTCGGTTCCATCGCGACCCCCACGGTCGTGGCCAACTTCTGCTTCGGCGGGCCCGACGGAACCTGGCTCTTCATCTGCGCCAGCGACCGTCTCCTCCGCCTGCGCACCAGCGTCCACAGCGCCTGACGGACGCGTCTAGCGGTCGTACGTCTCGTCGCGGACCCGGCGCATGAGCTCAGCGAAGCGGCCGGGCTCCTCGAACGAGGGTCGATGACCCGAGTGCTCGAACACGATCGCCTCCTTGGTCGGGGCGTCCAGCAGCTCGAACCACTCGTCTGCGAGGACAGCTCGGCCGCGAGCCTCGTGCCCTCCCGTGAGGAGGTAGACCGGAACCTCCAGCTGCGCCGCTTCCTGCCGCAGGTCGATCTCCTGGATCCGCGGATAGAGGACGGCGAAGGTATCGAGGAACGCGCGCAGGCCGTTGAACTGGTCCATGAGCGTGTTTTCCGGAACGAAGAGCGTCGCCGGCATCTCGCCGTCGCCGTCGAACTCGGGGTACGGGTTCCAGTCATGCTCGTGCGAGAGCGCCGCCTCATAGGCGAGGATGTCCGCGTACGGTGGCGGGCCGTTCTCGAGCAGCGTCGCCACGAGTCCCGTATCACCCTGCGTTTCGGCCCAGGTGATGGTGTCCTCCCAGAACATGCGGTCCGTGCCAGGTGGGCTGACCATCTGGCCGCTGCCGACCCACGCGTGATACAGGTCAGGGCGAGCCTCCACCGCCAGTACGCCCAACAGCGAGCCCCACGAGTTGCCGTGCAGGTAGATCCGATCCTCGTCGAATCGCTCTCGCAAGTACTCGGTCAGCTCGATGGTGTCGGCCACCATCTGCTCGGGCGTGAGGGTCTCGATCGGGTCGAGCGCGCCGTATGACTTGCCCGTCCCTCGCTGGTCCCACGTCACGACCACGAAGTCGTCCTCCAGTGACGTGTCTCGTCGCATGGCCCCGAGGTCGGTGCCGCCGGGGCCGCCGGCGAGATGGAGGAAGACCGGCGCATCGGAACTGCGTCCGCGGATGAGAAGCGCCTGGTCGTGGCCACCGAGCCGAACGCTGGTGAGCTCGGCGATCGAGCCGGGTACTGGTTCGCCGTCCGCACCCAGGATCGCCGGCGTGCTGGCCGGCCGAAGGAACAGCAGCCCCATCCCGACGACGCACGCGCTGAGCACGAGCACCACGAACCAGCCGAGGATCCCGGGCCGAGTGGCACCGAGGCGCTGGCGACGCGCCGCCAGCGCCACACCGGCGAGGCCGCCGAGCGCCAGCGGCAGGAGCGCGAGCGTGTAGGTCAGGAGCCGACCCACGACGAAGGCGATGATGCCGTAGGTCGATCCCAGCTGGACGGCATCCACCGTGGGCCCGTAGGTCCCGGCGCGGCCCAGCTCGAAGGCGGCGGTGAAGGCCACCGCTCCGAGCGCGACCGACCAGCGCGTGGCCGAGATCGCGCCCATGGCCAGGCCCAGGAGCAGACCGGCCGCCAGCCAGCCGATGGCCTCGGCGGTGGTCGCGGGCCCGCGCGGCATCAGCCAGGCGGCCAGGATGCCGGTGCCGACCGCCAGCGCCATGGCGGCGCCCAGGCCGACCCAGCGGTCGATCCTTGACGATCGCGTCCGGTCCGCGTGTCCTCGGTCTCCGGTCTGGTCGGCAGCACCCCCAGTGGTTGTGTCCGTACCGATCGCTCTTGCCCCCATCGTCGTCGCTCCATTCCTCTCGGCGCCTTCAGCCGGCGCTCCTTGCATCGCTATGCTACTGTAAGCAAGTACTTACTTGCAAGAGGCGATTTCGATGACGCCCAGCGACACGGAGACACGGATCCTCGAAGCCGCGGCCGAGCTCATCGCGGAGCGCGGCTATACCGGCACTACCACCAGCGCCATCGCGGAGGCGGCCGGTGTCAACGAGGTCACGCTCTTCCGTCGGTTCGACAACAAGGCCGGCATCTTGCAGGCCCTCGCCGTCGTGGCCGCTGCGTCACGCGGCGAGTTCCCGCCGCCTGACGCGGTCGTGCCCGATGATCTGCGGTCGACGTTGCGCAACCTCGCGGCGATCGAGATCCAGGACGCCATCGCGAGCGGTGGCTTGGTGCTCCGCCTGACCCTCGAGGCGCGTTCGGCGTCGGAGGTCCAGGACGCGATGAGTGAGATCGCGACCTCGAACCTGGAGCGGATGGCGAGCTTCCTGCGTGCGCGGCAGGCGGACGGCCAGCTGCGGCCGGACGTCGACGCGCGGCTGCTGGCAGAGGCCTTCTTCGGACTGACCTCGACGCTGGTGATGCAGCGCTCGACGCTCGCGGAACCGGACCTGCCGGAGGGCGCCGACATCGAGACGCTGGCCGAAGAGATCGTAGATGTGTTGTGGTCGGGCGTGAGCCCGGAAAGGGGGTAACGATGGAACGGTCCATCGCACGGTTCGTGGTCTTGCTCGGCAGTATGGCGGCGGTGCTGGCCGGGGTCGCCAGCGCGGCCGGCGTGCTGCTGCGGGGTGATCTGTCAACGACGGAGTTCACGACCGTTCGCGGCGAGGTCGTAGAGGTGGTGACCGACGGCATCTACCGCTTCAATGCGGAGGGCATCGTGGCCGAGGGCATCGGCTGGGACATCGTCACGCTGTTCGTGGTCGTGCCGGCCACGCTGGTGACGCTGGCGCTGGTCTGGCGTGGCTCGGCTCGGGCCACCCTGGTGACCGCCGGCCTGTTGGCCTATCTCACCTACCAGTCCGCGCAGTACGCGGTCTACTGGGCGCTGGGTCCGCTGTTTCCCATCTACATCGCCACGCTCGCGTTCGCGATCTCGGCCCTGGGCCTGCTGCTGTACGGACTCGATCTCGACGCGCTCCGCGTCAGCGACTCCCGGCCTTTCCCTCGCGGCAAGATCGTCGTCTACAACGTCGCTGTGGTGGTCATCCTCGCGGGACTGTGGCTGCCGGTGATCGTGGGCTCCTGGGGTGAGACGGTGGTCGACCAACTCCAGGGTGGCTCCACGCTGGTCGTGCCCGTATTCGACCTTGGATTGCTTGTGCCGCTCGCGGTCTTCACCGGTCTGTCCGTCTACCTCAGGCTCCCGGTGGGCTATGTGTCGGCGGCGCTGATCCTGGTGAAGGGCGCCTCGATGGCCCTCGCCATCGTGTCCATGCTCCTCGTAGAGGCGCTGGTGACCGATGAGCTCGCGCTGCCGCCGCTGGTGGTCTTCGCCTTCATGGCCGGAGCCAGCGTGGCTGTCGGCGTGCGAGCGCTCCAGGCGATCGATGCGCGACCCAACCTTCGGGCGGACAGCCTCAGGGACCGCCTCCCCCTGGAGACGCCGCGCGCGCCTGAGCCACGCGGACATAGAGCCGCTTCTCCGCTAGGTCGCGCGGGGCAATTCTGGAACGCGGCCACCCTCGACCCGGGTCGTACGCTATGGAGGCACCAGCACGGTGCTGGGCAAACGGGGGCACAGGGTCGGGATGTATGCCGACTTGGTGGGCCGGGCGCAGAACGGCGACCTGAACGCGTTCTCTTGGCTGGTGGAGCCGATGTATCCGCGGCTGCACCGCGTGGCCTACTCGATCATGGGTGACCTGGGCGCAGCTGAAGACGCCACCCAGCAGGCCATGGTCCGGGTCTGGCGCCACCTGCCCCAGCTGCGCGACCCCGAACGCTTCAAATCGTGGTGCTTCCAGTCGCTGGTCAACGAGTGCCGCAACGAGTGGCGCAAGCGCAAGCGATGGCGACGTGACTCGCCGGAGGTGGCTCCCGAAGGACGCTACGACCGCCCCGGCCTCGGTCGTCGGCTAGTGCATCGGTTCGGGCTTCCCCTGTCGCTCGATGCTCAACGTCTTGGTGCTCTTCCACTACGCGGATATGAGTCACGAAGCCATCGCCGATGCTCTCGGTATCGCCGTGGGTACCGCCCGCAGCCGGCTGCATCGAGCCCATGAGGCGATGCGGGCGGCACTCGAAGCGGACGCCCGACCGGCGATGTCGGATCACACCACGCACGAGGTGGCGCGATGAACGCCGAACGACGTCGCGAGCCGCAGCTCGAACGCTGGTTCGCCGAGCGCGCCGCCACGCTGCGTGAGCCCCGCGAGGGCTTCGAGGAGATGCTGGCCATGATCGCTGTCACACCCCAGCGCCACCGTCGCTGGTGGCTATCGGTACCGCTACTCGGCCGGTCGGATGGGTCGGATGATCGCCTCGGCCGGCTGGCCATGGTGATCTCGACCGGGCTGGCCGCCGTGCTGCTCGCGGCGGTCTTCGGGTTCCTGGCCCGGGGGTTCCTCGCCGGACCCGCAGAGCCTGTGCCGCCCCCACCCGCGACGACGAGTGAAGCTCTCCTGCCTCCGGCGACGGAGATGCCGGCCCCACCCGACGTCGAGGCTTCAGCCGAAGCCCCCACCGCGATGCCGAGCGAGAACGCCGCGCTCGAGCGCTACCGGGCCATCCTCGGTGGACTCGAGACCAGGACGTTAGCGCCCGGCGTCACACGGGTCGTGGCCGACGCGACCGGCCGGCGCATGCGCAACATCGACCAGCTCGTCATCGCGCCAGACGGCCGGGTCTGGATCACCAGGCGCGATCGGCTCGTAGAGGTCGGGCAACGCCGCGGCTACGAACATCCTGGGGGTCAGCTCCTCGCCGGCCGCGATGGCCGACTGTTCAGCGCGGGTTGGTTCAGCCATGGGGTCTTGGTGCTCGATGACGACGGTTGGCAGCCGTTCGAGGCATGGCCGGAAGCAGAGACCCCGGGCTGGCACGGCTGGACGCTGGTGGGGACCACCGAGTCCGGCGAGCTGTGGGCGACCAGCCCGGACGTTCCTCGACCTGCCCGCTACGACGGGGACGCCTGGACGGAGTTCCACCCCCGCGACATGGACATCGACTGGCCGTCCGGCATCGACCTCGAGCTCGTCGGCGTCGCTGACCTGGAGATCGCCTCGGACGGCTCGGTCTGGGCATGGCTCCGGCACTGGCCCGACCCGCAGAACCCGAACAGCGGGATGTCTCTTGCCATCGACCCTGGCGCGCTCGCGGGTTGCTGGAGGAGGTCTCCCCGCCTGCGGAGCCGCTGCTGCCGATCGACATGGGCGGGTCGGACCCTCGCAGAGACGTCTTCCATCCGGGGCACGACGACTCGATGTGGGTCCAGCGGGCGTATCCCGATGCGGAGCTGATGCACTGGGACGGAGACGGCTGGACGACGGTTCTGGCGCCGATCCCGCATCCATGGTCATCGACCGATGAGGCCTGTTTCTGGACCCTCAAGCAGCGGGGTCACCCCGCACTGCTCATGCTCGACGGGTCGGCCTGGTCGACCTATGAGATCCCCCTCGCGCTCGGCGAGCATCGACGCTGCAGCTCGCGCCGGACGACAGCCTGTGGGTCCTCTCCGAGTCCCGCGAACCGCACATCCTCCATCCCGACGAGATGGAGCCCGAAGGAGGTGCCCAGTCATGAGGCTGACCTGCATCATCGCGCTGGCACTGGCGCTTTCGGCACAACCCCTCGTCGCTACCGCCCAGGCGAACCGGATGCTGGCCCCGGCGTGGGCACCGGGGCGCGCCGGTCGCCAAGGTGCTCGACAAGCTGCAGCTGAGAGACCGAGCGCCCCGGCGAGTACCGGCTGGTAGGCGATGGCCGCCACCCGATGGACCGACTCCGGCGCCTCGCCATCACCCGCGACGGCACGCTGTGGGTGATGCGGTTCGAGCCGCCGGACAGGGTCTTTCGGGCAGGGAAGCGTGGCGGTTGGACCGACGGAGTGCGCGGAGCGAAGGACATGGTCTCCACGCCCTCCGGCAGGGCCGTGCTCGTGAGAGGGTCGCGCTACGCGCTCCTCGACGATGGCCGCTGGAGCTGGTCCGAGCCGTGGCAGGACGGCCTCGGGGCGTACGACCTCGAGGTCATGGACGATGGCACCGCCTGGGTGCCGCATTGGGAGCACCTCGGGCGCCTCGACGGCTCGACCTGGAACAGCTGGTCCATCGACGACCTCGCGGTCACCTTCACCCTGCCCTTCGGCGAGGGGGCCATCACCGGCTTCGGCGTCACGCCCGATGGGACCGCCTGGGCCGGGCTGACCGATCGGGACGCTCGACCCGCGGGGCTGACGCGTTTCGACGGCGACGGCTGGGCCGATGTCACGCCCTTCGGGGGATGAGCGGTGCTGTCATGGGCCTCGACGTCGGCGCCGACGGGACCCTGTGGGCCGTGCTCATCCCCGACCACGACCACGCGGGCCCACCTTGCCGCTGGGACGGCGAGGCCTGGTCTGCCTGGCGCCTGCCCTCGCTGCTGAGTGACAAGCACGGCCTGCCCTTCGGTCTGCAGGCCGCCCCGGATGGCCGGGTCTGGATGCTGGTCTGGGACGAGGATCCGATCGCCACCCAACGGTTCGATGTGACGCGGATGCTCTTCGACGGTGAGACGTGGGCGACCCTCGACATGCGCGCGGGGGACGGTAGTGTCAGAGCCTCGCGTTCGCGCCCGATGGGAGCCTCTGGTATGCCCGAGGCAAGACCGGCTTCATGGCCGTTCCCTCCGAGCTGGAGCGATTGGAGGTGGAGACAGCCCGGCCGTACGATCCCGCCTGACGCTGCGGGGACCACGTTCCGCCATGACGCCGTGGCCGGTTCGGGCTATCCGCCAGTTCCTGCGGCCACCCCGCGATCGCTGTCCCTGGTGTTCGTCTGGTTCGAAGTACGCTACTCGCAGTTACGCAAGGGTCCGCACAACGCGCTGGCCCTCTGGACATGCGCGTGCCACGCTGAACGCGGGCGCAGCATCAGCGGCACGACCCCTTGGGTGCCGGGGAGGACCTCATGCCACGACCTGACGGGATCGTCGACTTCGAGCCGTCGCCCGAGTACTTCCCGTTCGAGTCCCGTTGGTTCGATAGTTCGGTCGGCCCCGTGCACTACGTCGACGAGGGCGAGGGGCGCCCGCTGCTGCTCATGCATGGCAACCCCGACTGGAGCTTCCTCTATCGCAAGTTCGTGACCGCTCTCGAGGGTCGGTTCCGCTGTGTCGTGCCCGACTACCCTGGCTTCGGTCTATCCGTCCACCCGCCCGCGCCGTACGGCTACACGCCGGGCGAGCATGCGGCCGTGGTTCGCGAGCTGGTCGAACAGCTCGACCTCCAGGACGCCGTGGTCATGGGTCAGGACTGGGGCGGGCCCATCGGCATGGATATCGCGTCTCGCATGCCCGAACGGTTCAGCGGCCTGGTCATGGGCAACACCTGGTTCTGGCCGGCCGATGACAACAACATGCGCATCTTCAGCCTGGCCATGGGCTCACCGCCGATGCAGCTGCTCATCAAGCGGCGCAACTTCTTCGTGACCACGCTGATGAAGCGGATGCTGCAGGCGGAGCTCAGCGCGGACGAGTTCGCTCACTACTCCGAAGTCGTGCCGACGCCGGAGTCACGCGCGGGCATCGCAGAGTTCCCCAGGCAGATCCGCGCCGCCCGGTCGTGGCTCACCGAGCTGGAGCAGCGAGTGAAGGCGACGTTGACCGACCGGCCGATCGTGTTGGTGCAGGGCCAGAAGGACCCGGCCTTCGGCAGCAAGCGGAGCCTGGATCGCTGGCGCTCCACGTTCCCCGATCACCGTCTCGTGTTGCTCCCCGAGGCTGGCCACTACATCCAGGAAGATGCTCCCGAGCCCATCGTGGAGGCCATCATCGACCGGTTCGACACCGCCGACGGATAGGTCGGCCGCCGACATGAGAAACCGGCGGCCGAGTGGGGGACTCGACCGCCGGTCAGAGGAGGAGGACTGACTCAGAGGTGTCGCTAGCTGAGCGGCACCTGGTTGCGGAAGCCGTCCGCGTCCTCGAGGCGACGCTTGACGGCATTGACGAACTCGGCACCCATGGCGCCGTCCACGATGCGGTGGTCGGCGGTGAGGGTGATGCGCATCATCTTGCGGATGGCCATGCCACCGGCGTAGGGGCGGACCTCCTCGACCACGCTCGACACCGCGAGGATGCCGGCCTCGCCGGGGTTGATGATGGCCGTGAACTGCTCGACGCCGAACATGCCCATGTTGCTGACCGAGAAGGTCGAACCAGTGAGCAGGTCGAGCGCGAGCGAGCCATCGCGGGCCGCGACGACCGTCTCGGCGGTCTTGTCGTGGAGGCCCTTGACGCTGAGCATGTCGGCCTCGCGGACGACCGGCACCAGCAGGCCGTCGGGAACGGACACGGCCACACCGAGGTGGACGTGCTCGTGCTTCCAGACCTTCACGCCGTCGGTGGAGGCGTTGAGCATGGGGAACTCGCCCAGTGCCTGGACCACGGCCACGTGGACGAAGTCGGTGACGCTGATCTTCGATCCGGCGGCCTTGAGCTGTGCTCGATAGCCGAACAGGTCGGTCATGTCGACGGCCTGCGTGACCGTGAAGGTGGGCACCGAGGTGTTTTCGGTCAGCCGCCTGGCGATGGTCTGGCGCATGCGACTCATGGTCTCGCCCTCGCCCGTCACGTTCGTCGGTGCCGGCGGAGCGGCGACCGGTGCGGCCGGGGCAGGGGAGGCGGGCGCCGGCGCGGCAGCGGCGGGCGCACTGGCCTGAGCGGCGACGCCACCCTCTGCTGCGGCTCGCACGTCACGCTCGACGATGCGGCCGCCGGGGCCGGTGCCGTGCACCGAACGGGGGTCGACCCCGAGCTCGGCGGCGACGCGGCTGGCACGCGGGCTGATCTTGAGCTTGCCGTCGCCCGCCGGAGCGGGCGTAGCAGCACGCTCCTGCATGGGCGGGGTCTGGGGCGCGGACGGTGCCGCCGGGGCCTCGACAGCCGCAGGCGCTGCCGGAGCGGCCTCGGGCTCGGGTGCCGGAGCCGCCGCCGGTGCAGCGCCGCCCGCAGCCTCAGGCTCGGGCAGCTCCTCGCCGGGCTTGCCGATCCAGGCCACGATCGACTCGACCGGCACCGTCGCCCCTTCGGGCGCATCGATGCGCAGCAGCGCGCCCTCGTCGAAGGCCTCGATCTCCATGTTCGACTTGTCGGTCTCGATCTCGAAGAGCGGGTCGCCCTTGGAGACCGTCTCGCCCTCGGCCTTGAACCACTGGAGCACGGTGCACTCCTCGGTCATCTGACCGGGCATCGGCATGCGGATGGGAACGGCCATCAGATGAGCCCCTTCACAGCGTTGGCGATGTCGTCGGCGCCCGGCAGGAAGGCCGCCTCGAGACCCTCGGCCTGCGGACTGATGCCGTTGGCGGCACCGATGCGAGCGACCGGACCGTCGAGATCATCGAAGGCCTCGTTGACCACGCGGGCCACGACCTCGTTGACGTAGCTGCCCGAGAGGATGGCCTGGGCGGCGACGACGCAGCGACCGGTCTTGGCCACCGAGGCCAGCACCGGCTCCATGTCCAGTGGCACCAGCGTGCGCAGGTCGATGACGTCGCACTCGACGCCATCGGCCGCAAGCTGATCGGCGGCCTTGAGCGCATCGGGCACGGCCGGGCCCCAGGCCACGATGGTGGCATCGCCACCCTCGCGCACGACCGCGGACTTGCCCAGCGGGACCGTGTACTCACCGTCGGGCACCGGACCACGCGCGGCGTACAGGCCCTGGCTCTCGCAGAAGAGCACCGGGTCGTCGGAGCGGATGGCCGACTTGAGCATGCCCTTGGCATCCTCGGCGGTCGAGGGGTAGGCCACGACCAGGCCGGGCAGGTGCGTGAAGAGCGACTCGAGCGACTGGCTGTGCTGGCCGCCGTAGCCCTTGCCGGCACCGACCGAGCAGCGGATGACCATCGGGATGGTGGTCTGGCCGCCGCTCATGAAGTGCCACTTGCCGGCCTGGTTGGCGATCTGGTCTGACGCCATCAGCGCGAAGTCCATGTACATCAGCTCGACCACCGGGCGAAGTCCGGCCATGGCCGCACCGACGCCGGTGCCGATGATGGCGGCCTCGGAGATGGGGGTGTTGAAGACACGGTCTCGGCCGAAGCGCTCCATCAGGCCCTTGCTGGCCTTGAAGGCGCCGCCGTAGTCGGCCACGTCCTCGCCGTAGAAGATGACTCGCTCGTCGCGCTCCATCTCCTCGATCATCGCCTCACGCAAGGCGTCCTTCTGGAGCATGCCCTTGTCGGTGACCTTGGGCTCGGGCGCGTCGTCGTAGAGGGTCGGGTTCGCGAACTCAGGGGGCACGGTCTCCGAGATGGTGCCCGCGTACATGTACTTGAGCACATCCTCGGGCGCGGGGTCGGTGGCCTTGCTCGCTCGGACCGCAGCAGCGGCGTTTCGCTCGGCAGCGGCTTTCTTGACCTCGGCCAGGCCGTCCTCGTCGAGGATGCCCTCGGCGATCAGCTGTGCGCCCAGGTTCTCGATGGGGTCGACCGCCTTCCAGGCCTCTTCCTCCTCCTTGGTCCGGTACTCGTTGCGCGGATCGGAGAGGGAGTGGCCGTAGTAGCGGTAGGTGGAGGCCTCGATGAGCACCGGGCCCTCGCCGTTGCGGCAGAGCTCGGTGGCGCGGTTGACCGCGTCGCGCATGGCCAGCACGTCCATGCCGTTGACGACCTCGGCGTGCATGCCGTCCTCGGCGAAGCCGGCACCGCGGACCGCGAGGGCCTTGATGCCCATGACCTCGTCATCGGTACGGTGGGTCATGCCGTAGTGGTTGTTCTGGATGACGTAGATGACAGGGAGGCCATAGGCCTTGTCGCCCGCGAGGAAGTTCTTCCACTGGTACTGCGCAGCCCAGTTGAGCGACTCGAGCACGACGCCGTTGGCGTACGCGCCGTCGCCGGCGAAGCAGACCACGACGTCCTCGCTGCCCATGAAGCGCTTGGCCATGGCCGCGCCGGTGGCGATGGGCACCGAGCCACCGACGATGGCGTTGGCGCCGAGGTGGCCGGTGCTGAAGTCACCGATATGCATGCCACCACCGCGGCCGGCGCAGTAGCCCTCGTCCTTGCCGAAGAGCTCGGCGATGATCCTGTAGATGTGCTCCTGCAAGGCATCCGCGAGAAGGCCCTCACGGTCGGTGGCCTTGGACCAGGGCGCGCGCTCCTTGAGCTGCTCGTCGGTCATCTGGCGGATGGCGCTGAAGCCCTTGGCCACCGCGTCGCCATGGCCGCGGTGGGAGCTGGTGATGCGGTCGCTGATGCCGAGCACCGAACTGGCGCCGACGGCGGTGCCCTCCTGGCCGATGGAGACGTGCGTGGGGCCGCGGTAGGCGAAACCCTGCAGCGGCTCGTAGCCACCCGACCGGAGGCGGACGATCATCTCCTCGACCTCGCGGATCGCGAGCATGTCGTCGAGCAGGTCGATGGCCGCCTGGCCGTCAAGGTGATGGCTGCGGATCTCGTAGGCCAGGTCGCCGCTGTACCCGAAGCCCTTGACCTTCGGCGGCTGGATGGTGAACGGCTCGAACTCCGGACGCATGTCCGACTTGTAGAGCGTGCGGGTTTCTGTCATCGATCCTCCTCAGGCGACCAGGACGCGGACGCCGGCGTGCTCGAACGTGGCACTGGCCTCCTCGTCCAGCGCGACGTCGGTGATGACGACGTCGATCTGGTCGAGCCGGCCAGCCTTGGCGAATGAACGGGTGCCGAGCTTGGAGCCATCCACCAGGAGCACCGCCTCGCGCGAGCGCGCGAGCACGTACTCCTTGGTGAAGGCCTCGGCGGGGTCTGTCGTGGTCATGCCAGCGTCGAGCGAAAGGCTGAACGTGCCCACGAAGGCTTGGTCGAGATAGAGCTGATCGAGCACGGGCGTGCTCAGGGGTCCGACGAGCGCCTGGCTCAGGGCCCGCAGCTCGCCGCCGATGACGATGAGCCGGGGCCCGGCGCCGGCAAGCTCGTTGATGGCGGGCAGGGAGTTGGTGACGATGGTGATGTCGGTGCGATGGGCCAGGAGCTTGGCCAGCTCGAGGCAGGTGGATCCGGCGTCGAGGTAGATCTTGGCGTCGGCCTCGACCATGGCGGCGGCATGCTCGGCGATGCGCTGCTTCTCGGCAGGGTTGGTGGCGGCCTTGGCCTCGAAGCGGGCCTCGATCGGGCTCTCGTCGATGGCGATGGCACCGCCGTGGACGCGGCGCAGCTCACCTTCCTCCTCCAGCTCGTGGAGGTCACGGCGGATGGTGGCGGTCGACACGCCGAGCTCTTCCTTGAGATCCTCGACGCGGACGGCATGACGCGACTTGACGATCTGTTTGACGCGCTCACGCCGCTCTGGCGCGAACGCGATGATGCTGGTGGGTCGCTCAGAATCGCTCATGAATGACTACTATTCGAGCACAAACGAGCAGAAACGTCAACGTGCCGGGTGGCCCGTGGGTGGCATAGGCACCCTCCGGTGCCACACATCGGGTCACCGGGCAGACCGCGCCGATCTCCAGGCCCGAGAGTCTCGCCTGCCGG
>CAVVYR010000009.1:0-9168 GCA_963752475.1 uncultured Chloroflexia bacterium | reverse complement strand
GTCACGCTCGGCGAGATCATGATGCGGCTCAAGTCGCCCGGTCATGAGCGCCTGTTCCAGTCGGGTGCGCTGGAGGCGACGTTCGCCGGAGGCGAGGCCAACGTGGCCGTGTCGGTGGCCAACTACGGCCTGAGGGCGCGCTACGTCACGGCTCTGCCGGCCAACCCGCTCGGTGATGCGGCGGTGCGCGCGCTGCGCACGATGGAGGTCGAGACCGACCACATCATCCGTCGCGAGGGGCGCCTGGGCATCTACTTCGTCGAGGCCGGCGCCTCGCAGCGGGCCTCCACCGTGGTCTACGACCGGACGGGTGCAGCCATCGCGCAGGCCGAGCCCCAGGAGTTCGACTGGCAGGCCATCTTCAGCGGTGCTCGCTGGTTCCACATCTCGGGCATCACGCCGGCGCTCTCGGAGACCGCTGCGGCGCTGACCGAGGCGGCGCTCAAGGCGGCCAAGGCGGCCGGGGCCACGACCTCGATCGACCTCAACTACCGGGCCAAGCTGTGGAACTACGGCAAGTCGGCACCGGAGGTCATGCGACCGCTGATGGATCACGTCGATGTGGCCATCGGCAACGAGGAGGATGCCCAGCAAGCGCTGGGGCTGGCGGCGACAGCAGACGTGACCTCGGGCGAGCTCGATCACTCCGTCTATGAGGCTTTGACGCAGCGCGTCATCGATGAGTTCCCGAACCTCTCGGCCGTGGCCATCACGTTGCGTGAGAGCCGCAGCGCCGACATCAACGGCTGGTCGGCCTGCCTGCGCGACGCCGACGGCTTCTATCTGAGCCGGCACTACGATATCCACGACATCGTCGATCGAGTGGGCGGCGGCGACTCCTTCGCCGGCGGGCTCATCTTCGGGCTCGTCGACGGACGCTCGGCGCAGGACGCGCTCGAGTTCGCCGTGGCCGCCAGCTGCCTCAAGCATTCGATCCCGGGTGACTTCAACCGGGTCAGCATCACCGAGGTCGAGAAGCTCGCCGGCGGCGACGCCTCCGGCCGTGTCAGCCGCTAGAACGGAGTCCCTGATGACCGACCGACCACCGATCCCTGACCTGCTGCGCGAGTCGAAGGTCATCGCCATCGGGCGCAACGTGCCGCCCGCGCGGGCCGCGAGCATCGGCGAGGCCTTCGCCGCGGGGGGCGTGCGCGTGATGGAGCTCACGCTGAACGAACCGGAGGACGAAGCCCTGCGGTCGATCGCCGCACTGGCCGCCGTGGCCGATGACCTGGGGGCACTCGTCGGTGCGGGGACCGTGCTCTCGATCGGGGCGGCCAGGCGGGCCGTCGATGCCGGTGCCCGCTTCATCGTGTCGCCGCACACCGACGCGGAGCTCATCTCCTGGTGTGCCCTCGGCGGCGTGCCCTGCTACCCCGGTGCCCTCTCACCGACGGAGATCCACACCGCCTGGTCGGCCGGTGCCAGCGCCGTCAAGCTGTTCCCCGCCGCGGCCGTCGGGACGGGATACCTCAAGCAGATCGCGGGACCGTTCCCCGACATCCCGTTCGTGCCCACCGGTGGTGTCTCGGCCGAGACCGCCGGTGACTGGATCGCGGCCGGCGCGGTGGCCGTGGGCATGGGCGGCTGGCTCATCGGCGACGGCGAGCCGGCCGGCATCACCGAGCGCTCGAAGCAGGTCGCGGCCGCCGTTTCGGGCTGACCCGAGGGGGAAGTGGCGCCTACGCACGGCGTGAGGTGTCAGCCAGCCGCAGGCGGGCATCGAGGTAGTCCGGCCGGACCCCGAGCAGGCGTTCGAAGCGCGTCGCCGCGGCCTTGCGTCGGCCACGGCCGAGGAGCACGAGCCCCTCGAGGTAGCGGGCGTCCTGATGCGCGCGCTCGGAGAGGTCGTCGTCGAACAACAGCAACGTGGGTAGCGATGTCGCGAAGTAGGGGATGCGCACCTCGGCCGTGGCCTGCTCGGCAGCGTCGGCCGCGAGCTGCTCGAGTCGCTCGTCGGCCGCCGTGTCGTCTCCCAGCTCGCGCAGCGCGAGCGCCTGCCAGTAGGGTCCGTCGGCCGCCGGCGCCGCAGGGTCACCCTGGGGCATCGCGGCCAGCCGCAGATACTCCTCCGCAGCGGCCTCGTCGCCGGCCGCGCGCAGCGCGCACCCGAGCAGGAACTGGAGTTCGTTCTCCGGTGTCAGCAGGTGCTTCCCTTCGCCCAGGTTCGGCGGGTACGACATGGCCGCACGCAGAGCCTCGACGGCCGCGGCCGCGTCACCGTCGGCGAGCGCGGCGCGGCCGAGCTCCCGGTGTGCGATGACCCACTGGCTCGAGACCAGGCCTTCACCGCCCTCCCAGGGGTGGAAGCGACGCGTCGAGAGGATCTCGATGGCGTCTTCGTAGCGTCCGGCGAGGCCAAGGAGCGTGACGTACTCGACCGTGAGGTCGTCGCGTTCGAAGACCGTCGTCTGCTCGGCCGTCAGCGCGCGCAGTCGGGCCGCAGGCTCGTGGCCGAGCCGCTTGCGCAACTGGTCGAGTTCGTACAGCACGCGCGCGTCCGATGGGTCCGCGCGGTAGGCCCGGCGGTACGCTGCCAATGCCCGCTGGGGCCGGCCGAGCACGTTGAACTCGGCGATGCCGAGGTTTCGATGGACGGTCGCGTAGGACGGGTCGAGCTCCGCTGCGCGGCGCCAGGCAACGACGGCCTCGCGGTAGCGGCGCTTGTCGTAGAGCAGGCAGCCCAGGTAGTAGGGTGCCCGCGGATCGTCCGGCGACTGACCCATGACCCACTCGAGGACCTCGATCTCCGTGAGGCGCACCGGCAGCGCAAGGTCGGGTGCGGCCCGCCGTCCGGCTCGCAGATGCTTGCGCGCAGCGGCGTCGTCGCCGCGGCGGTGCTGCAGCCAGGCCAGGGTGTAGTGCAACAGGGGCAGGTGGCGAGCGTCAGGCCCCGCCTCGGCCGCGCGCTCGAGCGCGTCGACGGCTTCGTCCAAGAGGCCCGCTCGAGCTTCGTCGTGGGCGATGTCGAGGGCGGTCTGGGCACCTCCGGGCAGTGGCGCCGGATCGGCTTCCAGCAGGGCCCGCTCGTGCAGCGCGCGCACGTCGAGCGGATCGGCCGAGAGCATCGTCGTCACGACGGCCTGGGCCTCCTCCCGGCGATCGCTGCGCCGCAAGAGCGCCGCCTTCGTCCCCAGGGCAGCGGGTTCCGAGGCGTTGGCTGCGAGCGCTCGGTCGAGGAACACGAGGGCGTCGGCGGTCCGGCCCTGCGCGGCGGCGATCTCAGCCCGCGCGGTGTTCGCGGCCGGACCGTAGGCGCCGTTCCAGAGTGCCTTGCCGAAGGCCGCGTCGGCCTCCGCGGGCCGGCCCGCGAGCCGCAAGGTCACGCCGAGCAGGTAGCTCGCCTCTCCGTCGCGCGGGTTCGAGTTGCGCACGCTGAGGCGCTCGAGCGCTGCCCGTAGGTGACGTTCCGCGTCGTCGTACTCACCTCGTCGCAGGTGCCATTCGCCCATGGCGGTGTTGGTACGGCTGTCGCCGGGATCGCGACGCAGCGCCTCGCGGTAGTAGGGCTCTGGCCGGCGCGTGGCGTGGCGGTATTGCTGCAGGTGCATGCCCGTGAGCCAGAGCTCTTCGAGCGAGTCGATCTCGGCCGGCGGTGGCGGCTCGGTCGCGGGCGGGGGAGGGTCCCCGCGTCGGGTGACCTCCGGCTGGTAGCTGATGACCTCCTGCTCCGCCTGCCAGACCGACAGCCGCAGGTCCGTGAGCCTGGTGCCGGCAGGGACCTCGAGGCCCGTCATGGTGAAGGGTCTCTCCGGGGCGAGGTCCACGACCCGCTCGAAGATGGGCCGGCCGCCCTGCGTCAGCAGCACCGTGGCATCGGGCATCGGTCGCGTCGCGGCCACGCCGAAGCGCAGGCCCTGCCGTTCGCGCTGAAGGTGGACCGCGGCGTCGAGGTTGGCCTCGTGCGCGGGGCCCGTTCCCACCAGCGGATACCAGTACTGGCTGAAGGTGCGCACCTCGCCGGGCAGCAGGAAGCCGAAGTCGGGCTGGTTGTCGGTGAAGACGCCCGCCATGAGCTCGACGTAAGGCCCGTCCTCGTCGGTCAGCTCGCGGTCCCAGGCGTAGCCGAACTCGTGATCACCCCACGTCCAGAGCTTCTTGCCCGGGCTGATGGTGTGGTCGGCCCAGTGCACGTAGCCCTCGCCGGCGGCGTGGTCGTAGCCACCGAAGAAGTCCGACTCGGTGCCCATGCACATGTACGAGGTGGGCACGGGGATGTTCCGATACCAGCGCAGGTCCGCCTCGCGCGCCGGACGGCTGCCGTAGTCGACCCCGTAGTAGTGGCCGTCGGCGATCGGGAACGTCGACATGGCGCGCCTGGCATGGTCGGCCACGTAGGTCACATCGGGCGGGAAGAAGGCCTCGTAGTCATCGTGTACCCGGACGCAGACGTTGGCCCACCACAGGAACGTCTGGGTCAGCGAGGTCCGGTTGGCCAGGCGCGCCTGCACCTCCAGCAGCGACGACCCGGGGCGCAGGGTCACGCCGTGCATGCCCTTCATGCGCTCGGTGGGCTCGTGCTCGGAGCACCACACCACTGCACCGCCCTCGGGCGTGGACTCGATGGACCAGTCGCTCGGCATGTACGTGGAAGGGCGGTGATGCTGCGGCCAGTTGAACTCGACGCCGCCGCTGATCCATGGGCCCAGCAGGCCCACCAGCGCGGGCTTGATGACGTTCTGGCGGTAGAAGACGTCGTAGCCGGTCTTGCGATCCTGGACCACGTGGATGCGTCCGCCGATGGCCGGCAGGATCATCACGCGCAGGTACTCGTTCTCGAGGTGGACCGCCTCCCAGCTGGTGGGCACGGCCGTATCCGAGACGCGGTCGGTCACGGGCTCCGGATAGACCCGGCCCGACGAGCCCTGATAGACCCGGTTCTCGAGGAACAGCGGGTTGCGGTCAGGCGGTGGCGCCGGATACGTGTCGATGATCACCGGCTCCGACCACGCGGCTACCTCGTGATCGCGCAGGTGCGCCGGTCGACCCGGTAGCTGCAACTTGGTGCTCATCGTCTCCAGACATCTCCTCTGGTCCGGTTCTGAGTGACCCTCGGCCCTGTCGGGGGTTGCATTCGTTCCCGGAGTGTAGGACCATCTGCGAAAGATTGGTCCTGACCAATCGTACCTTTGGAATGGGTGGGTTGGAAAGGGAGTCCCCACTCGGCCGAAGCAGAAGGAGGGCAACTTCGGACCGTATCTATCACGGAATGTGTGGCCTTGTGTTGGAAACAATCTGAAGCACCACACGAGCCGAAATCAGAGGAACGTTGGAGGAAACAGATAGTGGTTGATTCTCGCTTCAAGAAGGCATTGGTCGCCGTCGGTGGCGCTGCGCTGCTGACCGCCTCGGCCCTGCCGGCTGTCGCTCAGGACGAGGGCCCGCTGCTCTACGTCATCAACAAGAGCGCTGACCAGCAGTACTTCATCGACCTGCAGAATTCGTTCGAAGCCAAGGCCGCCGAGCTCGGCGCCACGTCACTCAAGGCCGACGCCAAGCTCGATCCGAGCCTGGGTGTCAACCTCGTTAACGACGCCATCTCCGCCGGCGCGGCCGGCATCGCCATCACCGTGCCCGACCAGACCATCGGCCCGGCTATCTCGGATGCCGCCGCGGCGGCCGGCGTCGCCCTCGTGGCGACCGACGATAGCATCGTGGATTCGGCTGGGAACCCCGTCCCCTTCGTGGGCTTCAGCGGCCCCGACATGGGCGCCAAGGTCGGCGCCGAGGCCGCGCGCCTGCTGACCGAGGGTGGCTGGCTCGAGGACGAGGCCATCACCGTTGGCGTCCTGTCGACCGAAGTCCCCACCCTTTCCGTGTGCGAGGATCGCACCAACGCTTCCAAGCAGGCCATGCTTGATGTCGGCGTTCCGGCCGAGTCGATCTATCAGGTCCAGTACACGGGCGAATCGCCCGATGCGCAGGACAAGGCTGGCCCCGTCATCACCGCCCATCCCGACGTGACCCACTGGGTCGTCTTCGCCTGCAATGACGAAGGCGTTCTCGCGGTCCTGAACGCGCTCGCCACGCAGGGCGTCTCGCCCGACAACATCCTTGGCGTCGGCCTTGGGGCGTACGAGGCCTGCAAGTTCTGGGCTGCCGATCAGCCCAGCGGGTTCAAGGCTGCGCTGTACATCTCCGGCCTGGACGTCGGAGCGTCGGCTGCCGAGGTCCTGTACGACAACGTCGTCAACGGCGTTGATCTGCCAGAGTTCACCATCGCTCCAACGTCGATCGTGGATCCCACGACGTACACCGATATCTTCACTCCTGAATCCCTGGCCAACTGCTCGCAGTAGCCAGTCCAGGAACGGCGGTCGCGCGTAGCCTGGCTCGATCCGGGCCCGCGCGACCGCCTCCTCACACCTCCGGTGAACGCATGACCCTGACCGCGCCTCCCGAGGCCTCTGCAGCCGAGCCGGACGTCGGTTCCGGCGTCCTCGAGATTCGCAGCGTCAGCAAGGCCTTTCCCAACGTCCAGGCCCTCGACGACGTCTCGCTCGATGTCCGACCCGGCGAGGTGCTCGCCTTCCTCGGCGAGAACGGAGCCGGCAAGTCGACATTGCTGAAGATCCTGAGCGGCGACTATCGACCTGATCTTGGCACGCTCAGCATCAACGGTGAGCAGCTACAATTCGCCAACCCACGAGAGGCGCGCTCGGCCGGGATTCGCGTCATCTATCAGGAGCCCGAGATCATCCCCGGCGTCGACGTGGCCGAGAACATCTTCGCCGGCGAACTACCCAAGCGTGGGCCATTCATCGACCGTGGCGCACTCAACGCGCGCGTCGACCGCGAGCTGGCGGAGTACGGCTTCGAGCGTTCACTGCCGCGCTGGCGCATGGGCGACGAGCTGTCTTCGGCCCAGCGCCAGCTCGTCGAGATCATGCGCGCGGTCAGATCGAGGATGCGCATCCTCGCGCTCGATGAGCCGACCTCATCGCTGACCGAGGAGGAGGTCGACCAACTCTTCACGCTCGTACGCCGGTTGCGCGCGGAGGGCGTGGCCATCATCTACGTCAGCCACCGGCTCCACGAGATCATGCAGATCGCCGACCGCGTGGCCATCCTGCGCGACGGCAAGCTGGTCCTCGTTGAAAAGGCCTCCGCGCTGACCGAGGACGACATCGTGCGCAACATGGTGGGGCGCGACCTGGGCGAGGTCTTCGACCGCCATCCGGCAGTCACCGATCGCGTGGTGCTCGAGGTGCGAGACGTCCGGAGCCTCTGGCACAAAGGCGTCTCATTCGACATCAAGGCCGGGGAGATCGTCGGTTTCGCAGGTCTCATCGGAGCCGGTCGGAGCGAACTGGCCAAGGTCATCTTCGGCGAGCTGCCCAAGTCATCGGGCGACGTCGTCATCAACGGCAAGCAGGTCAGTATCGGTCAGCCCAGCAACGCTATCTCCGAGGGGATCGGCTTCGCTCCCGAAGACCGCAAGCGCGAAGGCCTGGTGCTCATCCGAAGCGTGCTCGAGAACATCACGCTGGCCATCATCCGACGGCTGACTCGTTTCCGTATCGTGCAGAGGCGTCAGGAGCGACAGGTCGCCGCCGAGTACGTGGAGCGACTTAACGTGCGCACGCCCTCGATCGACCAGGAAGTGGGCAAGCTTTCCGGTGGCAACCAGCAGAAGGTCGTGCTTGCGCGCTGGCTGGCCGCCAAGCCCAAGGTGCTCATCCTCGACGAGCCCACCCGCGGTATCGACGTGGGTGCCAAGTCGGAGATCTACCGGCTCATAGACGCGCTGGCCAACGAGGGTCTCGCCATCATGCTCATCTCGTCGGAGCTGCCCGAGATCCTGGGCATGTCAGACCGCATCTATGTGATGCAGGGCGGCCGCATCACCGGCGAGCTGCCTGGACCGGGAACGACGGAGGAGCAGGTACTCGAGCTGGCCATGCACGAGCACCTCAAGGTACGTCGGGCGGCCGCCGAGGCAGCCGCCGCAGTAGGGGAGGCCAAGTGAGCGAGCTACAGACCAGCCCGGCTGGCGCCGGGGCCCCTGGCGGGAGCACCGGACCGGCTCCGCCTTCGGGCGACGAGAACGTCAGCACGGCGCGACGCATCATCAACATCGTCGGTGTCGACAACCTCTCGCTGATCCTGGCGCTCCTCGTCATCGTCGTTCTCATCGTCTGGTTGCAGCCGCTGTTCCTCTCCTGGCAGAACCTGATGAACAGCCTCAGCCAATCCATCGTCATCGTAGGCTTGCTGGCCATCGGCGAGACCGTCGTCATCGTCGCCGGCATGCTCGACATCTCCGTCGGGTCCATCGCTTCCGTGGCCTCGGTGACCGCCGCATCCGCCATTGCCTTGGGTGCGCTCACGATTCCCGGCGACATCGAAGTCCCGTTGCCGTTCGTTCAGGGCTCGATGCAGGCGGCCATCCTGGTCGGCATCCTCACGGGTGTGGGTCTCGGCATCGTCAACGGCCTTGTCGTGACCAAGCTGCATGTCAATCCCATCATCGCCACCTTGGGCACGCTGGCCGCGTTCGCCGGCCTGGCCTTCCTCGTCGCCCCCGATGGAAAGCCTATCGGGGTGGTCACCCAGCCCGAGTACACGTGGCTCGCCACAGGCCGGCTCTTCCCTGACCTGCCACTGCCCGAGTTGGGCGGGCGTGCCTGGACCGGCGTGCCCATCCTCTTTCTCATCTTCATCGCTGTAGCGATCCTCTTCCATGTGCTCATGAAGTACACCGACTTCGGCCGCGCCGTGTATGCCATCGGCGGCAACGCCACCGCGGCTCGCTTGGCGGGCATCAACCTCACGCGTATGAGGATCGGTATGTACATGCTGTGCGGCGCCACGGCTGGGCTGGCCGGCGTGCTGCTCACTGCGCGCACCACCTCGGGCAATCCCATCAACGGTGTCGGTTTCGAGCTTCAAGCCATCACGGCTGTTTTCCTCGGTGGCGCCGCGACCACGGGCGGCAGGGGCACCATCGTGGGCACGGTGCTGGCGGTGCTCTTGGTAGGCGTGCTCAACAACGGCATGGCCTTGCTCGGCGTGGGCACCTTCTACCAGCGCGTGGCGCTGGGTGTGCTGCTCATCGCCGCGGTCGCGCTCGCACAATGGCGCCAGGCCCGGGCGGAGCGCGCTCGTACTCGCTCCGCGGCGGCCTAGGCCGAGCACGCCATGGACACTGTCCTGGAGCATCGCATG
>CAVVYR010000008.1:0-638109 GCA_963752475.1 uncultured Chloroflexia bacterium | reverse complement strand
CGACGACCAGACGTCGTACGCCTGGCGACTTTGGCGGCGGCTAGGGCCTCGGCGCCGTCGGTAGTCACCCGTCGCTGGAGTCGACGGTAGTCCTGCTTGTAGTCACCCGAACTCCATCGAGCGGCGGATGGCGCCCAGCGCTGAGCGTGATCGGGCATCGTCGGCAGACGAGGCTGAGGCTGCGACGAGGCCCTGATCGGCGAGTCCGTGGGACTAGGGTCGACTCCGGCGACGGATGTCTACATCACGTCGCGAAGGTGGCCGATAGCGTCGACGGGGACGACGACTGACTACAGACGGACGCTAGTGTCGGTGGAGGCGACGCGGTGAGCGTGCGCGGGCCACTTGCCGACGCGGTGAGCGTGCGCAGCCAACCACCGACGCGGTCAAATCCCGACGCGTCGAGCGACCGCCGCAGACACCGACCGCCGCTGCTAGAGCGGGAGGGCGACGTCCGAACGGGCTACGTCCTTGCCGGCCAGCAATGAGGGTCGGCCGGTGAGGTACTCGTCCACGGCGCGAGCGCACTCGCGGCCTTCGCTGATGGCCCAGACCACGAGCGACTGCCCGCGGCGCATGTCGCCGGCCACGAAGACGCCCCCGCGAGAGGTGGCGTAGCCGGATGAGGCACAGTTGCCGCGATCATCCTTGTCGACACCGAAGTCGTCGAGGACCGCGTGCTCCGGATGCAGGAAGCCCATGGCCAGCGTCACCAGCTGCGCTGGCATCTCGAAGTCCGAGCCCTCGATCTCCTTGGGCGCCCCGGACGACCAATCGGCGCGGACGGCGTGGATCGCGCGGAGCGCCCCGCTCTCGTCCTTCAGGAACTCCTTCGACATCACGGCCCAATCGCGGGTCACGCCTTCGGCCTGCGAGGTCGAGGTCGAGAGCATGCGCGGCCCCGGATGCGTCGGCCAAGGGGTGGCCACGGTCCGGCCCTCCGGCGGCTGGGGCATGATCTCGATCTGGGTCACCGACCTGGCGCCCTGGCGGATCGACGTGCCCACGCAATCAGACCCGGTGTCGCCACCACCGATGACGACGACGTCCTTGCCGCTCGCGAGGATCGCCTCCTCGGCCGCGATCGCGTCGCCCGCGATGCGCTTGTTCGACTGGCGCAGGAAGTCCATCGCGAACTCGACGCCCAGCGCATCCCGCCCGGTCAGGGGCAGGTCGCGCGGCTTGGTCGAACCGCCCGCGAGCACGACCGCGTCGTACTTGGCGCGCAGCTGGGTGGCGGGATACTCGACACCGACATTGACGCCGTTGCGGAAGCGGACGCCCTCCTCGATCATCAGGTTCACACGCCGATCGACGATGTCCTTGCCCAGCTTGAAGTCGGGGATGCCGTAGCGCAGCAGGCCACCGGGTCGATCCGCGCGCTCGAAGACGACGACGTCATGGCCGGCGCGGTTGAGCTGATCGGCAGCAGCCAGGCCCGCCGGACCCGAGCCGATGACGGCCACGCGCTTGCCGGTGCGCTGGGCGGTCGGTCGGGCCGCGGCATAGCCCTCCTCGAAGGCCTTCTCGATGATCGCGACCTCGATGTTCTTGATCGTCACCGCCGGACGGTTGATGGCCACCACGCAGGCCGACTCACACGGTGCGGGGCAGACCCGGCCGGTGAACTCGGGGAAGTTGTTGGTGGAGTAGAGCGCCTTGAGCGCCCGCTCCCACTTGCCGTGATAGACGTGATCGTTGAAGTCGGGGATGACGTTCGCGAGCGGGCAGCCGCTGTGGCAGAAGGGCACGCCGCAGTTCATGCAGCGGGCGCCCTGCTCCTCCACCTCGGATTGCGCCATCGGCAGCGCGAACTCCTGCCAGTGCTTGATGCGCTCGTCGACCGGCTGGTAGCCGGGGACCACGCGCTCGAATTCCTTGAAGCCGGTGTCCTTGCCCATGCCGCCTCCTACGCCGCCACGGTGGCGGCTTCCTCGGCCGCCAGCTCCGCCAGCGCGCGCTTGTAGTCGCGCGGCATGACCTTCACGAACTTCGGTAGCTGCGCATCCCAGTCGTCGAGGATGCCCTTGGCTCGCTCGGAACCGGTGGCCTCGACGTGCTTCTCGATGAGGGACTTGAGCTCGGCCACATCATCGGCGTCGTCCACCTCTTCGAGGTCGACCATGCCGGTGTTGATGCGCGCGGCCGACAGCCCGTCGACGTCCCAGAGGTAGGCCACGCCGCCGGACATGCCGGCGCCGAAGTTGCGCCCGACCGGTCCGAGGATGACTGCGCGGCCCCCGGTCATGTACTCGCAGCCATGGTCGCCGACACCCTCGACCACCACCTGTGCGCCCGAGTTGCGGACGCAGAAGCGCTCGCCGGCCGGACCCAGGATGTAGGCCTTGCCGGCGGTGGCACCGTAGAAGCTGACGTTGCCCACGATGACGTTCTCGTTGGGATCGAAGACCGACGCCCTGGGCGGATAGAGGATGGCCGTGCCACCGCTCAGGCCCTTGCAGAAGTAGTCGTTGGCCTCACCCTCCAGCTCGATGGTCAGACCGCTCGGTGCGAAGGCCATGAACGACTGACCGCCCGAACCGGTGGCCTTGAAGCGGATGGTGTCCGGCGGCAGGCCGGCCTCACCGGTACGCCTGGTGATCTCCTGGCCCAGGATCGTGCCGATGGTGCGGTTGACGTTGCGCACCTCGATGTCCTCGCGAACCTGCTCACCACGCTCGAGCGCGGGCTCGGCCAGCCGGATGAGCTCGTTGTCCAGGGCGCGATCGAGGCCGTGGTCCTGTGCGACCGACTGGTAGCTGCCGGTGCGCTCGGTCGCGGGCAGGTACTCGAGCAGCCGCGAGAGGTCGAGCTGACCGGCCTTGAAGTGCCTGAGGTCCGAGCGCTGGGCCAGCTTGTCGGTGCGACCGACCATCTCGTTGACCGTGCGGAAGCCGAGGCGCGCCATGTGGCGGCGCAGGTCTTCGGCCAGGAAGGTGAAGAAGTTGACCACGTGCGCCGGCTCGCCGGTGAAGAGCTGGCGCAGCTCAGGGTCCTGCGTGGCCACGCCCACCGGGCAGGTGTTGAGGTGGCACTTGCGCATCATGACGCAGCCCATCGCGATGAGCGCGCCGGTGGCCACGCCCCACTCTTCGGCCCCGAGCAGGGTCGCGATGGCGAGGTCTCGACCGGTGCGCAGCATGCCGTCGGTCTGGACCACGACGCGATCACGCAGGTTGTTCTGCATCAGCACCTGGTGCGTCTCGGACAGCCCGAGCTCCCAGGGCAGGCCGGCGTGCTTCAGCGATGACAGAGGCGAGGCGCCGGTGCCACCGTCGTGGCCGGAGATGAGGATGACGTCCGCGTGCGCCTTGGCCACGCCTGCGGCGATGGTGCCCACGCCGACCTCGGCCACCAGCTTGACGTTGATGCGCGCCTGCGGGTTGCTGTTCTTGAGGTCGTAGATGAGCTGGGCGAGGTCCTCGATGGAGTAGATGTCGTGGTGCGGCGGCGGGCTGATGAGGCCCACGCCCGGGGTCGAGTAGCGGACCTTGCCGATGACCTTGTCGACCTTGTGGCCGGGTAGCTGGCCGCCTTCGCCAGGCTTGGCACCCTGGGCCATCTTGATCTGGATCTCGTCGCTGTTGACGAGGTAGTTACTGGTCACACCGAAGCGGCCGGAGGCCACCTGCTTGATCGATGAGCGCATCGAGTCGCCGTTGTCGAGCGGCTCGAAGCGGATGGGGTCCTCGCCTCCCTCGCCGGTGTTCGAGCGAGCGCCCAGCCGGTTCATGGCGATGGCCAGGGTGGTGTGCGCTTCCCAGCTGATGCTGCCGAAGGACATGGCGCCGGTGGCAAAGCGCTTGACGATCTCGCTGGCCGGCTCGACCTCCTCGATGGGGATGGGATCGAGGTCGTTCCACTCGAGCAGGTTGCGCAGCGTGATGGGCGCGTCCGAGGCGTGGTCGATGATGCGCTGGTACTCGCGGTAGAGCTCCCAGTCGTTCGTGCGCGACGCGTGCTGCAGCTTGTGGATGGTGTCGGGGTTGTGCAGGTGCCGCTCGCCGCGTGTGCGCCACTGGTACTGACCGCCGAGCTCGAGGTCGCTCTCGTCTTCGACGTCGACGTATGCGGCCTCGTGCCGCATCAACACCTCGCGCTCGATCGTGGCGAGGTCGATGCCGCCGACGCGTGAGGCGGTGCCGGGGAAGAACTCCTCGGTGACCGCGTCCGAGAGGCCCACGGCCTCGAAGATCTGCGCACCGATGTAGGAGCTGATGGTGCTGATGCCCATCTTCGACATCGTCTTGAGCAGGCCCTTGCCCAGGGCCTTGAGGTAGCGCTCCCGAGCCTCGAAGGCGGACATCTCCGGCGGCAGCAGCTGCCGACGGCGCATGTCCTCGATGGTCTCGAAGGCCACGTACGGGTTGACCGCGGAGGCGCCGAACCCGAGCAGCGTCGCGAAGTGGTGCACCTCGCGGGCCTCGCCGGTCTCGATGAGCAGGCCACAACGCGAACGCAGGCCGCGGCGGATGAGGTGGTGGTGCACGGCGCTGACGGCCAGCAACGACGGGATGGCGGCATGGTCGGAGTCGACCGTGCGGTCGGTGAGGATGATGACCTCGTAGCCGTCGAGCACGTACTCCTCGGCCTCGCGACAGAGGCGGTCGAGGGCACGGCGCATGCGACCGGGCTCGGCCTTGAAGCCGATGGAGATGGTCTTGGCCTGGAAGTGGTTGACGTCCGCCCAGCGCAGGCGCTCGAGCTCGGCGTTCGTGATGACCGGCGTGGGTAGCTCGATCATGCGCGCGTGGTCGGGATTCGTGTCGAGCAGGTTGCCCTCCGCGCCCACGAACGAGACCAGGCTCATGACCATCTCCTCGCGGATGGGGTCGATGGGCGGGTTCGTGACCTGGGCGAAGAGCTGCTGGAAGTAGTCGAAGAGGTTGCGCGACTTGTCCGACAGGACCGCGAGTGGCGTGTCAGTGCCCATCGAGCCGACCGGCTCCTGGGCGTCCCTGACCATCGGCGCCATCAGGATGCGCAGATCCTCGAGCGTGTAGCCGAAGACCTTCTGGCGCGTGAGCACGGACTTGGTCTGGGGTTGCAGGACCTCACGCGGCTGGTCCAGGTCGGCCAAGGGGATCTTGCCCTCGTTGATCCAGTCCTGGTACGGGTGCTGGGCACAGATGCGGGCCTTGATCTCATCGTCGGGGATGATGCGGCCCTCTTCGAGCGAAGCCACGAACATCTTGCCCGGCTGCAGTCGGCCCTTCTCGACCACCTTCTCCGGTGGCACTTCGAGGACGCCGGCCTCGCTGGCCATGATGAGCAGGTTCTCGTCGGTGAGGCAGTAGCGGGAGGGACGCAGGCCGTTTCGGTCGAGCGTGGCGCCGATGAGCGTGCCGTCGGTGAAGGCGATGCTGGCGGGGCCGTCCCAGGGCTCGATGATGCCGCCGTGGAACTCGTAGAAAGCCTTGCGGTCGGCCGGCATCTCCGGGTCCTTCTCCCACGCCTCCGGGATGAGCATCATCATCACTTCGGGGAGGGAGCGGCCGCCGAGCATGAGCAGCTCGACGACGTTGTCGAGCACGGCCGAGTCCGACGTGCCATGCGGCGCGATGGGCAGCATCTTGTGCAGCTCGTCGAAGGTGAACAGGTCCGACTCGAGCAGCGCCTCGCGTGAGCGCATCCAGTTGGCGTTGCCGCGGATGGTGTTGATCTCACCGTTGTGGGCCAACGTGCGGTACGGGTGCGCGAGCGGCCAGCTGGGCATGGTGTTGGTGCTGAAGCGGCTGTGGATGAGCGCGATGGCCGACTCGAAGGCCTCGTCCTTGAGCTCCGGGTAGTAGGCCGGCACCTGCTCGGGCGTGAGCATGCCCTTGTAGTTGAGCGTGCGCGAGGAGAGCGAGACGATGTAGAACTCCTCGGCCGTCTTGGTCGACTCGCGGACCATACGCGTGCCGTACTTGCGCACGACCATGAGCTTGCGCTCGAACTCGTCCTGGCTCAGCGTCGTGGGCCGGCGGATGAACATCTGGCGCACGACCGGCTCGGCCGACTTGGCCGTCGCGCCGAGGGTCTCATCGTCCGTGGGCACATCGCGCCAACCGAGCAGCTCCAGGCCCATCTCGTCGAGGACGCGGCGCAGCACCAGCTCCACCGCCGGGTGGCGGTGGGTCTCCTGCTGGAAGAAGCACATGCCCACCGCGTAGTCGCCGGGGCCGGGCAGGTTGATGCCCAGCGAGGTGCACTCGCGGAGCAGGAAGGCGTGCGGGATCTGGACCAGGATGCCGGCGCCATCGCCGGTCTCGGGCTCGGCACCGCGGGCACCTCGGTGGTCGAGATTGAGGAGGACCTCCAGGCCTTGCTCGACGACACCATGCGTGGTGATGTTGTTGAGATCGGCCACGAAGCCGACACCGCATGCGTCGTGCTCGGTCGACGGCTCGTAGAGGGTCCTCTTCGGCTGTGTCTCGGGCATGGCTCGATCCTGCAGTGGGTGTGCTCGACCAGAGGCGGTCAGAGAGGGGGTTACCCAGCCTCCCGGGAACCCCTGCCGCCGTCCCCGGACTCGTGGGTGGAGGCCCAAGGTTAGGGAACGTGCGAGCCTCGGTCAAACGTGCACGCTCGGGCGACAGGTTTCGAAGCGAGCCCGGCGGACACTGGTGTTGCGTCGAGGCAACGCTCCAGCGCCGCCCAAGCGCCTGGTCTTCGTCGACGATCGGCGACCGACTGCCCGACGCGGATGTCGTGGGCCGGTCCGGCGCTCCTTGTAGTCAGCCGTCGCCCAGGTCGACGCTGTCGGCCGGTCCGACGTGACTCGGTGGACATATGTCGCTCCCATCGACCCAAGTCCCACGAGCGAGCCTACAACGGGCTCAGCACGGCCCCACGAGCTACGATCCATGCCCACGCGTGGGTGATTGCGACGAGCGCAGTGTCGAATCGTCATGCAGCGGTGACTACGAGTGAGACGAGCGTCCGTGGGGGCGACGACTGACTACGGTTCAGGCTCCTCGCGGCTGTAGAAGCCCAACAGCGAGGCCTCGGCCAGGATGTGGTCATGGACGGCCTCGAGCACGCTCGTCTTGTCGGCCCCACTCTCCCAGCCCAGTCGGCTGTCGAGCGCGTAGGCCGCGAAGAAGTAGCGATGGGTGCCGCCGGGCGGACAGGGACCGCCGTAGCCCTGGTCGCCCCAGGAGTTGCTGCCGGCCGTGCCCAGTGACTCGACCGCCTCGGGGATCCGTGTCAGGGGCTCGATATCGTAGGCCACCCAGTGGTCCCACGTGCCCATCGGTGCGTCAGGGTCGTCCATCACCAGCACCAGCGAGACCGCCTCGGGCGGGACGTCCTCGAGCACGAGTGCGGGGGAGATGTTCTCGCCGTCGCAGGTGTACCGCTGCGGGATATCGCCTTCGTCCTCGAAGGCCGGAGATGAGATGCGCATGCCGATCTCCTCGAATTGGCACCCACGTGGGCGGGATTCCAAGGTGGGCGCGAGTCGTAACCGAACTCTATCCCGTCCGGAACGCCACTTGGGGTCGGCGGCGACTACGCTCGAGACGAGGTACGCGCTCGGCGTGTTTCGAGGAGACGACAAGAGGATCGGAGACCGGTTTGGCAGCGAAGGACGACAAGGACGCACTCCAGGCACTGTGGGAAGACCTGGCCCGGAAGGCGCGGGCCGTCCACTGCCCCGAGCACTACGTCGAGCCGTGGCGCGTGTACGTCATCGGCTCCGCTCCCGACTTGAAACTCGACATCTCCGGCTGCTGCCCCAGGATCGGCAGGGCCATCAACGAGATGATCGCGGCCGACCCGGGGTGGCGCGCGACCCACTGACCACCTGGCCCGGCATCCGGCGGCATCAGTCCCGCGGCATACCCCAGCGGGCGCGGTCGAGGAACGAGGGGTTGGGGTCGAGCGCTTCGGTCCACGGGCGGAGGTAGTCCTTGCCATCCGGGCTCACGCCGCCCAACGCGATCATGTAGGCCGACAGCCGCAGACCGCAGCGGAAGCCGTTGCGTTGCTCATATGGCATGTCGTCGGGCGGCTCGATGCGCGAGGCATCCACGGCCGCAAGCCGAGCACTGACGAGGTCGGACCGGACGTCCTCGTCGACTCCGGGGAACCAGTCCTCGCCCGGCCGCCCGAACAGGTACCCACCCATGTCGCGCTCCCACGCCCGCGACAGCCGGGTAGCCTGCGCCAGCGTCATGCGGCGAGCGTCGTCGAGGCAAGCTGTGACCTGATCCTGGCCTGCCCCGAACCGCTTGTGGCCGACCGATGACGCCCATGGCGCCGTGCAGCGCTTCTCCATGGCGGCGATCGCGAGCGGGTCGCGCGTCTTCTGCGCGATCGACTCGCCCAGCAGTCGCCACTGGGCATAGGCGTTGACGACCACGATGCCGTTGCCGAAGACTCGGCCACGCGGGAACAGCAGCGGCGGCCCTTCGTCCACACGTTCGCGCCAGACCTGCTCGATGGCGTCCTCGAGTGCCAGCGAGCGTGCCCACATGCGTTCGCCCACGATCTCCTCGAAGTCGTCGAAGAGCATCGGCGGCTCCTCGCCCAGGCTGTAGGTGACCCGCGCGCGCTCATCGGCCGTGAGCTTGCGGATGGTGTCGAAGAGCAGGCGGAGCTCGTCGTTCCAGGCCCCGAAGTCGAACCTGGCGGGATCGTCGACATCGGGGTCGTAGCCCCACGAGGGCTTGGGAGGCGGTGCGGCCTTGCCCTCCCAGAACCAGTCGGTGTCGCTCGCTGAGCGCGGCGGTCGGGGCGGTGCCTGCTGGCTCGTCGTCGACGGGCCTCGCGGCGGCGGCCCTGGCTGGGGCGCCTTCGGCGGCTTGGTTCGCCTGGGCCGCTTGCCCCATCGCGGCGTCGGCTTCGGTAGCTGCTGACGGAGCTCGGGATCGAGCAGCCACTCGCGGGCGATGTTGAGGCGCTTGGTCTCGTCGAGCCCGGCCACGCCGGCGATGTCCGGGTGGACGTGGCGGATTCGGGCCTTGTAGGCGCGATCGACCGTGGCCCCGTCGGCGCTGGCATCGACACCGAGCAGCTCGAAGGGGTCGAAGTCCGGCAAGGGTCCGCTCATGCGCGGTCTCCGTTGGACCCGAGGTAGGCATCGACGCGATCGGGCCAGTCCTCATGGGCGAAGCCAGCCGCCACGAGCACGTCACGCCAATCGATGCACGCTTCCTGAAGCTGGCGATCGAGCCGTCCCAAGTCACCGTGGGCCAGCTTCACCACGGCCGCCTGCACCCGCTCGCTCGCGGCGTACCCGGGCAGCTCGGCGAGGGCGGCCAGGACGAGTTCGGCGTCGGCACCGAAGTCCTCTCTGACCAGGCGTTCCAGGCGGGCGGTCGGCTCCATGCGCAGGATGCTAGCGCGGCTCCCTTGACCCGGCCCGAGCCGGAGTAGCATCAGGCCATGGCGGCTGAACCGAGGGTGGGGACGACGGCCGAGGTTCCCGCCTCGAGCCGGGAGGCCGGCAGCGCCTATGTCGACACGCTGGCCATCGGCTACCTGCTCTACGGTGTCGGTGCCGTAACCGCGTTCCTGGCGGCGGCGCTGGCGCTCTCGGATGCCGAGGCAGCGCTGCACTCGTCCCTGATGGCCACCGGGCTCCTCGCCGCCGGGCTCAGCGGCGACCGTGTCGACGCGCGCATCGGCTCCACTCGGGCCAACGTGGCTGCGTACGTACTGCTCGCGCTCGGCAGCGCCGCCATGGCCACGGCTGCGGCATTCGTCGTGACGCTCGCCGGCGCTGCCGCCATCGGCCTTGGCGTAGGGCTGCTCCTGGCGCACGTCAACCGGACCCTGACCCGTGGGGGTGGGTCACTGGCCCAGGTCCGCCTGAGTCGGTCGGGCCTGACAGCGATGTTCGGCTCGATGGCCGTGCCGGTCGTCATCGGCCTCGGCGAGAACAGCAGCCTCGGCTGGCAGCTGGCCTTCGTCGTCGCGGGTGCGCTCATCGTCATCGGCCTCTGGGGCTCGCGTTGGCGGCAGGACGTGGCTGCGTCGTCGGTCTCGCTCGCAGGGCGGCTCAGCGGGAGCTACTGGATGGCGTGGTGGCTGCTCGTGCTCGGCGTCGCTGTCGAGTTCGCCTTCGTCTTCTGGGCCAGCACTCTCGTCGAGCGGCAACTGGAGGTGTCACTGGCCGACGCCACCCTGGTGCTCACCAGCTTCTACATCGGCATGGCCGCGACGCGCGTCGGGCTCAGCATCCCCGCCATCGGTGGCCGCGACCCCATCGCGTTGGTGCGCCTGGGTCTGTTCGCCGCCATCGTGGGTGCGCTGCTGGCGTGGACCGCTGACAGCATCGCCCTGGCCGCGGTGGGGATCTTCCTCGGGGGCGTGGGTTCCAGCTTCCAGTACCCGCTGGTCGTGGCGGTGGCGCTGGCGCTCGTGCCATCACTCCAGGACAAGGGCGCAGCGCGAGTCATCATCGCGTCGGGCGTGGCCATCCTGGTCTCGCCGTTCGTGCTGGGTGTGGCAGCTGATGCTGCGGGTGTCTCGACTGCCTGGCTGCTGATCCCGGTCGTCGCCGTCGTGGCGCTGGCGCTGAGCGTGGCCGTCGACCGAGCACGCCGCTGAGGCCTACTCGATGGGATAGACGTCCATGGCCATGTCCATGTCCAGGCCGAAGCTGTAGCTGAAAGCATCCTCGCCCTCGCCCCCTGACACGGTCATGTCCATGCCCATCAGCAGCTCCGCCTCGGACGTCGGGATGATGGTGTCGAAGGCGACCTCGACCGTGCCGCCACCGGACATCTCGAGGCGGTCGATCGACGCGGAGACGCCGGGCATCATGTCGCCCAGGAGATCCGTGGTCCCGACCGCATCGGCGCTGATGTCCGTACCCAGCACAGCGCCGTCTTCGCGCAGCTCCAGCACTTCGCTCTCGATCGACATGGACATGGGCAGGCCCTGCGAGGTCAAGGTTCCCGAGGCGACCCAGCGAGCTCCCACACCCACGGCCTCTTCCGGGAACGGCTGGACCGTGTATGTGTTGCTGTAGACCTGATCGAGCAACTCCGGAGGCAGCGCCTCGAAGGCGTCCGATCCCACTTCCTGCACGGCGCCACGGTCATCGAGGACTTGCCAGACCATGAGGCCTTCGAGCAGTTCGCTGGCGGCCTCCAGTTCGGCATCAGCGACTGGATCGCCGGTCTCACCGAACGAGTAGTCGCTGAAGACCTGCTCGATGCGGGCCGAACCGTCGTCGTAGACGTCGGTCACGGTCATCGTCAGTTCCGCGCTCATCGACAGATCGACAGCACCCTCGTCGACAGGCATGCCGTCGAAGGTGTCGGCGATGTCCATCGTCATGTCCATGGCCATGGCGCCCGACTGCCCCTCGACGTAGCGATAGCGCAGCTCCTGCCGAGGTTCGGCTCCGGGGTCGAGGACCTCCGGCTCGATGGTGGTGAGACCCGCGAACTGGGCACCTGCGGGCGCGGCCACACTGGTTGCGAGCACCGCTGCCAGCAGGGACGTGGTGATCGGTCGCTTCATGGAGAACCCTTCTTGCTAGCCGGCACGACAGGGAGACGCGCCTCGACGAGGTGGAGCCTGCCACCGATTCGGCGGAGGTCAAGCCGGGAATCCGTACGTCCTACGGTTCGATCGCGAACTCCAGCTCGTGGCGGATGGGGATGTCGTCGTGGCCGGTCTCGGGGATCTCCGGCTTCAGGGTCGCCCGAGCGTCCGTGACGGCATCGCGGCGGAAGGCGACGAGGTCCATGCCCCAGCGCTGGTAGAAGCCGATGGCGGGGAGGTTGTCATTCGTCGTCACGAGCCAGAGTCGATCACATCCAGCAGCCTTGGCCCGGGCGCGGATGGCGTCCATCAGCGCGGTGGCGATGCCCATGCGCTGCTGGTAGGCCTCGATGGCCACGACCTCGCACTCATCGCCGCGGATCGCGTAGGTGGCTACGCCGATGATCTCGCGGTCGAGGTAGGCCCCGATGAGCTCACCGTCAGCAGGGTCGAGCACCTCTCCGCGCCGAGCCACGGTCTCGCCCCAGGTCGAGCGGACGCGACGGCTCAGGCGCCTGAGCTGCTCTTCGTCCTCTGGGCCACGGACCTCGACAGGTCGGGCTTCGTCCATGGTGGGACCTCCTTCCGTCGAGTCGAGGATAGGACGCCTAGCTCGAGCCGACTACCCTGCCGCCGCGTCGACCCGCAACTCGGCCAGCCAGCCGACGACGGCCTCGGTGACGCGCGGGTCGATCGGGTTCCTGGCCTGCTTCGAGTAGTGGCGCGGGTTGGAGATGGCCCCGGACTCGTGGCGCAGGATATGGTCGACGTCGGACACCTCGAGGACGTCTGCGTCACCGGCGGTGGTCG
The DNA here is from genome assembly GCA_963752475.1 of uncultured Chloroflexia bacterium. Classification (GTDB taxonomy): domain Bacteria; phylum Chloroflexota; class Limnocylindria; order Limnocylindrales; family CSP1-4; genus JAFMJV01. The sequence continues at coordinate 625,815 of CAVVYR010000008.1, read as the reverse complement.
CGATGACGGGGAGATCGGCCGGGTCGACCTGCACGTCCTTCGAGCCCGTGAGGGCCAGCATCGGTGCGGTCGCGGCCGCCATGGCCACCTTGGGGTCGTAGGCGATGAACTCGCGCATCCACTTGGCGTTGACCTTCTGGAGCTGGATGCGTGCGACATCGTCGGTCGTGGCCTTGAGCTTCCTGATGGCGCCGTCCTGCTGCTTCAGCACGTCGGTACGGAAGAGGCGCATGAGGGCCTTCACGGGACCGGGCACGAGGTTCTCGCCGATCCGGCGAGCCTGCCAGCGCAGTGTCTCCTCCCCTGTCTTGGCCGTGGCCGCAAGCAGGATCGCACCATCGACGGCAGGCGTGCGCCCGGCCAGCTCGGCTGCGTGAAGGGCCCCCGCGCTATGGCCGATGACGACGACCTTCGAGGTGTCCTCGCGGGCGAACAGCCAGTCGCGGGCAGCCTCGGCGTCGGTCAGCTCGTCCTCGAACCCGGTGGGCAGGTACTCCCCTTCTGACTCGGCCACGCCGCGCTTGTCGTAGCGGAACGAGGCCCAGCCGGCGCCGGCCAGCAGCTCCGCGAGGTCACGGCTGACATTCGAGCGGCATCCGCTTGATGTTGCCGTCGCGATCGAGCGGGCCCGAACCCGGCAGCAGCAGGGCGGCCGGGAACGGCCCCTCGCCGTCCGGCGTGGTGAAGGTGCCGGCCAGGGACAGGCCGGCTGAAGGAAGGTCGTGCGGGTCTCGGGCATGTGGTCCTCGCTACGGTACGTGGTCTATTGCTATCAATAGTGAGAACATTATCATAGTCGATAGCAATCGTGCTAGACTCGAGCCATGGCCACGCCGAACGTCGAGATCCTGCTGCACCCGGTCCGCCTGCGGATCGTGCTTGCCTTCGGGTCGGAGCGACTGACGACGGCGCAGCTGGCAGAGCGACTACCGGACATCGCGCACGCGACGCTCTATCGCCAGATCGCCACCCTGGCGGATGTCGGCATGCTCGAGGTCGTGTCCGAGCGACGGATCCGGGGTGGAACGGAGCGGACCTATGCCCTCGCGCCCGGCGCGGCCAAGCTCGGACCGGAGACGGCGGCAGACACGAGCTCGGATGAGCTCTTCCGCGGGTTCGTGGTCTTCGCTGGGACCCTCGTCGAATCGGTCGGGCGCTACCTGGACCATCCGGAAGCGGACCTCACACGCGATCCATTGAGCTTCCGACAAGCTGCGCTTTGGCTCGACGACGCAGAGCGGGCGGAGCTCGTGGAACGCTTGCGGAGTGTCATCACGCCCTACCTCGAGAACCAGCCTTCAGCCGACCGCGAGCGTCTCCTGCTCAACACGATCCTCGTGCCCGACAAGTCGGCGATCGAGACGTCGGAGTAGCCCGGTTCAGTCACAGCGGGCTGTCGTCGCGGCGTCCATCGCGACGATCCGGCCAGGAGTGCGACCCGGTTCTAGCCGGGGAACATCTCTTCGAGCTCGGCGCGGAGGCCGTCGCGAACGGCCTTGTGCGAGAAGTAGCGGAGGCCGGCGGCATAGTTGCCTTGAGTCCACTCGGCGATGAGCGCCGGGTCGTCGAGGACCGCGTTGGTCTCCTCCACGACCGCTTCGGTGACGAAGCCGTCCATCTCGATGTTGCGAAAGCCCTTCGGTCGGATATCGATGTCGTAGATGGCGTAGCGGTTCACGAACACGGGCTTTCGGTGGTAGACCGCTTCGAGGTACGCGTTGCCGAAGCCCTCGATCAGCGACGGGTAGACCACGAGGTCGCAGGCGTCGTACATGTCGCCCAGCGAGTAGAGCTGCCGGCCTTCCGAGTCCGTGCCGCGCTCGAAGTCGGCCACCCGGTCTGCCGCCCACAGCACGTCCACGTCCAGCAGCCGCGCGAACTCGCGGATGCGGGCCTCGTACTCCAGACCCTCGTCGCCGGCAGCGTGCGAGACGACGAACCGCGCCTTCCGACCCAGCCGTGCTACCAGCTCGACCGCGTGCTCCAGACCCTTGCGTGGTACCACCCGCACCGGCGCCAGCACGAAGAGCTCGTCATCGGCAAGGCCCAGATCGGCACGGAGGCCGGCTGTCACCTCGTCGGGCGTGGGCGGTGGGTTCTCGAAGTCCATGACGTTGGGAATCACCCGCGCTGTCCGCCCCAAACGCCGGGCGATCTGCTCACGCTGCGTGGTGTTGATGCAGGCGTGGCGCACGTTGGGCAGCGCCGGCGGGAAGGCCGCGCTGATGACGTCGGCGGCGCTGTTGACCCCGAAGCGCTGCCGCTCCCAGGGCAGATCGTGGTGATGCGCCAGCACGGGGATGCCGCTCTCGGCCGCGAGCTGAGTGATGGCCAGGCCCAACGGCAGGTGCATCGGGATGGTCAGGGCGTTCTCCGGCAGCAGCATGTCCAGCTCGAAGTCGCGCACGAAGTCGTAGAGGGTGCCCTTGAGGTAGGACGTCAGGTCATCGATAGCACGGCTAACGGACGCAGGCCGGCCGGAGCTGGCGTCACCGAAGACGGCTTCGTTGATGGCCGCCACGTCGGGGTGCCCAAAGAACGCCTCCGCTACCTCGCGGCTCTTCTCTGCCGGACGGTCGACGACGCCGGCGAAGTAGTAGACGTCGTGGCCCATCGCCCGCAGCTCGACGGCCCACTTCTCCGCTTCGAGGGAAACACCATCGGTCCCGGCGAAGCGGGTGGCCACGAAACCGATGCGCAGGGGTCGCGTCTCAGCCATGCGCGCACCCTACATGCCCTCGCAAGCCGTGGTGGCCGTGCCAGCGCACTCCAGGCCTCGCAGCCATCGCAGGGACCTGGCCGGTCGAAGATGAACTCGTCGCTGCCGGCCGCCTCATAGGCCGCGACCGCGCCGCGGATCTGATCGGCGTCGGCCGGGATCTGTTGGGCCATGCCCACGCCCATGTCGCCGTAGTAGTCGCCGAGGTAGTCGGTCGCGGTCTCGCGCCCACCCGCACCGAGGACGTAGTAGGCGAGCGCCCAGAGCTTGGGCTCACCGGCCCGTCCGGCGGCGGCCCAGGCATCTCGTACCGACGCGTTCATCGAGTTCACGTCATCGGGAGCAGCGCCACCAGCGGTCCAGCCGATGCCATACTCGGGCGGCGCGGGCGAAGCTGGCCGGCGAATGGCCACCGATGGCCAGAGGAACGGACTCACCGTTCGTCGGCGTCGGAGTGAGACCCTTCGTGGCACCGTCTACCAGCTCGCCACGCCAGGCCCGCTGCATGTACTCGATCATCTCGTCGAACGCTTGAACCGCGGCCGGCATACTCCTTGCCTGCCACGCGGTAGTCCTCGATCTCGCCTTGGTCGATGGCGATAGTGTCGAGGATCGGCGAACCGCCGTCACCCCGGGCGTGCGTTCGTGGCAGAGTCGAGACAGGCACATACAGCCACAGAGGTGTCGTGATGTCGGACGACGAGCGCCAGGCGACCAGCGCCGATCCGATGAGCGCCGAAGAGATGATCGCGCTCACCAGGAAACACACGATGTTCTCGTGGGTGGCGCAGAACGTGGCCGAACCCATCGCGGTCGAGTCCGGCAAGGGCGCCTGGTTCACGTCGGTCGAGGGCAAGCGCTACCTCGACTTCAACTCCCAGGCCATGTCGGTCAACATCGGCCACGGCGACGAACGGGTGGCCGACGCCATCTCAGCCCAAGCGCGCAAGCTGGCCTACGCCTACCCCCACGCCGCGCACGAACCGCGCGCGCGCCTGGGCGCGAAGCTGGCATCGCTGACCCCGGGCGACCTCGACGTGATGTTCTTCACCACGGGTGGCTCCGACGCCAACGAGAACGCGATCAAGCTCGCACGCCAGTACACCGGTCGGGCCAAGATCCTGGTCCGCTATCGCTCGTATCACGGCGCCACGGGCCAGGCCATGGTGGCCACCGGCGATCCCCGGCGCTGGACCAACGAGATGGGCGGCCACGCCTTCGTGCGTGTGCCCGATGCGCATCGCTACGGACGGCGCGAGCCCGAGCCCGTCGAGCGATCCCTCGAGGACCTCGAGGAAGTGATCATGTTCGAGGGGCCGAAGACGATCGCGGCGTTCCTGCTCGAACCGGTCGTCGGGGCCAACGGCGTGCTCATCCCGCCCGATGGCTACATGCAGGGCGTGCGCGAGATCTGCGACAGGTACGGCATCCTGCTCATCGCCGACGAGGTCATGACCGGCTTCGGCCGAACCGGCAAGTGGTTCGCGGTCGAGCACTGGGGCGTGGTGCCGGACATGATCACGATGGCCAAGGGCCTGACCTCGTCGTACGTGCCCCTTGGGGCGGTCGCGATCCGACGCGAGATCGCCGACACCTTCGGTGATGAACCGTTCTTCGGTGGGCTCACCTACCACAGCCACCCGGTCGGCTGCGCGGCAGCCCTCGCGGTCATCGACGTCTACGAACAGGACGGGCTCATCGAGCGCTCGGCGCGGCTGGGCGAGGTCATGCGCCAGCACCACGAACGCCTCTACGAGGTGCATCCCAGCGTCGGCACGCACCGCAACATCGGGCTCTTCGGGATCCTCGAGCTGGTCATGGACCGCGACACCTACACGCCGCTCGCACCCTACAACGGCACCAGTCCCGAGATGCGGGCGATGCAGGAGTACATGCGCTACAACGGCCTCTTCGCGCTGACCCGCTGGAACACCATCCACAACAACCCGCCCCTGGTCATCTCCGAGGACGACCTCGCGCATGCCTTCGACATCATCGACAACGCGCTCTATCTCGCGGACGAGGCCTACCGCGGCTGAACGCTCAGCCCACCGAGGCGTCGCCGTCAGCCCGGCTCACCCCAGCCACCACCGCCCGGCGTGAGCACGACCAGCCGGTCGCCGGGCCCGACGTCGATGGTGACCTTGCCCGGCAGCCGCTCCCGAACACCCGACGCGCGCACCAGCCAGTCCTCACCGGTCGCACCCGGCTCGCCGCCGGCCAGACCCCAGGGCCGATGACGTCGGCGCTCTCCCATCAACGACAGCGTGGCCGGAACCTCGAAGTCGATCTCGCGTCGGATGCCGTCACCACCACGGAAGGCCCCGTTGCCACCGCTGCCTCGCCGCAGCGTGTAGGCCGTCACCCGGAAGGGGTAATGCGTGTGCAGTGCCTCGATGGGAGTGTTCTGCGTGTTGGTCATGCCCGTCTGGATGCCCGACTGGCCGGCGCGACCAGGCCGGCCCCCTTGCCCGCCCGCAACCGTCTCGTAGTAGGCGAAGTCATCGTTCCCGATGAGTACGTTGTTCATGGTGCCTTGCGATGCGGCCGGGACGACCTGGGGTGCCGCCTGCGCCAGCGCCCCCAGCAGGACATCGGCGATGCGCTGGCTGGTCTCCACGTTCCCCGCGGCCACCGCGACCGGTGGCTGCGCGTTGACGATGGAGCCGACGGGCGCCTCGAGTGACAAGGGTCGGTAGCAGCCACCGTTGGCCGGGATGGTGGGATCGGTCGCGACTCGGACCGCGTAGTAGAGGCAGGAGCGGGTCACCGCCTCCACGGCGTTGAAGTTGGCCTCGACCTGCGGGTCGGTCCCGTCGAAGTCGGCGGAGAGGGTCTCGCCGTCGATGCGGACCGTGACACTGATGCCGATGTCGCGCTCCCCCTGCTCCATGACATCGGAGAAGCGATAGGCACCATCGGGTAGGGCACGTAGGGCGGCCTCCATGCGTCGCTGCCCGTAGTCGAGCATCGCTGCGGTCACGACCTCGAAGCGATCGAGACCGTCGCGGGCGACGAGCTCGGACAAACGCCTGACGGCGACCGCGTTGGAACCCATCTGCGCGTCGAGGTCACCCCGCCGTTCCCAGGTCGTGCGGGAGGCGGCGACGAACGGCGTCACGAAGTCATCCACCCACCTGCCCTCGCATACGGCCAGGGTCGGGGCCACGATGTGCCCCTCCTGCTCCAGCCTGGTGGCATGTGCCGGCATCGAGCCGGGCGCCTCGCCGCCCACGTCAGCGTGATGGGCGCGGTTGGCCACCCAGGCCACGTGCGCGCCACCGACGAAGACCGGGGCCACGATCGTGAGGTCGTTGAGGTGGGTCCCGCCGTGGTAGGGGTCGTTGACCGCGTACTGCACCCCGGGGACCGGCTCGAAGCGAGCCAGGCACGCCGCCACGGACTCGGGCATCGAGCCGAGATGCACGGGGATGTGCTCTGCCTGGGCCAGCATCTCACCCTCGGCGGTGAATACGGCAGCCGAGCAGTCCGCGCGCTCCTTGATGTTGGGTGACAGCGCGGTCCTCCGCAGCACGCTGCCCATCTCGTCGGCGATGGCACTGAAGCGATTGCGCGCGACCTCGAGCGTGATGGGGTCGACGTCGTAGCTGCTCATGACCCGATCTCCAGCGTCCCGTCCTCGAGGACCACGAGGTGGTCATCCGCCTCGAGCAGCACGGCCGACTCGGTCTCCACTACCAGCGCCGGACCGTCGAGTTCGAACCCGACTGGCAGCGTCTCCCGCCACCAGACCCCGTCGCGGCCTCGCGGCCTGGACTCGCTTGCGACCCGGGGCAGCTGATCCCAGGTCATGGGCGCGGTTCCGCGGGCCACCGCGCGCAGGTTGACCAGCTCGATGGGCTCGTTGGCGCGATCGAACCCGAAGCGCTGCCGGTGCAGCTCCACGAAAGCCGTCCGGAGCTCATCCCAGCCGGCATCGACGGGGACCTCCAGCTCGTGCGACTGGCCGGCGTAGCGGACGTCGGCACTGGCCCCGACTTCGCGCGGCGTGGACCCGAAGGTCTCGCCGTAGCGGCTCCTGGCCTCCGTCTCGAGCTCGTGGCGCCAGGCGCCCAGGTCACCGACGCCGTCCGCAGCCATCACGGTCCGGGTGGCGTCGCTGCGCGGAGCGGCCAGCAGCAGACCCAAAGCCGAGAACACGCCGGACAGCGGTGGCACCAGCACCTTGCGCATCCCCAGTCGGCGAGCGAGCCGCGCGGCATGCAGTCCGCCGGCCCCACCGAAGGCCACCAGCGCCGCCTCCCGGGGATCGGCACCCTCTTCCACGGACACCGCGCGCAGCGCGTGCTCCATGTGGCTGTCCACGATCTCGAGCATGCCCGCAGCGGCCGACATCGTGTCGAGCCCCACGTCTGCCCCGAGACGGCGCAGGGCGTCCCGTGCGAGCGTGGGCTGCAGGGAGACGGTCCCACCGAGCGACAGATCCGGCGGGATGTGCCCGGCCACCAGATTGGCGTCGGTGACGGTAGGGTCGGTGCCGCCCTGCCCGTAGGCAGCCGGGCCCGGATGGGCGCCCGCCGAGCGTGGACCCACCCGCAGTGCGCCGCCCGCGTCGATCCAACCGACGCTGCCGCCACCGGCCCCGATGGTCTGGACGGGAATGGCGGGCACGCGGTTGGTGCGGCCGCCTACGCGGTGTCCACTGGCGACGTCCGGAGTGCCGTCGGTGATGCGGCTGACGTCGGTGGACGTGCCGCCCATGTCGAAGGAGATGACCGTCTCGACCCCATGGTGGTGCCCCAACGCAGCCGCAGCCACGGCTCCGCCGGCGGGTCCGGAAAGCACCAGTCGCCCGGCCATGACGGGGGCGCGAGCGAACGGCAGCAGGCCCCCCGAGGAGGTCATGACCAGCCGGCGAGTCATGGGCAGCCGCTGCTCGAGCGAGGCCAGGTAGCCGGCCACCGAGGGCGTGAGGTAGGCCGAGAGGGCGGTGGTGGCGGTGCGCTCGTACTCACGGAACTCCGGCGATGCGAGCGAGGAGCGCACGACCGGTACCCCCAGCGCCGTGCAATAGCGCTCCAACTCGATCTCCGTGGTCGCATCGGCGTACGACTCGAGCAGCGAGATGGCCACGGCCTCCGGTTCGGCCCTCGCAAGGGCTGCCAGCAGGGTGTCAGCGTTTCCATCGAAGCCGAAGCGGGCCGCGCGCGGCACCAGCGGTGGTGGCCGGTCGGCGAAGGGGTCGTAGAGCGAGGGGCGCTCCTGGCGAGCGATCTCGATGAGGTCTTCGTAGCCTTCGTCGGTCACCAGCGCCACACGAGCTCCACGCCCCTCGAGAAGGGCGTTCGTGGCCGCGGTCGTGCCATGCAGGAAGACATCATCGCGTTCCCCGGACACGGCCATCGCCACGCCATCTGCCTGGTGCGGGCTCGTGGGCACCTTGCGGCCGTGGAGGCCCTCGTCGTCGAGGACGACGAGGTCGGTGAACGTCCCGCCGACGTCCACGCCGATCAACCAATTCACCGGTCCATGCTATCGGCTACGACACGTCGAGGATCCGTTGGCTGTGGTTGCTGGGTGGAATGCGTCAGGACTGGCTGCTCAGTGACCTCGCAGGTGTCGCGAGTGCCGCGACTCGGCTATCCCCTCCTGGCTGATCTCAACCAGTCTGCGGCCCTGAGTGTTCGGTCTCAGCCCAGTGGAGACCGGGACTGACGATCCGAGCCTGCTTGAGGCTGGGCTGCAGTACTTCTTCGTCCATGTCGTCGAGTTCAGCCATCAAGGGATGGCCGCTGGAGCTGCGTGGTCGAGGCCCCAAGCCGAAGCGCCCGCCATCGTCAGGCGGGCGCTTCCTCGCTACCTGGATCCGTCGCGGGTCGAGCCCGCTCGTGCGCTACTCGGTCGAAGCTCCGTCCTCGACGACGACCAGCCGCTCGTCGAGGTCGACCACGGTCTCCTCCAGGACGACGACGCGGTTGCGCAGCCCGGTCACGTTGACCTCACCGATCTGGCCCTGGATCCTGTCCACATCGGCGCGCAGGGTGTCGACGTCGGCGCGCAGCTGGTCCACCGAATCGGCCATGGCCGCCATCTCGGCCTGGCCGAAACGCGTCGTCAACCGGATGGTCGGTGTGAACGTCTGCTCCAGCTCGCCGCAGCGCTGCGTGACCGGGAACTCGAGGACCGCATCCTGCTCATCGGGGAACCGGGCGCGGATGCCGAAGTCCAGCAGGTGGCCGTCCTCCAGCTCTCCGTCGTCCCAGCGGATGATGGTCGGCCCGTCGGCCTCCTCGGGAACATCGATGTTGGTGCCCCAGTCGGCCACCGACTCCGGCAGCGGATTCACCACGCTCTCGGGGACGCTCACCTCGAGCTCATCCATGGGCACCCCATCACAGGTCGAGGTGACACGGAGGTGGAAGAGGAACACGCTGTCGGGCGTGACGGCGCCACCTTCAGGGATGTTGACGTTGGCCGATACCGGGAGGGCCGCGCCGACCATCAGGCTCGCGAGGGCGCCGGCGATGATGGCGCGGCGAGGCGTAGGGATCTGTGACATGTAGGTCGCTCCTGCTGAGGCTGGAAGGGTGTCCATGGTATCGCCAGCGCTTGGTTGACCGGCGCTACGCAGCCGAGTCACCCTCGCGCCGACGCGTGAACCACTTCTCGATCTCGACCGCGATGAACGGGATGGGCGTCACCAGCAACACGACCAGTAGCTCCGTGGCCGAAAGGGCGGTCGTCTCGAAGATCGGCTGCAGGAAGGGCACGTAGACCAGCGACAGCTGCACGAGCGCGCTGATGACCAGCACGACCAGCAGCACCTTGTTCGTGCCCAGGCCCAGCGTGAAGATCGACTCACGCTCCGATCGCACGACCAACGCGTGCGAGAGCTGCATGAACGCGAGCACGGTGAAGACGAGCGTGCGCCACGTCTCTTCGGACGCGCCTCCGTGGTAGGACCAAGCCTGTACGCCCAGTACGATCACCGTCATCATGAAGCCCACCCAGACGGCGTGCTGCCACAGGCCACCACCAAGGATCGAGGCCTTGGGGTCGCGCGGCGGCTGCTTCATGGCCCGCGGGTGCGCCGGCTCCACGCCCAGCGAGAGCGCCGGGGCGCCGTCGGTGACGAGGTTGATCCAGAGGATCTGGATGGCCAGCAGCGGCAGCGGCAGGCCCAGGAAGGGTGCGGCCACCATGACCATGATCTCGGCGCTATTGGTCGTCAGCAGGTAACGCACGAAGCGACGGATGTTGGAATAGATCCGGCGCCCCTCCTCCACCGCGTGCACGATGGTCGAGAAGTCGTCGTCCTCGAGGATCATGTCCGAGGCTTCCTTGGACACGTCGGTGCCGGTGATGCCCATGGCTACGCCGATGTCCGCCTTTCGCAGCGCCGGCGCATCGTTCACGCCGTCGCCGGTCATGGCGGAGACGGCCCCACGCTGTCGCCAGGCATCGACGATGCGCAGCTTCTGCTCGGGGTTGGTGCGGGCGTAGACGCCGATGTGCTCGACCCGCTCGGCCAGATCCTCGTCGGACATCTGGGCCAGCTCTTCGCCGGTGATGGACTCGCGCCCGTCGTCGAGCATGCCCAGCCGCTCAGCGATCGAGGTGGCGGTCAGCTGGTGGTCACCGGTGATCATGACCGGCGTGATACCGGCCGAGCGGGCCTCGGCGATGGCCACGGCAGCCGACTCGCGTGGCGGATCGGCCATGGCTACGATGCCCACCAGGCACAGCCCCTGCTCGGCATCCTCGGGCTCGTCGGGCACGACCTCGATGCCGGCATCGGCCAGGGCCAGGACGCGGTAGCCGTCGGCGGCGTAGCGCTCGGCCACCTCGCGAGCGGCATCCATCGCCGAGCCCTGATCGCCGGCCAGCAGCGGGGCGATCGACTCGATGGCGCCCTTGACCGCGACCCAGTTGGGCTCGGGCACGTCGATGTCGCACTCGCCGCGCTCATGGACGGTGGTCATGCGCCGGCGCTCGGAGTCGAACGAGACCTCGGCCACACGCGGGCAGTAGGCGTTGAAGTCCTTCTGGACCACGCCCAGCTTGGCCGCGAAGGCCACCAGCGAGCCCTCGGTGGGGTCACCCGTGATGGCCCAATCACCCCCGCCATCGGGCGACACCAAGGTGGCGTCGTTGCAGGCGGCGGCCACGGCGGCGGCACGTCGGGCGAGGGAGTCGTCGTCGGCCGACGGCGTGACGGTCCCGTCGGGGGAGTAGCCGTCACCGTCGATCTCGTACTCGCCGTTGGGTGTCCACAACCGTTCGACGACCATGCGGTTCTCGGTGAGTGTGCCGGTCTTGTCGGTGCAGATGACCGAGACCGAGCCCAACGTCTCCACCGCCGGCAACCGTCGCACCAGCGCCCGTCGTCCGGCCATCCGCCGGGCACCCAGCGCCAGCGAGATCGTGACCACCGCGGGCAGGCCCTCGGGGATGGCCGCGACGGCCAGCGAGACGGCCACGAGGAACATGTCTTCCGCCGGCTCGCCTCGCGCGATGCCCAAGCCGAAGACCACGGCACAGATCAGCAGCGCTGCGATGGCCAGCCACTTGCCCAACTGAGCGAGTCGCTTCTGCAGGGGCGTGGCCTCGTCCTCGCCCTCCTGCAGCAGCTCGGCGATGCGACCGATGGCTGTCGACATGCCGGTCGAGACCACCAGCCCACGCGCCCTGCCGAGGGTCACCGCAGTGCCGGAGAAGGCCATGTTGCGTTGGTCGGCCGGGGTCGCGGCACCCACGTCGGGGAGCGGCGCGGTGACCTTGGCCACCGGCTCCGACTCACCCGTCAGCGGCGCCTCGTTGATCTTCAGGCCCGGCGCTTCGAGCAGGCGCATGTCGGCCGTGACGATGTCGCCCTGCTCCAGGAGCACGACATCGCCAGGCACGACCTCTGCTGCCGGCAACAGCATCGTCTCGCCATCACGCACGACGCGCGCTTGCGGTGACGACATCTGCTTCAACGCGTCCATCGCTTGGCCCGCGCGGTACTCCTGCACGAACCCGACGATCCCGTTGAAGAGCACGATGGCCAGGATCACGACGGTGTCCTTGGAGTGGCCGATGAGGAAGGTGACCGCGGCCGCGGCCATGAGCACGAGGATCATGGGGCTGGTGAACTGGTCCACGAAGAGCATCCACGTGGGCCGCTGAGCCTTCTCGACCAGCTCATTGCGGCCGAACTCGGCCAGGCGCCGGCCGGCGGCCGCTGCGTCAAGGCCGGCCTCGACCGAGGTCTCGAGCGCCGAGGCGACGTCCGCGGCTTCGATCCTCCAGGGCTCGATGGTCTGGTCCGCGCGTGGCGCGGCGTTCTGCTCGCTGTCTGTCATCCCCGTTCCTGCTCAGGCTCCCGAGTTGAAGATCATGTACATGAGGATGAAGTAGACGATGACGGTCATGCCCGAGCCGGGCTCCAACTTCCAGGACTTGGTCCTCGCGCCGTGCACGATACCGGCCACGACGATGGACATGAGCAAGATCGCGCTCACCCCGACGAAGGCCTGCGCCGCACTCACATCGGCGAGGATCGCACCGTCGGTGTACGCCAGGTCGGTGAGCAGGATGATGGCCATGTTGAAGGCGTTGCTGCCCAGCAACGAACCGACGGCCAGGTCGAACGCGCCGATGCGCGCAGCAGCGACGGCCGTGGCCAGCTCCGGCAGGGAGGTCGAGAAGGCCAGGAACGAAGCGCCCACGAAGGAGTCGCTGAGCGCGGCCTCGCGGCCGATGCCATCAGCGGCATCGACCAGGATGGGTGCGGAGACGAGGATGATCAGCGCGGCCAAGCCGAACTTCGCCAGATCCCAGCGGATCGTGTGGAGGATGGCCCGGCTACCGGCCACGTCAGCGCCGCTCAGCTCCTGGCGCGCGGCGTCTTCGGCGCTGACCTGGTCGTGGCTGATCTCGCCGGTGGGCACTGCCGGCGTAGACGAGCGGTGGGTCCAGGCGATGAGGCTGATGAAGCCGACGAAGATGACGATGGACTCGATACCGACCCAACCGAGCACGATCTCGAACGGCTGCAGCACCGCGAGCACGGCGATGGCGGTGAGCGCGGTGGCCACCGCGGCCGTGCGGGCATGGCCGCTGCCGACGTGCTGCCAGACCTTGCCGCGCCAGGCGATGTCCACCATGGCCAGCAACGCCATGTTGGCCATATTGCTGCCGAAGAGGTTGCCGATGGCCAGGTCTGGCGAGCCCTCCACGATGACGGCGCTGACGGCCACGGCGATCTCCGGCAGCGAGGTCGCGGCAGCCACCAGGACCATGCCGATGAGCAGTCCGCCGAGGCCGGTGACGTCCGCGATGCGATCGCCGGACTTGGCCAGCAGCACGCCGGCGCCGATGATGACCGCGGACATCACGGCGAAGACCGTGAGATAGAAGAGGAGGTCGGTGTTCAAGGGTGCTCCGTGGGACAGCGCCAGACGTGGGCACGACCATCGCTGCTTCGGAATCGTACTGCGATTCGCAAGGTCCGCGGTGGCGATGGTTCCGGGCACGCAATGGCGGCCATGGCAGAATCACAAGTCGACGCCCCGGCGCGGGGTCAGAACGACCCCACCCGTGCCACGCGATCGGAGAAGGAGAGCATCTGATGGATCTGCTGCGTTTCATCGCCCCTGGGCGAAGCGCCCACGCCCACTGCGACATCCCCTGTGGCGTCTATGACCCCGCCCAGGCGCGCATCGAGGCCGAGTCGTGCTATCGAATCATCGAGAAGTACCACGCGTCCGACGATGAGGTCTTCCGTACCCGCGCCATCGCCGTCAAGGAGGAGCGCGCGGAGCTCGTGAAGCACCACATCGACGTCCTCTGGCATGACTACTTCAAGCCCGAGCACGTCGAGAAGTATCCCGACCTGCACGACACCTGCTGGAAGGCCGCCAAGGCCGCCAGCTCCGTCAAGCACAGCGTGGATCTGGACGACGCCGCCAACCTGCTCTCGCTCATCGACAAGATCGACGAGATGTGGAAGGGTTCCGGCGGTCCCGAGAAGACCCGCATGTAGCTTCGGCCCACAAGCCGAACGACGACCCGCTCGGGACCGCCCTGGGCGGGTCGTTCTGATTCAGGAGGCCGACCACCGATGATCCGATGCTCCGCCGACTGATCCGCTCGTGGGGCGCCCGAGTGACGGTCGAGGGCGACTCGATGCGCCCGACGCTCGACGCGGGCGACTGGCTGCTGGCCGACCCCGCGGCTTATGACTCGACGCCACCGGCGGAGGGTGATCTCGTGCTCGTGCCCGATCCGCGCGAGCCGTCGCGCCTGCTGGTGAAGCGCGTCTCCGAGGTCCTCGAGGACGGCCGCGAACTGTGGTTGTCAGGCGACGCGCATAGCGCATCGACCGACTCACGCGCATTCGGGTCGGTCAGCACCGAGACGGTCGAAGGCCGTCCCTGGTTCCGCTACTGGCCACCGCGCAGGATCGGTCCGGTCGCGTAGACGCTAGCGGCCGGGCCGCCACACAGTCGCGCCACGGGACATCCACCCGGTCACGTCCCAGACGCAACCTGCGGCTCCCGATGAGCGGCGTCCGACGGTGACGCCTCGGCCGCCGGCTCCTGCGCGCGGACAGCCAGCGACGACTGGACCAGCAGGACCGCCATCGCGGTCATCGCTAGCCATCGATGATGACGTCTTGGGTGCAGACCCATGCCACCCCCCGTCGCAACAAGCGCTCGGGCCAAGGCTACTCCGGGTCCGCCAGACCTACCACCCTTCGGGCCCGTGTGGTTGCCCGCGACAGGAACGGACGTAGCGCAGGCTCCCGGTGACCACATCGAACCGGTCGCGGGACCGATCTCTGAGCGCTACTCGCCTGAGGGGTCGGGTGACTGGCGTGGCCAGCGCATGCGTCCGAAGGTCTGGCCCGCGCGCCGCTGGTACATGATCCCGCCCGCGAGGTGCGCCACCAGTAGCACGACCATGCCCAGCGCGAAGATGAAGTGAGCGTTGCGGAAGATCAGCGAGGAATCGACCTCCGCCGCGTCGACCGCCGGGCTGATGGGCACGATGCCGCTGCCGATAAGCAGCAGGATGCCGGCGATCGCCGTGATCACGGCGCCCAGCACCAGCACGTAGTGGATCACCTTGAACATGAGCGCTTCAGCCTGGGGCATCTCCAGCGGACCAGGCCGAGGGTCTCGCCGCGCCCACCACACGCGCACGACCGAGAGGATGAGGGCGAAGTAGCCCAACGTCACGTGAAGCTGGTAGAAAAGGGTCTTCTGCGCGCCGTCCTCGAACTTCGTCATGAGGAAGCCTTGCACGAGCAGCACGATGATGAGCACGGCAGTGACCCAGTGCAGTGCAGCCGCTCCACGGCCGTACCGACGGGGCGATGACTCAGGTGCGGAGGAGACCACGTTCGTCACTGCCGAACCCTACGCGGGGTGTCAAGCCCAGACGGCCCTGGGCGCGGCGATCCGGGTCGAGTTGGTCCTCGTGTCGGTCTCGGCGCCACGCATGGACATCCCCTTGCAGGACATGGCTGCTGCCAGTCGCGCCGATCAGCCGAAGAGCTCACCCATGACCGCGATGTGATCGAGGTCCTGGGGCAGGAAGTCCTGGAACAGCAGGCGCTCGACGCCGGTGGCCTCGTACTCGGCGATCATCTCGCGGGCTCGGTCGGGCGTGCCCAGGATCCAGCGGTCCTTGCGTTCCTCGAGCCAGGCTTCCGCGCCATCCTCGTCGCCGCCGAAGATATCCACCTGGCGGGCGCGCCGATCGGAGAAGTCGGCCTCGGTCCGGCCCACCAGCACACCGGCCATGACCGAGCGTGTCAGCGTCTTGGGATCCCGGCCCAGCTTCTCGCAGGCGGCGTCGAGCCTGGCGTTGATCTCACGGACTTCGGCAGGGTTGGATGAGCTGATGTTGTACTCGTCCGCGTACTGGGCACCGAGCCGGCACGAGCGGGGCCGGCCGACGCCACCGACGATGATGTTGGGGCGCGGACCCCGCGGCCGGAAGAGCGTGCCGCTCACCTGCCAGTGCTCGCCCTCATAGGACCAGCCGTCGGGCTCGTCCCAGAGGCCCTTGACGATGGCGAGCTGCTCCTCCATGCGGTCGACGCGTCCGACGGTGTCCGGGTACGGGATGCCCAGGGCCGCGTGCTCCTCCTCGTTCCAGCCGGCACCGACGCCCATCTCGATCGGCGTGCCCTCGGCCATCTCGATGACCGTGGCCACGACCTTGGCGTAGGAGCCGGGGATGCGGAACGTGACCGGCGAGACCATCGAACCCAGGCCGATACCCTCGGTGTCGCGGGCCAGGCCAGCCAACGTGGTCCAGCAGTCGGTCGCGGGCAGCCCTTCCTCGCCCGGGAAGCTGGAGTAGTGGTCGGATCGGAAGTAGGTGTCGAAACCGGCAGCCTTGGCGGCGTTGGCGGCGTCGAGGATGTCCTGGTAGCTATAGCCCTGCTGGGGCTCGGTCATGAGTGCGTAGCGCATGCGGTCTCCTGGGGCCTGGCTGGGACTCCGAATGATGCCCCAGCGAGGATGGCTCGCGTGCACGGGTACGATGCGACCCATGTCCACTCCTGAACCCCTGCCCTTTCCCGCCGAGCTCCGGGCCCCGGGCACGGCCGATGCACCCTTCGAGAGCGCGGTCCCGCTGGCCGAGTTGCCCGCTGGCACGATGCAGCGCGTGAGTCGTGGCGACCTGGACCTGCTGGTGGCGCATACGGAGGCCGGGCTGATCGCGACCGACGACCGTTGTCCGCACATGTCGGCGCCGCTCTCCGAGGGCCGGCTCGAGGGCTGTGTCGTGCATTGCCCGCTGCATCGCGGATCCTTCGACGCGCGGGACGGGACGGTCGTCACGTTCCCGACCACGGGCGGGCTGGACGCGGACGGCACGTACGTCCCGACCTGGAAACCGGCGGGTGCCGATCCCAAGCCGACGCTCAGACCCGACGATCCCAAGGCGCGAGCTCGAGCGAAGACTCGCGTCCGACGGCTGCGCTACTACCCGCTGCGGGTGCGCGACGGCGCCATCGAGATCGCCTGGCCGCGGTGACCGAACCATCCGGGCGGACGCAACGCTGGCGGGCCTGGGTGCCGGCCGTCGCGATCATGGTGGTCATCTTCGTACTCTCGTCGCAGAGCGGGCTCAGGGTGTCGGAGGATGCGGCCGTGGACAAGCCGTTCCGCGTCACCGGGCACCTGCTGGCCTTCGGCACGCTGGCGGCGGCCTTCCTGTTCGCTCTGAGCTGGCGCCGCGGGCCCCGGCTGCAAGATGCCCTCTTCGCCTTCGGGCTGACGGTGGCCTACGGCGTGCTCGACGAGTGGCATCAGTCATTCGTGCCCGACCGCACGGGACGTCTGGACGACGTGGTCACCGACACGGTCGGTGCGCTGGTCGGACTGGCCGTGGCCTGGGTCGCGCTGAGCTGGGTCGCCCAGCGTCGCTCGTCGAGTGTGGCCGGGAACCGCTAGTGCCGGTCGGGTGCTACCCGCGGGACGTGTAGAGCCCCAATGCGGTGGTGGCGTCGGCCCGACCAGTAGCGTCGCCCATTGGCAAGCGTCAGTCGGCTGGTTGCAGGGCTGCGCCCTTGACCTCCACGCCAAGGGCCACGACACGAAGGCCGGCCTCGAGGGCGACGTCGGTGTCGACCATGCGACGGCCGTCGATCACGACCGAGCCGACCATCGTGGGTGCGATCTCCGCCCACGGCAGCTCGCCGAACTGGGGCCACTCGGTGGCGACCACGACCGCGTCGGCGCCGATGCACGCGGCAGCGGCAGAGTCGGCCGCTTCGATGGCCGCGCCGGGCGCCAGCTTCCGCAGCATCTCGGTGCCACTCACCAGCGAGACCGGGTCGAAGGTGGCGACGGTCGCGCCACGGGCGGCCAGCGCCTGACCCAGACGGATCGACGGTGATTCGCGCAGATCGTCCGTGCCGGCCTTGAAGGTCAGTCCCAACAGGGCCACCCGCATGCCTTCGATCGGTCGGCCGGCGGCGCGCTCGAGACCATCGAGCAGCCAGTCGGCCTGACTCACGTTGCTGGGCCAGATGGCATCCATCAGCGGCGTCTGCACGCCGTAGCCGGCAGCCAGCTGCGGCAGCGCGCGCGCCTGCGACGGGAAGCAGGAGCCGCCGAAGCCAGGGCCCGGAGAGAGGAAGTTGCGCACGATGCGCTTGTCCGCACCCATGCCGTCGACCACGGCCTGGGCATCGGCCCCGGTGGCGGCGGTGAGGCGGCTGATCTCGTTGGCGAAGGTGATCTTGGCCGCGAGGAAGACGTTGGATGCGACCTTGATCGTCTCCGCACTCGTGAGGTCGGTCACGATGAACGGCGCGTCGAAGGGTTCGTAGAGCTGCCGCAGCGCCTGCGCCAGGGCCGTGCCTCGTCCGCCGTCGTCGTGGCCGTCCACGCCAGCGACGATACGGTCGGGCTCGAGGAAGTCCTTGACCGCCACGGCCTCACGCGTGAACTCGGGGTTGTGGGCCAGGCGCACGTCGGGATCGATCTCGCGGATCTCCTCGGCCAGCGCCACGGCGGTGCCGGGCATGAGCGTCGAGCGGATGACGATGTCACGGGGAAGCGAGCGACCTTCGGCGATGGCCCGGACGGCGGCGCGCACGATGGTGCCGTCCCACTCCTCGTCCGCATCGAGCGTGCCCACGGCCACGATGATGAGGTCGGTCCCGCACATCGCGACGTAGTCGGATGCGAAGCTCAGGCGGCCGTTGGCCAGACCCTCTGACACCAGATCGTCGAGACCGGGCTCGTGCACCGGCAGGTCACCACGACGCAGTCGCTCGATGCGTGCCTGGTCGACGTCCAGACACGTCACGCGGTGCTCCACGTGGGCAAGACAGGCAGCGGTAACGAGGCCGACGTAGCCAGCGCCGACGATCGAGATGTGCATCGCGTGAGCGTAACGGAAAGCTCGTCGAACCGATGGTCATGGTGCGCTCAGGCACCACTGGGGCCTGTGCAAACCGAGCGCGTGCGCTACCGTCGGTCGCGATGCGCCGTCCCCAGCCGGCGCGCGGGCTCGTCGCCGTGTTGTCAAGCCTGCTCGTCGTCATCGCCTTCGCCTTGCCTGCCAGCGCTGCCATCGCACCGCCTGAGCCGCGGGTCGAGCTGTCCTTCGACGCCTCGCCCGGGAAGTGCACTGACTGGCCCAGCGTGATGTCGCCGCCGCAGACCATCCGGGTCCTGCGGACCGCCGCGACCAGCCCGGCTTCCGACCTCGACGGCACCGTCCAGACGGTCGACTTCTACGAGTACGTGGCCACGGTCATGGCCGCGGAGTGGCCGGAGAAGTATCCCCTCGAGACGATCAAGGCCGGCGCCGTCGCGACCAAGCAGTTCGCCTGGTATCACGTCAAGTACTACCGCGGCGGCACCAAGTGGAAGGACGGCGTGAAGCAGTGCTACGACGTCGTCGACTCCACCACCGACCAGTGGTATCGGCCCGAGAAGTTCGGGCCCGGGACGCCGAGATGGCCAGCCGAGGGTTCCAAGATCCGCGCGGCCATGGACCAGACCTGGGATCAGTCGCTGCGGAAGTACCGCTACAAGACCTCGAGTAGCCGCTTCTTCCTGACCGGCTACCGGGCCGGCTCGAGCGCTGTCCCCTGCGGTGCTGACGCAGGCGGCTTCAAGCTCTTCCACAACAGCACCAAGAAGTGCGGCTCGATCGGGCTCAAGTACCGCGAGATCCTGCGCAAGTACCTCAACCCGGCGCTCGAGATCGTGACGCCGGGCGCCCACGACGTGGTCGGCACCAAGCACGGCGACGCACTGGCCATGGAGCAGATTCCCGGCCAGCGCACCACGCGCGTGTTCACCCTGGGTCAGGCCGCACCCGAGCCCGGTACCCACGCCGGCGTGAACATCACTACCGACGACCTCGTCGATCACGCACTCGGCGACCTCGACGGCGACGGCCGGCATGACCTGGCCTGGCTCAAGAAGACCGGCGGCACCAGCGGGCGCATCTGGGTCGCGCTCAGCGATGGCGTCAACTTCGGCACGCCCGAGACGTGGTGGCAGGGCGACACGATCGTGCCCGTCAACGGCGCGCAGTTGCTCATCGGCGACTTCCATGCTGACGGCCGCGAGGACCTGGCCATCTTCGGTCGAGGCGAGAGTGCCGGGAACTCACGCATGGTCGTGCTCAAGCGATCCAGGTTCAGCAACTCCACGAAACTGAGCGATCCGGTCGTGTGGTGGGCCGAGCGCCAGGACTTCGACGATGTCGCGAGCGTATGGTTGGCCGATCTCAGTGGCGATGGCCGCAGCGACCTCGTGGTGCGCGAGAACGTGAACGGCGTGCGCCTGAAGACCGCAGTGACGAAGAGCCCCCTGCCGGGCAGTCTCCCGCGCACGGACGAGTACAGGATCCGCTGGCAGGATCCGACCCTGACGCCGGCGAAGGTCAAGATGACCGTGGGCGATGCCAACCGTGATGGTCGCGACGACGTGATGATGCTCAATGGCACCAAGGTGCGAACGGCCGTCGAGCGATTGCAGGGCCTGAGGCGCGGCGGTTTCAAACGGGCCAGGCTGTGGGTCGCGCCCAAGAGGGATCCCATCCCCGTGACGAGGACTCGCCTGATCGCTGCCGACGTGGACTTCGACGGCCGCGAGGACTTCGTGCTCTTCACAGCCAAGCGCGGCAACACGCGCATCCGTGTGCTCAAGAGCCGCTACTTCTCGGTCACACCCGGCCCCGACCGCACGGTCAAGTTCGCGTGGGGTAGCCTCCGGCCCTTCTAGCCTGACCCACAGCGGCCGTGACCCACGGCGGCCTCGATCCGCGCCGGCGGCTGAGCGGGTAGCGACTCAGCCGGCCTGGTGCCAGGCCTTCCAGGTCTCCTCGTCGACACCGATGGTGAGCTCGTTGCCGTAACGCACGAGCGGGAGCCGCAGCAGCTTCGGTTCGGCGATGACGCGATCGAAGACCTCGCTGTCACCCATGGTGAGATAGCCGAGGTTGGCCTTCTTGTAGGCCTTCGAGTCCTCGTCCAACAGCGCCCGAGCTCCGAACTTCTGAGCGAAGCGCTTGAGCTCACCCGGTGCTGGCGGCCGCTTCTTCAGATCGACCAAGGCGATGGGCATGCGCCGCTCCTTGAAGAAGCGCTGCGCCCGTCGCGTCGTCTGTGAGTCGTTGCGGCCGAAGACCTGGATGACCGGCCCGCCGCCCGCGGCGGCCAGCTACTTGGCTCCGGTGTCCTTGCGCGGTCGGCCGCGCTTGGACTTGCGTTTGGGCGTCATCAGGCCGAAGTAGAAGCCGTCGGGCGACTTCTTGACGGCGAGTTCGACGCCGGCCAGCTTGGACGCACGCATGATCTGCGCACGCACGGTGGCCGGCTTCTCGTCGGGCCCCACGACGGCCTCGTACACCACGGTCTCGTCAGTGATCTTCTTGATGCGGTTGATCAACGCCTGCTGCTCGGGGCTGATGGGACGACCGCGTGGCTTCGGCTTGGGCGGGTTGTCCATGAGCTCGGCGTCGACCTTCCTGTACTTGGGCATGCGCGCAGTGTAGTCCCGCCCCATAGCGCTGCTAGGCTCATCTGTACAGATGAGGTGGAACCGAACGCTCCGCGTGGCGGGGTCCGTGGCCGTGCTCTTGTTGCTTGCCGCGACACCTGCCAGCGCGCACACCTTGCACGGCGACGTCGATGCGCCACTGCCCTTCGCGGCCTACCTCGCTGGTGCCGCGATCGCGGTGGCGCTGTCGTTCGTGTTCGTGGCCTTCGGAGACGACCGACCTGCGCCTGAACCGGAGCCAGGTCGGGTGCGCACGGTCTGGCGGCCGATCCGCTGGCTGCTGCGCGCGATCGGACTGCTGGCCTGGCTCTGGGTCGTGGCCCAAGCCGTCGCCGGCGGCATCAGCGACGCCGAGGTGGGCTCGATCATCCTGTGGGTCTACGGCTGGATCGGTCTGGCGCTGCTGAGCGCGCTGCTGGGGCCGGCCTGGGCCTGGCTCGACCCATTCACGACGCTCCACGACCTCATCGCCGCCATCGTGCGACCGACCGGCCTGCGCCTGCCGGGACGAGCCCCCTGGCACCAGCGCACGCAGGCCTGGCCCGCGGCGGTCACGTTCGGCTTCTTCGTCTGGCTCGAGCTCGACTCCAACGTGGGCGGCGGCCGCGAGCTGGGGTTGGTACTGCTCGGCTACACCCTCATCACCCTCGTGGGCATGGCCTGGTACGGCAAGCATCGCTGGCGCGTTCACGGCGAGGTCTTCAGCGTCTGGTTCGGGCTGCTCGGCCGGCTCGCGCCGTACGGGCTGCTGGGCCGCCGCCGCGACGGCCAGGTGCAGCGACGCCCCTTCGGTCGGGCGCTGACCCACGAGCCATGGTCGGCCTCGCTGCTGGCGGTGGTAGCGGTCGGCGTCGGCTCGGTCATCTGGGACGGGGTCTCGCAGACGCAGCCGTTCGACGACGTCTTCGGCGGCGTGCACCCGGTGACCGACAGCCTCCTGCTCATCGGCTTCCTCGGACTCATGGCCCTGCTCGTGATCGGCGTCGGGCGCCGCGTGGGCTACGCCGCCATGGGCGCCGGACTCGTGCCCGTGGCGGTCGGCTACATCGTGGCCCACTACCTCACGTACCTGTTGGTGGAGGGCCAGCGCATCATCGTCGCCGCCTCCGACCCCTTCCAGCAGGGCTGGGACCTCTTCGGCACCGTGCGCTTCGAGCCCGCCGACGAGTGGCTCTCGAGCTCGGCGGTGTGGACGGTGCAGGTCATGGCGGTCGTGCTCGGGCACGTGGTGGGTGCCTGGCTTGGCCACGCTGCGGTGCGCGAGCGACGACGCGAGGGTGAGTCGACCGCGCAGTGGCCGTTGGCGGCGCTGATGATCGCGATGACGGTGCTGGCGCTGTGGTCGCTGGGTCAGAACCTGACCTTCGTGGCCGAGGTGACACCGGCGGCATGACCGGCGACACGCACGGGGGCGCGACGCCGGACGTCGATGAGATCGTGCGGCTGGACTTCGAGGTCGATCCCGCGGCCACGCTGGGCGAGCTGCGACACGGCCACGGTGACCCGACCATCCGCTTCGAACGCGGCGTGGTCTGGCGAGCGTCGCGCACAGCCGACGGTCCGGCGACCACACGCATCGCTCGTGCACGCGAGGGCTGGCGCGTCTCCGCCTGGGGGCCGGGTGCAACGGCTGCGCTGCTGGGTGTGCCGCGGCTGCTTGGTGCGGAGGACGACCCCTCCGCCCTGGTCCTGCCGGCGGGCAGGCTACGGGACTTGGCTGCCGCCTCGCCTGGCTTCCGCTTCGGGCGCACCGACGCGGTCTGGCCGTCGCTGGTGCCGACGATCTGCTGCCAGAAGGTGACCTCGGCGCAGGCGCATCGGGCCTACTTCGGCATCCTCAGGCGCTGGGGCGAGGATGCCCCCGGACCCGCCGGCCTACGGCTGGCACCGCGGCCGGAGGTGGTCGCTGCCCTGCCCTACTACGAGCTGCACCCAGTCGGTCTCGAGCAGCGACGGGCGATCACGCTCATCCGTGCCGCCGAGCGGGCCGCATGGCTGGAGGAAGCGGTCGACATGACCCCGCCGGCTGCTCGCGCTCGACTACGCGCGACCCCGGGGGTCGGGGCCTGGTCGGCCGCGGAGGTCGCACGGCAGGCCTTCGGGGATCCGGACGCCGTGAGCGTGGGCGACTTCCACATCCCCAACACGGTCTGCTGGGCGCTGGCCGGCGAGCCACGTGGCGATGACACCCGCATGCTGGAGCTCCTGGAGCCCTATCGCGGCCAGCGTGCGCGTGTGGTGCGGCTCATCGAACGGGCCGGGATCAAGGCTCCCAGGTTCGGGCCCAAGCTCACACCCCAGCGGATCGAAGATCTCTGAGGCGAGGCCTGCTCCCCGTTGGCGAGCTTCATGACGGTCGGCCATGGCGCTGCCTCCTGATCCCCTGTCGGTCGGTCTCGATCGTCGCGCAGCATAGCGAATGGCACGGCGACCCCGGTTGGCGCCTCAGCACATCGAGGACGGTGATCGCCGCTCCTGCACGTGTGACGCTGCGATAGGCTAGGACCCAGCGTGCGACGTGAAACGCGCCCTCCCCTCGAACGCACGGGGTTCGAACCTGCTCAGGAGGTCCACATGGAAAGCGTGAACAAGCGCCCCTTCGGCGTACTCGTCCTCGGCGCGCTGGCCATCGCCATCGCCATCGTTCGCCTGCTCGTCGGACTGCAGCTGCTCGGCGTGGGCGTCTTCGGTGACCAGAGGTGGGACGGTACCGGCGTCATCTGGGTCGGCATCCTGACCGTCGTCATCGGCGCCATCTACCTGGGCGTCGGCTGGGCCCTCTGGTCGATGCGACCGTGGGCGCTCATCTTCACGATGATCATGGCCGTCTTCGGACTGGTCGACGCGATGTTCGTGCTCATCGCCACGCAGAACGTGGCCTACGGCCTGGCCGCTGCCGCAATCCCCGCACTGCTCCTCTGGTACACCAGCCGCGAGGACATCCGCGACGCCTTCGCAGCAGCTGATGAAGCCGCCAACGAGTCCACCATCGACGGCATGTAGCCGCGAGTCGTGACCGCACGACGAAGGCCGGGCCGTACCCCCGGTCTTCGTGGTCGACCGGGGGTAGGTGCATGAACGAGTACGACGTCATCGTCGTCGGGGTCGGCGGCATGGGCAGTGCTGCGGTGGCCGAGTTGGCCGGCCGTGGCGCCCGGGTCCTGGGCCTGGAGCGATCGAGCATCCCGCATGACACCGGCTCCTCGCATGGCGTCAACCGCATCATCCGCCTGGCCTACGCGGAAGATCCGCGCTACGTACCCCTGCTGCGTCGGGCCTACGAGCGCTGGCAGGAGCTGGGCGAGCGCCTGGGGGAGACCATCATCGTCAACACCGGCGGGATCGATGCCGGGCGCCCTGACGCAGAGTCCGTGGTCGGCGCCCTGGCCTCCGCCCGCGAACACGGTCTGGACCACGAGCTCCTCGATGCTGGTCAGATCCACGCGCGCTTCCCGGGGCTGGAGCTGCCGGACGACCTCGTCGGCGTGTACTCGCCCGATGGTGGTTTCGTGCTCTCCGAGCGTGCCATCGCCGGGCATGCGGGCCTTGCGCTGGCGGCCGGCGCCGAGATCCACGGGCACGAGCCCGTGACCGAGTGGGAGGCCCGTGATGGCGGGGTGACCGTACGTACGGCCACGGCCGAGTACCGCGCCCGGCGGCTCATCATCAGCGCCGGTGCCTGGGTCGGCAAGCTGGTATCCGAGCTGGCGCCGGTGGCCGTGCCCGAGCGGCGCGTCCTGCTCTGGGCCGGCACCAGGCAGCCGGAGCTGTTCACGCCGCAGGCGCTGCCGGTGTTCATCCTCGACGTCGAGGAGGGCCTCTTCTACGGCTTCCCCGAGTTCGGCATCCCGGGCTTGAAGATCGGAGAGATGGGGCGGCTCAGCCGACCGGTCGATCCGGATGACTGGGACCGCTCGCGTATCGAGCCCGAGGACGAAGCGCTGCTGCGGTCGGCGCTCTCGCGCTATCTGCCGCAGGCCGACGGACCGGCGCTCTCGCTCAAGACGTGCATGTTCACGATGACGCCCGATGAGCACTTCATCATCGATACGCTGCCCGACAGGCCAGAGGTCGTGGTCGTCTCGCCCTGCAGCGGGCACGGCTTCAAGTTCTCGACGGTGGTCGGGGAGATCGCCGCCGACCTGGCGCTCGACGGCGGCACCGGCCATGACATCGAGATGTTCCGCATCGACCGCTTCAAGGAGGTATCGGCATGACCCGCACCATCGTCTGCTTCGGCGACTCCAACACCCACGGCGCGAACCCCTCGGGACCCGGACGCCTACCGCGAGAACGACGCTGGCCGCGCGTGATGGCCGGCGCCCTGGGGGACGGCTACGAGGTCATCGAAGAGGGCCTCAACGGCCGCTGTACCGTCTGGGACGCACCCATCGAGAGGGGCCGCAACGGACTCACGTACCTCTACCCCTGCCTGCTCACGCACGCGCCGGTCGATCTCGTGATCATCATGCTTGGCACCAACGACCTCAAGCGCATCTATGACAACACCGCGGCCGAGATCGCCTGTGGAGCGGCTCGGCTGGTCGACGAGGCCAAGGGCACGCTCGCGGGGCCGGACGACACACCGCCGCAGGTGCTGCTCGTGTCGCCTGTGCCCATCGGGCCGCTCACGGCCCAGAGCGAGATGTGGGGCTTCGGTGCCGCGATCGAGACCTCGCGTCGACTGGCCGGCATGTACCAGCTCGTGGCAGCGGACCACGGTGCCGCGTTCTTCGATGCCGGCTCGGTGGCCTCGGCGCACCCCGACGATGGCATCCACCTGGGCCCGGAATCGTGTGCGCGCCTGGGCGCGGCCATGGCCGAGCAGGTGCGTACGTTGTTCGAGTGATCAGCCGCACATGACCATGACCGAGTCGACCTTCGCCGGCAGCGAGGGCCGGATCCACTACCACCGCTGGGAGCCCGCCGATCCACCTGTCCGGATCGTGCTCATCGTCCATGGCTACGCTGAGCATGGAGGACGGTACGGACATGTGGCCGCGGCGCTCAACGCCCGTGGCGCCGTGGTCTACGCCGACGACCATATCGGTCACGGGCGCTCGGAAGGCGAACGTGCCCTCATCACCGACTTCGAGCATGTGACCGACGATCTGCACACGCTGGCCGACATCGCACGCACGGAGCACCCCGGCCTTCCGCTGTTGCTCGTCGGCCACTCCATGGGTGGCCTGCTCTCGGCCCGCTTCGCCCAACGCTGGCCGGCCGAGGTCGCCGGTGTCGGCTTCTGTGGCGCCGTCATCGGTGACTGGACCTGGGCGCGCGAAGTGCTCGCTGCGCCGCAGTTGCCGCGGGTCGAATACGACCCACTGGCTATCTCACGTGACCCGGCGGCCGGCGCGGCCTACGCCGCGGACGAGCTCGTCTACCACGGCCAGTACAAGCGAGGGCTGCTCGAAGCCGAGGTCGTGGCGCTTGACCGATTCGCCCGGAACAACGACCTGCTCACGATGCCGGTGGCGCTGTTCCACGGAACGAGTGACCCATTCGTGCCCTATCAGCGCTCGCTCCAGGCCGTCGGGGACATGCCCACCGACGACGTCACCATCCACCTGTATGAAGACGGACGTCACGAGGTGCTCAACGACGCCAACCGCGACGAGGTCATCAGCGACCTCACCGATTGGCTCGAGCGCGTCGCGCCGGCCTGACCGCCCTGGACCGAACGCGACCGGTCTATGGACAGGTCGTGGTCGTCTCGATCTCGAAGCGCGTGTGCGTTCCGCTACCGCCGGTGCAGGCGTTGATCGTGTCGCCGCCTGGGCCGCCGTTGGCAAGGCCGGCCCACAAGCCGTAGAAGAGGTCGTCATCACCGACGCTGTCGGGGCCCTTGTTGCCGGCGAAGACCCCGCCGAGTTGGTGGGCCACGGCGTCGGCCTTGGGGCCACCGTTGAAGACAGCGAAGTCGTACATCCACTCGACGGTGTCGCGATCCTCGCCCCCGGCGAACCTGGCCGAGTCGGTCATGCGGAAGACGCCGTCATGCCCCGGCCCACCGAAGAACCAGGCCCTGTTGCCCAGCCGATCCTCGACGAGGTCGTTGCCCTTGTTGCCGGAGAAGCGGGCAGAGCCGAGAAGCTCGACCACGATGTCGCGGTGCGGCCCGCCGTTGAAGACGGCGTTCCCGCTCATCACCTCGACCCGGTCGAAGCCTGAGCCGCCGCGAGTGGTGCCGCCGGTCTGCCTGGCCGAGGAATCGTTGCCGGGCCCGGCCGCGAAGACGCCCTGGCGGTGCTCCTCGGTGATGCTGTCGTTGTGCGCGCCGCCCGAGAAGGTGCCGTTGAGCAGGACGGCCAGACTGTCGTGACCGTTGCCGCCGATGAAGTAGCCGCTGTGCTGTCGACCGGCGGTGTCGTTGCCCTTGCCGCCGTCGTAGAGACCGTTGCGCAGGATCTCCACGTGGTCGGGGCCCCGTCCGCCGAGGAAGACGCCATCGAGGTGCGTCCCGACAGAGTCGGCGCCGGCGCCGCCGATGAAGCGGCCGGCCTTCTTCTCGTCGACGTGGTCGTTGCCACCGTAGCCCAGGAAGCGGCCCCCGTTCATCTTCAGGACCGTGTCGTCACCGGGGCCGCCGCAGATGGTCTGGCCGGACTTGACGACCTTGTCATAGGTGCCGCCGCCATCCGGGAACGTGTAGGTGCAGTCGCTGGCCGCGGAGGTGGCTGCCACGCCGAGCGCGGAGCCGGCCAGCACGGTACCGACGCCGAGCGCCACGAGGCGGGGCCGGATCAGGGAAGCGTCCATCTCGTCTCCTCGGGCCGGGCAGGTCAGGCAGCGGGATGAGCGAGGGCCGCGGGCCGCCCGGCGCAGGCAAGGCTACGCCCCGACCCGGCTGAAGTACAGGGTCCCGTCAGTCGGGTGTGGCGTTCTGTCAACGCCCCCCGTGCAACCCGAGGTGGTCGCCGTTGACCACGCGCGCAGCGTCGCTGAAGAGATAGCGGATGGCGGCGGAGATCTCGGCGGGCGAGGTCGCGTCGGCCTTGTCCGACCCAGCCGCTCCGGCCGAGGTGTCGATGGCCCGCACCCGCACGACGTTGACGGTCACGCCGGTGCCGGAAACCTCCTGCGCGAGGGCCCGGAACAGCGTCTCCTGCGCAGCTTTGCCGACACCGTAGGCACTCATGCCCGCCTCCGGCGCAGCCGCCATGGGCGAGGAGACCGCAGCGATGCGGCCGAAGCCGGCGTCGATCATGCGGGGCGCCAGCTCGCGCACGACGTTGAGTGAGGTCCAGAAATGCTGGTCGATCATGTCGCGGTAGGGGTCGTCGGGCGAGCGACCCACGTGCATGCCGCCGGTCCAGCCGCCAACGAGGTGGGCGAGGGCATCGACCCGCCCGAAGCGGTCGTAGGCCGCGTCGATGGCCGCGGTGGCCGCAGACTGGTCACGCAGGTCAGCCTCGATGGTGGCCACGTTCGTGGCATCGAGCCCGGAATCAGCCACGAGCCCGTCGAGCCGGGACTGCGAAGAGCCCACCAGGACGACGTCCCAGTCGTCGCCGGCGAGGTCCGGGACGAGCACTCGGCCAAGACCACCACTGGCACCGGTGACCATGGCCACACGCCGCTCGCTCATGCCCGCACCTCCACCGCATCGAGCGTGCTGATGGCCTCGACCACCTCGTCATCCATGCCGTCGACCACCGGTCGATCGATCTGCTCGAGCAGGTGCTCATGGCCGTCGAAGTCGATGAGGTGGCCGGAACGTTCGGCCTTCGTCTCGAGGTAGAACTGGTTGTGTTCGTTGGCCGGGATGATGTGCGGCTGGCGGCCGCTCACGGTCACGCCCAGCTCGCGCAACCCCTCGATCTTGCGGGGGTTGTTGGTCATGAGCTTGACCGAGCGCACCTGGAGCAAGCCCAGCATGTGAGCCGCGACCGAGTAGTCGCGCTCGTCGTCACGGAAGCCGAGGGCGAGGTTGGCGTCGACGGTGTCGAGGCCTTCGTCCTGCAGGCCATAGGCGCGCAGCTTGTTCAGCAGGCCGATGCCGCGACCCTCCTGACGGAGGTACAGGACCATGCCGGTCTCCTGCTCACCGATGGTGCGCAGCGCGGAGGTCAACTGGTCGCGGCAGTCGCAGCGAAGCGAACCGAGGGCGTCGCCCGTGAGGCACTCGCTGTGCATTCGGACGGGCACGTCCTCCACGCCGAAGGGGTCGCCCTTGACGATGGCCACGTGGTCCTTGCCATCGCGGTCGTTCCAGAAGCCGACGATGTGGAAGTTCCCGAACTTGGTGGGCAGGTCCGCGACCGCGGCGATCCTGACACAGATGTGGTCTCGCCCGATGCCGTCACATTCGTGGTCGGCCGTCGAGGCGACGAGCTGATCGTAGGTTAGGTGCCGGAGGCCCGGCTCCTGATGCATGTCCATCTACACAATGTATGACAAGAGCGGTGACTCCTCTGTGACATTGCCCACCGGCGACCACCCGCGCAAGGGTCCACAACGTCTGTGGCGTGGCCTGGCTCAGCAGCGGCCACGGCAAGTTCCAGGCGTGGTGCGGCCGGTCGACGTGCCCTGAGCCGAGGAACGGCCTGGCCTTCGATGGCCTCTGGCAGGACGGCGTAGAGGGCGTTGGGTCCAGAGATCGTCCATGTCGTCCCGTCGGCGGCGAAGGATGTTCGTGTAGACATCTCGCACCTGCGCGCTGTACATTCCCTCCTCGCAGTCGCGCCGAGGCGCGGTTCCCGCTCCAACACCGCGTGGCTGTCCGGGGGATGGGAGAGTGCTTCGTGAAGAAGCGGAAGATCACCAGCCTGCTCGCAGGCGGACTCATGGCCGCACTGCTGCCGGGCGCCGCCATGGCGCAGACCGAGGCCGAGAGCGCCGTCACCTTCGGCGAGAACATCACGTGCGAGTACGGTCAGGGCTCCGCAGCCGGGCTACCGGCCTGTGAGGCCAGCGAAGACGGCACCATCCTGACCCTCACGTTCTTGAACCCGCAGACCAGGTCCGACCCGTTCGACGGTATCTCCGTCCTGGACGGCACGATGGTCGGCAACTTCGCCGAGGCCACGTTCGAGGTCAGCGGCTCCGTGTTCTTCGCGGGCGAGGTCGAGGGTTGTGGCGAGGGCACGGTCCTGTTCGACTACGCCGGGGCAGGCATCCTGGACGAGGCCGGCAACCCGGTCTGGGAGACGAACATGCTCACGTCCGTCCCCGGGGGCACGCTGCCGGTCACGGCCACGATCGACGAGCTGGACACGAACCAGGCCGTACCGAACGGTGACGGGAGCTCGACGCTCATCTCGAACGTGACGTACTCCTGCGACGCTGCCTAGTTTCTTATGAACATCAGTCATGCGCCATCAACTCGTCACCAGTCCTGGAGGTGCTGGAGCGCTGGCACGTGCTCGAAGCCAGATCGGTGAAGGGCGTGCCGTCGTAGCGCTCAGCGGGAGTCTGCCAGTCGAGTTCGCCGTGGAGCCGGTGATAGTCGTAGTAGACCGCGAAGCGCATCAGTCCCTCGTCGCGGCCTCGGGCGTGGGGAACAGCTCGCGGTCGAGCAACTCCGCTGGAGCACGCCCCAGAAGCGCTCGATCTTGCCGTTCGTCCAGGGCGAGTTGACCTGCGTTCGGACGTGGCGGATGCGCAGCTGCTCGAGGGTCTTGCCGAAGAGCGTACCGGCATCCAGGTCGCGAAGGGGCTGCCGTTGTCGCTCAGACCTCGAGCGGGATGCCCACCAGCTCGAGGCACTCGTCGAACCAGGCGAGGATGGGCTCGGTGGCCGCCGGGGCAGCACCCGCAGGCCGATGAGGTAGCGGCTGTGGTCGTCGACGAGCCCGACGTCCAACCTTCGTGCGCTCGTGCTCCGACCGTCGGAGCCAGAAGGGACCCTTGATGTCGATGTGCCAGAGCTCGTCGGGCCGGAGCGCTCGTACGCGGGGCCACGTGGGCGGTGGACCCCGGGCCGTGCGGCACCGTACTCGCCGAGCAGCGTGTCTACCGCGTGGTGGCGCAAGGGGTAGATGCCCCGACGGGTGAACTCGGCGGCGAGGCGCTTGCTGTTCCAGTACGTCAGGAGGCGCACCACGATGACCGCCCGCTCGATCGGCCGGGAGCCGCTCCGGACGGACCGCGCCGTTCGTGGCGCAGGGCCTCGATGCCACCGTCCGCGTAGCGTCGTCGCCAGCGATGGAGGCGGTCGGCTGGCCCCGAGCGCGAGGCCGCGGCGATGCCCTCGTGAGGCGTCCGGACGCAGCGGATGCGGAACCGGAGCCCTCGAGGTCCTCACGCTGCGGCGCCCGGCGGCCGTCCGCCCTGCGGTGGGCTCGACTTCGACCATCCCGGCTTCAGCCACACCGTGCTCGTGGACATGCGTGCCCGCCTCGCGGGTTCCGAACATCCGGAGCGCATCTTCGAGGTCGCCCTCGGCGCGGCCCGCGAGGCCGGCCTCGTGGGTCGCCGCCGGGTGCTCGACTCGACGCCGCTCTATGACGCGGTGGCCACGATGGACACCGTCACGCTCCTGCGCTCGGGCATCCGCGGCCTGCTCCGGGTCGCGGGCGAGCGCGAGGACGAGCTCCGTTCCCTCCTCGGGCGTGACGACGACTATCGAAGCGGCGGCAAGCCCGCCATCGACTGGGAGGACGCCGCAGCGCGCGAGGCCCTCATCGATGCGGTCGCGACCGATGCCAGCGCGCTGCTCGTCGCGCTCGAGGGCGAGGCCATCGACGCGCCCCTCGCCGAGGCCGCCGCGCTGCTCGCGACGCTGCTGGGCCAGGACCTCGAGACCGACGGCGAGGGCACCTTCCGCATCGCCCGGCGGGTGGCGCCCGACCGGATCGTCAGCACGGTCGATCCCGATGCCCGCCACGGGCACAAGACCCAGGCCCGCAGCTTCGACGGCTACAAGGGCCACGTCGCGATCGACCCCGACAGCGAGATCGTGACCGCGACGGCCGTGACGCCGGGCAACGGCGGCGATGCGGCGGTCGCACCCGAGCTGCTCGAGGCCGAGCTCGAAGCCCGCGAGCCCGGCCCCGGCGTGCCACCCGTCGTCTACGGCGATGCCGGCTACGGCAGTGGCGCACTGCTCGAGACGCTCGAGACCGCCGCAGCCGAGCCGCGCATCAAGGTGCAGCCGTCGGTCGCCCTGGGTGGCCGCTTCAGCAAGGATGACTTCGCCATCGACCGCGAGGCGGCCACGGTCACCTGCCCGGCCGCGCTGTCCGTCCCGCTGCGGGCCCGACGCCGCCGGGCGGCCGAGGCCAGCTTCGGGTCGGCCTGTGCCGCCTGTCCCCTCGCGGCCCGCTGCACGGGAAGAGAGTCCCACCGAGACCCTCATCCGAGACAACGAGAGCCTCCTGCTCCCAGTCCCCTGCCTGAGCAGGAGCAGGTCAGCGCCCCGAGTCCGGGTCACCTGAGGACCGACGGTCATCCCTCAGGGGCGACGACCAGACATAACCCGCTATTCATGGTGATTCCCGTCGAGCCGACTTCGAGCGGTTGGACGTCCGCGAGAGAATCGGTGTTGCGGGAAGCGATGAAGCGCGACTCCTCGATCATGGCCGCCCGGACCGCGCCGAGCCACTGGCGAACCCGACCCGCTCAAGCGAGGGGACCTCATGCGAACGTTGCTGCATACCCTGTCCGGGATGGTCGTGCTCGCCTTGGTCGGCGGTCTGGCCGTGCTCGTCACGGCTCAGGACGATGGCGAAGCGCCGTCTGCGACCCACGTCACCGGCACACAGCTGAGCACGTCCATGACTTCGGAACCCGTAGAGTGGGAGGACGGTGACGTGCACTACTCGCGCGGCGTGCTGACCGAGCGCACCGTCGAGTGGAGTGACCCGCGTCTGCCGTCGCGGTTCTTGTACGACACCAACGCCAACTGGCACGAACTCGAAGACGGCGCTGTCGGAGCATTCGCCGTCGCCGTCCGGCTGGTCGGCGAGGAGGGTGACTGGGCCGGGACGGAGTACTCGCTCGTGGACCCGGAGTCGTCGGTCGGGCTGTATGTCCTCACCGGCAGCGGTGCGTACGAAGGTCTCTGGGCGATGCTCGAAGGGTCGCTCGTGGTGGATGCTGGCGGCAACCCGGTCATCGATGCTGACGGCCACGTCACGAGCATCTACGACGGCTACGTCTTCGAGAGCGAGGTGCCGCCGATGCCTGACCCCATCGAGCTGCCTCTGTCCGCGACTCTGGCCGAGCAGGACGAGGAACCGGCTCCCGTCACCTTCGTCACCGGGACCGTGGTCGAGCAGTACGACCACCCGGGGGCGAACACCATCGTCGAAGGACCACCCCACGAGGTGGGGGGCTGGTTGGTCGGCGCTGAGAGTTACGGGGTCATCGAGCAAGTCATCGAATGGAGCGACCCGCGCCTGCCATCGCAGCACTGGATGAACATGAACCTCGCCTTCATCCTCGACCCGCGAGAGGCGCAGGGGCCTCCGGAGGGCGCGATGGCCGTCACGACCAGCAACCTGCTGGAAGGCCCTGAGGGAAGTTGGCGGGGTACCGGTCGAGCGGTCGAGGGTCTCGACCACCGCTACAGCCTCTACGAACTGACCGGCGAGGGCGCCTACGACGGACTCTGGGCCGTGTTGCGTATGACTCCGGGTGCAGATGCCAGCGGACCACTCGACCACTCGTACGAGGGCTACATCTTCGAGACCGACCCGATGGTGTTCCCGGCCCAGCCGGAGTCGGTCACGACCGAAGGGATGCAGACGTTCCCTGAGTGACCCCATCGCGCCGCCGGGGCTGCCTTCGGCTCGTCAGGAGACCTTGATTGCCGCCAGGTGGAGAATCTGACGTAGCGGGAGGCGATGACGCACGGCCCACCACCATGGCCGCTTGGACCGCGCCGAGCCACTGGCGGACCCGGCCCGCAGAAGGAAGGGGGATGTCATGCGTACGCCATGGGTGGTCGCCGTCGCCGTGGCGCTGGTCTTCGGTTCCACGGTCGCGGTCGCCGCGCAGATGAACAAGGAGGCGGTCCGCGCCGTCTTCGTCACCGGCACGGCGGTCGGTGACACCAATGACTCCGCGACCGAGGACGAGGGCCGCGCCACGTGGGAGCAGACCGTGGAGTGGAGCGACCCGCGCCTGCCGCCGACGCTCGAGGTCGAGGGTGCCTGGTACCTCTATGGTGACGTGCCGCCCGAACTCGAGGGCGAGGAGGTCGACGTGGAGGCCATCGAGGACTACTTCGTGATGGTCACCGAGATGAACGTCCTGCTGGACGGCTCTGAGGGCCGCTGGCATGGCACCGGGCGGGCCATCAAGCAGGGCTACGGTCCCGACCCGGAGCGGCACTACAGCTACTACGTTCTGGAGGGTGACGGGGCCTACGAGGACATGCACGCCCTGCTGCGAGGTGCGCCCGACCACGACCCCGACGGACCGTGGGACGAGCAGTATGAAGGCTGGATCATCGAGAGCGGACTGCCACCGCTGCCAGGACCGCCTGCCGAGTGACCCCATCGCGCCGATTCGGCTGCCTGCGGCGCTCAGGACTTGTCAACCAGGCACCCCCCTGTAGGCCCCGCCCCCGGCGTGGAGGACCGGGGGCGGGGTTCCCATGCGCCGCTTCGCCTGCCGGCGCCATGGCGGCGACGACCAGACCAAACCCGCCATTCATGGCGGATCTGTGATCGCGGTCGACGCCCACGAGAGAATCGTAGGTAGCGGGAGGCTACGAGACGCGGCCTGTGTACGTTGGCCGCCTTGGACCGCGCCGAGCCACTGGCGAACCCGGCCCGCATGCAAGAGGGGACGTCATGCGTGCACGTATCGCGACGGCGTTGACGCTTGCCTTGGTCCTGACCTCGAGCACTGCCGCAGCGGGGCAAGAGGCCAGCGGCCAGAGCGGTACCGGCGGGCTGCTCGCGGGCCTGGTGACCGAGGAGGTCGAACCGGGTGTCCTACGGGTCCTTGGGGGCGGTGTTCGAGAGCTTGCGGGATCGATCGGGAGGAGCGGCCTGAACGATGAGTTGGCCATCGGCCTTGATGGCAGCGTGTGGCTCATGGGGGACCGGGATCTCCTCGAGTTGGGTGCAGAGCAGGAGCTTCCCTACCCGGACGGGCGGACGCGGGAGAACGTCCCGTGGCCGGTCCAGGTCGGATCGGATGGCACGCCGTGGATCGTCGCCCATGACGGGACCGTGGAAGGCCGGCCCGTCCGCTGGACCCTCTACTCGCATGACGGTACCGCTTGGCGGCCGCGGCTCAAGCGCACGGGCAACGTGTACGAGGGTCTCGACTTCCGCCTCCAACCCGATGGCACCGTGTGGGCCTTGAGGGAGACCGATCGCCCGGGCGGCGGTCGATTCCTGCGTCTCGAAGGCGACTCCTGGACCCGCCTGCCCAAGCACCCGGCGGACAAGCCGAAGGCCAACAACATCAGGTCGTGGGACGTGGCCCCGGACGGTGCGCTGTGGCTGCGCCGGAAGACGGCCGTGAGCCGCCTCACCGACGATGGCTGGATGCCCGTGGCAGGGTTGCCAGGATACGGTTTCGTCATCGGAAGCGACGGTGCAGTCCGGACCCTGGCGCTCGGCGGCGAGAGCATCGTCATCCGCTCCTTGAAAGAGAACGGCGACAAGCAGCGACTCGAGGTGCCCCTACCCGTCGGTGGCACGACGTCCGCGTGGTGGAACCCTGGCGTGCTGGGGCCGGATGGCAGTCTGTGGGCGTCCTTCAAGACCGAGCAGCCCTGCGGGGTCATGTGCTCGCACCTGGTCTCCTGCGACGGTCTCGGCCGCTTCGATGGCACGACCTGGCGTCGCTTCCTGACGGACCGGTGCGTCCAGGAGATCGATATCGACGTTGATGGCAACGTGTGGGTCAGGGCCGCATCCACATCCGATGGGGACGTCGTGACCCTTGAAGATGGGACCGAGCTCCAGACGCTCGGCCTGGCCCGGGACAGCATCGAGACCTACGTGATCACCCCGGACGCTGCATCGGCCATCGAGTAGCAGCCCCATCGCTTCGCCTCGGCGGCCTGCGCCATGGCGGCGACGACCAAACCAAACCCGCTATTCATGGCGATCCCACACGACCGTCTAGGCGGAGCTTGACGCCTCTTGGCAGCCGCACGGCTTGTCGCAGGCTTGGCCCCGACGACGTCGCTGCCAGGCTCTGCCCTAGCTTCCCCGGTCGAGGACGATCAGCGTACCGCGGCCGCGTCTGGCTCCATCGACCAGCACCGTGTCGTCCTGGGCCCAGGTCAGGACCTCGCCCGCGAGGTCCGATGGGGCGGTCCCAGACGGCTCCCGTAGCAGGACCGTCTCGTTCGACGTTGCCACCTCCCGGACGGCCACCTGCTTCTCGAGATGGCCTGAGACCGTGATCACCAGCGACCCATCCGGCGAGAGCATCGCCCCGGTGATGGGCGTGGACTGGCGGGCTTCCGATCCCAGCGGCTCGATGGGCTCCGCGGCTCCGGTCGAGCCATCGACCACCGAGCAAGCACATAGCGGGGCGCCGCCCGCGGCCGCCCTCGGGTCCGATACGAGGAGGCGCTCCCCACGCGGGGACACCGCCAAGATGCGCGTCGGCCAGTCGTCGCGGCCAGTGATGCTCAGGAGTTGGCGGGCGTGCCTTCCATCAGCCTCGAACACCCAGATCCCGCTGTCAGGTCCGAGCCTTGAAGCCTGCTGGTCGACGAGGGAGACATAGAGGGCGGATCCGTCTGCTGCCCACTGCATGGTGCGATACTCGCCGACCAACTCCTCGCGTTCGGAACCGCCCAGCGTGACCGCATCGCCACCGGTGATGGGGAGCGTTGCGATGTCCCCAACACCGCTGAACTCGCCGGCCTGGACCGTGGTCCGCGAGAACGTCACCGCGGCGCTGTCAGGCGTGAACGTCGGGTACATCGGCAGCGTGATGACGCCCTTCCAGGTGAGTTCGCCTGCAGCCGCTTCCCCCAGGGCGCCGCTGAAGCCATCGTCGAGCAAGTTGCCGAGCGCACCAGTGGAGGCGTCCATGAGCCACAGGTCGCCATCGACCAAGAACATGGGCCACAGCTCGGCGAAGGCCAGCCACGCACTGTCGGGTGACCAGACCACGCTGTCGGGCCAGAGGCCCGCATCGAGGTCACTGACGTCCGCGCAGATGCGCACGGCGAGCGTCGCCACCTCGTGGATACAGAGCTCGGTTGGCATCGGCCCAGCTGGTCGGGTGACGACGATCGAGCCACCGTCAGGCGACAGCGAGAGCAACTGACTGTCCGCGATTCTGATTACACGCTGCTCGACAAGCGTGATCGTAGGCATCGCATCCACGGGCTCAGCGGCGGCGTGGGGCGCGCCCGCGCTCGCCGCGAGCGCCAGGGGCATGGCCAGGAGCGCCAGCAGAATCCGCGGCAGCGTCGGCGCCAAGGCCCCGCCTCGCTTGGACATCACGTTCCCCCTCCTGGCTCGCGACCCTATCCTCCGCGCCCCGCTCAGCGGGTCAAGGGCCGGACGGCCCGGCGGCGTGATTGGCCATGGTGACGACCACCAGACATAACCCGCTATTCATGGCGATTCTGGACGAGTGCCCATCGAGCCGGTGGACGCACGCGAGAGAATCATCAGTAGCGGGAGGCGCTGACGCGCGGCTCCTCGACGTTGGCCGCCTGGACCACGCTGAGCCACTGGCGAACCCGGCCCGCACATGAAGGGGGAGTGTCATGCGAACGCCGCGAGCAGTGTTGGCGGGGGTGGCCGTGGCGGTGGCCATGCTGCCGCTCGGCGTGGCTGCCCAGACCGACGGCGACGAGTCAGCTGGTGCGACATCGGACTCTCCGGCCGAGGTCTCGGTCATCAAGGACCTCGTCTACGCCACGGGAAGTTCACCGGATGGTGAGGGGACCGAGCTGAAGCTCCGTGTCCACGTCACTGCCGAGAGCGAGGATGCACCCATGGTCGTCAGCGTAGGCGGGTCGGCGGTGAATTCGAAGGCACTGGCCGAGCAGGGTGTGTCCGTCTTCGTGACCGGCTCGCCCCCGCTCCAGTGGTCGGAGGTCGTGCTCCATGCGGACCCGACGGTCGTCCGCGCGGCCGTGGAGGCCGTGGCCTGCGCCGTGCGCTTCGCCCGTGGCTCGGAGTACGGCAGCGAGACGGCGCCGCTGGTGTTGACCGGGTGGTCGCTGGATGGCGGACCGCCGGCACATGTCGCGCTCGTCGGAGAGGACTTCGACCGCGTGTGGGACGAGTACGCCGAGTCCGCAGGTGGTCCGCCATCCCAGTTCGAGTGCACGGCCAGCGACGCCTCGACCCGTGTCGATGGCTTCATGGGCGTCGCGGGCGCCTACGACGCCTTCGTGGGCTACGAGGGCAGGTACGGCCGCGACCTCCTGATGGAGCATGAACCCGAGCTGTGGGAGATGCTCTACGGCGCGGTCGGGGTGCATCCTGAGCTGCGGGTACGGCTGGTCCACGGGGAGGATGACTCGACAGTATCGCCGGAGAACTCAGCCGCGTTCGAGGCCGTGCTCGCCGAAGCCGGGTACGACGTCGAGCTGGTGGAGTTCGCCGGTGGCCACATCACGCCGGGCGACCTCACGATCGAGACCGTGATGGAGCTCCTCCAGTAAGCCCATCGCGCCGCCTCGGCTGCCTGCCCATGGACACCCGCGAGACAATGGACCTAGCGGGAGGCTGCGACGCACGGCCTACCACCAGGGCCGCCTGGACCGCGCCGAGCCACTGGCGAACCCGGCCCGCGGATGAGGAGGATGTCATGCGCGCCATCAGGCCGTTCGCGGCTGCGGTGTCTGTGCTCATGCTGGCGGTCGTCGGAACGGGAGTGACCACAGCCGAGGAGCCGACAGTCACCGAGTTCCAGGCCAGGGCCACCGTCGACACGGTCGTCGAGCCGGGAACGTTCGTCTTCGGCGACGACTTGGTCGAGTACCGAGGTGTCATCGAGACGGGCGTCGTCATCGAGTCCAGCGACCCGCGCTTCTCGGGCACGTACACGTGGGCCGCGAACCGGGACCAGCACTCGGACCCCGGGGGGTTCAACCTCTGGAACGGGACGATGCGGGTCGAGAACGACGAGGGAGCGTGGCAGGAAGAGCCGAACACCTGGTATCGCGCGAGCGGGCGCCAGCGCCCCTGGCCGGTGACCAGTGTGCTCCGAGGCGAGGGTGCGTACGACGGCTGGAGTGTCGTGGCCCATGTCGTCGAGGAGGGCCAGACCGTGTTCGACGGTGTCATCTTCGAGGGTGAACCGCCACCGGCGCCCGAAGTGCCCGTGCCGCTCGCCGAGTAACCCCATCGCGCCGCCTCGGCTGCCCGCGGCGCAAGAAGATGGAACGCTTGGAGGGTCTGGCGACCTCTATGTGGTGAGGACGCGAGGGGGCTTGGTTTGACGCGTCCACCACGGGGGGCAGGGAGACTGCCCATGCGGGCGATCAGGACCACCACCATCTCCATCCTCGCGCTCGGCCTGTTCGCCGGCTCGGTGGTCGGAGTCGCGGCACAGGACGAGCCGAACATGGAGGCTGCTGAGGTGACCGGGAGCGCCTTGATGAGAGGGGAACGCCGGGAGGTAGGCGGGGACTTCGTCATCCTCGATATGGGAGGCGCGATCAACACCGGAGCGGTCGCCGGCGTCTGGAGCACGAGTGACCCTCGTCTGAATGGCACCGTGACGCGCACCGTCACCTGGCACTGGGACGGCGGCTCCGACACCGCCATCGACTCGCACACATACGAGCTGACCAACGACGGCGGCAGTTGGCTGGGTGAAGGCAATGGCTACCTCACCGATCTGCGCGGGGATCCACGTTCCGTGCGATGGGTGGCGCCCACTGGCCGCGATGGCTATGAGGGACTCAGTGCGATGGTTGTCCTCGAAACGGGCAATGTGCTGCAACCTTCCGCTTTGAGCCTCGAGGGCGTCATCTTCCCGAGCGAGGTGCCGGAGGTCCCGGAGCCGGACGCCGCCGAGTAACCCCATCGCGCCGCCTCGGCTGCCCGCGCCATGGCGGCGACGACCAGACCAAACCCTCTATACATGGCGATTCCGGTAGTGCGCTCGAACACGATGGACGCCCGCGAGAGAATCAGCAGTAGCGGGAGGCGATGACGCCAGACCCGCGGCACGAAGGGGGATCGCGAGATGACCGGTGCATCGTTCCGCCGATCGGGTGCCTTCCTCATTTCCGCGGGGCTGCTGGCCTCAGTGGCTTTGGTGACGAATGCGGCCGAGGCCCAGCCCCAGTGCGGTGGCAAGCCAGCCACGATCGTGGGCACCAACAAGGCCGACGTCATCGTGGGCACGAAGCGGGCCGACGTCATCGTCGCTCGCGGTGGCGACGACATCGTCCTTGGACGCGGTGGCAACGACATCATCTGCGGTGGGCCGGGTCTCGACCGGCTCGTCGGGAACCGTGGTCGAGACCGGCTCTACGGCGGACTCGGCCGTGACCGCCTGTTCGGTGGGGTCGGGCCGGATCGCCTGTTCGGCGGGGCCCTCACCGACCTGCTCGACGGTGGGGTCGGTGTCGATTTGTGCCGCCAGGGCCCGGGTGTCGGTTCGTCGGTGCGCTGCGAGATCCCGGTCACCCGCGTCGAGCTCATCGCGCCTGCCCCGGGAGCGCAGATCGCCCAGAACGACCCGGCCATCGGGTGCCCGGCACAACCGACGCGGGGGTACGGGTTCCAACTTGACTTCGACTGGAGTGGACCGAAGCTCGAGGGCCGAGGCACCTACCACCTTCGCGTGTGGCACGAAGGTTCCGTGCCGCTTGTGTTCACGGAACTCACTCGGTCCGAGTTCAGCTTCGGAGGCTGCCGCGCGTTCATCGCTGACCACAACCTCACCGGCTGGTGGTGGCGGGTCACCGCGCACTACGGTCATCGACGGACTGCGGTCTCGGAGACGCGGCCCTTCAGCTTCATGCCCTGCCGCCTGGCTGGCGACACACCCTGCAACGCCCCACCGTAGGCGCGCTCGCGTCGACGCTCACCTAGAACACCTGAGATCGAGTCGCACCCAGTGTGGATCCGACTGGCGTGCATGCCCAGTCGCGAAGCCTGAAAGAAGCCGCGTCACCCAGGCGCGGACGGGCTAGCCCACAGCGTGTCGCCCTGGCGGCGACGACCAGACCAAACCCGCTATTCATGGCGATACTGAGCGGGGCTGCTGCGTGGCTCCCGTTACTCCGCGAAGTAGCAGTCGTCGGGTGTGTTGCCGTAGACGTTGGCTGGCGTCCCTGGGCCACAGCGCACGCCGTGGATGGTACCGCCGTTGTGGTAGAGGCCGGCTCCACGAGTCTCGCAGGGCGCGTACTCAGGATCGAGCTTGTTGCCGGTGATGCGACTCGAGCCGGTCATGGAGAAGCGGCCGCCGGAGACGTGGACGCCGCCCGCATGGTCGCAGTACCAACCCGTGTTGTTGGATATCGTGCTCGCGCCCTTCATCGTGAACGTGCCGGCGGTGTACACGCCAGCGGGTTCGCTGTCTCGGATCGAGCTGCGGTCGAGCATCGTGAACGAGCCCTTCGGCCCGTTCCACACCCCACCTGTGCCGCAGTAGTCGGGATCGCCGCAACCATTGCCCTTGATGGTGCTCCTGTCACGCATGACGAAACGGCCCGAGTTCCCGACCCCTCCGGTGCTCTCACCCGCGCTGTTGTGAGCGATGGCGCTCCTGTCGTTCATGATGATGGTTCCGGCGTTGTCAACACCGCCGCCATAGACGCCGCCGTTGAAGGCGATCGTGCTCGAGCCGTTGAGGACGATGGTGCCCGGCTTCGCGTTCCACACGCCGGCAGTTCCATCATCGCACCAGTTGCGCTGGACCCGGCTCGCGCCGTTGAGCCAGAGCCTGCCGCGGTTGAGGATGCCACCCGCCCTTCCGAGGGCCACGTCCTTGAGCTGGCAACGGTTCCCGCGGACCTTGACGTTGGTGAGGATGAGATCGCCGTTGTTCTGGATGCCGCCGCCCCACTTCGAGTCACCTTGAGTGACGACCAAGTCGCGAATCATCACTCTCGCGCCCTTGGCGATGGTCAAGACCCGATCCTTGTTGCGCCCGCTGAGCTGCGGCCCGCCGGACCGCCTCGTTCGCTCACCGACGACGGTCAAGCGCTTGCCGATGGCCGTGTGCCCGGCACAGGTGCCACGAACGGCGA
This sequence comes from uncultured Chloroflexia bacterium, assembly GCA_963752475.1. Lineage (GTDB taxonomy): Bacteria > Chloroflexota > Limnocylindria > Limnocylindrales > CSP1-4 > JAFMJV01. Next base: position 583,505 of record CAVVYR010000008.1, on the reverse strand, counting down.
GCTTGTCGCCGTGCTGCGCAACGTTGACCGCGGCCTGGAGGCGCGTGTAGGTCTGACCCGAGTCGGTGTTTCGCCTGCGGCAGGCCTTGCCTGTGGCGCCCGCGGCCGGACCCGTTTCGACGGTGAGTGCGAGCGCGAGGCTCACCGCCACTGTGACTATCGGCATGGCTACTGCGTGCGTCGTCACTCCGAGCCGTCTGCCGAGCGTCGCCATGGCCATGCCCCGAACTGCGTGCCTCCATAGTCCTCCGCCGGTCAAGGCTCGCCTCGGCTGCCTGCGCCATGGCGGCGACGATCAGACCAAACCCGCTATACATGGCGATTCCGGTAGCGCTCAGAGGAGCGTATAGACACTCGCGCGAGAACCGATCGTAGCGGGAGGCTCTGACGCGCAGTCCCAGCACTGGTCGCAAGGCCACGCCCAGCGACTGGCGAACCCGGCCCGCTGACGAAGGGAGATGGCATGCGTACGTTGAGGCTGTGTCTTGTCGGGACGGCAATCCTCGCGCTGCTCGCAGGCGTGGGAGGTGCTGTCGTCGCACAGGACGACACCTGGCCCAAGGTCGAGGAGTTCGTCGTGTACGGGGAGGATCCGCTGCGCCAGTACACGCACATCTACCAGCCGGAACCCCGCGAGGCGCCGCGCCCGGCGCTCATCTTCTTCCACGGCGGCGCACTCGAGGTCGGTATCACGCCCGAACGAGCGGCACCGTTCGGCGACATGGCTGCTGGAAGTGGGTTCGGCGAGCCGTACGTCACCTTCCTCGCCGGCTATCGGCTGCTCGACCAGGCCACGGGCGAGGTGCGCTGGCCGGCACAGCTCCATGACGCACAACGAGTGGTCCGCTGGGTTCGTGCCCACGCGGACGAGTACAACGTCGACCCGGACCGCGTCTGCGCGGTCGGCGACTCATCCGGCGGACACCTCGCGGCCATGCTTGGCGTCCTCGACACCGTCGATGACTCCGATCCAGAGCTGGCCGGCATCTCCAGCCGGGTGCAGTGCGTCATCACGACTGCTGGCAACGTAGACCTGACCATCCCCGAGCCGGAGTGGCTCCGGGACGCCTGGCACGAGGCGATCCCGGTCGCTGAGATCGAGGCCGACCCGACCATCGCTCAGGAGGCTTCGCCCATGTTCCACGTCGATGAGGACACCGTTCCCATGCTCGTCCTCCATGGCAACCTAGACGGCGTGGTGTCCATCGAGGCATCTCGCAACCTCGCTGATGCACTCGGAGCCGCAGGCATCGAATACGTCTACGCCGAGTTGCCGACCGGGCATGGCGAAGATCAGATCCTCCAGGAGCAGGCAACCTGGGAGCTGACCGAGGCCTTCCTCAACTACCAGCTTCACCCGGAGCAGTAGTCCCAGCGCGCCGCCTCGGCTGCCTGCGTCATGGCGGCGACGACCAGACCAAACCCGCTATTCATGGCGATTCCGTGCTGTTCAAGGGTGGTTGATGGACGCCCGCGAGAGAATTGGGTGTAGCGGGAGGCGATGACGCACGGCCCGTCGACCACGGTCGCCCCAGACCGCGCCACGCCACTTGCGGAACGTGACAGGAGGGGATGATGACCCTGATATCGAGGATCCTGACGGCCGCCGCTGCGCTCGTGCTGGCGAGCGCGACCGGGGTGGCTGCCGCCGAGGTCGAGCCGGAGCCGACCGACGCGCCGATCGTCCCGCTGGCGGTTTACGAGGACCCCGTCGGCGACGTCCCTGGCGGCGCAGGGCCCGACTTCTTGTCCTGCAGCATCGCTGAACCCTGGCAATCCCTCGTCAGCTTCACCTTCGAGTTCGCCGCGGAGCCACCGCTCTCGTATGACGTCGAGACGATGTCGACGGATGAGCTGTGGGTCGGCCTGTCGGCCGATCCGGCGGCGGTCTTCCCCGATGACATCACCCACGTCCTCGTCGTCCATGGAGCCACGCTCGAGCAGGAGGCCGTGTCCGGTGCCCCGCTGTTCGACGCGACGCTGACCGAGGGCGACCCGGTGTTCTGGGGCGTCGTCGACGTCGAGGTCGAGGGAACGATCCTGACGCTGACCGTCGATCGCAAGCTGGTGGGCGACCCGGACGATCTGTACTTCGTGGGCATCGCCTCCACCGAAGGGCAGGAGGGCGGCGACTTCTGCCCCGACGTCCAGGAGCTGGAGCGGGGCAGGTACCAGCTGGGCGGCTAGTGCGCCCTGATCGCGAGCTGCTCGTCGGACGTGGCGTGGTCGCGCCATGAAGGATCCGTCATCACGCGAGCGCGCTCGAGGAGCTCGACGAAGCGACGCTCTGGATCTGGCCGTCGGGACAGGAAGCGTCTCATCGCCCCGGGTGCCCCCGTTTCTGTGCCTAAGTATCGAAGCGCGGTCAACCGCCATGGCGGAGATGACCAGACCAAACCCGCTATTCATGGCGATTCAGGGTCGGCTGATGGACGCCCGCGAGAGAATTGTAGGTAGCGGGAGGCTACGAGACGTAGCACGGCTGCACCTTGCTTGACCCGACGCTGACACCGGCGACGATCGGGATTGGCGGATCGGTGGATGGAGGGGCGACAGACATGGCACCTCGTCCCGTGGGTGGGACCAGCGTCGATCCGATTGCGGGCGTCGGGCGAATCATCGCGGCCATCGCGGTAGCAGCGGCACTCTGCCTCGTCCTCGGCCTCGTGCTCGGAGCGGCGTGGGTGGACATGATCCAGGAGTTCTACGAACCCGGATACGACGACCCGGAGTGCTGGGGGTGCTACCGGGGTCTGTCTGCTGAGACCATCACCCTCTGGGCAGCCTGCATCCTCATCGCGGTCGTCCCGGCGGGAATCATCGGGCACTCGCCGTCCCCACGACGACGCCTCGGTGTGGTCGGTCTCATCGGCGCCATGGCGGCGGCAGCCCTCGTCGGATTCGCCCTCAGTACCGGTATCGGTGGCCGACTCGGCTTTCCCGAGGACGACATCCCCGACGGCATCGTCGCTGCGCTCGTGACGGTCTCGATCGGCGCCGCCTTCGGCGACAGGGTCGGGAGCATCATCCGACGCCGCAGCAAGGGGATTCGCCGCCCGGACCGAGAACTCCTGATCCTGATCGCGCTGGGAATCGTGGTGCTGCCCGTCGCCCTGTTCGCACTGCTCGCGCTGATCGACGCGGTCTTCTTCGGCTGACCCCATTCCCCCACCCCAGCTGCCTGCGCCATGGCGGCGACCACCAGGCATGACCCGCTATGCATGGCGATTCTGGAGCACGGCCGAGGAGCCGATGGACGTCGGCGAGAGAATCTACATAGCGGGAGGCTTCGAAGCGCGGTCCAGCAATGGCCGCCTTGGACCGCGCCGAGCCACTGGCGAACCCGGCCCGCACACGAACGGGGGATGTCATGCGTACGTTGCGGTTGTCCTTGGTGGGGACCGTCGCCCTGGCGCTGCTCGGACCGTCGAGCGTCACCGGCGTGGCGCGGGATGCTGACCCGGCTTCGGAAGCCGATGTTCTCGCGCCCGCCGTCGTCACCGGCACCATCCGCGCCGTCGCCCCGAACCAGTCCGCCCAGACCGAGACTTCGCCGCAGCCGATGGTCGCGTCCACGCGGAACTACGGCTGGACGTTGAGCCTGGAGACCGACGACCCGCGGTTGAGCGGAGAGTTGGAGGCGAACTCCAACTATGACGTCTACGGCTCCGGGGCCACGGTGCGCACGCTCATCGGACGCCTGACGAACGACGGCGGTTCCTGGACCATGGCGGGTCAGGGCTTCACGCCGGGCACCGGAGTCAGCCACTACGTGAACTACTTCACCGGTGAGCATGGGTACGAGGGCCTCTCGGCCATGCTAATCCAGCGTCCGGCTCCCGGTGGTTGGGAGGTCGAGGGGGTCATCATCCCCGGCGCTTGGCCCGAGCCACCAGAGTGGGTCTTGCCGCCTGCCGAGTAACCCCCTCGCACCGCCTTCGGCTGCCGGACGCACGGGCGCCATGGCGGCGACGACCAGACATAACCCGCTATTCATGGCGACTTCGTGCGAACCGTTGGACGCCCGCGAGAGAATCAACTGAGCGGGAGGCGACGACGCACGGCCCACACCATGGCCGCCTGAGCCGCGCCGAGCCACTGGCGAACCCGGCCCGCGCTGGAAAGGGGGATCCATGCGTACCGTACGTCAGTGCCTCGCGGGCACCGCTCTCACGATGCTGGTTCTCAGTCTCGGGCCTGCGGTCGCGGCAGAAGGAGGTACGTCCGGCGTCGACGTCGATGTCCTGAGCGACCGCGGTGTCATCCCTGTGGAAGCCATACCCCCGGATGTCGATCACACGTGGTTCGCGCGTGTCATGGTCGAGCCGAGCAGCAGCGCTGAGGAAGGGTCGGAGGAACCAGCGGGCTACACCTACGTCGAGTACGTGGAGCAAGGGAGCGCGCAGGTCGTGAAGGACACGCGGGCACACCTCTGGGGTGAGGACGGCTCCGATGGAGCTCCGGACCCGATGGCCACCATCGCCCTCGGTGCTGGTGACGTGGTGCTGTACTACGACGGCGCGGCTTCGGGCTCGTGGGTGATCGACGGTACGGAACCGTACGTATCGTTCATCGTGGGCATCGCCAACAGCATTGAGCCGCAGACACCGAGGGAGCCTGCTCCGGGTGCTGACTACCAGTTGCTGGTCTGGGACTTCCCGGCCGAGGAGACCCTGACCGAGCTGATCAGTGCCCCGGTCGCGGTCATCCTCGAACGAATCACGTTCGATCCCGGCGGCCAGCTGGTGCTTGACTCTGACGAAGCCGGGGTGCTGCGCCTCCTGGCGCTTGAAGAGGGTCGCTTGGAGAGCGGCTTCGCTGCCCCATCCGAGGTCGACGGGGCGCTGACCGACTCGGTCAGGTTCATCGCGCCCGATGCCGACATTCTCACGTCGGGTTCATTCGCGGGCGACACGGTCTATGTGATCCGAAACGCATCGGACGAGCCTGCGGTTGTGGAGAGCGCCACGCTGACGGATGTTGACGGGACGACGGAGGCCAAGCCCGCCGAGTAACCCTTTCTGGCCGCCTCGGTTGCCTGTGCCATGGCGGCGACGACCAGACCAAACCCGCTATTCATGGCGATTTCGGGATTGCCGATGGACGCTCGCGAGAGAATCATCGGTAGCGGGAGGCCGTGAAGTCCGACTCGCGTACGTTGGCCGCCTGAGTCGCGCCGAGCCACTGGCGAACCCGGCCCGCGCATGCACCCAGGAGGTGCGAGATGCGTACATTGCGGACAGTACTGGCGGGGGCATCCGCTCTTGTCCTGCTCGCCAGCCTGCTCATCACGGCGGCTGCGCAGTCAGAGGGACCTGGCCCCATCACCTTCGTGACCGGGTTCCCATGGGACATGACGGTGCACACCGAAGCACGGGACTGGGAGGACATCGAGCCAGACCCGCCGACCATCGTGGGGGACTACGAGGTGACCAGCGGCGGCCGGGTGGACCTCATCGAGCAGCGAGTCGAGTGGAGCGACCCACGACTCCCCGCCGAGCACTGGTTCACCCTGGACCACCAGTCGGTGTCCCATCCTGCCGACGAGTGGGGATGGACCACCATCGCGACCAACCATCTGTTGGTGGATGAGGTCGGGAGTTGGAGTGGCACCGGGCGATTGATCGCTAGTGCCTCGATTCATAATGTCCGGTAGGTAATCGCACTGTCGCAAGGGTCGACCCTCGGCCCGTCGTCGCAGGGAGGTGCAGATGGCCCGCCGGCCCGAGTTGTTCATCCGTGAGCTCAGCGATGGGGAGGCGATGCACCTGCTCAGGCTCGCTCGTCGCAGTACGAACCCGACCACGCAGCACCGGGCGATGCTCCTCTTCGCCTCGTTCCAGGGCCAGAGCGTGCCCGAGATCGCGCGGCTGCACCGCGCCAGCGCGACGCACGTGGCCGAACTCATCCACGCCTTCGACGAGCGGGGCTTCGCGGCCCTGGACCCTCGGAAGGGCGGGGGCCGACCACGCCGGATCGATGAGGCCCAGCGCGCGGCCATCGTGAAGGTGGCTCTCGCCCGTCCCCGAGACCTCGGTGAGCCCTTCACCGACTGGAGTCTGACCAAGCTGCGCGACCACCTGCTCCGGACGCGAGTGGTGCCGACCATCAGCGGGAGCCAGCTCCGGCGCATCCTGCGTGAGCATGGCATCCGCTTCCTGCACCACAAGACCCCGAAGGCCTCGCCCGATCCGGACTTCGAGGCCAAGAAGAACCGCGTGCTCGACCTCTACGCCCATCCGCCCGCGGGCAGCCGGGTGCTCTGCCTCGACGAGTTCGGCCCCTTGAACCTGCAGCCACGCCTCGGAGCGGGCTGGCATCCGAGCAAGCACCCGGCCCGCCTCCGGGCCACCTACACGCGCACCGCGGGCGTGCGCCAGCTGCTCGCGGCCTACGATCCCGCGAGCGGCAAGCTCTACGGCCACATCCGGGCGACCAAGACCTGGCGCGAGGTGCGCGAGCTGCTGCGCTCGCTGCGGGCCCGCTTCGACGAGCACCTCATCGTGGTGCTCGACAACTTCAGCCCGCATCTCAAGAAGGAGCTCCGCGAGTGGGCCGACGCGCACGACATCGAACTCGTGTACCTGCCCACCTACGCGAGCTGGCTCAACCTCATCGAGTGCCAGTTCCAGGCCCTCCGGCGCTTCGCGCTCAACGGCAGCGACCACGCCAGCCACGACGAGCAGGGTGCGGCCATCCATGCCTACCTCCGCTGGCACAACCGGAACTGCCGCCCAGCCAAGCCCTGGCGCATCAAGGCCGAGGTCCATCATTCGCTCCCCGCCATTGCGGCATGAGGCACTAGCTCCCACGGCAAGTACAGCTTCTACGAGTTGACCGGCGAAGGTGCCTACGAGGGATTGCACGCCGTGCCCTGGGGACCGGGGGTGCGGATGCCAAGCCCGACCGATGTCTCCTATGAGGGCTACGTCTTCGAGGGCGACATGCTGGCGTTCCCAGAGGCTCCGGTTCCGGTCACCACCGAGCCTGACCCCATGGACTAGCCCATCGTCACCTCGGCTGCCTGCGCCATGGCGGCAACGATCAGACCGAGACCCGTTATACATGGCGATTTCGGACGCTGCTCAGGCGGCCTTGATGGACGCGCGAGAGAGAATCGTAGTTAGCGGGAGGCGATGACGCGCGGCCCCAGCCATGGCCGCCTGGACCGCGTCAAGCCACTGGCGGACCCGGCCCGCGCGCGGGCACTTGGAGGTGCGTAATGCCTGCAGCTCGAGCCTCGCTGACGCTCCTCGGTAGCCTGGCGCTGTGCTTCGGATTGGCAACCACCGCAGCGGCACAGGAAGTGCCGGCCCCGGTAACGTTCGTCACCGGCACCGTGGTCGAGGTGTACGGCCACAGCTTCAGCGAAGCGAACGTCCCCTCCGACGTGCGGGGGTATGAGATCACGGTCGGGACGGGCCGGCCAGCTCTCATGCGCCAGGTGGTCGAGTGGAGCGACCCACGACTCCCGAACGACCTCTGGCTCACGCTCGACTACACGCTCATCTGGAAGCCGTCGGACGTGCTCGACGGCGCCATGAACACGGTCAGCCGGAGCTTGCTGGAAGATGAGGACGGGCGCTGGCGTGGCACCGGACGCTGGGTCAACGGCGGCGGCAAGCGGTACAGCTTCTACGTCCTAGCCGGTGAGGGTGCCTACGAGGGACTCTATGCGCTGCTGCACGGGGTGACCCCAGCGGACGCGGAAGGCCCGTGGGACCTGGCATACGAAGGCCACATCTTCGAGGCCGAGATGCTGTCGTTCCCCGACGAGCCGGTCCCGGACATGACCGGGGGCCGCCAGCTGTATCCGTTGCCCACCGGGCCACCAGCTGACTAGTCCCAGCGCGCCGCCTCGGCTGCGCCGCCCAGCCATGGCGGCGACGACCAGACATCGTACGCCTGGCGAAGGAGAGCTTCGGCGATAGCGCACAGAAGGTCACGTGAGGCAGCCTGAGGCTCTGCCCGGTGGGCCAGGAAGCCACGGCCCTGATCGGGCGCCATCAGGACGGCGTTGACGACGTCGCTGCCTCGAGCATGACGCTACGCTGGCCTGACGATGACCGACAAGAACGCTTCCGAGACCCACTGGCCCGACTACTACGACGTGACCGCCGAGCGACCCTCATGGACCACCACCAGGACCGCCGCCAAGGCCTTCGGCAAACACCCAGCCGCAGGCCCCCGCTTCGCGGTCGACCTCGGTTGTGGTGCCGGACGTGACACGCGCGAACTGCTCCGGCGTGGCTGGCGCGTGCTGGCCACGGACATGACGCCCGAGGGACCCCAGCGCCTGTGGGAACTGACGCCCGAAGCGGATCGCGATCGCCTCGAGACGGAGGTCTCGAGATTGCAGGACTTCGAGATCCCAGGCTGCGACCTGCTCAACGCCAACCTCATCCTGCCCTTCCAGCCGGCCGACGACTATGAGGCCACCTGGGCGCGAATCCTCGCCGCCATCCCGGTCGGCGGACGCTTCAGCGGCATGCTCTTCGCCGACAACGACGATGCCGCGGGCGAGGAAGACATGACCTGTCCCGCGCCCGAGGTGATCCGCGGGTACCTCGCCGGCTTCGAGATCGAGCACTGGACCGAGAAGGAGGAGGATGGCCAGACCGCGCTGGGTGAGGACCATCACTTCCACCTCATCGAGGTCGTGGCCGTGCGGCGCGCACTTCCCCAAGGCGGGTCGGTCGGGTAGCATCACCTGCGATGTCAGACCTCATCCCCACAGGTCAGGACCAGATCGCGCCCTCCGCGGCGCGCGTGGCCATGGCCGACGAAGCCCCCACCATCGAGGAGTTGTTCTCGTTCGCTCGTGAGGCCGAGTTGCGGGTGCAGACGCTGCGCATGTCCATCGAGGACCGCGTGGTCAACGCCAAGGGCGAGCAGGTCTCGACCGTCGAGGTCCAGCTCAAGCACCCGGGCCACGCCCGCGTCACCACCCGACGCAGTGCGGAGCAACTCACACGCGACTACGCCATCTGGCTCAGTGACGGCGCGACCGCAACGGCCTACGACGCGGCCACCAACGTCGCGAGTGTTCGAGCGTTGCCCGCTCGCGTGGCTGGCTCCGACCAGGACGACCTGCCGACGTTCGCGCGCCAGTACCAGCCGTTGACGCGCCTGCCGGCGGGCAGCCTGGCCGAGACGTTCATCCACCCTCACGGGCTGTTCCGCAATGTCCTCGTCACCGGTCCCCTCGCAGTCGTCGGCACGCAGTCGGTGGCTGGTCGGGAAGCAGTCATCGTGCGGTCCCGGCATCCACGCTCGGCGAAGGTCCTCGTTGACCGGCCCGATCGCTCCATCGACGTCGGGATCGCGCGCGACAGTGGCTTCGTGGTGCTGCTGACCGAGCGCATCGGTGACAGCGTCACGCGACACGCGGAGGTCACCGCGCTCGACCTCGACCCGACGCTCCTCGACTCAGCCTTCGAACTGAGGCTGCCCGCGGACGTCCGGAAGGTCTACTGAGCGCCCCGCGGGGGGCACACCGCTGCGATTGGGCAGGCACCGACCCGCGGATGGTCGCCTACCACGACGAGGAGTGGGGCGTTCCCCTGCACGATGAACGACGGCTCTTCGAGATGCTCTGTCTCGAGGGTGCGCAGGCCGGGCTCTCGTGGTCCACGATCCTGAACCGGCGCGACGGCTATCGCGCAGCCTACGACGGGTTCGATGCCGGGGCCATGGCAACGTACGACGACACGCGCCAGGCACGACTGCTGGCCGACCGTCGCATCATCCGCAACAAGGCCAAGGTCCGCGCGTTCCGTGACAATGCCCGAGCCGTGCTCGGCCTGCGTGAGGCGGACGGTGGCCTGGACCCGTACCTGTGGGGCTTCGTCGACGGCGAGCCCATCGCCAACCACTTCGCGACGATGGCCGAGATCCCGACCGAGACTCCGCTGGCGGCGACCATCTCGGCCGACCTGAAGCGGCGCGGCTTCCGCTTCGTGGGCCCGGTCATCGTCTACGCCTACATGCAGTCGACGGGCCTTGTGAACGACCACATCGTGAGCTGCTTCCGGCGCGCCCAAGGCTGACGAAACGGCCTTCCGCGGTCGCTCGGCGCGGGTAGGATGGCGTCCTGCAGTCCTACTCGCCACTGCTGCGTAGCGCGGGTCAGCCGGGGCATCGATGGGCAAGAAGTCCAAGGGCAAAGGCAAGGCCAAGGGCAAGGTCAGCAAGAAGGAACGCAGGAAGGCGTTGCGCCTGGCCGCAGCCACGGCTGAACCGATCAGCGAGGCCGACGAGTCCTCTCCTGCGGCAGCCGAGGTCACGGACTTGGCCGAGGCCCGACGACGACGCACGGTGGACTCGATGGAGCTGGCGGCCCGTCTGGCCAGTATCTCCACGGTCCTGCAGCGACACCTCTCGCGTGCCGATGCGGGCGAAGGCCTGACTCGCGCACGCCTCTCGGCGCTGGCCTTGCTGGTGCTGGGTGGACCGCGGACGCTGGGCGAACTCGCCGCGGCCGAGCACGTCCGACCACCGACGATGACGCGCCTCATCCACGCCATGGAGGCCGACGGATTGGTCACACGCAGGCCGAACCCCGATGACGCCCGTTCCGTGGTCATCGAGGCCACTTCCAAGGGTGTGAAGCAACTGGAGAAGGGCCGCGTACGCCAGATCGCCCCGCTGGCCGAGACGATCTCCGATCTCGACCGCGACGAGCGGCTGCGCCTCGAGGACGCGGCCGACCTGCTCGGTCGGGTGCTGCGTGATTCGACCTGGGAGTCGGCCGGCTCGGACGAGTGAGCCAGCCTCCGGCGTCGGAACCGCCGGCGACCCCGGACGCGATGCCGACCAGCGACAAGGCCGTCTGGCTGGCGTTGCTCGTGGCGCTGGTGCTGCTGCTCCAAGCCGGGACCCCGCCACGCATGGTCGTGCTCGCGGCCATCCTCGTCGCGGCCACGCTGGCCTACTCGCTGCGCTGGCGGCTCTCGGCCGGGGCCATCGTGATCCTGCTGCTGGTGGGGCTCGCGCTACGCGTCGCGCCACCGACCGGCTACAGCGACGTGCTCGCGGTGACCGAGGCGGCGGCACGCGAGGTCCTCGCCGGTGGCAACCCGTACGGCCACGGCTACGAAGCCTCGCTCCCGCCTGGCGCGCCGTTCGCCTACGGTCCGCTGGCCCTCTTCTGGTATCTGCCCAGCCTGGCCGATCCCGGACGCATGGAGCTGCTCGCCGCCGTCGTGGTCCTGAGCCTGCTGGCGCTACGTGGGCGACCGCTGGGCCTGGCCATGTACGCGGTCACGCCGGCGTTCGTGGTGGCCGCCGGCGACGGCTCCAACGACACCACCGCCGGCCTGCTCATCCTCGTCGCATTGCTGGCCGCGGTACGCCTGCCCTTGCTGGGTGCGGTGCTGCTGGCGCTGGCGGTGGCCTTCAAGCCGTACGCCGTCGCGTGGCTGCCGGGACTCGTGGGCTTCGCCGGCATCGGCCCGTTGCTGGTATTCCTGGCCTCGTCAGCGCTGCTGTGGCTCCCGGCGGCGGTGGCCTGGGGCCCAGGCTCGCTGCTGTGGTCCTTCCGCGAGGCGGAGGCGCTGCACGCTCGCCCGTACTACTCGCTGGCCTACGGCCTCGGCCTCGGCGACGAGGTGCCCAAAGCGGCCTGGAACGCGTTGCGCATCGGAGTCGGTGTCGCCCTGGCCTGGCTCAACCTCGTGTTCGTGCGCTCGGCGAGCGGGCTGATCATCGGCGGGACGCTGGTCTTCGCGGCCACGCTCTTCCTCGGCTGGTGGGGCACGTTCGCCTACCTCGCCGCGGTGGCGCCGATCATCTGCTGGCACATCGACGACTGGCTGGGGATCGGTGGGAGGGTGGTCTGGCCCGGTGATCCGGTGCGTCGTGTCACCGATTGGGCGGATATGTCAATTCCGGTCCGCGACGGGGTCATCGGAACGACGCCCGCTACTCGATAGAATCGGACGTATCCGAGTTGTACTCCCACGCGGGAAGCGAAGACGCGTGATCCGCCCCGGTCGCCGAACCGGGTCACGTCGAGCAGTGGCGAGCCCGGTCCCGCGCCGAACGAACGATGCCCCGCTGCGGGCACGGAGGGCTCATGACGGCTGCCGCGATCGGACTCCTGATCCTTGCTCACGTCGCTGACTACGCCACCTTCCTGGTGATGGTGGCCCGCGACGGCCTGGGCGCGGAGCTCAATCCCATCGTGGCCACGATCCACGATGACTGGGGGCTGGCGCTGCTGACCGTGGCCAAGTTCGCGACCGTGCTGCTGGTGGCGGCCGTCTTCCTCATCTCGGTCAAGGATCGCCCCAGGGTCGCCGCCGGCGTGCTCGCGTTCGGCGTGTTCATCGGCGCACTCGGCGCTTTCTCGAACATCCTCACCATCGGCGCCTGAGCTCGCCGGAGCGGGGACTTGCCGGTCGTACGCTGGCGACCACATGGCGGCGGATGACAGCGGCGATCGTCTCGCCGCTAGAAGTCGGCTTGCTCGCTCCCGAGCTGCTCGACGTCGAGGTCGGGCCGCACGCTGCGGACGTAGTCTCGGATCGCCCACAGCGAGGTGTTGAAGCCGATGCCGTCCCACGGCAGCTCGTCGACCTCGAAGGCCCGCACGTCGAGCGTCTCGTGGGTCAGGACCATCTCGCCGCCCGTGATGTCGGCGCGGTAGACGACGATCACCACCGAGGCCCGCGGCTGGGGATAGATGCCCACGATGTCGGTGGGCACGATCTCGAGCCCGGTCTCCTCGCGCGTCTCCCGTACGGCGCCCTGGATGACGGTCTCATCCGCCTCCAGGAAGCCGCCCGGCTGGGCCCAGGTGCCCACACCCGGCGGGATGGCCCGCTTGATGAGCACGACACGACCTTCGTCGGTGATGGGCAGGGCCGTGGCCACGATGCGCGGGTTGACGTAGGTCACGTGGCCGCACTCGGTGCAGTGGTAGCGTGGACGGTCATCGCCCGGCACCGGGCCGAAGTCGAGACGGCCGCCACAGCGGGCGCAGTGGCGCAGGAGCGGTGCCATCCACTCGGGCGCACCGTCATCGAAGCCCTGTACCGGCAGACGGGAAGCGGGATCGTCGAGACGCTTCATCAGGACGTCAGCACGATGAACATGATGGCCACGACGGCGACGATCGAGGCCGCGATGACGGCCACCCAGACGACGCGGAAGAGGGCGCGGCCTCGGTCCACGTCCCACCACGCACCGATGGAGCGCCAGACGCGCACGAGCGCATCGACGGTGACCGCCAGGAGCACGATCCCGCCGACCAGGACTGGGATCCTGACCCAGAGCGATGACATGGGTGTGCCCAGCTCCAGGGCACCGATAGCGATGACGCCGCAGATGAGGACGACGATCGAGAGGTAGATGAAGCTCGACTGCAGCGGCGTCGGCTCGAGCTCCGGCACGCGCTGGGGCACCAACGGACGCCCATGCACGTCGAGCGGCACGGGTCGCTCCTGACGATCGAGCTCGGGGGTGCCTTCGAGTTCCTCTTCCACGAGGATGAGTCTAGGGGTCGCCGCGAGGACAGCCTACGGACCTTCGACTCCCAGGCCTACTGCCCTTGGGCCTTGGTGAAGCCGGTCTCGCCCTCGATCACGCGCAGCTTCTGGACGTGCGCCCAGGTCATGCGCTCGCCGACACGACCCAGCAGTCCCAGGATGGCCGCGTCGTCGACGATCCCACCCTCCTCGGCCGCCACGAAGCGGCAGCGCCACCAGCCAACGGTGTCGGTGTGCGGGTTGGCTGTTGGGTAGACGACCGTCCCGCGAGCCGACATCAGGAGCAGCTTGAAGTCGGGCCCAGCGGCCTCGTCGAGCAGCTTGCCCACCGCCTGCGGATCGCCGTCCATCTCGGTGTAGATGTCGACGCCGAGCAGCTGCGTGTCAGGCGGGTCGACCGGACGGGGCTCCCAGCGCGGCAGCGACGACGGTGCCGACGCCGGCGGCTCCGCCTTGGTGGGGTAGCGCACCGAAGGCTGCTTGCCCAGGTTCTCGATGACGCTATCGGCGAAGCCCGAGGTCGACGTCGCCTGCTCCACATTGCCGGCCTGACGGGCGACATCCAGGGTCACCGCGCCCTGCTCGAGGGTGGCGAAGACGGCATCCTCGATCGATCGTGCGGCGTCAGCCTCACCGAGGTGCTTGAGCATCAACACGGAGCTGAGGATGAGCGCGGTGGGGTTGATGACGTTCGCCCCCGCGTACTTGGGCGCGGAACCGTGGACGGCCTCGAAGATGGCCACCTCGTCGCCGAAGTTGCCGCTCGAGGCGAAACCCAGCCCACCGACCAGCCCGGAGGCCAGGTCGCTGATGATGTCGCCCGCGAGGTTGGTCGTGACGATGACGTCGAACTGGGCGGGGTCCTTGGCCATCTGATGGGCCACGTTGTCGATGATCAGGTGCTGCGCCTCGATCTCGGGATACTCCGGCGCCATCTCATCGAAGACACGCTGGAAGAGACCTTCGGAGAGCTTGAGGATGTTGGACTTGGTGGCGCAGGTGACCTTCCTGCGGCCCTCGCGACGAGCCAGCTCGAAGGCGTAGCGGATGATCTTCTCCGAGCCGCGCCGTGTGATGATCTTGAGCGCCACGGCCACGTCGCGGCTGTCCATGTACTCGACGCCAGCGTAGAGGTCCTCGATGTTCTCGCGCACCACGATGAAGTCCACGCCCTCGCCGTCGTAGCGCGTGGGCACGCCGGGGATCTGGCGCGCGGGACGCAGGTTGGCATAGGTCTCGAAGAGCTTGCGCAGGGTCACGTTGGCCGACTTCTCACCGAAGCCGATGGGCGTGGCCAGGGGGCCCTTGAGGGCCACGCCAGTGCGGGCGATCGAGTCGGCCGTCTCCTGCGGCACGCCGGAGCTGTCGCCGGCGCGGAACACGGCCTCGCCCGCGATGGCCTCCTCCCACTCGATGCTCACGCCGGTGGCCTCGATGACGCGGCGCGTGGCGGCGGTGATCTCCGGTCCCACCCCATCGCCGGGGATGAGTGTGACGCGGTGGCTCATGGGTTCCCTCCGAGAGATGTGCATGCGAGTGTGGAGGCCCGGACACGCGTGGGCTCGATGCGGGTGGCGCTGGCGGGCAGTGTCAACGCATGCTACACGGGCTCGGGCACAGGCCACGCGTCGGCGGGGCGGCCGGGTGATACTGCGGAGATGACACGCTTGACTCTCGTCGCCATCGGAGGGCTCCGCGCGCCGGTCCGCCGGGCCCTCGTCGCGATGGCGCTGCTCCTGAGCCTCTCGGTGTCGGTGGCCTGGGCTGCGACGGCGCAAGCGACGGACGCGGCCGCCGACTACATCGCTGCGGGTCCCTACCAGGTCGAGACGCGTGAGATCAGCGTTCCGCGGAGCGGTGCGGATGATCCGTTCGACGCGCGACTGTTCGTGCCCCTGCCGACGCAGGCTGAACCGGCGCAGGACGAGCGATCGGCGATGTACGCCTTCGGGCACGGCTATCTCTCGCCCGTCGAGCCGTACGAGTCCACGCTCCGTCATCTCGCGTCGTGGGGCATCACGGTGGTGGCGCCACGCTCGGGCAGTGAGCTCTTCCCTGATCACGAACGCTTCGCGGCCGATCTGCTGGCGGCCCTCGATGCCGTGGCCATGGCCGCGCTGGAGGACGATCAGCCCGGCCTACCGCTCGATCCCGCAGCCAGGACCGTGGGCGGCCATTCCATGGGTGGCGGAGCCGCGATCCTGGCCGCCGAGATGGATCCGACCGTCCGCTCCGTGGCCACGCTCACGGCTGCCGATACCCGGCCCAGCGCCGTCGAGGCGGCGGAGGTGATCGAGGCCTCGGTGCTGCTCGTGGCCGGCTCCGAGGACCGCATCACTCCGGTCGACCGACACCAGTGGCCGATGTTCGAGGCGGCCGGCGGCCCAGCGCAGCTGCGCATCATCGAGGGCGGTGGGCACTGCGGGTCCCTGGACCAGGCCGACCTCATCGGCCTCGTCTGCGGAAACTCGAGCTTGGACGCCGAGACGCAACAGACCTACGCTCGGGCGGTGCTCACGGCCTGGATCCGAGGCGCCGTGATGGACGATGCGGACGCGGCGGCCTGGGTCTGGGGAGTGGACCCGACGGGTATCGCCAGTGTCGAGGTGAAGGGCGTCGAGGTGAAGGGCGTCGAGCCGGCATGACCCCCGCGCCCACGCCCCTGCTCATCGACTGCGACACCGGCATCGACGATGCCCTGGCGCTGCTCTACGCGTGTGCCTCGCCCGAGGCCGAGATCGTGGGCGTGAGCTGTGTCGCCGGCAACGTCGGATTGCCCGACGTCCTGCGCAACACGCTGGCGGTCCTGGAGCTGGCCGGACGTGCTGATGTGGAGGTCGCCGCGGGGTGCGATAGCCCCATCGGCCGGCCGCTGCGCATCGCCGACGACACACACGGGCCGACGGGCCTGGGCTATGCCGAGCTGGCGGCCCCATCGGGCACGGCCGGGTCCCGCGATGCAGCGGAGATGATCATCGCCGAAGCCCGAGCTCGACCGGGTGAGGTGACGCTGGTCACGCTGGGCCCGCTCTCGAACGTGGCCGTGGCCCTCGAGCGTGAGCCCGGGCTGCCGCGCCTGCTACGACGCCTGGTGATGATGGTCGGTGCCTACCGCTCACCGGGGAACACGGCGCCCACCATGGAGTGGAACGCGGGCGTGGACCCCGAAGCGCTGGCCGCGACCATCAGGGGTTGGGCCGCGACCGACGCGCCGCGACCGATCGCCTTCGGGCTCGACGTCACCGAGCGGGCCAAGATGACGCCCGCGCACCTCGAGCGCCTGGCCCAGGCGGTGGGCGACGTCGACGATCCCATCGTCCGCTTCATCGACGATGCCCTGCGCTTCTACTTCGAGTTCCACAGCCGCTACGACGGCTTCCATGGCGCCTTCATCCACGATGCGCTCGTGGTGGCCGCGGCCCTCGATCCGGCGCTGGCCCGGACCGAGGCCGTGGCCGTGGAGGTCGAGCTCGAGGGCCGCTGGACGACGGGCGAGACCGTCACCGACTGGCGCCGACACTGGGACCGCGAGCCGGACCTGGACATCGCGGTCGAGGCCGACAGCGGCGAGTTCTTCGAGCGCTTCATCGACCGGGTCGGCCGGCTGGCGCAGGAGCGGCGCACGACCGAGTGACGATGCCCTCGTGGCCGGTGCTGAGTGGCCGTTTCTGGCACTCTGGCGCGCGGGGTCGAGGGTTCTGACGGACGGGAGGTACGGGGTGTCGCAGACGTGGCTGCGGGTCGGCGGTGGGCTGGCCGTGTTCGCGCTCATCGCGATCACCGGCCTGAGCCTGCTCGGCGAGCTTGCCTTCGAGGAGGCACTCGACACCTTCGCCGTGGTCATGGTCGTGGCTATCCCCGCGGGCATCCTCACCTACGCCGTCATCGAGTACCTGCAGACCCGGCGCATCGAGTCGATCACGCGCCAGTTCGACACGCGCACGCTGGTGCTGATGCCGGTGGCCATGGCCCTCAACATCGTGCTCGGGACAGCCGTGGCCAGTGCCCTCAAGATCCCCATCTACCTCGACTCGATCGGCACCATCCTCGTGGCTGCCCTGGCCGGGCCGCTTGCCGGTGCTGCCACGGGCTTCCTCACCAACGTCGTCTGGACCTACCTTGCACCAGCACCCTTCGGCAGCCCCTTCGCGGTGCCCTTCGCCATCGTGGCCGTGGTCGTGGGCCTGCTCGCGGGCACGTTCGCGCGCTGGGGCTGGCTACGACCTCGGCCGAACAGCTCAGGGCGACAGCTGACGATCGGTGGCGCGCTCACCATCGGCGCGGTCATCGTGATGGTCGTGCTCGCGCTGCGAGCGTGGCTCGCCGCAGCCGAGGGCGGTGACCTCGCCCCGGCCTCGGACGACAGGGCCTTCCTCATCCTGGGCTGGTTGGCCATGCTGCTGGTCGCGGGCACAGCGATCGGACTCATCACGCTGCTCTGGCGCCGGCGCGACCTGGCCGTGGCCTACATCCTCGCGGCGGGTGTCAGCACAGGTGTGGTGGCCGCCTTCATCGCGGCGCCCATCGCCGCCGGCCTCTTCGGTGGCGTGACCGGCTCGGGCGCCGACTTCGTCATCGCCGCCTTCCGGCAGGCGGGAGCCGACCTGCAGCAGGCGGTGCTGGGCCAGTCCCTCATCAGCGATCCGGTCGACAAGGTCATCACGTACTTCGTCGTGTACCTCATCCTTGGAGCCATGGCCGCGCGCACCAAGGCGCGCTTCCCGCAAGGTGAGTACCTGCTGCCGCTGACCGAGCGCGATGCGAATGCCGAGCCGGATTGACGAGAGCGATGGCTCAGCGCAGGCTTGCCCCATGCAGATGCGAGCCTTCCGGGTCTACTCCACCGCAACCGCGATCTTGGGCGCGACCCTGCTGTCGATGCTCCTGGTCCTCCCCACGCTCGGATCGGATCGACCGAGCGCCTGTCCGGGCAAGCTGGGGCCCCTGAAGTTCTCATCGGGCGAGGTCACTGGGCCCGGTGAGCGATTCGCCAAGGCGCGCTGCTTCTACCGATCGGACGACTGGGACAAGCAGGCCACCATCCGGGCCGCCTGGATCCCAGCGGATCAGCCGGACGCGACACTCAACCTCGAGACGACCTACTGCCTGACCGAAGATGAGAAGTACGCAGAGGATGGACAGTACGGCGCGGGCACCAGGACCGGCCGCGTGTTCCCGACCAAGGGCGAGCGGTTCGTCCTGGGAACCTACCTGGCCACACCCAACGGCGCACCGACCGCCAAGATCGTGAAGGCGGCGCGCACGCTGGCCGCGGACTACGCTGCGGACGCGGCCGCCTGCCCAGCGCTGCCGACGGAGATGCCCGACGAAGCGACGACCCCAGAGCCGGGCCCAGGCGGCCTCTGCGGACACGTTCAGTGATGACGAGATCTTCACGGGCATCTTCGACATCGCCGAAGAGCTGAATGCAGCCCCCGCGGCACCCTTCGACCGGGAGGCCGTAGCAGCATGCCTGGGCACGGATCCAGGGGGCATGTCCGTGGCGCTCATCGCGGACAGCCCGCACGCGCGAACGGTGAATCGTGCATGCGGAGTACTTCCACTGCTGCTTGCAGACCTACCCGCAGAGCAAGCTACCGATGCCGCGGTGTTCATCATCGCCCTGCTCGTGGCGGACGAGCAGCGGCGCCAGGCCGAGGCATCGGCCGCGGAGTAGGTGCCCCCTCGTCCCGATGAACCCTTGACATCGACCGGTCGCGCCCCTGCTGGCGCCTGGCGCGCACTCGACCCGTTGACGCGCTTGGTCGCGGCCGTGACCACGATGGTCGTCGCGCTCGTCCTGGGTGGCGTGGTCTGCCTTCTGGTGTTGGTGGTCGCCGCGGTCCTCCTGCCGGCCGTCGCAGCCAGAGCGCTCGTCCCGGTCGTCCGCCTGAGCCTGTTGCTGGCCCTGCCGCTGGCGCTGAGCGTGGTCGTGGTCAACCTGCTCTTCTCGCCGGGCACACTGGCCGACGGGGCCTGGCTCGCGGCCGAGGTCGTCATCCGAGTACTCACGATGGCCGGCGCGGCCGTCCTCTTCTACCGCACGACCTCCCCGGCGGACCTCGTGGGCAGCCTCCGACACCACGGGCTTTCGGCACGGATGACGTTCGTGATCCACAACGCCGTGGCCATGATCCCGCGCCTGGCCGAGCAGGCTCGCGAGGTCACCGCTGCCCAACGCGCCCGCGGCTTCGATTCGGAGGGCAGCTGGCTCCGACGTGGCCGAGGCGTGGTGGCCATCGCGGCACCGACCGTGCTGGGTGCCATCGGCGAGGTCGAGACACGCACGCTGGCGTTGGAGACACGCGGCTTCACCCGCCCGGGCCGAGTCACGGTCCTGCGGATCCCGCGCGACAGCACGGCCCAGCGCCTGGGTCGGTGGGCCATGGTCGCGGGCGTCGTGGCCCTGGCGGCGGCGCGCGTTGCGGGAGTCCTGCCGTGCTGAACCTGCGTGGTGTCTCGTACCGCTATCCCGGCACAAAGAAGGACACGCTCCACGGGGTTGACCTAGACCTCGCAGAGGGCACCATCACGGGGTTGGTGGGGCCGTCGGGGGCGGGCAAGTCGACGCTGTGTCTGGTGGCCGGCGGACTGGCGCCGCGCGTGGTCGGCGGGAAGCTCTCGGGTCAGGTCGGCATCGACCTCGACTCGGTCGCGGACTGGCCCATGCACCGGCTGGCCGAGCAGGTAGTGACCGGCGTGCAGGACCCCGTGGGCCAGCTCTCGCTCATCGCCGAGACCGTGTTCGAGGAGGTCGCCTTCGGGCCGGCCAACCTGGGGCTCGTGCGCGAGGAGGTCGAGGAACGGGTCGGGGCTGCGCTCCGGCTCACAGGTATCGAGGACCTGGTCGACAGGGATCCTGTGCGGCTCTCGGGCGGACAGCAGCAGCTGGTGGTGCTGGCCGGGCTACTGGCGATGCGATCGCGCCATCTCGTGCTCGACGATCCCGTCGCGCACCTGGACGCCTCCGCCGCACGGCTCGTGCTCGACGCCGTTCGCGCTGCTGCCGATGCCGGCGCGGCGGTGCTCCTCGCCGAGCAGCGCGTCGCGGAGCTCGCGACGGTGGCCGACACGGTGCTGGTGATGGGCGCGGGCAACATCGTCGCGCGCGGCAAGACTGACGAGGTGCTGGCCGATCCCGGAACGGCCGCGTTGGGAGTGGCCGAGCCACCCGAGGTCGCGTTGCGCCGAATGCTCATCGATGCCGGACTGGACCCGGCGATCGTGGAGGTGCACCGGTGACCGAGCTGCGACTCGAAGGCGTCACCTTCGACTACCCCGATGGCACGCGCGCACTCGCCGGCATCGACCTCGTCATCGCGCCGGGTGAGGCACTCGCGCTGATCGGCGCCAACGGCAGCGGCAAGACCACGCTCGCACGCCATCTCGACGGCCTCCTCCGCCCCACTACCGGCCGTCTACTCCTTGACGGCGCCGAGACCGCGGAGCTGCGTGTGGCAGAGCTCGCTCGTACGGTCGGGCTCTGTTTCCAGCTACCGGATCGCCAGATCTTCAGCAGCAACGTACGCCAGGAGGTCGAGTTCGGGCCACGCCACCTTGGTCTCGACGAGGCCGAGGCCTACGCGCGCACGACCGCGGCGCTGGAGCAGGTCGGCCTGGGCGACCAGCTCGGCACCCATCCCGACGACCTCGGCGAGACTCGCCGCAAGCTGCTCGCCATCGCGTGCGTGCTGGCCATGCAGACGCCGGTCGTCGTGCTCGACGAACCCACGACCGGCCTCGACGCACGCGGTACCGAGCTGGTCAGCGGGATCATCCGCGATCTCGTGGCCGAAGGGCGGACCGTCGTCGGCATCAGCCACGACATGCACTTCGTGGCCCAGACCTTCGACCGCCTCGTCGTGCTCCAAGGTGGACAGGTCACCCTGGCGGGAACGCCGGCTGAGGTCTTCGCCGAGGCCTCCTGGCCCGCCCTTCGCTCGGCCGGCCTGGAGCCGACGCCGGCAGCCGTCGCTGGTGCACGCCTCGGTCTGGGTTCGACGCCCACCGAAGAAGCGCTGGTGGCAACGCTGATGGCGACGCATGGCGACGGCCACCCAGGACCGCTGGATCCCCCGGCGTGACCGCCGTCAGCCACCTCGGCCGCATGGACTTCGTGCTCGAAGGCATCCGTGGCCTGTGAGGTTGACCACGGGCGCAGAACCCAAACAAACGCCAAGCAGTCATGGGGGGACGATGCGACGGCTACTGGCAATCTCGACCACGGTGGTTCTGACGCTCACGCTCGCAGGCGTGACGACGGCTCAGGAGGAGCCGTCAGA
The DNA here is from genome assembly GCA_963752475.1 of uncultured Chloroflexia bacterium. GTDB lineage: Bacteria > Chloroflexota > Limnocylindria > Limnocylindrales > CSP1-4 > JAFMJV01. The sequence goes on along the minus strand of CAVVYR010000008.1, from coordinate 561,733 downwards.
TACATCGCCGGCTGCGTCCGAGACCTCCGAAGAGGCGACGGCGATGACCGAATGACCGAGCCTCTCCCTATGGCCTAGTTCGGCGAGTGGGACCTTCACAGGCAAGCAGGGGGCCTGAGGAAGGTCGCGGAGCGGCGGGATGCCGCGTGGTCGGAGCTCGAATCACTGGCGTTCACCGACCCGCCCGGCGGCTGCGCCGAAGAGCTTCATCTACGCCCGTCCGCGAGGCACGACCTCAGGATCACACGCGACGGTGTGCCAGTGAGACGCGGGCCACCTGGCCGCAGCGCGCTAGGATCCACTCGCGCCCAGAAGCCGCCCCAGACCGACGAGTTCGATGCCACGCGCCTGGTAGTGCCGGATGATCGCCGGCAATGCCTTGGTGGTGGCACGAGGTCCGCAGTGCATGAGGATGATCGACCCGGGCCGAGCACCGGTCGCGCGAGAGACGATCGAAGCGACCGTCGAAGACGCCTTCCAGTCAAAGGTATCGACGTTCCAGAGCACGGTGTGCTTGTAACCCAGCTGGCCCGCAAGGCGGCGGACGCGTCGGTCGTGAGCCCCGAACGGAGGCCGCAGCACCTTGAGCATCGGTCGGCCGAGGATGCGCTCATGGAGGGCCTCGTTCTCGCGGATCTGCTTGGTGACGACGCGGGAGGACTCCAGCTTCAGGTTCTTGTGCGACCGCGTGTGATTGCCGACGGGCATGCCCTTCAGGATGCGTCGCCACTTGGCCGGCTGGAGCCTGAGGTTGTTGCCGTTGACGAAGAACGTGCCCTTGGCGTCATGGGCCCGCAGCGTCCTCGCGATGCTCGCGCAGGCGCCAACGCTCCAGCCGTCGTCGAAGGTGAGCGCCACGGCGCCGCTCGAGCGAGAGCCCGACTTGATGACCGTGGCCTGCGCCGCGTTCATGGGCAGTGACGCGAGCAGGACCAACGCCAGCGACAACAGCAGCGCCGACCGAGCGACGCGCGCCGCGGCCCGTGCGGTGCGTCCTCCCCCGGAGAGCACTGCGTCACGAGTCATCGGCCGCCCCAAGTGATATCGGATGTGTCGGTCCTCCCGTGCGGTCGATTGTGCCGAGCGGCACACGTGCAGTCAACGCGGATCGAGACGACCCCTCGCCACTGACGAGGGGTCGCGATCGGTCTCGATGGAGCGGTCGGCCGCTCCGTTGCGGCGCTAGAAGGGCAGGTGGATGCCTTGGCCGTGGGGTTCTTGGCGGAACGTGCCCGCTTCGCAACCGCGCAGGCACTTGACCTCTCCAGCGTGGGCCCCTGTACGATTCGGGCAGCGAGAGTGGCCGGGACATCGCCCGCCTGGGTGCGCCTGTCACCGGCACCAGGGAGGTTCTATCGGATGATCAGGCGTCGCCCCATGCTTGCGGCCACCGCCGCACTGGCCCTCACCGTGACCGCGAGCTCTGCCGCGGTCGTCGCCCAGGACGAGCCCCTCAAGGTCTTCGGCGCCTATGCCACGCAGATCGAGGAGCCGTGGGATGGCGTCATCCACACCGCGCTCAACGCAGAGGCCGAAGCCGGCCGCATCGACTACACCTTCGTCGATGACATCGGCTACAGCGGTGACATGGAGCTGGTGCTGACCGAAGTTTCGGAGCTCGAGGCGCCAGACATCATCTTCGGCGACGCCTTCGGCAACGAGGAAGCCGTCCGTCGGGTGGCGGCCGACTATCCCGATATCGCCTTCGTCTTCGGCTCCGGTGGCGGCCCCGCCAACCCCAACTTCAGCGTCTTCGACAACTGGATCCACGAGCCCGCGTACCTCGCCGGCATGCTCGCGGGTGGCCTGACCGAGTCGAACATCATCGGCATCGTCGGTGGCGTGCCCGTGCCCGAGGTCAATCGCATCAGTAACGCCTTCATCCAGGGCGCGCAGTCGGTCAACCCCGAGGTCGAGGCCAAGGTCAGCTTCATCAACAGCTGGTTCGACCCGGCGTCCGCCAAGGAAGCCGCGCTGGCGCAGATCGATGCCGGCGCCGACGTGCTCTACGCCGAGCGCGCGGGCGTCATCGAGGCCGCAGTGCAGGAGGACCTCGTCGCGGTCGGCAACATGAGCGACCAGTCCGCTGACGGGCCCGATCACGTCGTGACCAGCGTGACCTGGAACATGACCCCTACCGCCGCGTACATCATCGACCAGGTCGCGGGCGGCACCTATACCGCCCAGGACCTCAAGGACTTCAGCATGGTCGCCAAGGGCGGCGCAGCGCTGGCCCCGATCAACGAGGCCCTCGTCCCGGCCGACCTGCTAGAGAAAGTCCTGGCCAAGCAGGACGAGATCGTCAGCGGCCTCTTCCGCGTCGACATCAACGAGGCCACCCCGGCTGGCTCGGTGATCCCCGAATAGCCCTTCCCGCAGTCCGATAGCGATGACCACAGACGGCGGCCGGGGAGACCTGGCCGCCGAGCTGCGTGGCATCACCAAGCGCTTCGGCGACCTCGTCGCCAACGACGGGGTGGACCTCGCCCTCGAGAAGGGTGAGGTCCACGCTCTGCTCGGAGAGAACGGCGCCGGCAAGACCACGCTGATGCGCATCCTCTACGGGCTCACCACCCCAGACGCCGGCACCATCGCGGTGGACGGCGAGCGCGTCACCATCCACGCCCCACGAGACGCCATCGCCGCAGGGGTCGGCATGGTCACCCAGCACTTCAGCCTGGTGCAGCCGATGTCGGTGACCGAGAACGTCATCCTCGGGCGAGCCGGCGGCGCGCGGTTGGACCTCGAGGCCGCCCGACGTTCGGTCGAGGAGGCCGCCGACCGCTTCGGCATCGCCGTCCGGCCGGATGCCATCGTGCAGGACCTCTCGGTCGGCGAGCAACAGCGCGTAGAGATCGTGAAGGCCCTCGCTCGCGACTGTCGGGTGCTCATCCTCGACGAGCCCACGGCCGTGCTCGTGCCCCAGGAGGTGGAAGCACTCTTCGAGACGCTCCGACGCCTCATCGACGAGGGCCTCTCGGTCGTCTTCATCAGCCACAAGCTGGGTGAGGTCCGGGCCATCAGCGACCGCGTCTCGGTCATGCGCCGGGGCCAGATGGTAGGGACTGCCCCGGGCGACACCGACGAGCGCGAGCTGGCGCGCATGATGGTCGGACGGCCCACCTTCGGCGTCGACCGCCAGGAGCCGCTGTGGCACGACGGCGAAGCGCGTCTCCAGGTGCGTGACCTCTCCGCGCGCGGCAATCACGGGCTCGATGCCCTCCATGACATCGACCTCGAGGTCCACAGCGGCGAGATCGTGGGCGTAGCCGGCGTCAGCGGCAACGGCCAGACCGAGCTGGCCGAGGTCCTCAGCGGCATGCGCCGTGCGACGGCTGGCTCCATCACCGTCGACGGGGTCGAACTGGCCAACACCGGCCCCACGAAGGTCATGGACGCAGGCGTCGGGCGCATCCCGGAGGACCGCCATGCCAGCCTCGTGCTGGATCTGCCGGTGTCGCTCAACCTGATCATGGAGCACATCGACGACTTCGCTCCGGGCGGGCGCCTCGATGGCAAGGGCATCGAGGCCCACGCCGAGGACCTCATCGAGCGCTACCGCATCAAGGCCCGCCCCAACGACCGTGTAGCCACCCTTTCGGGCGGCAACATCCAGAAGGTGCTGCTGGCGCGTGTGCTCTCACGCGACCCCAGGGTCGTCATCGTGAGCCAGCCCACCCGAGGCCTCGACGTCGGCGCCAGCGAGTACGTCCGCGAGGAGCTGCTGGCCCGACGCGCCGAGGGCGCGGCCATCCTGCTCATGTCGGAGGACCTCGATGAGCTCGTCGGTCTGTCCGACCGCATCATCGTGCTCTACGAAGGCCGGGTCGTCGGGCACATCGAGGCCGCTGACGCCGATCCGGAGCACCTGGGCATGCTCATGGCCGGTCGCGCGCGTGAAGGCGCGGAGGCGTCCGCATGACGCTCGAGCTGCGACGCATGGCCGAGAACCGACTGGGCCGCTTCGGCATGATCGCGGTCGTGGCCGTGGTGACCATCCTCGCGGTCAGCGGCAGCGCCTTCGTCATCGCCGGCGCCAACCCCATCGAGGCCTACGAGGCCTACTTCATCACCCCGCTCACGCGCGAGTTCACGCTGCTGGAGGTGCTCAACAAGGCCACGCCCATCCTCTTCACGGGCACGGCCGTAGCCATCGCCTTCCGCGCCGGCTACTGGAACATCGGCGTCGAGGGCCAGCTGCTCATGGGTGCCGTCGCCGCCGCCGGCATCGGCCAGACCGCGCACGGCTGGTCACCCATCGTGGTGCTGCCGCTGATGGTCGGTGCGGGCGCGCTGGCAGGCGCGGCATGGGCGCTGGTGCCGGCGCTGCTGCGGGTGAAGATGGGCATCGACGAGGTCGTGACCACGCTGCTGCTGAATCCGGTCGCCCTGCTCGTCGTGCAGGGCCTGCTTCACGGGCCCTGGAAGGACCCCGACACCGGCTTCCCCGAGTCGCCACGCATCGCCGAGGCCGCCGAGTTCCCGCAGCTCTCGGAGTTCATCCCGCTCATCGGCCGGTCGCGCCTGCACCTCGGCTTCGTCATCGCGGTCGTCCTCATCATCATCGCCTGGTACGTCCTCGGTCGCACCTCGACCGGCCTGCGGGTCCGAGCCGTGGGCCTCTCCCCTCACGGTGCCCGCTTCGCCGGCATCAAGGTCGAGCGCACGCTGCTGCGCGTGGCGCTCGTCAGCGGTGCCGTCGCCGGTATCGCCGGGGTCAGCGAGGTCGCCGGCATCCAGTTCCGCCTGACCGAGGGCGTCTCGCCCGGCTTCGGCTACACCGGCGTGGTCGTGGCCATGCTCGGCGGTCTGACCATGCCGGGCGTGCTGTTGGCAGGCCTGCTGCTAGGCGACCTCTCGGTCGGCGCCTCCTCGGCGGTCCGCTCGCTGCAGATCCCAAGCCAGGTCGGTGACGTGGTGCAGGGCACGCTGCTGCTGGTCGTCGTGGGCGCGCTCGCCGTCTACCGCTGGCGCACCACCCGTGAGGACGACCGGCCGCCCGATGAAGGCGAACCCGAGCCCGATGAACCACCAGACAGACCCGAAGGCGCGGCACCGGTCGAGGAGCCACCGACATGATGTTCTTCGCCGACATCATCGCGGCCACCTTCCGCAACGCCACGCCGCTCGTCTACGGCACCGTGGGCGAGACCTACACCGAACGCGCGGGCATCCTCAACCTGGGCGTCGAGGGCACGATGTACGCGGGTGCCTTCTTCGGCTTCGCCGTGGCCTATCAGACGGGCGATCCCTGGATCGGCCTGCTCGGGGCCATCGTCGTGGGCCTCATCGCTGGTGCCTTGATGGCGCTGATGACGGTGACGCTGGGAGCGAACCAGCACGTCAGCGGCCTGGGTCTGACCATCGTGCTCATCGGCCTGTCGGAGTTCGCCAACCGCATGATCTTCACTGGCGGCTCGCTGCCGCGCATCGAGCCCATGGGTGAATGGGAGATCTTCGGCTTCCTGCCGGCGCCGCTCGACACCGTCGCCGAGCAGTACGGGCTCACCTACATCGCCTTCTTCGTGGTCGTGCCGCTGGCCTGGTACGTGCTTATGAAGACGCCGCTGGGCCTGTCGATCCGCGCGGTCGGAGAGAATCCCGAGGCAGCGGACGTGGCCGGCATCAACGTCTTCCGCGTGCGCTACATCGCACTCATGATCGGCGGCGCGCTGATGGCCGTCGGTGGCGCCTTCATCACGCTCGCGGTGCTGGGTACCTTCACGCTCGACATCATCGCGGGACGCGGGTGGGTGGTCATCGCGCTCGTCATCTTCGGGCGCTGGCGCATCTTCCGCGGCGTCTTGGGCGCGCTCATCTTCGCGGCCGTCTACTCGCTGGGCCTGCGCCTGCGCATCACGCCCGGCTTCGAGGACATCCCCAACGAAGTCATGCTCGCGCTGCCGTACCTCATCGTCATCCTCGCGCTCGCCCTGTCCGGGCGCAATGTGCCCTACCCGGGCGCCTACCTCAAGCCGTATCGTCGGTCCTAGATGCCGACAAGAGGAGGGAACCGTGGACGACCACGACTTCATGAAGATCGCTATCGACGAGGGCGCGCAGGGCTTGGCCGCGGGTGGCGTCCCGGTCGGGGCCGCGCTCGTGGCCGACGGCAAGATCCTCGGCTCGGGCCACAACAAGCGCGTGCAGCAGGGCTCGGTCATCCGCCACGGTGAGACCGACTGCCTCGAGAACGTCGGCCGACTCCACGCCTCGGTCTACAAGCGGGCCACGATGTACACCACGCTCTCACCCTGCGATATGTGCACCGGCGCCATCCTGCTCTACGGCATCCCCCGCGTGGTCATCGGTGAGAACGAGACCTTCATGGGCGGCGAGGACTACCTGCGCTCGCGCGGCGTGGAGGTCATCAACCTCGACTCGCCCGAGTGCAAGGCCCTCATGGCCGAGTTCATCGAGCGCTATCCGGACGTCTGGAACGAGGATATCGGCGAGGAGTGACCGAGCCCGAGCGGATCGAGCCGACCCGGAGCGCGCGTCCTTCGGAGTCCTCCCCTCCCAGAGCCGCTGAGGCGACTGGTTGCGAGGACATGGCACCGACGAGGCGCCGAGCACCCGTGCGATAGTGATGTCACCACCATGACATCGACGATCCGCCGCCGGTTCCCAGCCCTCTCCATGGCGCTCGGCCTGGTGCTGACCTTCCCGATCGCGGCCGGTCCGGTCGTCGCCGACGAGGACGTCGTGTGCGACCGCGGCTGGGCCGACGTGGAGCTGCGGGCGGACATCGCACCGGAAGGGGTCCTTGCCTTCGACCCTGACAAGCCCTGGATCGCCGGTGGCGCGCTGCTCGGCGGCGGGCGACGCGCAGCGGCGGTGCTTCACGGCCTCGGAGAGCGTGCGGAGTTGGAGCAACCACCGCTGCCTGACACGCGCGACTCAGGGCTCATGGCCATCGCCTCGACCGGTCCGGGCGAGCCTATCTGGGCCGTCGGCTTCGGCCGCGAGACGGACTTCGTGGCGGCATACGTGACGCGCCGTGACGATGGGGGTTGGGGCCGCACGGAGACCATCCGGCCGGATGGCTTCAACGCCGCCCTCACCGACGTCGACGCCTCGCCGCAGGCTGGCGCCTGGGCCTCCGGCTTCCTGCAGGGCGCGCCCGGCGACCAACGACCCTGGGTAGTCCAGCTGGGTGAAGACGGCCGGACCGGCCATCGCCTGCCGCTCGAGGACGGCGAACGCGCGACCCTGGCCGGCATCTCTGTCAGCGATGAGGGCGGGGTCTGGGTCGTGGGCGCCGCACTCTCGGATGCAAGCATGGATCCCTACATCGCTGTCCGAGAGGGCACCGGCTGGGACCGCTTCGTGATCGATGGCGCTCCGGACGCTGCCATCGCCGACATCGACGTGCCCACGTCCGACGTCGGCTGGGCCGTAGGACATCGACTCGAAGGCGGCACGATCAGGCCGCTGATCATGCGCTGGGGTGGCGTCATCTGGTCGGAGTTCGAGCCACCTGACCTCGGCGCCGAGCCCGCACTGCTCACGAGCGTGTCACTCGTCGAGGGCGTGCTCACGGTGGGCGGCACGCGCTGGGACGCGGAGAAGGGACGCTATGCCCCGCTGGTGGCGCGATACGTGGACGAGCGCTGGCGGGTCACCGACGCACGCCGCGGCTGGGGAATGGGCACGGTCACCGATATCAGCGGCGACCCGGGCGTCGACGGTTGGGTCGTGGGCCGGGCCGATGAAGGCATCGTCGCCCGGATCTGTGACGCCGAGCAGAGACCGGCATCCAGCCCCGTGCTGACCTCGGACTCCGTATCGCCGCCGGCGCCGGTCACGGCCGAGCCCGAAGGTCCGCTGCCAGGCCGCGTCGTGGCAGTCGACGTCGCCGGGGAGGCCGGCCTGCCGACGGAGAGCCAGTCATGGGGCGCGACGGCGGCCGACTTCGATGGGGATGGCGACGCGGATGTGTTCCTCGGTCGGCATGGTGCCCGCGGGCGCCTCTACCGCAACGACGGCGGCAACTATGTCGACTCGGAGCTGAAGTTCGGTGGCGGAGATCGCCACGCCTGTGCCGCCGCCGACATCGATGCCAGCGGCCTGCCCGATCTCTACTGTGCCTTCGGGGCCTCACGCGGCACGGGCACCAAGCACAACCAGTTGTGGCTCGACCCCGGTGGCGACACTCCTCGGCTCCACCCCACGGCGGGTGGCGCGACCGAGCCCCTGGGTCGTGGTCGGCAGCCGCGCTTCTTCGACATCGACGAGGACGGCGATCTCGACCTCTTCATCGGCCAGGAGACCAAGCGCATGGACGGCCAGCCCTCGACCAATCGCGCATTCCTGGCCGTGGGTCCAGCCGACTTCGAGGCAGCGCAGGTCCCGGGCATCGACACCGGCCTGGCCGCCGAGGGCATCCACATCGCCGACTACGACGGCGACGGGCGCGATGACATGCTGTTGGTCTACTGGGACAAGCGCGCCGTTGGACCAAAGGCGGGCATCCGCCTCTACCGCAACGAGGAGGGACTGGCCTTCACCGATGTCACGACCGAGACCGGCATCGGATCCATCGACGAGCGCGATGCGCTGCTGGCCGACCTCGACGGCGACGGTGAGCTCGACCTCGTGCAGCTCTCACCGGACCGGGTCGTGGTGTCGCTGGCGCAGGATGGCCGCTTCGAGCGCACCTGGGATCGTGGCGTGTCCGAGGGCACGGCCCTGGCCGCCGGTGACGCCGACGGTGACGGCGACACCGACCTCTACGTGCTGCAGGGCAAGTCGGACGGTGGCGCGCACGACATCATCCTGCGCAACGCCGGTGATGGCAGCGACTTCAGCACGATCGACGTGCCGGAGGTGCGAGGTGGTAGCGAGGACGACGTCATCGCCCTCGACTACGACAGCGACGGACGGGCCGACTTCCTCGCCCTCAACGGGCGCAACAGCCAACGCGGACCCGTCCAGCTGATCACGCTGGAGGCGAAGGACTAGTCCTTGCGCTCGACGTCCAGAGCGGCCTGGATCTGGGCCTCGGCCTCGGCGTCGAGGGTGGTCTGGTAGACCTTGCCCTTGTACGGGCCGAGCGCGTTGATGACGGCGGATGCCTGACCCTCACCGACGACGAATAGGGCCGAGGTGTTCTCGGTCAGATCCTCGGTCACGTCCTGCACCAGCTTCTTGTCCACGTTCTGGTGCAGGGACCGTCCGATGGCAGCGCCGGCGACGGCACCGATGGCCAGACCGGCGACGGGGAAGAAGACGAGACCCAGGAGCAGGCCCAGGGCGCCGCCGACCCAGGCGCCGCCCGCGGTCGTGGTGTCCACACCGTGCTTGACGTGGACCTTGCCGTTCTCATCCTTCTCCACCACGGCCATGTCAGCGATGCTCGCGGCGTGCGCCTTCTGGACGCCCTTGAGGCGCTCGGCGGCCTGATCAGCGGTTTCGCGGGCCTCGAAGGTGATGACCAATAGTTGACTCATTTCCCGCTCTCCTCCTTGACTGGGCCGCGAGTGTACGACGCTCCCGGTTGCGTTGCACCGCGAGATGGGGATCGGCTACGTGCGCTCCAGCACGACCTCGTTGACAGCACCGTCGACGATGGTCCAGGCGCGCAGCTCGGGTGGCTCGACCGCGAACGACGCCAGCAGGTAGATCGCCTCAGGGAAGGCCGCCAGACCGATGTCGGTGGGCGACGGGTACGGCGGCGACTCCACGTGCGAGTGGACGATGGCCCACACGACCTCGTCGTTCTCGTCGATCTCCTCGAGCAGCTCCAGCTGCTCCATGGGGTCCATGAGGTAGCGGTAGGGCGACTCGGCCACGTTGCGCATGCCCACGAAGCGCGTGGGTACGCCGCCATCCTCGGCCACCGTCGGGGCCACGAGCACGCCACAGCCCTCGTTGGGCGCGGCCGAGCGCAGCCATTCGACCACCTCGTGGCGGATACCGGCGGGGATACGAGCGGAGGCGGGCACCCAGGGCGGTCCGGCGCCACGAGGGCCCGCCTCGGCAGCGCGCTCGCTGGCCGCGGCACCGCTATCGGCCGCACGTTGCCAAGCTCCGACCTCGGGCACGACCTCACCCTCACCGGCCACGGCCGGTTCGTCGGTCGCGGAGAGCACCTCGGGAGCGCGGGGTCGTTCGTCGTTCACCACAGGTTGAGGCTGTCGACCTCCTCCTCGTCGGCATCGAGATCACGCGACCAGACGTCCTCGCTGAGGTACTTCCAGCCGCCGTCAGCGAGCAGCGCCACGACCGTGCCGCGCTCCATCCGGCTGGCCAGCTGCTTTGCCGCGACCATCACTGCCCCGCAGGAGACGCCGGCGAAGATACCTTCCTTCTCGGTCAGCTCGCGCAGCGCCTCGATGGCGTCGCTGTTGCTGACCAGCATCTTGCCGTCGATGACGGAGGGATCGAAGATCTCCGGGATGAAACCCTCGTCAAGCGAGCGCAGGCCCTGGACGCGTTCACCGGGAAGTGGCTCAGCGCCGTAGATCTTCACGTCCGGGTTGTGCGCGCGCAATCGGCGGCCGACGCCCATGAGCGTGCCGCCGGTGCCCAGGCCGGCCACGAAGGCGTCGACCTCCGGGCAGTCGGCGATGATCTCCTCAGCCGTGGTCTCCTCGTGCGCCCTCGGGTTGGCCGGGTTGCCGTACTGGTAGGGCATGACGAAGCGCTCGTCCTTCTCGACGAGATGCTTGGCCAACGCGACCGCGCCGTTGGAGCCAAGGTGACCGGGCGAGTCGATGACCTCGGCACCGAAGAGCGACAGCAGCTGCTTGCGTTCGATGGTCACGTTGTCGGGCACGACCACGGCCACGCGATAGCCTTTGCGCCGGGCGATCATGGCCAGGCCGATGCCGGTGTTGCCGCTGGTGGGCTCGATGATGATCGAATCGGGCATCAACCGGCCGGAGGACTCGAGGTCCTCGATGAGGTACTTGGCCACGCGGTCCTTGACCGAGCCGGTCGGGTTCATGAACTCGAGCTTGGCGTAGAGGCGGACGTTGGGGTTGGGACAGACGTTGGGCACCTCCACGAGCGGCGTGAAGCCGATGGCGTCGACGATGCTGGGAAAGCGTCCGCCGTGCCGGGCGTTCCCACCGTGGGCGTGCGGACGCAGCGCGTCGACCTGAGTACCCGATGTTCGATTCGTCGTGCTCACGACGAGGACCTCGCTAGCAGCCCCCGGCCATGGCGGGCAGGAGGATGACCTCGTCGCTCTCCCCCACCGGCGTCTCGAGCTCCTGCTCGTAGCGCACGTCACGCCCGTTGACGTAGACGTTGACGAAGCGGTTGAGCGCGCCGTCATCGGTGAAGACCTGCTCGCGCAAGCCCGGGTACTGCTCGAGCAGCGACTCGAGGGCGGCACCGACCGTGGCGCCGGTGACGTCCACCTTCTTGTTGTTGCCGGCCTGCGCGCGCAGTACCGGCGGGATGCGGACCACGGTCATGCGTTCACCCCCGTCGTGGCAGCTGGTGTGGTGGGCAGAGCGAAGACGCCATCGTCAGCGGCTGGCTGGGGCTGCTCGCCCTCGCCGCACGCCGGGCACTTCGGGTCGCGCTGGAGTCGAAGCTCGCTGAAGGCTCCATCGAGCGCGTCGTAGATGAGCAGGCGGCCCGCGAGCGAGTCGCCGATGTCGAGCAGGACCTTGAGGCCCTCGGTGGCCTGGAGCAGGCCCATCACGCCGGGCACGACGCCGAGGACGCCGGCTACGGAGCAGCCAGGTGCCAGCTCAGGCGGTGGGGGCGTGGGGTAGAGGCAGCGGTAGCAGGGCCCTTCGAAGGGCTTGAAGACCGTCAGCTGGCCCTCGAAGCGGAAGACGCTCGCGTGGACCACTGGGATCTCGGCCTTGACCGCGGCGTCGTTGAGCACGTAGCGGGTCTCGAAGGTGTCGGTGCCGTCGAAGATGAGGTCGTAGCCGGCGATGAGCTCCTCGACGTTGTCCGGACCGAGCATGACCTCGTGGGCCACGACCTTCACGTCGGGGTTGAGGTCGGTGATGGTCATCTCGGCGGACTCCACCTTGCGCATGCCGACGCGGTCGGTGCGGTGGATGACCTGGCGCTGCAGGTTGGAGGCGTCGACGACGTCGAAGTCGACGATGCCGATGGTGCCCACGCCCGCTGCGGCCATGTACAGCATCGCCGGGGAGCCGAGCCCGCCGGCGCCGATGAAGAGCACCTTCGAGTCGAGCAGCTGAGCCTGGCCCTCGGCGCCGACCTCGGGGATCAGCAGGTGGCGCGAGTAGCGCGACTTCTGCTCCTGGGTCAGGACGCGAGGCTGCTCCCAGGAGCGACCCTCCGACTTCCAGGCCTGGAAGCCTCCGGTCATCGAGGTCGCGTTGGTGTAGCCCATCTCCGCGAGCGTCTGGGCCGTGAAGAGCGAACGGATGCCGCCAGCGCAGTAGACGACGATGGGCGCCGCGCGGTTCGGGACGAGTCCTTCGATGTCCTGCTCGATGTAGGACTTCGAGAGGTGCGTGGCGCCGGTGACATGGCCCTGCTCCCACTCGCTGTCCTCGCGGCAGTCGAGGATGGTGGCGCCCTCGGCGGCAGCAGCTTCGGCTTCGGCCGTGGACACCTCTCGGACCGTCTCTCGCGCCTCGGCGAGGAGGTCTCGGTAGGTCTTGGTCATCGGGGTGTGGCTCCGTGGTGGATCGACTCGGGCGGTCGAAGGGGATTCGGTCGGTCGGTGGTCAGGGGCCGGCGACGGTAGCCGGCCGATGACACTCGCAAGTCCCCCTTGACATCGCGCCGATGACGCCCGAGGTCATGGGTTGACCTCCGGAGCCTCGGGAGTGGCCTCCCTGCCTTCGCGCTCCTGGAGCGCGTTCTGCAGCGTGGATAGCGAGAGCAGAGCGCACTTGAGGCGGGCGGGGCTGATCTCGATTCCCAGCAGTTCGAGGATGTCCTGATTGGTCATGGCCTCGATCTCAGCCACGGGACGACCCTTGATCTCGTCGGTCAGCAGGCTCGCGCTGGCCTGGCTTATGGCGCAGCCTCGGCCGCTGAAGGCGACATCGGAGACAGCACCCGCGTCATCGACGATGAGCATCATCGTGATGCGGTCACCACAGAGGGGGTTGTGCCCCTCGTAGCTGGCGTCAGGCGCGTCGAGCGTGCCGAAGTTGTGCGGCTCGCGGTAGTGCTCAAGGATCTCGTCGCGGTAAAGGTCGTCCATGGGCTCGTGCAGGGTACTCGATACGGGGCTGTTACTACGGTGAGGTGCCTGCCGCGGCAGACGCGCGACCGAAGATGCGTTGCACCCCGCGCAGTCCGGCGGCGAGGCGGTCGATGTCTTCGGTCGTGCTGTAGACGTTGAAGGAGGCGCGACCGGTAGCGGTCTCACCGAGGCGCTCGTGGAGTGGCTGGGTGCAGTGGTGGCCGGCACGGATGGCCACGGCCTCGCGATCGAGCAGCGAGGCGACGTCATGAGCGTGTGCCTCCGGCAGCGTGAAGGTCACGATGCCCGCGCGCTCGGCAGCGTCAGAGGGGCCGTGGATGCGGAGGCCGGGCACCTCGCGCGGGAGCACCTCCAGCGCATAGGCCGTGAGGGCCTCCTCATGGGCAGCCACGTTCGCCATGCCCAGCGCGCTGAGATAGTCGACGGCCGCCCCCAGGCCGATGGCACTTGAGATGGCCGGCGTGCCGGCCTCGAACTTGTTGGGGATGTCGGCGTAGGTGCTGTGGCGCAAGTGCACGGACTCGATCATGTCGCCACCGCTCATGAACGGCGGCATCGCTTCGAGTAGCTCGCGGCGGCCCCAGAGGGCGCCCGAACCGCTGGGTGCGAGCATCTTGTGCCCGCTGAAGGCATAGAAGTCCGCGCCCAGCTCCTGTACGTCGACCGGCAGGTGGGGCACGGCCTGGGCACCGTCGATGAGCACGAGCGCGCCCGCGTCATGGGCCTGCTCGACCATCGTCTTGACATCGTTGAGCGTGCCCAGCGTGTTCGACTTGTGGGTGAAGGCCACGAGCTTGGGCCTGGTCCGCAGCAGGACCTCCCAGCTGTCCATGATCAACCGGCCCTCGCTGTCGAAGGGCACGAACTCGAGGTCGGCGTCCTTGGCCTGAGCCAGGATCTGCCAGGGCACGAGGTTGGAGTGGTGCTCCATCTCGGTGAGCACGATGGCATCGGCGCGGTCGACGTTCATCCAGCCCCAGGTGTGGGCTACGAGATTGATGGCCTCGGTGGCATTGCGCGTGAAGATGAGCTCGTGTGGGTCGGGTGCGTTGATGAACGACGCGACCTTGGCGCGGGCGCCCTCGTAGGCCGCGGTGGCCTCCTCTCCGATGCTGTAGATGGCGCGGTGGACGTTGGCGCTGAACTCCTGGTCGTAGGCCGTGACGGCATCAGAGACCTGGCGCGGCTTGAGCGCTGTGGCCGCGCTGTCGAGGTATGCCAGGCGCTTCCCGTGGAACTCCCGCTCGAAGATCGGGAAATCCCGCCGGATAGCCTCTGGGTCGAAGGGAGCGGGGGCGTTCATGGGTGTCGCGCGGGCGTCACCGGCCGGCCTGAGCCGGTGGCGGCTAGTCCTCCAGCTCCTCGAGATGCTCGACCTCGGGATCCTCGTCGAGGGCCTGGACTTCGAAGCCGGCCTCCTCGAGGATCGGCGCGTAGCCCTCCTCTTCGAGTCGCAGAGCAAGGTCCTTGCCACCGCTGGCGACGATCCGGCCATGGGCCAGGACGTGGACGTAGTCCGGCGTGATGTAGTTCAGCAAGCGCTGATAGTGGGTGATGAGGAGCACGCCCAGGTCGGGGTTGAGCTGCGCGTTCACACCCTCGGCCACGATGCGCAGCGCATCGATGTCGAGGCCCGAGTCGGTCTCGTCGAGGATCGCGAACTCCGGCTCGAGGACGGCCATCTGGAGCATCTCGAGGCGCTTCTTCTCGCCTCCGGAGAAGCCTTCGTTGACGTAGCGGCCGGCGAAGGAGTCGTCGAGGTGCAGGAGCTCCATCTTCTCGCGCATGAGCTTGCGGAACTCGCCCATCTTGATGCCGCCCTTGGTGGCATCGCTCGGATCGACCTCGCTGTCGCCCTCGTCGAGGCCGCGGTTGCGCGCGTTGAGCGCGGTGCGCAGGAACGAAGCCACCGAGAGGCCGGGCACGGCGGTCGGATACTGGAAGGCCAGGAAGAGCCCCAGACGGGCGCGCTTGTCGGGGCTGAGGTCAAGCACGTTGATGCCCTTCCAGATGACCTCACCAGAGATGATCTCGTAGGCGGGGTGGCCCATCAGCGCGTACGCCAGCGTGGTCTTGCCCGAGCCGTTGCGGCCCATGATCGCGTGGACCTCACCCTTGCGGATCTCGAGGTCGATTCCGCGCAGGATCTCGATGTCCGGGTTGGCTGTGGGCACGACGTGCAGGTCGCGGATGACCAACTCTCGGTCGTCGGCCGTGTCCTGGGGCGCGGCGGCGGGCATGGTGGCAGCTTCGTTGGTCATGGCTGGGCGACTGGCTCCTTGGTCCGATGGCTGAGTGGCTTGACGGCCACGAGGGCTGGTTCAGGATGGGCTGGGTTGCCGGGCACGGGCTCGGCGAGTTCTTCGAGCGTCATGGAGTCGAGAGCTTCGACGATGGCGTCACGGACGCGCTGCCAAAGCTGCTCCACGTTGCAGCAGCCGGAGCGGCCGCAGGTCTCCGCGTGTTCGGGATCGGCGCTGGCGCAGATCATCGGTGTGACAGGCCCCTCCAGCGCGGTCAGGACCTCGTACATGCGGATGTCGGCAGGAGCTCGCGACAGCTCGTAGCCGCCACGAGCGCCACGCGTGCTGGTGACGAGGCCGCCCTCGCGGAGGCTCACCACGAGCTGCTCGAGATACGGACGCGGCAGCTGCTCGTGGTCAGCCATCTCGCTGAGGCTGACGGGGCCGCTGCCGTAGTGACGGGCGAGCTCCACCATGAGACGCACGCCGTACTCCCCACGCGTGGAGAAGTGAAGGGATCCCGAGGTCGGGACGGTGGTGCTCACAGGTGGTCTTGCTGATCTCCGGGGAGCCGGGCGGACTGGGGGTGCCGCGGGGCGGATGCGCCCGGCAATTCCGACTGATTTCGTCAGGATTAAGTCTAGTCCTGCCGCGCCCGAGCGTCAACGATGGGGCCAGGGCGGCTGCCGATGACGGTCGTGGCACCCAGTTTCTGGTCAGATGTACCCGTGGGGACCACTAGCCGGATGCCCTCAACACCGGACCGAGCCATGGTGCATCGTGATGCACCGAAGAATGCATATCGGGTGTTCTCTGCAGCAATCCCGCATAGCGATGCGATTCCGAGCTCCGAGACCTCGAGGCCACCTGGCCAAGGCCACGTACGGGCACATACGACCAGAAGGTGGCCAGAGATGAACAGGAGGTGGCCTGGGCGTGGAGCCGGGGCACGGCCGCACGGCGAACAACAGCCCACCGAGTCAGGCCCTCGCGATGTCGAGCCGCGCGACTCCAGGCCCGCCGGAGTTACGACCGCTGGATGGGCGGGTTCTGCTGGCCCTGCTGCTGGGGGCGCTTGATGACCTTGATGTCGTGGCGACGCCCGTGTTGACCGTCGATGACGGCCTTGAGCGCGACCTGACCCTCGTCAGGGATGGCGATGGGGATGTTGAAGGCCATGGGCACGAGCATGTCCATGCCCGACATGCCGGGCGGTCGTCCAGTGGCCAGCTTGGCCTCGAAGCCGATCATGCGCGTCTCGCCATGGAGCAGCTCGATGGCCACCGTGTGCTGGTCGTCGGTGTAGGCGAAGGGGATGCGCACGCCGAGAGCGATGCCCAGCATCATCCGATGCGGAAACTGCTGCGGCTGGATGCGGTCCCAGCTGCCACCCATGAGGTAGAGCTTGCCGTTGACGACCTCGGCTCGGTCGGCCACCAGCAGGTAGTCGACCTCCGGGCCGCGGGTCAGCGCGGATTCGGCCGCTTCGAGCGCACCCTCGAGCTGATCGGGCGTGGCGGAATCAGTCGCCTCGCCGTCGGTCGTCGCGTTGTCGTTGTCGTTGTTGGGGTCGGTCACAGTCGTGGGTCGTCCTCTCCGAGTGAGAAGGGTGGGTACTTGTCGACCATCAGCAGGAAGTAGGCGTTCACGCGCAACTGCCAGCGATAGAAGCCACCGATGATGGTGTAGATGATGTCAGCCTGTCGTCCCAGGATCAGCACCGGCACCCACACCACCAACATCAGGAACCAGGCCAGGATGGACAGGAGCCAGATCAGGATGAAGTGCGGGATGAGGACGATCGCACGAACGACGTACCCGAGGATCGGGATGCCCCAGAGCCGGTTGATGCGCACGCCCTCGTCGTAGCGCACGGTCACGGGGTACGCCTCCGCCTCAAGCGCGAAGGGCGGATACTCCGGCGTCATCAGCAGCACGTAGGCACCCACGCGCTGTGAGTAGGCCAGCAGGCCGCCCGTCCAACGGTAGCCCCACCCTGGGTAACGGCCCAGGAGCAGCACGGGGATCCAGCTGACGAGGAACTGCAGGCCGGCCATGATCGCCAGCAGGAACATCACGATGATGTGCGGGATGGCCAGGATGAAGCGCACGAACTGACCGATGAGCGGGATGCCCCATAGTCGGTTGATATTCGCGCTGCGGTCGTACGAGACGTTGACCGGGTAGGCGTCCGGCGCGAGCGGGTAGGCGGGGGGCGGCTGCCACATCGGCTGCTGCGGACCCCAGCCACCCTGCTGGCCGGGCGGAGCCTCCGGAGGCGGCATGGGCGGCGGCTGCTGGCCGGCCCAGGGATCGGAACCTGGCACCGGATAGGGAGGCGGCGGCTGATAGCCAGGGGGAGGCACTTGCCCCTGCGGCGGCTGATAGCCGGGCGGAGGCACTTGCTCCTGTGGCTGTTGGGAGCCGGCCGCGTTCTGATCCTGCGGCGCGGGGCCCTGGGATTCCCACGTCATGTCACAACCTCATCGATGGATGACAGGCGTTCGTAGCCTACACGCTCGACTGGCCGGCGACAGCGGTACGAATGGTCCGCGCAGTGGCCTAGAGATCGAACCGCTCCACAGCCTCTCCGGCCAGCACTCGCCCGATGGCCAGCGAGGAGGTGGCTGCGGGAGAGGGCGCGTTGAAGACATGCAGCACGCGGTCAGAGCCGCCCAGCTGGAAGTCGTCGACCATCGAGCCGTCGGCGTTGAGCGCCTGGGCCCGGATGCCCGATGGCCCGAAGACGAGGTGGTCTCCGCTGAGCGCCGGCACGAACCGGCGCAAGTCGGCCAGGAACGCACCCTTGTACCAGTCGCGCCACATCTCCCGTGCGCCCATCTTCCAGAACTTGCGCGCGAGCTTGCGGAACCCCGGATCGGTCAGGGTGTCGCGCAGGTCGCGCGCGGAGACGTCGAAGCGGCCATAGCCCTCCCTGGCCGTGGCCAGCACGGCGTTGGGCCCGGCCAGGACGCTGCCGTCGATGCGCTTGGTGAGGTGCACTCCGAGAAACGGGAAGGCCGGGTCGGGCACCGGATAGATGAGCCCCTTGACGAGGTGCTGCGCCTCCGGCTTGAGCGTGTAGTAGTCGCCACGGAAGGGCACGATGCGCGGCCGATCGACGTCGTCGCCGGTCATGGCCGCGACGCGGTCGGCCTGCAGACCGGCACAGGCGACGACCCGGCGCGCGACCAGGTCCCCGCGTGAGGTGCCGATGACCATCTCATCGCCACGCTGTTCGATCGACTCCACGGCGCGGCGGGTCTCGATGGCCGCACCCCGCTCGCTGACATCGCGCGCGAACGCACGCGACACCTCCAGGAAGTCGACGATGCCCGTACCCGGGCTCCACAACGCCTTGAGCCCGACCGCGTGTGGCTCGAGCTCGCGGATGCGCTCCGGCCCGACCTCCTCCAGACCCGGCACCTCGTTGGCGAGGGCCCGCTCCTTGAGCGCCTCGAAGCGGCCGAGCTCGGACTCGTCGAGCGCCACGACCAGCTTGCCGGTGCGCTCGATGGGCACGTCATGGGCTTCGCAGTAGGCCTCCAGATCGGCCTTGCCCTCCCGGCAAAGGCGGGCCTTGAGCGAACCCGGTTGGTAGTACAGCCCCGCGTGCAGCACGCCGCTGTTGTGGCCCGTCTGGTGCGAGGCCACTGTGGCCTCCTTCTCCAGCAGCACCACCCGCAGGTCCGGCTTCTGCTCGAGCAGCCGCAGGGCCGTGGCCAGGCCTACGATGCCGGCTCCGATGATGGCGACGTCGGCGTGCTCCGCCGTTGCGCCGCTCACATCCCGCTCCACTCGCGGACCGCCCGGGCCAGGGCCGAGTTGTCGTCGTCGCCGTGGCCGCGAGCCACGAGCCCGGCCTCGATCTGGGCGGCCAGGGCCGAGACCGGCAGTGCCGCTCCCACCTCGCGCGCCTGGTCGAGCGCGATGGTCAGGTCCTTGAGGTGCAGGGCGATGCGAAAGCCGAGCGGATAGTCGTCATCGATCATGCGTTCGGCGCGATTGGCCAGGACCCACGAGCCAGCAGCACCGCCAGTCAGCGCCTCTGCCACCTGACGTGCATCGAGACCGGACTTCATGGCCAGGACCATGCCCTCGGCCACGCCCAGGTAGACACCCGAAAGGATCACCTGGTTGACCGCCTTGGTCG
Source organism: uncultured Chloroflexia bacterium (assembly GCA_963752475.1). Lineage (GTDB taxonomy): Bacteria > Chloroflexota > Limnocylindria > Limnocylindrales > CSP1-4 > JAFMJV01. The sequence continues at coordinate 542,178 of CAVVYR010000008.1, read as the reverse complement.
TCTGCCCCGCGCCGACCGGACCCATATGCGTGATGGTCGAGCCCATCGCCTCGAGCACGGGTCGAGCCCGCTCCACGTCCTCCGCCGAACCACCGACCATGATCGCGAGCGTCGCCTTCTGCGCGCCCTCTGAGCCGCCCGAGACCGGCGCGTCGACGTAGCCCACGCCTCGTTCGGCCATTCGCTGGGCGAACTCGCGGGTGGCAGCGGGCGAGATGGTCGAGCAGTCGATGACGAGCGCGCCCTCATCCAGTCCGTGGGCCAGTCCGCCTTCGCCGAAGAGCACGGCTTCCACGTCCGGCGTGTCCGACACACAGACGACCACGATCTCGCTGGCGCTGGCCACGGCAGCCGGACCCAGGGCCTCCACGGCCCCGGCCGCGACGGCGTCGGCCGCCTTCCCCGGCGTGCGGTTCCAGACGGTCAGCCCGAACCCGGCCCCGGCCACGTTGGCGGCCATCGCCGCGCCCATCGTGCCCAGACCACAGAAGCCGACTCGTGCCTCGCTCATGGATACCCCTCTTCGATCCGACGAGAGCCCCGCCGTTCACCGGCGAGGCCCTCTCAGATGTTGCGGATGGAGACGGTCGTGACCGTCGACTGCTCGGGATCAGCGACTGCTGCCGAAGATGCGGAGCATGAACAGGAACAGGTTGATGAAGTCGAGATAGAGCATCAGCGCACCCAGCACAGTGGCTGATTCCTTGTTGATGCCTTGCATGGCGCCGTTCTTCAGACGCTGCACGTCCCAGGCGGTGAGGCCGGTGAAGATGACCACACCGCCGATGCCGATGAGCAGGCTGGCGGTGGTGCTGTCAGCGAAGAAGAAGATCTGCAGGACCATGACCACGATCAGTCCCAGCAGGCCCATGAAGAGGATGCCGCCGAGGCTGGTCAGGTCGCGGCCGGTGGCGTAGCCGTAGACCGCGGCACCACCGAAGATGGCGGCCGCGCCGGCGAAGGCCGAGACCACGCCAGAGGCACCGATGATGCCCACGTAAGCGGTCACGATGACGCCCAGCGTCAGGCCCATGGTCAGGGCGTAGACGAAGAACAGCAGCAGCGCCGCGGTGGACGAGATGCGGTTGATGGCGAAGCTGATGACCATCACCAGGCCGATCTGGCCGATGAAGAGGAAGATCCAGTAGTCGAGGACCGTCTCCATCAGGGCGGCATTGTTCATCACGAACGAGGCCGAGATGCCCGAGAGGAGCACACCCACGAACATCCACACGAAAGCGCCGGTGAGGAAGCCTTCGCGCGGCGGGCTGGACTCGATGACACCACCGAGGGTCTCGACGGTCTGGTCCCGCTCGGACACCGTCGCCGGCGCCTGAGAGCGGTTGTAGGGGTCGTTGTCGCGTGACTGCACGGGTTTCGATTCCTTTCCAAGCGCCCGCGCGAACGCGGGCCGATGAGTCCTCCAGTCTAGCGAGCGGGCCGGAATCGCCCCGCTGCGCGTCAGGTGCGGACGGTCTCGGTCGTGCCCAGACCGGCCTGCTCCACGAGCCGGGCGTACGTCCAGAGCAGATCCGCGAGGCGGTTGAGCCAGGGCACGACCCAGTCGCCGGCCACCTGGCCGTTGCGATCGAGCGAGGTCACGCGACGCTCTGCGCGGCGAGTCACGGCGCGCGCCAACTCCAGCGCGGCCGAGACACGGTCGGCGCCGGGAACGGTGAACTCACGAGGCATCTCGACGCTGGCCTCGGCCTCGGCGAGGAGGGTCTCGAGACGCTCCAACATCGGCTCGTCGACGCGCGTCTGGCCGTCGACCAGGCGGTCCCAGGCCTCAGGGTTGGCGGCCAACTCGGCACCGGCCACGAAGAGGTCGCGCTGCAGCTGCAGCACCGTGGCGGCAAGATCGGAAAGCGAGGCAGGCAACACGCCGGAGGCCTCGAGCGCCACGAGCTCGGCGCGCGCCAGCCCCAGGCAGGACACGGCCTCATCGACCGTGCCATAGGCCTCGGTGCGGGGATCGTCCTTTGGCACACGGCCGCCGAAGAGCAGACCAGTGGTGCCGTCGTCCCCCACCCCCGTGGCCACGACGCTGCGGCGGATCGCCGCCCGGCGAGCTACCAGGTCAGGCCCGCATCGCGCGGGTCCCAACGCTCGGCCAGGAGCGTCACCTTGACCTCGTGGCCCTCGGCCTCCTCGGCGGCTTCCTTCACCTGCTGGATCATGGACCCGGCGTAGGGGCAGAAGGGCGTGGTCAGGATCATCTTGATCTCGGTCAGCTCGTCTCCCAGGATGACCTGCCTGATGAGCGCGAGCTCGACCACGTTCATGCCGATCTCCGGGTCGACCACGGAGCGCAGGGCATCGAGGACCGCCAGCTCACGCGAGCGCTGCACGGGATCGAACGCCGGCTGCTCGTCGTCGGCAGGGGCGATGGTGGGGCCGATGGAGTCGTTGGTGATGGTCGGATCAGACATGGTCGAGCCATCCTACACCGCGCCCGGCCGAATCCCGCAGTAGCGGCCTGTGTGATCAGTCCCCGAGCGAGGTCCCGATGCTGCGCGCCGTCTGGACCCAGGGGTGGTCGAGGGGCACGGTCTTGCGCTTGCCCACGATCTTCGCGAGTGGCACCGGCACCGCTTCCTCGCCGCGAGACGCGACCATGACGCCGAACCGTTCCTCGTTGATGACCTCGACGGTGGCGGCACCCAGGCGCGTCGCCAGCAGACGATCCGCTGCGGAGGGTGTGCCGCCGCGCTGGATATGCCCCAGGATGGTCACGCGTGACTCGAGGGTGGTGCGTTCCTCGAGTTGCTCGGAGAGCTCGAGCGTGGCCCGGCCGATGTGTCCCCGAACCTCCGCGACCCGGGCCTTGGCGGCCTTGATGTCCTTGTCATCGCCGTCACCGCTCTTCTTGGCCTTCTTGGCGGCGGCGACCTTGGCCTCGGCTTCGGCCAGCGCCTCGGCGCGGTCGCGTGACAGGGCCCCCTCGGAGACGGCCACGATGCTGAACGAGGCCCCACGACGGTGGCGCTGTCGGATGGCTTCGGCCACAGCCTCGATGTCGTAGGGGATCTCCGGGATGAGGATGACGTCCGCACCACCGGCGACCCCTGCCCCCAGCGCCAGCCAGCCGGTGTTGTGGCCCATGACCTCGACCACGATGATGCGGTGGTGGCTGTGGGCGGTGCTGTGCAGGCGGTCGATGGCCTCGGTGGCGATGCCCAGGGCGGTATCGAAGCCGAACGTCATGTCGGTACCGAAGACGTCGTTGTCGATGGTCTTGGGCAGGGTCACCACGTTGAGACCCTTCTTGTGCAGGCGGTACGCGTTCTTCTGGGTCCCGCCGCCGCCAAGGCAGACGATCGCGTCGAGGTGGTGATTCGTGTAGTTCTCGACGATGACGTCGGTCATGTCCAGCGTCTGGCCGCCAACGAGCATGCGGTGGGGCTTGTCGCGGCTGGTGCCCAGGATGGTGCCGCCGATGGTGAGGATGCCCGAGAGCTGCGACTTGTCGAGGTCGACACCGCGGTTCTCCATCAGTCCGCGGAAACCGTCGCGGAAGCCGATGACGCGCATGTCGTAGGCGCCGATGGCGGTCTTGCCGACGCCGCGGATGGCGGCGTTGAGGCCGGGGCTGTCGCCGCCGGCGGTGAGGATCCCGATGGTCTTGCTCATGGGCCTCACATCCGCCGGGCTAGCGTAGGTGTTGGGGGAGTCGCTCGGCGGTCTCGGGGTCGAAGCCCGGACCCTTCAGCGACCCGTCAGGCTCGAGGAAGCCCTCGTAGCGGTCGGGGTTCTCGAGCGCGTAGCGGAAAGCCTCGGCGATGCCGACCTGCTTGAGCTCGGGGTGCTGGCCCAGCATCTCCGCCGGGGTCACGCCGTTGCTGCGCATCTCGAGCAGGTTGCGCACGGTCAGTCGGGTGCCGTAGCAGAAGGGTTCGCCGTTCATGACCAACGGGTCCGAGTTGATCCACTTGATGGTCATACGACGGTGTCGTCGCCGAAGCCGGCGCCCTTCCAGACGAAGCGGACCGCAGCGTTGCCCTCGTGGTCGCCCGGCAGCCGACGATGGTGGCGGAGCCGCTCGACGAGGGCATCGATGGGTGCGCGGATGATCTGCGCGTCGCCAGCGGGGCCGGCAGCCACGGCCGCCTCCTCGAGGCCCCGCACCAGCGAGACCACGTCGTTCATGCGCACGTTGCGGCGGCGGTAGATGGGCACGATGGACTCGCCCCACACGACGAGGAAGTGGTCCTCGTCGGTCTCGATCGCTCGTGCGAGCTGCTCGATGTACTGCTCGTAGTCGCGCAGGAACTTGCGCTGCATCAGCTCGTCGTAGCGCTCGGGGAGCGTCTGGTCGATGCGGTAGGCCGCCTCGAGCGCAGTGGCTGGCAGGCGGGCCGCGCCTCGCAGGCGTGCGGCCACGGCCGGATGTCCGGCGGTGGCGTCAGCGGGAGGTCGTCCGATCGCGGGGTGTGACATGGGCGAGCAACAGTCTAGCGACCTCAGCGAGCCTCGCGCGGCTAGAGTTGTCGCCATGACCGAGCCCGGCGACCGCCGCCCGACATCGAGCACCCCTCCACCACCGGTGCACCACGTCGAGGGTCCGGACCGTTTCCGGCCCCGGAGCCTGCGCGTCGCGCTCGCCGAGGCCGTGCTGGTGGCGCTCCTTTCGGCCGTGGCCTGGGCCTTCCTCAAGGGCGTGCTGGAGTTCCCCGGTGTCCTGGCCGTCGCCGTCGTCGGCGGTTGGCTCATAGGCCAGATCCTGTGGTCGGTGCGCGCCCATCCTGTCGTCGCCGTGCTCATCGCGGCCCTGTCCTGGCTGGTCGGGCTCATGCTCACCTGGATGACGGCCATGGCCCTGCTGCAAGAGTCGACGCGCACGTTCGTCGAGCGTCTGCAGCACACGCCCTTCCTCGATTGGCTCAGCCCGCAGCTCGGCTGGCTCGAGGTGGCGGGGCTGGTGCTGTACGTGCTGGCTGCCCTGTTCGGCGCCCGGCCGCGCTCCGCCTGACGGTCGCTACGCCGTGGTCTCGCCCACGAAGGGCATGCCGTCCTCCTCGACGGCCTTGAGGCTCATGCGCAACGCGGCTGTCTTGGCCACGGCCACCTCCTGCACGTAGTCGATCTCCTCCTCAGGCGTCATGGCGCGGCCACGCACGGCATCGGCCGGGCGGCCGACCATCAGCCAGGAGAGGTGATAGCGATCCATCGAGCCCCAGGCGTTGCGCAGGAGCTCATCCGAGGCCGCGATCCAGGTCTGCAGGGCCGGCATCGAGGGACGGGCGCTGATGCGTTCGCCCTCGGCGATGAGGGCACGTGTGGCGGTGATGTACTCGTCTCGGGTCACGCCGCCTATCATCGGGCCAGATGACCGTTCCCGCCCACGCCATCGCCAGCCAGCCCCTCGACATCGACCTCGGGCCCGCGCGCGAGCGAGCGGCTCGCTGGGTCGCGGACGGGGTCGTCTCCTGTGCCGCGATCGGCGTCATCGACGCCGCCGGACGCCGTCGCTGCGACTTCGTGCCCGGTGGTGAAGGCACCATCGACCTGCGGACCGTCTTCTTCCTGGCCTCGCTGACCAAGGGCGTCGTGTCCACGGCCGTGATGCGCTACGTCGACGAGGGTCGGCTCGACCTCGAAGCACCGCTGCGGCGCTATCTGCCGGATATGGCCGAGAGCGACGCCGGCGCGGTGACCGCGGCGCAGGTGCTGACGCACACTTCCGGGCTGCCAGACATGCCCGTCGAGTCGCTGCGCTCGGAGCGACCGACCTACGAGCGCGCCATCCGCTGGGTCCGCGAATCGCGCTGCGAGACCGAGCCTGGCTCGGCCTACGACTACAACTCGGTGGCCTTCATCCTCCTGGCCGAAGTCATGGCGGCCCTCAGCAAGCGCCCCTTCGACGAGGCCCTCGCCGAGCGGCTGACAGAGCCGCTGGGCATGGTGGACACGACCTTCGATGCGCGGCCCCTGCGCGACCGGGCGCTCCCGGTCCGCGGCTTCGGGGCCGACAACCGATTGGTGCAGGAGGTGCTGATGCGCTTCCTGGCGGTAGCTCGGATGCCTGGCGGAGGCATGTTCGGCACGCTCGGAGACCTACTACGGCTGGGTCGCGCGCTGTTGCCTCCCGATCCCGGTGCCCCGGGTCCGCGGGTGCTGTCCCAGGGCGCGATCGCGGAGATGACGCGCAACCACACCGAGGGCTGGACCCATGTCTCCGACGACGGCGTCGAGCGGGAGGTCCGCCAGGGGTTGGGCTGGCGGCTGCCGCAGCGACACTGGACGGGCTCCGCTCGTGCCTTCACCCATGGCGGGATCACCGGAGGCCGCCTGTGGGTCGAGCCCGAGCATGGCTTCGCGGTGGCCTTCCTGACCAACTACTGGCAGGCGCCGATCGAGGTTTCGCTCAGCGTCATCGACGAGGTCTACGAAGCCAGGGCTCGGGCCTGAATCAGGCGGCGCCGCCCTCTTCGACCGAGAACTCCACCAGCTGTTCGGCACAGGCCAAGGCCAGTCGCTCTGCCTGGCGCACGATCCAGGGGTCGACCCGGCTGCTGTCCTCGATGGTCAGCTCGAGACCGGTGGGGCCGTCGTCCAGCACGATGCCGTCGCTGTTGCGATAGTCGGTCAGCCAGTTCGCCTGCAGCTGCACCACCGTCGAAACCACGACATCCCGCGAGAAGGACCAGTCGAGGTAGTCGGCATCGAGCTGGTCGACGATGTCGCGCACGCGCACGGCCGTGCCGCGCGGGATGCGCCCGAGCAGGTGGACGACACGCAGCTGGGCGAAGGGATCGGCAGGCTCGGCCACGACGGGCGGCTGGATGTTCGGGTCGGGCAGGCCCGGTGTCTGGCGCAGTCGCATCGTCGCTGGTGAGGCTAGGACTCGTCGGCGCCGAGGCCGACCTCGATGCGGTCCTCGCCCTCACCGGCAGGCCCGCGGCGCACCGCCAGGTAGCTGCCCGCCGGGGCCTCCGCCAACAGCGGCAGGACCACGGCCACGATGGCGTCGGCATCGTCGCCCACCATGCGCATGGCCATGTAGCCCTTCTCCAGCGAGTTGGTGTCGTGCTCGCCGGCACCGGCCTCGTCGAGCGCACGCATGAGCGCGTTCTCGAGGGCGAACACCCGCTGCTGCTCGCGCATGGTCTCGAAGTCGGGGTCGTAAAGGCGCATCCAGAAGGTCACGCGGTGCTTGTCCCCGTGAGCCTCGAAGGTGGCTTCGGCCGACTGGCGCCACTCGGCATCGTCGGCAGGCTGCCCGCTGGGCATGTCACCATCATCGGCGCCGCCACCGAAGAGACGCTTGAGAAGACCCACGGCTAGAGCAATTCGCCGTGAGCGGAGCCGGTGGGCTCACCCTCGCGCGGTCGTGGCTCCTCGCCGGGGCCGTACTGGGGCGTCTCGTCGCCGCCCGCCAGCTTTGCCTGAGCGGGCGCGGCTTGGCCCTCGATGGGCCCGACGCCGTAGGGCACCCACTTCTCGGGCGCCTGCAGTCGATGGGCCTCGGTGTTGCCGCGGGCATGGATCTCGGTGTGCCCGGCTGGCTCGATCCACATGGCGTCGCCCTGGAGCAAGCCGTGGACGCCGCTTTGGCCGGGCTCGGAGCGCTGGTTCCGGCAGTAGGAGCAGGCACGCTGGTCATGCGGGCTGTACTCCCTCGGCTCCTCGTAGGTCGTGATGTAACCCTCGTAGTTACGCAGGACGACCTTGTGATCGGAGTAGCTGATGAGGTAGTTGGGCATGACCGGGATCTTGCCCCCGCCACCGGGGGCGTCGACGACGTACGTCGGCACCGCGTAGCCGGAGGTGTGCCCGCGCAGGCCCTCGATGATCTCGAGGCCCTTGCCCACCGGCGTCCGAAAGTGGCCGGCACCCTGCACCAGGTCGCACTGGTAGAGGTAGTACGGACGGATGCGGTTCTCGACCAGCTTGTGGACCAGGTCTCGCTGGATGTGGACGCAGTCGTTGACGCCCGCCAGCAGCACCGACTGGTTGCCGATGGGCACGCCGGTACGGCTGAGCTTGTCGACCGCCCGAGCGACCTCTGGGGTGATCTCGTTGGGATGGTTGAAGTGGAGGTTCACCCACATCGGGTGGTAGCGCTCGAGCATGGCGCAGAGGTCGTCGTCGATGCGCTGTGGCATGAATACCGGCACGCGCGTGCCCATGCGGATGATCTCGATGTGCTCGATCTCGCGCAGCCCACGCAGCACCCGCTCCAGCAGCTTGGGCGACATCGTCAACGGATCACCGCCGCTGAGCAGCACGTCACGGACCTGAGGGGTTCGACGGAGGTAGTCGAGCTGGGCCTCGAAGTCCTTCGAGTTGAAGTTCTGGGTGGCGTCGCCGACGATGCGCGAGCGTGTGCAGTAGCGGCAGTAGACCGCACACTGGGTCGTCACCAGCATCAGCACGCGATCGGGATAACGGTGGACCAGGCCCGGGACCGGCGAGTGCTGATCTTCGCGCAGCGAGTCGTCCATCATCGCGGTGAAGGCTTCCTGCTCGTCGCCGAGCGGCATGACCTGACGGCGGATGGGGTCGTTGGGGTCGTTGGGGTCGATGAGGCTGATGAAGTAGGGCGTGATATCGACGCGGAACTTGTCCGGCGCGCCGAGTCCTTCCCGTTCGTTGTCGGTCAGCTCGAGGATCTGGGTGAACGTCTCGAGGTCGTTGACGCGGTTCGAGAGCTGCCACTTCCAGCTGTCCCACTGCTCGTCGGGCACATCCGCGTAGTAGGGGGCGCGACGGCTGCGGGCCGGCTGTCCGTCCGGACCCAGCGCCTTGGCCGGATCGCGCGGATTGATCCAGGTGTCTTGTTCGTCTGTCGTGACCACGGTCCCTCCTGCTCGGCCGCGATGATACCCCCGTCCACACTTCCATCCCTGCTCAGGAGCAGGGCCGGATGGTGCCCGCCGTCACCACCCGCGTGGCTCTTTGGGGCCATATCGGTGCGCGGTGAGCAGAGGTAGGTTGGCGTGGCTGAACCGCGTGGCCCGACGGCCCAGGTTGCGGAACGGCGCATTCATCTCATCCTCGGATCGACCGAGAACGACCAACAGGGGCAGCTCCGAGCGACCCCGGCATCACCACCTCGCTGCGGCGAGCGGCCATCGAACCATCATCATTCCCGATGGCCGGATACGCAGCTCACCGTGGAGACGTATGGCGTGCTCTGTCATCCGCCATCGGAGACACCTGATGGAGAAGCTACGAGACACGGTGGTCAAGGTCACCGAGAGAGTCGCTCGCTCACGGCCGGTCCGGTCGCTGCGTGCCCTCCTGCTGCCGGATCCCGGCAAGGCTACTGACCAGCGAGGCCAGGGCCTCGCCGAATACACACTCATCCTGGGGCTCATCGCCATCGTGGCCATCGTGGCCTTGATCTTCCTGGGCACGAGCGTGAGCGGCCTGTTCGAGGACATCATCAACGAGGGCTTCCGCCACGTAGACAGCGTGATCAACAGCGGGTAGGTCGTCGCAAGCTCCGAGCCGATCGGCCGCGCCCCGGGGTGTGGCCGTTTCGCGCTGCCTGGCGTTGTCCGTGGGCAACGATACGCGGAACGGGAGCGCTCTCATGCTTCCCATCTCCGGGCGCGCACGGTACTGTTCGGCGGTCCACCCCGCATGGTCGCGAGCGACCCGGGTCGCGGGGGTCCGCGGAAACGTTGTTCTCGCGGCTGGTTGTTTTGCTAGGATTCCGATCCTCATGACTTGGGCGAACTTGCGCACACTCGGCTACGTGGCCGCCTTCCTTCTGTTGGGGGCGGTGATCACGGCCGTGTATGGCGCATTGCGCACGGAGCTGGAAGCCAGTTCCTACATCGGCTTCATCGGCGGCGCGCTGATGGGTGCCGTGATGGTCGCGTTCCTGCTCATCGTCATGCTGGTCCCGGAGCGACGGCGGACAGCCTGGGTCGAGGCCATCACGACCGTCAACGCCAAGTACCTCTTCCTCGTGCTCATCATCGTGTGGGCCCTGGCGATGGGGTTTCTGGCGAGCATGAACCTCGAAGTGAACACGATCGGCGTCCCCGCCCTCATCGGGCTCTTCGCCGGCATCTTCATCTTCATGGGCTTCATCTGGTCGGTCATCGGAGAGTAGGAGGCAGCTAGCGCCTCACGCGTCCAGGGGGACGCGGTCCGGCCGAATGCCATCCGGCAGACCAGCACCTGGGTCGCCTTGGAACGGCGACATCTGTGACTTCCGCGACGCACGCTGTTCGAGACCGTCGGACACCTGGAGCATCGATCTGGCTCTCGGTTTCTCGGGGACGGAAGGCCGAACCCACCACAGATCGGATCGGAGGACGAATTTGTCCGTCGTAGTCCGTTGGCTGACCGCGTACTGGCCTGCCAGCGACGAGGAGGGCCAAGGCCTCGCGGAGTACGCGCTGATCCTGGCGCTGATCGCCATCGTGGCCATCCTCGCACTCATCTTTCTCGGTGACACCATCAACCGACTGATGGACGAGATCGGGGCCACGATCAATTCGAGTACCTGAGTAGTCACCACACCAGAACAGGACCAACCACAACAGACCCACTGGAACCGGTGCTCTAGCACCGCCTAAAGTCCCGCTCCGTGTCACCCGTAGGTGCCATGGAAAGTCCTCAAGGCCACCATCATCATTCCGGCACTGAGGACTCGCAGCTGGCCTGCCGGCAGTCCCAGTGCACAGTTGGCGGCGGCGCTGTAACGTCCGCCGAGCACGGCAGCCCCCAGGGGCGACCGAGCGTATTCATCAAATCCATGGCGAACCGCAAGCGCGGGGAGCCGAAACCTACGGAGGACCACTGACATGGTCGACTTCCTGCTTCGCCGCGACGACGAGGATGGCCAGGGCCTGGCCGAGTACGCGCTGATCCTGGCGCTCATCGCCATCATCGCCATCGCCGCCCTCATCTTCCTCGGCGGCGAGATCTCCGGCATCCTCAACGAGATCGGCGACAGCATCTAGCTCGCCGCTCACTGAGAGCTAACGCGAACGGCCCGTCCCTTCAGGGGGCGGGCCGTTCACTTCGTGTGCCTATCATCTCGGTGATGCCGGCCACGACCACCGACCCTCTGCCCCAGCCACCCGTCGCACCTGACGGCTGGACGCCCGCGGCGCCCGACTACGTCGGTGTGGGCACGGCCCGCTCCGGTACGACCTGGTGGGACAGCCTCATCAGCGCCCACCCTCGGGTCAGCCGTCCCGCGGACACGCCCAAGGAGGTCCACTTCTTCGATGGCTGCTGGACGGGCGAGCTGAGCCAGACCGATATCGAGCGCTATCACGCCTTCTTCGCTCGGCCAGAGGGCAGCCTGAGCGGCGAGTGGACGCCGGGCTACATGCTCGACGTGTGGACGCCGCGCCTGCTGCGACAGGCGGCTCCCGATGCCCGCCTGCTGGTGCTGTTGCGCGACCCCGTCGAGCGCTTTCGCTCCGGACGGACGCTGGCCGAGAACCGCTTCACCGTCGGCTCCACCGCACGCGCGGCCGCCAACGCCGCCTTCAACCGCGGCATCTACGCCGACCAGCTGCTGCGGCTATGGAACACCTTCCCCCGTGAGCAGGTGCTGGTGCTGCAGTACGAGCGCTGCGTGGCCGATCCCAGAGAGCAGCTGCAGCGTACCTATGAGTTCATCGGCCTGGAGCCGGAGGTCCCCGCGGGCCTCGACCTCGGCGGTCGCGTCAACGAGTCGCGCGGCCCCAAGGTCACGCTCAGCCAGTGGCAGGCCGAGCAGCTCGTCCGCCGTTACGCCCCGGAGAACGAGCGGCTGGCGGCCCTGCTGCCCGACGACCTCGACCTCTCGCTGTGGCAGATGCCGCGATGACACTGAAGTCCCGCGTCCGTCGCCTGGCCGTTCGCGGGTCGCGTGCCTGGTATCGCCTCCGCGGCCCGCGCCAGCCGGAACCGCCCGAGCCCCCCAGGACCCCCGCCGGATGGCGAGTCGGCCCGCCGCACTACGTGGGTGTCGGTGCGCAGAAGGCCGGGACCTCGTGGTGGAACCGGCTCGTCCAGGCGCATCCCGCCGTGGTCAACGCGGGCGGCCAGCCCAAGGAGCTGCACTTCTTCGACCGCTCGTGGGAGACCCCGTTCGGGGAGGCCGACATCGAGCGCTACCAGCGCTACTTCCCGGTGCCCGAGGGTTCGGTCGCCGGCGAGTGGACGCCGGGCTATCTCATCGACTTCTGGACGCCGGGGCTCATCGCCCGGGCCGCACCGGACGCCCGCATCATGGTGCTGCTGCGCGATCCCATCGACCGTTTCCGGTCCGGGCTCACACACCAGCTCGCGACCTCGCGCGAGCCCCTGAAGCATCGGGATATCCAGGGCGCCTTCCAGCGCGGCATCTACGCGCCGCAGCTGCGACGTGTACTCGCAGCTTTCCCCGCCGAGCAATTGTGGGTCGGCCAGTACGAGGCCTGCCGTGCCGATCCGTCAGGCGAGCTGGCTCGCACCTATGCCTTCCTGGGGCTCGAACCACACGAACTCGACGCGGACGCCTTCCGGGGCGAGGTCAACCCCACGACGCGAGCGAAGTTCGAGCCCTCCGCAGCGCTGCACGCATCGTTGACCGAGGGCTATGCCAGCGACCTCGCCCAGCTGGCCCAGCTGTGGCCCGACCTCGATCTCTCGCTCTGGCCCACCGCCCGAGAGGCCGGACTGGCCTGACGGCTCAGTAGCCCAGCGTCAGGAGCAGGGTGTCCAGGTTGATCCAGACGTACCAGATGCCCGCGCCCACGAGCAGCACGCCCGAGCCGATCTCGATGGCCCGGTGGTGCCGCGCGATGAAGCGCACCACGGTGTCCTGACGTGCGCGCGCGAGCACGGCCAGCAGCACCAGCGGCAGGCCGAAGCCGAGGCCGAAGACGACGAAGGTGACGATGGTTTCGAAGGCGCTGGCAACGCCTACCGAGACGGCCAGCGCGGCCACCAGGAACGGGCCCGCGCAGGGGATCGCGATGGGCCCCAGGAAGAGCCCGTAGACGTAGGCCTGCGAGATGGGTCCGTTGGTGCCCGGGGCACGCACCGAGGCCAACCGCAGGAATGGGTTCCGGCCTGCGATCATCATCACGCCGATGATCACCAGCAGCACGCCCACGGCCGGCACGGCGATGGTCAGGAACTGCCCGAGGGGCGCGGTCAGGACGGCGAAGATGATGCCCACGCCGAGCATCACCGTGAGCACACCGGCGAGGATTGCCAGGCCAAGGAAGCCGGAGATCTTGCGCTTCTGGCCGTCGGCGGCGTCCTTGCTGACCGACTCGGTGAGATAGGCGAGGTAGGCCGGATAGAGCGGCAGCAGGCAGGGGCTCGCGGCCGAGCCAAGACCGAGCCCGAAGGTGACGAGGAGTGCTTCCATGGCCGACAGGCTACGGACCCGTCCGTGACGCGCGCGTGACGTCGCTGACATCGAGCGCGTCATCCGTGACGATCGCGTGACCTACCAGTCGAGCCAGTCGGCCGAGGCCTGCTTCATCTCCAGCAGCAGGCGGCGTCCTTCGCCCGTCGCGGGGTCGAGCAGGTTGGGCTGGCTGGTGTCATGGATGATGTACGGCTGCAGCCGCAGCTCGATGAGCTGGTCGCGGTGGAACGTGGCCACCAGCAAGGCCGACTCCATCGTGTTCGTGGACCAGTGCTGGTCGAAGACGAGGTTGCCCAGCGAGTAGAGCACGGGCACGCCCTCGATCGCCTCGATGGCCCCGGCCACGTGGCTGTGCGCGCCGATGACCAGGTCCGCGCCGGCATCGACCCAGCGGGCGGCGTGCTTGCGCATCGACGCCAGCGGCTGGCGCGTGTACTCCACGCCCCAGTGCGGGAAGACGATGACGACGTCGGCCCCGGCCCGCCTGGCCTTGCGGATGTCCTTGCGGATGTACTGGTCCACGCAGGGCGTGGCCCCGGCCCGCTCCGACTCGGCCCAGTAGACCCTGACGAAGTCGAGGCAGGGGATGATCGCGACCTGCGTCCCGACAGCGTCGAGCAGGTCCACCGTGCGCGCCTGCTCGAGGTCCTTGCCGGCACCACCGACCGCGAGGCCGTGGTCCTTGAGGATGCGCCGCGAGTCGCGGATGCCCTTGGCGCCGTAGTCGCCGATGTGGTTGTTGGCGAGCGAGAGGAAGTCGATGCCCGCGCGGGTGAAGATGCGCGTGAGCTCGGGCTTGCCGCTGAAGCGGAAGCCGCTGGTGTGGTGCGCCCAGCCGCCGGTGACCGGCTGCTCGTGGTTGACCACGGCCAGCTCGGCACCCTTGAAGAGGCGACGCACGAGGCCCTTGTCGCCGGTGAGCCGGTAGCGCGGGACGACGTTGTCATCGAACACCGGGTCACAGCAGCCATGACCGGTGACCTCGGCCGTGCCGCCGTCGAAGGGGTAGTCGACGCCCTTGCCCTCGAGCACGACCGTGTCGTAGACGCCACGGTCGGTGAAGGCGTCGCCGCCCGCGACCAGCACCCAGGTCCGCGACGGGTCCCAGGCATCCGCGGGCGCGAGCTCGAGCGGCACCGTCAGCGGCCAGTCGTCGACATCGTCGATGCGGTCATGGCCGTGGAGCGAGACGCCGCCGATGTCGAGGGCCCGCATCGAGGGCGCCAGGCTGGTGGCGGCCACGAACCCGAGGGCGCCCTTGCTCACGGCCTTGGCCACGCGCTCGGCCCTGATCGCGCGCACGTCCTCGTGGAGCTCGAGGTCGAGCTCGGCTGCGAGGGCGTCGGCGATGTCCTTGTCCACGACGATGCGGCGGTAGCCCTTGAGCTCGCCGTCGGCGAGCGCTTGCCTGACCCTGGCGCGCTTCAACCCGTCGGCCTTGGACCAGAAGCCGGTCACCGGGCACGACCGGCATGGCCGACTCGACCGTGGTGGCCACGGGCTCGGCCTGGAGTGAGGCCTGGGGTGAGGCCTGGACCTGGGCTTCGGCGGAGGGGGACGGTGAGGTGTCGGCCACGGCCAGCAGGAAGCGACGTGTGGCGGCCTCTTCAGAGGGCGCAGGCGATGGCAGGTCGTCGAGGAAGGCCGGGAGCGAGGGTGCCGGTGGCTCGGTCGCCTCGGGCTCGGTATCCATCACGGCCAGCGCGAAGCCGAGCATGCCGAAGACGAAGAGGCCCACCAAGGCAAGCACCAAGACCTTGGACCACTGCCGCGCGCGGCGTACTTCGTCAGTCTGGTCGGTCATCCGGGCTCGACGTCTCCCCTCGTCGGCGGGCACAGCGGTCCAGGGCGGGTGGAAGTAGGGACTGGCGGACCCGACCGGATTCGAACCGGCGATCTCCAGCGTGACAGGCTGGCGTGTTAGGCCACTACACTACGGGTCCCTGCGGAACGCAAAATGTAGCAGAGACCGCGCGAGTACGCCGGACGTGCCGCGGCGATATGCTCGGCTGACCATGCCTGACTTCATCGACCTGCGTTCCGACACCGTCACCAAGCCCAGCCCAGCCATGCGACGCGCGATGTCCGCAGCGGAGGTCGGCGACGATGTCTTCGGCGACGACCCCACGGTCCTCGCCCTGCAGGAGCGAGCGGCCGAGCTGACCGGCAAGCCCGCCGCCCTGTACGTGCCCAGCGGCACCATGGGCAACCTCGTCTCGCACATGGCCCACGTGCCACGGGGCGGCGAGATCATCGCCGATGCCGGTGCCCACCTTGTGCAGATGGAGGCCGGCGGCTACGCCGTGGTCACCGGCGCCACCGTCCGCACCTTGGCCGCCGAGCGCGATGGCACCTGGGACCTCGACCAGCTGCGTGCCGCCTTCCGTCCTGACGACTACCACCAGCCACCGACCGCGCTGGTAACCATCGAGAACACGCACTCCCCTTCGCTGGGGAGCCCGCTCAGCGCCGACTACAGCGCTGACGTCGCGGCCATCGCGCACGAGCAGGGCGTGCCGCTCCACGTCGACGGCGCACGCCTGTGGAATAGCGTCGTGGCCCAGGGCACCACGGCCGCTGCCCTGCTGGCAGATGCCGACAGCGGCACGTTCTGCCTCTCCAAGGGCCTCGGCTGCCCGGTCGGCTCGCTGGTCGTGGGTGAGCCCGACTTCATCGAGCGCGCCCATCGCGGCCGCAAGCTCGTGGGCGGCGCCATGCGCCAGGCGGGCATCATCGCCGCCGCCGGCCTGGTGGCCCTCGGGGACGGCCCAGACGGCATGATCGAGCGCTTGGCCGAGGACCACGCCAATGCCCGGGCGTTGGCCGAAGGGCTCGCCGCCATGGACGGGGTCATCGGCCTTGACCCCGCCGACATCAGCACCAACTACATCGTCTTCGGCCTGCAGCCACGGCCGGGTCGGGACCTGCTCGAGGCACGCGACGCCTTCATGGCCGAGACGGAGTCCCGTGGCCTGGCCTACATCGGGTACCCGGGCGGGCGTGTGCGGGCGCTGACCCACTACGGCATCGAGCAGAGCGATATCGAGCACGCGCTGGCGATCACGCACGAGGCCCTGACCGCCAGCGGTCTCTCGGCCGCCGCCGTCTAGCTCACGAGGGAGGGGCACACATGCAGACCACCGGGGACGACTTCGTCACGGCACTCATCGGGTCACGCTTCGACGACTGGGTCGCGACCTGGCCGCAATGGGCGACGAGCTTTGGGATCCACCGCTACGACGGCGACCTGCCCGACCTCTCGCGTGCGGCGAAGCTGGCCGACATCGAAGCCGACCGCGACTTCGTGCGCGAGCTCGAGGCGGTCGACCCCGCGACCCTGAGCGACGCTGCGGCGTTCGAACGCGAGCTCTCCCTGCACAACGCTCGGCTGCGGCTCTTCGAGGGCGAAGTCTCTCGGGAGTGGGAACGGAGTTCGACGGCCACCGACGACATCGGCTACGCCCTCTTCCTGCTCATGGCCCGGGACTTCGCACCGCCGGCCGAGCGACTGGGCTCGATGACCAGCCGCATCGAGGGCATCCCGACGGCTCTGGGGCAGGTTCGCGACCGCCTCGGTGAGGACACCGTTCGGCTGTGGCTGGAGCGTGAGGCCGCGACCGCGGCCGAGCTGCCCGGGCTCATCGCCGACATCGCGGCCAGCGCCGACGAGGTCTGGCCGGCGGGATCTCCCGAGCGCGAGCGTCTCCGATCGGCGGCACGTGCGGCCGACGTTGCGCTGCTCGACTACGGCACCTGGCTCGAGACCCGCATCGAAGTCGCGGGCGAACGCGTGGCCCTGGGCCGCGATGAGCTCGACCGGCTCGTCGAGCTACGTGCGCTCGAAGGGCTCACCACCGACGAGATCCTGGCCATCGGCTGGGAACAGCTCGAAGCACAACACGCCGCACGTCGTGAGGCCGGCCGGCTTGTCGACCCGACCCTGACCGAGAACGCAGTCGTGGCTCGGGTCAAGGCGGACGGACCGACCGACTTCGAGGCTGCGTTGAACGGCTACCGGGACGCCATGTTCCGAGCGCGTGACCACATCGAGTCGCGAGGGCTGGCCACGTTCCCGGCCGCCGATCACCTGGAGGTCGTGGCCACGCCGAGGTTCATGCGCAGCGTGCTACCGCTAGCGGCCTACTTCGACCCCGCGGCCTTCGACGAGCGATCGCGTGGCACCTACGTCGTGACGCCGTCAGTGGGCGACGATCCCGGCGCCATGCGCGAGCACAATTGGTCGTCGATGGTCAATACCAGCGTGCACGAGGCCTACCCGGGCCACCACCTGCAGCTCACCGCAGCGCTGGCCACGCCCACGCCGGCCAGGCTGCTGGCGCAGGCACCGGATTTCGTCGAGGGCTGGGGCATGTACTGCGAGCAGATGATGCTCGAAGAGGGCTTCGAGGACACCCCCGAGCGACGGGTCATGGTGGCCACCGATGCCATCTGGCGGGCGGCCCGCATCATCCTCGACATCCGCCTGCATCGGGGCGAGATCACGGTGGACGAAGGCGTCGACTTCCTCATCGAGCACACGGGCTTCGAGCGATCCGTGGCCCAGGCTGAAGTGCAACGCTATACGACCGTGCCGGGCTACAACCTCTCGTACCTGCTGGGAAAGGTCATGCTGCTGCGCCTTCGCGACGATGAGCGAGCACGGCTCGGGAAGGCCTTCTCGCTCAGGGCCTTCCACGATGCGCTGCTCTACTCGGGTAGCCTGCCGGTCTCGTTCCACCGCCGTCTGCTGGCCGGCGAGGGTGGCGGGCCGACGCCGTCACCGGGCACCGCCGCCTGATGTACGTCCTGCCCAGCATCGACTTGCAGCAGGGACGCTCCCGGCTCGTGTGGTGGCCGGGCGCGGCGACCGGCATCGGCACTCCGTCGGACAGGCCGGAGAAGGTGGCCGAGGCCTTCGTGGCCCAAGGCGCCCCGGCCGTCCACCTCGTGGACCTCGACGGTGCGACCCAGGGGGCTCCGGCCAACCTCGATGCCATCGGCGCCATCGCGCGCGCCGTAGCCAAGCCGCTCCAACTCGCTGGTGGTGTCGACGGACCCGATCAGATCCGCATCGCCTTCGCGGCCGGCGCCACCCGCGTGGTCATGCCGCTGTGGGCGGTGGTCGAGGACGACGCCGTCCTGTCCGAGTCGATCGAGGTCGGCGGTGACTGGCTGGCCGTAGGCATAGACGCTCGACCAGCGAGCCTGCGCGGCTACCCGTGGCGCCATCGTCCCGAACCCACGCTGGAGCAGCTGATCGTCGAGCTGCATGGGGCCGGCGTGTATCGATTCGTGTTCTCACACGTGGGCGAGGGCGGCGTCGAGGTCATGCGGCGCCTCGCCGACGGGCTCGACGCGGAGGTGGTCGTCGCCGGCGGGGTCGACAGCCTCGATGGGCTTCGGCAGCTGCGCGATGCCGGCGTCGCGGGTGTCATCCTGGGCGAGGCGCTGTTCACTGGCGCGGTCGACCTGGGCGAGGCCATCGCCGCCGTCTCCTGACCACCCCAAAGGGCGTCGGATCCTACGCGCGAGACGAAATGTTATGGAACCTTCATCTATGCAAGGTGAATAAGCGCTTGAGTTCCGGGGGTGTATGCGCTTACTATCGTCCCCGTGCTGCTCGACAGCACTACTGACCTAGACGCAAGGTCATGGGTAGGTTGGGTTAGGGTAGCCGGTGAAGCCGGCGTCATAGATGCCCTTGCGACGTGGCAGAAGACCCGGAGTTCGCTCCGGATCAGCCGGGACAGTTAAAAGCGACCCCGTTTCGACGGGGTCGCTTCGATTCTGGGGGCGTCTTCTGATGACACCGTCCCCTCTTTCCCTCGACGACCTCCGGGCAGACCTGGCGGCACATGCCGATGATGGCAAGCCGACTGACCTAGACCATCCGCTCGGGGCGGACGATCTCGTCGAATTCCTTCTCGCTGACATAGCCGAGCGCGAGCGCGGCAGCCTTCAGGGTGGTCCCTTCCTTGTGCGCCTTCTTGGCCACCTCGGCCGCCTTGTCGTAGCCGATGGTGGGGTTGAGCGCGGTCACCAGCATCAGTGACTGCGACACGAGTTCGGCGATGCGCTCGCGGTTGGCCTCGACCCCGGCCACGGCGAACTCGCGGAAGGTCTCACAGGCGTCGGCCATCAGGCGCGCGCTGCGGATGACGTTGGCCGCCATCACCGGCTTGTAGACGTTGAGTTCGAAGTTTCCTTGCGAGCCGGCGAACTTGACCGCAGCGTCGTTGCCGTAGACCTGCGCAGCGACCATGGTCATGGCCTCCGCCTGCGTCGGGTTCACCTTTCCCGGCATGATCGAAGAACCGGGCTCGTTCTCGGGCAGCGAGATCTCGCCCAGCCCGGAGCGGGGGCCGCTGCCCAGCCAGCGCAGGTCGTTGGCGATCTTGGTCAGGCTGGCCGCGAGCGTGGCCTGCGCACCACTGGCGAAGACGACTGCGTCGTGCGCAGCGAGCGCGGCGAACTTGTTAGGGGCGCTCACGAACGGCAGCCCGTCGAGCTCCGCGATGCGTGCCGCGACGGCCTCGCCGAAGCCATCGGGCGCATTGAGGCCGGTACCGACGGCCGTGCCCCCGATGGCCAACTCGTAGAGGCCGGGAAGGGCCGCTTCGAGGCGGGCCATGTCCGCGTCGAGCTGGGCCACGTAGCCACTGAACTCCTGGCCCAGCGTGAGCGGCACCGCATCCTGCAGATGCGTGCGTCCGATCTTGACGATGTCCTCGAACTCGGCAGACCGGTCGGCAAGCTCGTCACGCAGCTTGCGGACCGAGGGCAGCAGCACCTCGACGATGACCCTGGCGGCCGCGATGTGCATGGCCGTGGGGAAGGTGTCGTTCGACGACTGCGACTTGTTGACGTGGTCGTTGGGGTGGACCGGGTCCTTGCTACCGAGGACGCCGCCGGCCAGCTCGATGGCGCGGTTGGCGATGACCTCGTTGGTGTTCATGTTCGACTGCGTGCCCGAGCCGGTCTGCCAGATGAAGAGCGGGAAGTGGTCGTCCAGCTTCCCGTCGGCCACCTCGCGCGCGGCCTGGGTCATCAGCGCGCCGGCACCCTCGGGCAGCCGGCCGGCTTCGTCGTTGACCATGGCGCAAGCGAGTTTGAGCGTGCCCATGGCGTGGACGACCTCGCGCGGCATGCGCTCGGCCTCGGGATCGCCGATGGCGAAGTGGTGCAACGACCGCTGGGTCTGGGCGCCCCAGTAGCGGTCTGCGGGCACCTCGATGGGGCCCATCGAATCGGTTTCGGTGCGGGTGGCTCCGCTCGTCGGCTCAGTCATGCTCCGCATGGTAGAGCCGCAGCGCCTCGGTCACACCGACGAGGCTGGACATGCGCTGGTCGCGCTCGGGGATGTAGGCGTTGGCTTCCTCGATGGGCACGATCTCCGGCCGCTCGACGGGGTAGGTCTCGCCCTCGAGCACGATCTCGGCACTGCCGGCGGCGAGCACGTTCTTGGCCCACTGGGTCTTCTCCCCGTACACGATGGCGATGACGAAGCCGTCTTCGGTGCGCTCGATACCCAGCGGAGTCTCGTAGCTCTTGCCGGACCTGCGGCCGATGTGCCGGAGCTTGCCGTAGCTCGAACCCGGTCCTCCGGCACCCGACTGGCCCTTGTTCAGAAGCATCGTCAGCCGGCGGACGGCCTCCGTGGCCGGCGGCCAGTGCGCACGCATCCCTCCGAAGAGGACGCCCGCGATCGCGACCAGGCCGATGAGCAACGCTCCGAGGAGCGCGATGATGGTTCCCATGGTTCGAGTTTACACCGTAAGGGTAGCGCGGCGAACGCCCACCGAGGACAGGGCGTTCGATAGCGGCCTACGACAGAGGGGCAGCCGTCACACGGCTGCCCCTCTGCTCGGTGCTGTGGTCGAGGCCTACGGCATCGCGGGAGCCTCCATGGTCAGTCCCGTCACCTCGGCCACGTAGGCAGGCAACTGGGTGTTGTCGATGGTGCCGTTGAACATCTCGGCGCCCGGTCCAACGGCGTACGTGATCACCGGCAGACCGGTGTGCGCCCAGGGCCCGAACTCGATACCGGCCATCTCGGCCTCGGCCAGCGCGAGCACGTAGTGGGCCCAGGTGTAGGCGTAGCCCAGGTCCATGCCTTCGACCTCCTCGGCCTCGGGCGGGTGTTCGCCCAGCATGGCGACGTGATCATCGCCCAGGACCAGCCCACAGCCTTCGGCGATAGCCACGGCGTTGCCGGGATCATCGCCGATCATGTCGCTCAGCGAGGCCAGGCTGCAGGTCACGTCCGCAAGGCTCTCGAAGGTGGTGAAGTATTCGGTGCCGTGTCCGAGGGACATGCCGGCCGTTTCGTGGTCGGCTGTCGCGATCACGAGCACGTCGGGGTGCTCGGCCTGGTAGTCGAGCGCCACCTCGACTGCTTCGTCGAAGGCGAGCGTGTCCCAGATCGAGCCAGCGATGTCGTGGTCGTGACAGGCATGGTCGATGCGGCCGGATTCGATCGAGACGAAGAAGCCGTCGGGGTCATTGTCCAGGACGTCCAGGGCGACTGCCGTCATCTCGGCCAATGATGGTTCGGGCTTGTCGGCGTTCACACGGTCGATCTCGTACGACATGTGAGAGCCGGTGAACAACCCCAGCAGATAGTCGGTGTTCTCGGTGTCGACCGCCGCGAGCTCGTCCGCGTCGGTCACGTTCGTGTAGCCGGCAGCGACCAACTCATCGACGAGATCGAGGCCGTCGTCTCGCTTGCCGTCGGGCAGGAAGTGGCGGGCGCCACCACCGAGGGCCACCTCGGGCAGGAACTCGACCATCTGCTCCGCGAAGAGGTTCTCCATGTCGCGGTCGGCGTCATGGCCGTAGACCGACGCCGGTGTCGCGTGAGTGATGCGGGCGGTGCTCAGCACACCCACCGACTTGCCCGCCTCCTGAGCAGCCTGTCCGAGCGTGTAGGCCCAGGTGCCATCGGGCAGGACGTTGATGGCACCGTTGTCTGCCTTCTGTCCACTGTGGAGCGCGGTCCCTGCCGCGGCGGAGTCGGTGACCATCGAATCGGCCGAGTGCGTCCGCGTCACAGCCGTTTCCGCGATGCCTGGCATCACGAGTGTGTCCGCAAGCACTTCTTCGGCGAAGATCTGGGCGGAGTACAGTTGCGCCAGGCTCATGCCGTCGCCGATGAGCAGGATGGCACTCTTGGCGTTCGCCTGTGGTTCCTCGGCCGCGACCGGTGCGATCGCTCCCGTGCAAGTGGCCAGTGCTACTGCGAGCGCGGCTGCGAGTGGTCTCTTCATGAACCTTCCCCCCGTTGTGTCACCGGAGCTGTGCCCCCGCACAGTCGGTCCGACCACACTAGGCTTGGCGCTGATGCCAGTCAAGGATTTCTGTCGAAATCCCACACTCAAATAATGTTGATGACCTCTCTTAATTTTAGTTTACGACCAGGGGCAAGGTGGGTTGAGGACCCGGGCCGTCAGCCGGCGCGGGTGCCGTTGGGCAGCGGGCGCTCGGGCACTGTCGGCGCCGGGTCCACGCCATCGGCGTAGCCGAGATCGAAGAACATGGCTTCCGAGACCTCGCCGGCCATCTTCCGCGGCTCCAGGTTCAGCACGAACGGCGTTTGCACACCGACCAGGGCATCGAAGTCGTCGCGCTCCTGCTTCATGCCCGCGAGCTGCGTCCGCACTGCCTCTGGGTCGAGGACGTGGACAGGCCCAGGCGTGTGGTCTAATTGTGTTCCGCGCGCCCATAGCTCAGTGGATAGAGCGTCTGCCTCCGGAGCAGAAGGCCACAGGTTCGAATCCTGTTGGGCGCGCCAATCCCTCGACCCCATCGGTCGATCGCGCATGCGTCGGCGACGCTGGCATGTCGACCTCGCGAGCATCAGGAACGGCGCCATCGCCGACATCGCCGGGTGCGTCGCACCGCACGGCCCGCACCTCTGACGGGTTACCTTGGGGGACCATGCCTCGGTTCGCGCTCGTGCCCGCCGCCTACGTCGCCCTCGTTCGCGATGGCGAGGTCCTGCTGCAGCAGCGCCAGAACACCGGCTACATGGACGGCCACTGGTCGTTCAGCGCGGCTGGTCACGTGGAGCGCGAAGAATCGGTGACCGCGGCCGCGGTTCGCGAGGCCGGCGAGGAACTGGGAGTACGCATCCGGGAGGCGGACCTGGAGCCCGTGTGTACGATCCACCGGCGCCAGAACGAGCGCGATGGTGGGCAGCGGGTGGACTTCTACTTCACGGTCTCTCGCTGGGAAGGCGAGCCGGAGGCGAAGGAGACCGTCCACAGCGGCGGAGTCATGTGGGCACCGCTGATCTCGCTGCCGGAGCCGCTCGTACCCGTCGACGCGATCGCCCTGAAGATGCTGGCGACCGGCGAGCGCCGCGCCATCGTCCACTGGGGGTTCGACCAGGAGTAGCGGCGAGCGCCGCGGAACAGCGGCGTGATCGCTCAGGCTGAACGTCACGTGAATCGGGGGCCGCCTGAACGTGCCCGTCAGGGACCGACGTTCCTAGGCTGGTCCTGTGAAACGATCACTCCTTCAGTTGCCGTTGTTTGCGCTCATCGTCGCCGGCATGGTCATCGGCATCGCCACGGGGCTCGGCCGCCTCGGTATCGCGATGCCCGATCCGGCAGCGGAGCGAGTGATGCTCCATGGACCCATCCTCATCGCCGGTGTCTTCGGCACGCTCATCGCACTCGAGCGGGCGGTGGCCATGAAGACGCTACTGGGCCGGACGTGGACCTTCGCCGATCTGGCGCCCGTGCTCGGCGGAGCCGGGCTCATCGTGTTGCTGGTGCAGGGCGCCACGACGCCGGCGATCGTGCTGATGGCCGCGGGCGCCGCCGTGCTGGTGCTGGTGAACCTCTTCTTCCTGCGCCGCTCCCCCACCCTCGACGTGCTCACGATGGTGCTGGGCGCGGTCTTCCTCATGCTGGCCGACCTGGCCTGGCTGGCCGAGCGACCGGTCCCCTTCCTGACCCCGTGGTGGATCGCCTTCCTCGTGCTCACGATCGTGGGCGAACGACTGGAGCTGGCCAAGCTGCGCGCCCACGGGCAGATGGCGCAGGTCACGTTCGGTCTGGCAGTCGCGGCCTATATCGGCGCACTGCTTTTGATGGTCGTGGATGAAGGCCTGGGTATGCGCCTCTCGGGTGTGGGCATGGTCGCCCTCACGGTCTGGCTGCTGCGCTACGACATCGCGCTGCTGACCATCCGCCGCTCTGGCTTGCCGCAGTTCGTCGCCGCCTGCCTCCTCTCGGGCTACGTCTGGCTCGGGGTCGGCGGCGCGGTGGTGTTGTTCAACGAGCCGGTGTTCGCGGGCTTCAGCTATGACGCCTACCTGCACGCGATCGCGCTCGGCTTCGTCTTCTCCATGGTCTTCGGCCACGCGCCGATCATCTTCCCCGCAGTCATCGAGCGCCCCATCGGCTTCACGCCCTTCGCCTACGTGCCGCTGGCGGTGCTGCATTTCTCGGTCGCGCTGCGCATCCTGGCCGATCTTGCGGAGGTGCAGATGGTGCGCCAGGCCGCGGGCGTATGGACCGGCGTAGCCTTCATCCTCTACGCGGTCTTCATCATCTACGGCCTGCGTCGCGGCGATCCGCGCTCCTGGGACAGCCGCTAGTCCGACCTGGTCAGGAAGAACGGCGGCCCGGTCAGGACGTTCGGCACTACCCGGTGGATGGCGTTGAGATACGCTGATGTCTGTATGAACGGAACTTTCAGTAATGTCTGATACCACACATGGGGTGGCCGGCACGTCTGACCCGATCGAGTTCATGGGCCGCTGGTTCTCGTCCATGGGGGTACCGCGAGCCGCCGGGCAGATGTTCGGCTACCTGCTGGCCTGCGATCCCGCGGAGCAGTCCGCCGGCGAGATCGCGACCGGTAGCGGCATCAGTCGAGCCTCGGTCAGCTCCAGTGCTCGGCTGCTGCTCTCGATGAATGCCATCGAAGAGCGACACCGTGTCGGTGACCGCAAGACCTACTACCGCCTACGCAGCAGCTGGTGGGTCGAGGTGACCGTGGTGAAGCTCGGTGGCTTCGAGCGATTGGCCGACATGGCCAGACGTACCTTGGCCGACGGTGGCGCGACCCGTACCGACGGCCTCACCGAGCTGATCGAGTTCTCCGAGTTCTGGGCGGCCGAGATCCCCAAGCTCGTGGAACGCTGGGACCGACGACATGAAGAAACGAAAGAGGACGAATGACGACGACCGACGGTGCAGCCCCCATCATGACCGAGGGGCTGACCAAGCACTACGGGGATGTGAAGGCTCTTGTCGGGCTGGACCTCGAAGTCCAGCGCGGTGAGGTCTTCGGATTCCTTGGACCCAATGGCGCGGGCAAGACCACGACCATCCGCAGCCTGCTTCACTTCCTCTTCCCCACCGAGGGCAAGGCGACCGTGCTCGGGCTGGACGTGGCCACCAACGCGGTCGAGGTACGCAGCCGAGTGGCGTATGTGCCATCGGAGTACTCGTTGTACCCCAAGCTGACCGGCGCCGAGAACCTGACCTACCTGGCCAACCTGCGCGGTGGCGTGGACACGGACTACGTCAACGAGCTCGCCGAGCGACTCGAGGTCGACCTCACCCGCAAGGTCGGCGACCTCTCGACCGGCAACAAACAGAAGGTCGGACTCATCCAGGGCTTCATGAACAAGTCCGAGCTGATCATCCTCGACGAGCCCAGCACCGGTCTCGACCCGTTGATGCAGCAGGAGCTACAGGCGCTCATCCGCGAGGTCCGCGAGGACGGCCGCACCGTCTTCCTCTCGAGCCACAGCCTGGCCGAGGTGGAGCGCGTGGCCGACCGCGTGGGCATCCTGCGCCATGGTCACCTCGTCGTCGTGGAGCCGCTCGATGCGCTGAAGCGCAAGGCCATCCGTCGCATCGACCTCGAGTTCGACGAGCCCGTGGAGGAGTCCGCCTTCGAGGGCATCGCCGGTGTGCACTCAGCCGAGGCTCGCGGCAACACCGTGGTCGTCTCGTTCGAGGGCTCGGTCAACGCGCTTCTGCGTGCTGCGCTGGATCACAACGTGGTCAACATCAACAGCCGCGAAGCCGATCTGGAGCAGATCTTCCTGACCTACTACACGAACGGCGGCCCCGATGTTGCGTGACCGCCTGCTCGGAAGCGTCTTCACCAAGTCCGTCCGTGACTGGCTGACCTGGACCATCATCGCGGTCGTTGCCCTGTGGCTCCTGGCCGCGATGTACGTGGCCGTCATGAGCACTTCGGGCGAGGCCTACGTGACCATGCTGGAGGACTTCCCGGAGGCCCTCGCCAGCATCTACGGCACGCAGGACGGCACCGCTGCCGGCATGGCCCTCGCGGGTATGTACTCGATCATGGCGCCCATCGTGCTGCTGGCCTACGCCATCGGCCTCGGCTCCAGCGCCGCGGTCGGCGAGGAGGAGAGCAAGACGCTGCCGGTGCTCCTCTCGAGCCCCCTGCGCCGCCGATCCATCCTGGTGGCCAAGACAGCGGTCGTGGTCATCGGCGTGATCGTCGTCATCGCCGGCATGTGGCTGGGTATCGAGGTCTCGGCTGCGCTCTTCGGGCTGGACATGTCGCAGCACGATCAGCTTGCGCCGGCCATCCAGCTGGTGGGTCTGGTGCTGCTGTTCGGCGCACTTTCGCTAGGCGTCAGCGCCGCCACCGGGGTCTCCGCCCTGGGCGTCGGCGTGGCTGCCGGACTAGCCCTCATCTCGTACTTCATCACCACCCTGCTACCGGTGGTCGAGGAGCTGGCGGATGTCGCCAAGCTCACGCCCTGGTACCTGTATTCGGGTGCAGAGGCGCTCTACGAGGGCCTCGACCCGGTGCTGCTGGTGATCGCGCTGGGGTTCGCCGCGGCCTTCTTCGCCGCAGGCGCCTATCGGCTCGACCGCCGGGATCTGAAGGGGTAGTCCCATGACCTCCACCACCATCCCGGGCGTGCGCTCGTGGCAGCGCTTCGCCCTCACCAACACCCTCACCAAGGCCATCGCCGATCGCATGCTGCTGGTCGTCATCGCCGGCCTGGCGATGGGTGCCTTGAACCTGTTGATGGGCCCGATGTATCTCGCTCTCGAGGATGTCCTCGAGGAGATGCTCTCCCAGATGCCCGAAGAGCTCTTCGCCATCGCCGGCGGCGTCGACATGGCTACGCCGACCGGCTGGTACACCGGCGAGATGTACTCGATCATGGTGCCGTTCGTGCTCATGTTCGTGGCCGCTTCGTCGGCCGCTCGAGCTTTCGGCGGCGAGATGGAGAACGGCACGCTGGGCCTGGTCATGTCCACGCCGACGCGTCGCACGCGCATCGCGGTCGACAAGGTCGCGGCCATGGTCGTCCACGTGGTCCTGGCTTCGGCCATCATCGCCATCCTGACCCAAGTGGGCGTCCTGCTCGCGGGCATCGACATCGGCTTCGACCAGGTGTTGGCCATCCACCTGATGGTCACGCTCATCTCGGTCTTCGTCGGGGGCATCGCCATGGTCGTCTCGATCGTCAGCGGCCGCGGTGTGCTGGCCATCCTCCTGGCGATGCTCGTGGCCGTGGTCATGTACGCCATCTCGGCCTTCCTGCCGATGGCCGGGAACGAATTGATCAACGACCTCGCCTGGCTCTCGCCCTGGCAGCACTTCATCGCCACCGACCCGATGGGCAGTGGCGTGGACTGGGCCTCGGCCGCACTGCTGGCGATCCTGGCCGTGATCCCGCTGGTCCTGAGCGTGTATCTCTTCAAGCGGCGCGACGTGGCCGCCTGACCGGTCTGGGCCTAGCCCCGAAACGGACGAACGGTACAGCGGCCGGCCCAGCGAGGGTCGGCCGCCGTACTTGCTCCACGTCTGGATCCGGCGCCAGTGGATCGTCAGGACGTCTGGCCCCGCACGTACCACCAGCTGGCCACGAGGGCCACGCTGAGCGCACAGGCCGCACCGATGGTGACGCCGGCGAGCGTGTCGCTCAGCCAATGCGCTCGGATGTAGACCCGGCTGGCGGCCATGAGAAAGGCGTAGCCGACGGCCACGACGAGCCAGGCGCGGCGGCGTGGACCGGCCGGCACGAAGACCAGCACGAGCGTGATGGAGAGGACGGCTGCGGTCAGCGAGTGGCCGGAGGCGAACGAGTAGGAGGTCTCCTCCACCACGCTGAGCGGAGGCCTGGCTCGCTCATAGAGGCCCTTGATGAGGGCGTTGAGGACTTCGGACAAGCCGACCGCGGCGAGCCAGACCACGAGCGCCGGGCCGCGTCGCTGCCAGGCAAGCAGCACGGCGACCACCACGACCACGATCGCACTGGCGATCGTGCCACCGAAGGCGCGGAAGGCCTTCGCCACCGACACCAGCAGGTCCTGCTCGATCGAGACCACCCACTCCGTCACATGGTCGTCGACCTGCTGCACGATGTCCGCCAAAGCCGGCACCGCCAGCATCGTCAACCAGGCCAGCGCAAGCAGCCACAGCAGCAGGACCCAGCGGCGGGACGTGGGCGTGTCGCAATCGAGCGGTGGCTCGGGCTTCTCCTCGACGCTCGGTGTATGTGGGGCTGCTGTGCTCAAGCCGAGCGATCCTCCGACTGCCGGCCCATCGGAACCGGCCTACTCCTGGCGGTTGAAAGCCCAGATGGCCGCGCCCAGGGCGATGGCAGTCATGGCCGCCACGACCATGATGTCCTGGGCCATGGTGAAGGTGTGCTCACCGATGGTCACACCCAGACCCAGCGCGCTGGCCTCAGAACCGAGGAAGACCTGGCGCACGGCATCGACGCCGTAGGTCAGGGGGTTGACCTTGCTGATGACCTCCATCCAGACCGGCACGTCGTTGACCGGGAAGAACACGCCGGCGAGGAAGATCAGGGGGAAGATGATGATCTGCATCATCGTCTGGAAGCCCTGCTGCGAGCGCATGAACGAAGCCATGAAGATGCCCAGCCCGGCGAGGCCCAGGGAAAGGATGATGATCATGGGGATGAGCCCGATGATGATCCGTGGGTTCAGCTCCACGCCCAGCAATGGGGCCAGCATCAGCATCAGCGCGACCTGGATGGACGCTTGCATGGTGGCCCCGATGGCCTTGCCCAGGACGATGCCGGTCCGTGAGATGGGCGCCACCAGGATCTCGCGCAGGAAGCCGTACTCGCGATCCCATACGACCGAGATGCCCGCGAAGAGCGACGTCGTGAGGACGGTGATGGCGATGATGCCGGGATACATGAACTGGATGTAGTCGATGCCTGGAGCCATGCCGCCGATGACGTTGGTGAATCCGGCGCCGAAGACGACCAGCAGGAGCAGAGGCATGGCCAGCGAGCTGACGATGCGCGAGCGTTCGGTGACGTAGCGCAGCAGCTCGCGGTAGGCCACGACCCAGGTGCCGCGGACGGTCTCTGAGTGCAGCATCAGTGTCGAGGCCCCCGTCCCATGTTCTGGATCATCTGTGCGTGCTCGCTGACCTCCTCGTCGCGGATCTCGTGGCCGGTGACCTCGAGGAAGACATCGTCGAGGGTGGGTTTGCGCAGGCCGATGGAGGTGATGGGCTGGCTGAAACCGCGCACGAACTCGGGCAGGAAGGCCTCGCCGCCGTCCACGTGGAACGTGAGTGCGTCATGGTCTCGGATCGTCTCGAACCCGAAGCCATCCTTGATCTCCGCGACTGCAGCGTCGAGGTCCTCCGCGCCGACGGTCACGAGGTCGCCCCCGACCATGGCCTTCAGGCCCACTGGCGTATCGAGCGCCTGGATCTCACCATGGTCGATGACCGCGATGCGATCGGCGTTCTCAGCCTCGTCCATGTAGTGCGTGGTCAGGAAGATGGTCAGGTTCTCGCGCTCGCGCAGCTCGAGCAGGTAGTTCCAGATGCTGCGGCGCGTCTGCGGATCCAATCCCAGCGTGGGCTCGTCGAGGAAGAGGACGCGGGGATGGTGGAGCAGCCCACGTGCGATCTCGAGGCGCCGCTTCATGCCGCCCGAGTACGTGCGCACCGGTGACTTGCGGCGGTCCCAGAGCTCGACCATCTCGAGCAGCTCACGCATACGCTGGTCGCGCACGTCCTTGGGGACGGCGTAGGCGTAGGCGTGGAACCTGAGGTTCTGCTCGGCGGTGAGGTACTCGTCGAGTGTGGGCTGCTGGAAGACGAGGCCGATCGAGCGGCGCACGTCGCTGCGGTCCTGCTGGACGTCGAAGCCGTTGAGCGTGGCCGCGCCGGCCGTGGGGCGCAGCAGCGTGCAGAGCATGTTGATGGTGGTGGATTTGCCGGCGCCGTTGGGGCCGAGGAAGCCGAAGATCTCGCCTTCGTGGATCTCGAAGGACACGCCCTTGACGGCCTCGATGTCACCGAAGCTGCGGGCCAGCTCCCGGACCTCGACCATCGCGTTGGCGCCCGTAGCGGTCGTCATGCCTGGTCTCCAGGGTGGGGAGGGTGGTCATGGTCGTCGCGCAGGCCGAGCTCCTCTGCCGCGCGGATCATGTCGATGAGTCCGGCCTCCAGTGCCTCGCGTCCCTTGGGGCTCATGGCCTCGATGAGTCGCTCGAAGCGCTCATGGAAGCGACGCATGAGCGCGTCAGCCGCCTCCTGACCGCGGCCGGTGGCGATCAGCGAGACGCGTCGCCGGTCTTCGGGATCGGGCTGGCGCTTCACGTAGCCGGCCTTCACCAGGCGGTCTGCCAGCGAGGACGTGCTCGCCAGGCTGGCGTCGATGGCCTTGGCCAGAGCGCTGACGGACAGCGGACCGTGCTTGGCCACGATGAAGAGCGCCCGCATCTGGTGGCGCGGGACATCGATATCGGCCACGTCCTCGTGTGATGGGCCCAGGGTGGAGCCGAGCCGGTGCATCAGTCGGCTCAGGCGCCCGGTGGTGGGATCGGGGCGCGCCTCGCTCATCCCAGTCGCTCGAGATTACGTTGATAGTCAATCATCAGTAGATAGTCTATACCACGTTGACTAACGTGCGCCATCGGCGTGTCGCTGATGAACGACCCTGTCAGTCCATGCTGGTCCTGCCACGACGCAACGTCCTGGTTCCGGGTGGCCCGAGGCAAGGACTCCCGCGGCTCCAGCGGCTATCCCCTGATGGCTGAACTCGACGTCATCGAGGCCGAAGTGCTCCGTCTCAGCCTCCAGCAGGCTCGGATCGTCAGTCTCAGCCTCTACTGTGCTCGAGCCGTGCACTCGGGAGCGCAGGCTGGTCGAGTCCAGCCAGCAGGGGATAAGGAGCCACTGAGCTCCCGATACCGTCGAGGCCGCTGGGCACTCGCTAGATCGGCGGCTCGGGTGAGGCGTGGGGTGGTGGCTCGTCCACGTCATGGACCGGTGTAGCCTCGCCTCGGCGGACGGGCCCGGTCCACCAGAACCAGAGCCCGACGGTCATGGCCATCGCGCCCAGCATCACGTACAGCGTCGGGATCGGGCCGATGGTGCCCGCGAGCCAGCCGGCCGTCAGGGTCGAGACCGAGGAGATGGCCAGGGCGATCCCGAAGTCGACGGCGAAGACGCGTCCACGTACCCGGTCCGGCGTCGTACGTTGGAGCCCGAAGGACGAGAGCGTCCACTGCGCACCGCCGCCGACGTGGCCCACGAAGACGAACACGGCCGCAGCCCAGATGACCGGGGAAAGCGGTAGCAGCGCGTACCCGACCAGGTACACCACGAAGGCCAGGCTGATGCCACGCAGCAGGCGGCTGATGTCGTCGACCGCGTAGGTCCGAGCCAGGAACGGGCCCACGATGGCACCGAGACCGCGAGCCGCGAAGAGGATGCCCACGCCCAGCTGGCCGGAGCCCCAGATGTCGTCGCTGGTGATGGCCAGCATGTGCACGAT
Organism: uncultured Chloroflexia bacterium; assembly: GCA_963752475.1. GTDB lineage: Bacteria > Chloroflexota > Limnocylindria > Limnocylindrales > CSP1-4 > JAFMJV01. Next base: position 510,067 of record CAVVYR010000008.1, on the reverse strand, counting down.
GCCAGTGGCAACACCGAAGGTCGGCTTCGTCAACAGCAACGAGGCCACGGCGTGATCGCGGCGCGCCAGGGCAAGCGTCTCGGTGACCGTCGAGACCAGGCCGCTGATGCCGCGAGGGGCGTCCTCCGGGGCGACGGCATGTTCCTCGCGCATCGAGCGTCGGACCGTCCACACCAGCGCGGCCGAGGCGAAGAAGAGCAGCGGGTACATGAGGAAGGTGACCTCGCGCCCGACGGTGGCGGTGACGACCCCGCCGATGGCCGCACCCAAGGCGACCATCGTGCCCCAGGCCGATCCGACGAGCGCGTTGGCCGTGGGCAGGTCCGCCCGATCGACGAGGTTCGGCAACGAGGCACTGACGGTGGGCTCGAAGAAGGCCGCCCCGAAGGCCAGCAGGCCGACCACGGCGAAGGCGATCCAGACCGTCTCGGCATCGACGGCGAAGAGCAACCCGATGCACACGACCCCACGCGCGACGTTGGCGCCGGTGAGCAGGAGCCGTCGGTCGAATCGGTCGGCGAGCATGCCCGCGATAGGCGTGGCCACCAGGAACGGCGCCATCTGCAGCACCAGGATGACCGAGGCTGCTGCTGCCGAATCGGTCGTCTCGAGGACGAGATCGATGAGCGCGACCGTGGCGAACCAGTCGGCCGCGAAGGCGATGAGCAGCGCCAGGTAGAGGCGTGAGAAGTCAGGGTTGCGTCGGAGGGTGCCGACGATCGGGTGGAGCCTGTGCATTCACCATTCAGTCTAGGGAGCGGCGCGGCCGGCCGCGGACATGGCACACTCGGAGACGTGAACATCAAGCGACGCGTGCAGCGCCTGGTCCGGCCGAGGAGATCGTCGGACGCACCGAACAGCAGCGGCAAACGGCGTTCGGGCAGCGGTGCGCCGCCGCCACCGCTGAAGGAGGGCTGGACGACGGGTCCGCCCGACTACATCGGCATCGGCGTACAGAAGGCCGGCACCACCCGCTGGTGGAAGCTCATCGTCAAGCACCCCGACGTGGTCGGCTGGCAGCTCAAGGAGACGCACCAGCTGAGCCGCTTCGGCTGGCGGCCGCTGTTCGACGCCGATCGCGAGGAGTACTACCGCTACTTCCCCCGGCCCGAGGGCAAGATGGTCGGCGAGTGGACGCCGCGGTATATGAACGTGCCGGGCGTGGTCGAAGCGATGAAGGCCGTGGCCCCGAAGGCCAAGCTGGTGGTGCTGCTACGGGATCCCGTCGAACGCTACCGCTCGGGTGTGGGTCAGTGGCAGAAGCACAAGGAGCGGCGTGGCAAGCGGCTGAACCTGTGGGCCGGCCGCAAGGATGCTTACGCCCGCTCGTTCTACGCCTTCGCGCTGCGACCGTACGTGGAGGCCTACGGGCTGGACCGCCTGCTCGTGCTGCAGTTCGAGAAGTGCCTGCAGGATCCGGCGGCCGAGTACCAGCGCACGCTGGAGTTCCTCGAGCTTGACGACTGGGTGCCGCCGCCCGAGGACCTGGGCAAGGCCTACAACGTCTCGAAGAAGCGGCCCTCCCCTGCTGCCCTCGACGAGCCGGCCGACCTGGTGGAGTCGCTGGAGGGCGACGTCCGGGAGCTCTTGGAGATGGCCCCGCACATCGACCTCCAGCTGTGGCCGAACTTCCGCCACCTGGACGGCTAGCCGCCACATGAAGTGACGGCCCGCCCCGGAGGGGCGAGCCGTCGTCGATCGCGGGTGAACCTCGGGGCTAGGGAGTGATCTTGACGACCGTGCCGCCCTCGGGGCCAAGCGTGTTGGCGCTGACGTAGATGGCGCCATCGTCACCGACGGCCAGACCGCCGAGGGCCATCAGCTCCGGGCCCGTAGCGAGGACCGCGGCCGCTCCGCCGCCGGATGGAACGCTCATGACCGCGCCGATCGGCGCAACGTCGCCACCCATGAAGAGAGGCATCAAGCCCTCGTGCACGATCTCAGCCACGTAGAGCGTACCGTCGGGACCGAAGCCAAGGTCCATGATGTTGGTGAGCCCGGTCGCATACTCGGTGGGTTCCTCGCCCGGGACCACGCGCCAAACGCTCGCGCCGCCGACCGGAAACGGGCCGCCCGTGAGCTCTCCGACGTAGTAGGCACCATCGGGTCCGAGCACGACGGCCGTCGGCACGGACTCGACCGGGACCGGGACCATCGCGCCCTCCGGTGGAGCCTCGGCCATCTCGTCGGCTTCGCCCATCTCAGCGCCCTCGGCCATGGCCTCACCCTCCGCCGCCATCTCGCCATCGACCTCCGGTGGTGGGCCCATCGCCGCCATCAGCTCGGCCGAGAACAGGTGCTCGCGGGGCGGGAAGAGCGTGATGAGCGAGACCGTGCCGGCGTCGTCCACACCCAGCAGCGCGTTCTGGCCGGCATCGGCCACGACCACGCTGCCATCCGCAGCGAGGGCCACGGAGTGTGGGTTGGCGTCGGGCACGCCGCCCGAGTACTCCGCGTCAGGATCATCGGTCGACTCGAAACCGGCGACATCTGCGACCGGCTTTGAGCTGCCGTCGCTGGAGCCCATCACAAGCCAGCCCATAGCGGACATCTCCGGAGGCAGGCCCTCGCGCATAGCCGGGTCGGCACCGCTGTTCACGACCACGTAGAAGTGGTCCTCATCGACCATGGCCACGTCGGACGGACCCACCAGCTCGGGGCCGGAGCCAGAGGACGGCAGACCCTCGATGATGCGCTCGACGCTGCCGTCGCTGATGTGTGCGATGGAGCCGGACGCACCAAAGCAGAAGCCTGCGGCCATCTCGGGGCAAACGTCGCCGGCCTGGCCGGCCTCAGCCACGAGCAGGCTGCCGTCGCCGGCTACGGCCAGCCCTCTGGGGGCATGCAAGCCCTCGGCCACGACCTCGATGGTGGGCTGGGCCGATACCGGAGCCGCCAGCGCCACAGCCAACGCTGACGCTGCGATGAGCACAACGGTCTTCCTGGGGGTCATCTCGATGATCTCCTGCGAGTCCACTGGACCGGACCCCCCGGCCTGGCACTCTGCCTTCCCTCTTCACAGCCCTTGGGAAAGGTATAGCGCAGCGATGACCAAATGTCACGGCCGATCTACTCGGCTACGGGGACTCCACCAGGTCCCGTGCACGCGCCAGCACCTCGTCGAGCATGTCCGTCGTGAGCCGACCGGTGAACATGTTCTGCTGGCTGGGGTGATAACAGCCCACGAGCGTGTAGGGCCCGACCGCAGCCTCCGCGCCGTGCCCGAACTTCGGCTTCGGCGTGAGCTTGTGTCCCTCACCGGCGAGTACGCGCAAGGTCGCGTCCCAGGCATAGCCGCCAAGCACGAGGATGACGCGCGCGCGCGCCAGCAGCCGCAGCTCGCGTGCGAGGAACGGGATGCAGTTGTCCCGCTCCTCGGTGGTGGGCTTGTTGGCCGGTGGCGCACAGCGGTTGACCGCGGCGATGTAGCAGTCCTGCAGCTTGAGGTCGTCGGCTGGGCCCATCGAGCGGGGTCGCGGAGAGTAGTCCGCTCGATACAGCGCCTCGTAGAGGATCTCCCCGGAGCCGCCGGGGTTGTCGCCGGTGAATACGCGTCCAGTGCGGTTGGCTCCGTGGGCTGCCGGCGCCAGTCCCAGCACGAGCAGGCGAGCCTCCGGGTCGCCGAACCCAGGCACCGGGCGACCCCAGTAGACCGAGTCGCGGTGGCGCGCGACCTTCGTGCGCGCCACCTCCTCGCGCCACTCGACCAAGCGCGGACAGCGGCGGCAGGTAGTGATGTCAGCGACGAGATCGCCGAGGCGATCGCCGCTCATCGTGCGTCGCGATCGTCCGTGGCGTCGATCTGGTACGAGGCCTCTGCCGCGCGTCGCCGCAGCTCAGCAGCATGGTCGCTGGCACCCGGCAGGTCGAGTAGCATCTCTCGTTCGGCGAGGGCATCGACGAACTGGTCCCAGGCTTCGGCCGAGATGTACGTTGCACCTTCCCACTGGTTCCAGCCGGTCGCGGCACGCACGGCCGGGATCTCGAACCACGCGGCCGGCAGTCCGTCAGCGTCCGCCGCCTCAAGCAGCTGGCCGGGCTCGATGGCAAGCAGTGCATGAGCCAGCTCGGCCGCCCGCCATGCCTGCGCATCGCCGGTCCCCGACCTGCGCGCAAGATCACCGACCGCGTCGGCGCCATCCCAGGCTCCGAAGACGTCGCTGGTGCGGCCGGCATGACCGTCGCAAGCGACGCTGCCGATGGCGCTGAAGATGGTCCAGCCGGCCAACGCCTGGGCCAGCAGGCGAGGGCGGACCGTACGCACGCTCGCAGCCACACGCGCCGTCTCGATGGCGGTGCCGGTGACGTCAGTCTGCGAGCCGACGACCGAGGCTAGTCGCTCGAACGCGGTCGTGAGCGCGCTCCGGGCAGCGTCGGCGCCGGCGTGTGTATCGGGCTCACCCGAGACATCCGGCAGGAATGCTTCCTCGGCCACGCGCGTGGCGAAGACCGCGCGCACGGCCTCGCGGACCGGCTCGTCCCGCATCCGGCGCAGCGCCGCGTGGGCGTCGGGCATGCCGGCCAAGCCCTGGCGCTGGGCCAGCTCGGCCCAACCGGCACCACCGGCGTCGGAGACCTCCTCGAAGGCAAGGAAGACATGGCAGCCGTAGCCATCGAGCTCCAGCTCGAGGCCGTTCTGTCGCAGGTCAGCGAGCTGGCGCAGGTAGTCCAGCCCGGTCTGGTGATCGCGAAGGATGACGTAGCCGTCACGCTCGAAGCCCAGGCTCAGTGCCTCGGCCACGCCGGGGATGCGCACGTGCGCCCGCGGGTAGCGGTTGAGATAGACCACCAGCGAGCGCTTCTCCATCGCGCCCCGGGGCCCGTTCTCCGCATCGTTAGCATACGTAAAGACATCGTGGGTCGCTCCCCCACCTTCGAGTGCGGTGAGTTGGCGGAAGCCGGCAGCGCCGGAGAAGCGCCAGCGCTCGTGCAGAAGCGGGCTGATCTCCCGACGGTGCCGCTCGACGAGCCCTTGATCGGGCCACTCGTCACGCTGCGGCCGGCGAAACTCCATCCCGTACTGCTCGCTGTAGCCCTCGAACTGGCCGTGGCCGAACATGGGCAGGCCCGGCAGCGTGGCCAGCAGCGTCGCTACACCGAAGTACTTATCATGACTACCGAACTGATCGACGGCCGAGCGCTCGTCGGGATTGTTCATGAAGTTGACGTAGCGGCCCAGGATGCGTGCGTCGAACTGGACGGTCTCGCGGATGACCTGCTGGTACTCCGCGTTCTTCTCGTCCCGCAGCATGTGCATGAAGGCGCTGTTGTACACGCGGTGCATGCCCAGGGTGCGCACGAAGTAGCCCTCCATGAGCCAGAAGGCCTCGGCCAGTAGGAGCGTGTCCGGCACCTCTTGGGCGACCCGGTCGACGACCTCGCGCCAGAACTCCTGCGGCATCAGCCGTCGCAGCTCGTCGGCCGGCACGGCCGCGACCGAGCGTGAGGGGATCCCGGCCTCGTGACCCGGCAGCGGGTACCACAAGCGCTGGATGTGACGTCGGGCCAGGACCATGGCAGCGTCGAAGCGGATCACGTTGAACCGGCGCGCGACCTCGAGGATCTGGCCGATGACAGCCTCGCGCACCTCCTCCCTGAGGTAGTCCAGTTGCGCCGTGTCGTTCCAGGGGAAGCTGGTGCCGTCGTTGCCGTGGTAGATGTAGCGCTCCTCGCCCGAGGCCTTGTCGATGCGCTTGAAGACGACCGCCGCATCCGACGAGTCCCAGTAGTGATCCTCCAGTTGGATGACGACACGGTCGTCGCTCGAGAGATCATCACCCGTGAAGGAGTACGACTCGAACGGGGGGTACGGCGTGGAGATGAACAAGTCGGGGCGCTCCACGACCCAAGTGGAGTCGATGCCCATGTGGTTGGGCACCATGTCCGCGGCCAGGCGGATGCCGCGTGCGGCCGCACGATCGCGCAGGTTCTGCCAAGCCGGGTCACCTCCCAGCTCGTCGGCGATGCGGTAGTCAGCCACCGAGTAGGCCGAGGCCATGGCGTCAGGATTACCGCGCCATTGCTTGATCTTCCGAGAGGCCGGGCTGCGCTCCCAGAGGCCGATCAGCCAGAGCCCGCTGAAGCCCCGCGCACGCAGCTCGTCGAGCTCCTCGTCCGGGATCTGGTCGAGACGCGTGATCTCACGGCCGTAGTCGCGAGAGAGCTGCGAGAGCCAGACGTAGGTGGACTTGGCCACGAGCACGAGCTCGGCCATCCAGTCGCGGTCCTCGCTGAAGGCCTCCGGTTCGTCGTCGAAGCCGCCGAAGCCCGACAGCGCCGCCGAGTCGGCCTGGTCGCCGCTGCCTGGGCCACCCTGCGCCCGCAGCCACGCCAGGCGATCGATCTCGTCGAGCACACCCAGCTGGCGGTCGATGTGCAGCAGGTCGGCATCGTCGAGCCAGCCGGCCCAATGGATGCGGATCCAGCGCAGTTGGGCGGCCAGCGACTGGGGCGCCGTCTCCATCGGTTCGATGAGGCGCTGCCACAGCGTGTGCGCGGGTGCCTTTCGCTCAAGGTCCGGGTCGTCAGGGTCGAGGTCGGCACCGGCCACAGCGTCGAGCAATCGCTTCTGGGTCGACTCCGTGAGCGATGGGTCGGAGGTCAACTCGCGATAGGGCGCGGCGGCCGGATTGCGCGCTGCGATGCTCGTCAAGGCCAGCTCCTCGAGTGCCGCCTCGCGACCGGGTACGTCGCTCTTGGGCCGCGCCAGCCACTCACCGACCGGCACCTCGTCGCGGTAGACGGGCAGGGCCGGGAACGCGGTCTCGTAGTTCGAGAGTCCCTCATCGACCGCGTCCTCACCGACGCGTGAGTCGAGCTCGGCAAGTCCACGGGCCATCGGACCGCCACCGACGGGGTCACCCCGACGCTCTACCGAGACAGCACGGTGACCCAGCTCATGGATGAGGCCGATGGCAGCGATCTCCGAGGCCGCCCGGGCACGGTCGGCGTCCTCGTCGACGAAGCGCTCAGCCAGCGCGATGGCGCGGGCGGGGTCGAAGACGATGGCGTCTCCGTCACTCGAGAAGAGGCTTTCGTCGAAGCCATAGCGGTCACGGGCCGGACGGGCGATGCGGAAGTCCATGGCAGTCACGATAGCCTAGCCGAGCACATCTCCGAGCAGCGCGCGCAGTGGCTTGCGATGCTCGGCGGTGCGGTACCCGGTGAGCGGGCCTTCGTCAAGTGCAGCATCACCGTCGAGTTGCCAGGGATGCCGAACTTCCCGAGGCCGGACACGCCCTGCGTGATGGTGCCCGCGAACGAGACCGCGGAACGGTGGCTGGCTCGTCGTGGTCGGTCATCGCCGGCAGCACGCTGCGTTCGAAGGCGCCTACGCCAAGGTCGGGCAGATCCCATTGCCGCGCGCTGAAGCCGGTGGCAGCGACCGCTCGAGCCCTCAGTCACCGCGATGTGCACCGCTGCGGATGGTGAAGCCGGCGATGTTGCCGCGTGCGGGTTCATGGCGCACGTCGACGCCACCGACCGACGCGCCCGGAGGACCCTCCCACAGCATCAGCACGAGCTCGCCGAGCGCAGCCTCCGAGCCCTCCACCACCACCTCGACCGAGCCGTCGGCCTGGTTGGCGACCCAGCCGTCGAGGCCGAGCCGCCCCGCCTCGCGCTGCACGAACCAGCGGAATCCGACGCCCTGGACCATGCCGCGGACGATGGCCACGAGTCGCCGCTCGGGCGAACTCATGCGGCGGCCTTCCCGCCAGAGCGCGGGTGCGGCCACGTCAACAGCAGCGCATCCAGCGTCAGCTCAGGGCTGGCGTAGCCCTCGATGGCCAGCGCCAGACGGTCGAGACGGTCGAGGAAACGCCGCAAGGTGCCCAGATCCATGCGTGATCCGATATCGAGCAGCCCCTCGAGCTGGTCGAGGTCGCGGACGCCTTGCCCCGCCCCTTGGGCGGCCATCGCGAGGTCGCGCCCGAGGTCGCGCCAGACATCGATGACGAGCGTCACTGCCCGACGGCGCTCGACCGGCTGCAGCTTCTTGCCCGAGGGGGCCACCTCGCCGCGCAAGGCGGCGTCGACCGCGGCCCCGTCGGTGATGAGATCGGCTGCGGCCTCGAGACGCGCTCGTCGGTCGGCCGTGCTGAGCTCGAGCAGCGTGTGGCTGATGCGAGCGCGGGCGATGACGGCTTCCGGCTGCGTCGACAGCCGGAGGGCCAGTCCGGTCCGTCCGCCGGAAGCGATGGCCAGAGCACGCGCCTGCGCCGGTTGGGCGCGGTCTTCCTCGATCAGCAGTTCGGTAAGGGCACCGATGGGCGTGGGCGCGAGGCGTAGGCGGGCAGCCCTGGAGATGACCGTGGGCAGCAGGGGTGCGGCATCGTCCGCGCAGAGCACCAGGCAAGTCGCCGGACCTGGCTCTTCGAGGGTCTTGAGCAGCGCGTTCTGAGCATCGGGGTTGAGTCGCTGGGCGGAGGTGATGACGGCGATACGAAATCGGCCTTCCATGGCCGTCAGCGCCAACTCGGATGCCAGCCCCTGCACCTGGCTGATACGGATCTGCTCACCCGCGCCCTCAGGCTCGACGAGGTGGAGGTCGGCATGGTTGTCGGTGGCCACCTTGCGGCAGGCCGAGCAGTCACGGCAGGGGCGGTCAGCCGGCTCGTGATCCAGACACAGCAGACCGGCCGCGAGATCGAGCGCCAGCGTGGTCTTGCCCACGCCGCGAGGCCCCACCAGCAGCAGGGCATGCGGCGGATGCTCGCTGACGACGGCGCGTGCGACCGCCGCCAGAGCCGCGGCGTGGCCGCGAGTCAGGAAGGTGCCGCCGGGCGCGATAGGCTCGGCGGCACGATCCATGGTCGGAGGCTAGGCCTCGTCGGCAGGCGCGTCGTCCTTGGCCGGAGCGGCCTTCTTGGTCGTGCGCTTGCGGGTGGTGCGCTTCTTGGGCTTCTCCTCAGCCTCGTCGGCCTTCTCGGCCTCGTCGGCAGGCGCGTCGTCCTTGGCCGGAGCGGCCTTCTTGGTCGTGCGCTTGCGGGTGGTGCGCTTCTTGGGCTTCTCCTCAGCCTCGTCGGCCTTCTCGGCCTCGTCGGCAGGCGCGTCGTCCTTGGCCGGAGCGGCCTTCTGGGTCGTGCGCTTGCGGGTGGTGCGCTTCTTGGGCTTCTCCTCGGCCTCGTCGGCCTTCTCGGCCTCGTCGGCAGGCGCGTCGTCCTTGGCCGGAGCGGCCTTCTGGGTCGTGCGCTTGCGGGTGGTGCGCTTCTTGGGCTTCTCCTCGGCCTCGTCGGCCTTCTCGGAAGCAGCCTCGGGCTGGGACTTGCTGTCGGTGCCGTCACGCCGGGCAAGCTCAGCCTTCAGCAGCTCCTGGACCTCCGGTGGGACCTCGCTCCAGGGGTCGCCACCGGGCGTCTGCTCGATGGGCTCCATCGACTGGGCAGAGGCACGCGGCGTGCTGGCCGAGCGGCCCTTGCCGCGTCCCGAGCCGCGCGAAGAGCCACCGCTGACGCCGTAGCGCTCGCGGTCCAGCGCGGAACGATAGCCACCCCCGCTGCGGCCACTGCGGCCGCTGCGGCCACGGCGGCGGCCCTGCTTCTTCTCCGACAGGAGGTACTCAGGCACCTCCGGTTCATCCTCGAGGTCCTCGAGGTCCTCGGCACCTCCGGTGGCGGTCGCAGCCGTGTCCGCGGGAACGCCGATCTGGCTATCCCAGACGGAGCCGAAACCGGAGTGCTGGGGCAGCGTCGGGACCTCGTCCTCCGCAAGGGTGGCCTCGACAGGAGCGGCCTCCTCGGCCGGCACCTCAGGCGCAGCCTCACCGCCACGGCCGCCACGACCACGACCGCGGCCACCGCGGCGGCGGCGACGACGACGGCCGGTGTCCTCACCGGACTGCTCATCAGCAGGTTCGGTGGACTCGGCCGCAGGGGCTTCCTCGGTCTGGGCCGGAGCCTCTGCTACCTCTGCGCCGCGCGAGAGCTTCTCGCCGGGCAGAGCGACGAGCGCTGCAGCGCCTGTCGCAGCAACGCCTGTCGCTGCTGCGGCGGTCGCTTCTGTCTTGTCCGCTGCTTCGACCTTCTCTACCTTCTCCGCGTCTGGCTTGCGGCCGCCACGCCGGCGGGGGCGGCTGGGCTTCTCGGTCTTGTCATCCGCATCGCTGCGGCGACGGCGGCGCGGCTTGACGCCCGATTCCTTGTCCGGAACCTCGGTCATGGAGAGATCGCCGTCGGATGCGACGCGGCGACCGCTGCGGGCGCCCTTCTCGACCTTGGCGACGCTGGTGATGTCGATGAAGATGTCGGCCACATCGATGAGATCGCTGCTGGTGTTACCGCGGAAGCTGATGACCTCCACGCGCACACCCTTCTGCTGGACAGCCGTGATGGCGGGAGCGAAGTCACCGTCGCCGGAGACGACGATGGCGATGTCGATCTTGTCCGCCATGCGCATCATGTCGACGACGAGCTCGATGTCGAGGTTGGCCTTGACGCGGCCGTCGCCGTACTTGCGGATGTCCTTGCTCACGACCTTGTAGCCGGAGCGTGCCAGGAAGGCGTGGAACTGGCGCTGGTTCTCGTTCTCGGGATCGAGGCCGGTGTAGGCGTACGCGCGCACGAAGTCGCGGTTGGCCGTGGCCGACTTGAGGAGGGTGACGTAGTCGATGTCCACCCCCGCGGCCTTGGCCGCATAGAAGATATTCGCAACGTCAACGAAGACGGCGACGTTCTTGCTCACGCAGGACTCCTGTGTAGTGCGAGCCGCAGCTGGCGACTCAGCGTAGGGGACACTCGAGGCGACGGTCGCCGCCAAGGGCAGAGCCCAGCGCGCATCGCAGGTCGTGTGTCCGGTCGTTGCTGATGTGTCGAGCTCCTGGTGACGACCGGGCCCCGCGGGCTTCTACGGTCTGTCTGATCACGACGGTGGCGTCAAACGATCCTCGAACGCGCCGCACCGGGTGTTCCAGGGACCGCAGAGGGTCGCTGTCCGCACACGCCCGGGGCGCTCAAGGCGTCTTGCATTCGAAACGCCGACGCTTATGATACTTCACGGAGCGCTTGCCGTGAGCGTGTCCCTTCGTGTGGGTGTGCCGCACCTGATCCACCGACGACGCTGTCGCCGGCCTACCACCCAACCAGTCCGAGGAGGGAAGTCCCGAATGAAGAGGATCACCGCCCTGTTCGCTGCCCTGGTCTTCGCCTTCGCCATCGCCGCCTGCGACGGTGACGACGACGCCACCGAGGCCCCGGCAGACGAGCCGGCCGTCGAGGAGCCGGCAGAAGACGCCACCGAGGAAGAGTCCGAGTGACACTGAGGCCGGCATGACCGGCCTCAGTGAGACACGACCGGGGCCCTGCGCCCCGGTCGTTTCGATTCGCCGCCACCGGGTGCGGGTGTTGCCCGAACGCAACAGCGGAGGCGTTCCCACTCGGCGCTGCACGAGGCCGTAACCGAGATGGAGCCGCAAGGTCACCTTGCAGGCACCGGAGAGGCGTCTAGAATGTGGCGCACGCTTCAGCGGTCTCAGGCCGTCGTGCGCGCGCGACCCAGTAAGAAGCGCGGCGTTCTTTCAAGGGGGACCAGGAAACGGTGCATGCGGCACCTGGAATGGGGCTTTCTACGCGTCGTCGCCGGGCTCGTGGCACCCGACCGAGGCCGCATGTTTTTGGCGCCGGAACGCGCCGCATCGACATCCGTAGGAGGAGACCACAGGAACCATGATGCGAAAGACCCTCGGCGTCGCCGCGGCGACCGGCCTGTTGGCCACCGCTGTCGCCGCGCCCGCGCTGGCCCAGGATTCCAAGGTCATCAATATCCCCGAAGGTGAGCCCATCACGCTTGGCGTGTATCAGGTGCTCTCCGGCCCCAACGCCGTGCTCGGCCAGGACATGGTCTACGGCATCGAGGTCGCGGTCGAGGACCGTGGCGGCGAGATCCTCGGTCACGAGATCGAGCTGAATATCCAGGACGAGCTCTGCACCGTCGAGGGTGGCGCTCAGGCCGCACTCGCGCTGGCCAACGACCCGACCGTCATCGGCGTCGTCGGCTCCTCGTGCTCCGACGCCACCGTCGGCGGCATCCAGACCATCACCGAGGCCGGCCTGACCGCCATCTCCGGCTCAGCTACCCGCCCGTCGCTGACGTTCCCCGATCGCGGTGCCGAGTACGAAGGCTTCCTGCGCACGGCCTGGTCCGATGCCATCCAGGGCAAGTTCGTGGCCGACTTCGTGTCGGGCGAGCTGGGTCTGACCAAGGCCGCCACCATCCATGACGGCTCGGCCTACGCCGAGGCGCTGGTGGGCGTGTTCGAGGAGGCGTTCGCGGAGCTGGGCGGCGAGATCGTCGTCTCCGAGGCCGTCTCTGCCGGCCAGACCGACATGAACCCGGTCCTGACCAACGTCGCGGCTGCCGCGCCTGAGGTCATCTACTTCCCGATCTTCACCGCTGAGGGCGGCTTCATCGCCGACCAGTACGCGGATGTGGGCGGTCTCGAGGACGTCGTCCTCATCGGCTCCGACGGCCTGTTCTCGCAGGACTTCGTCAACGCCGCCGGCCCCAACGTCGAGGGCATGTACCTGTCGAGCCCGAACTTCGGCGCCATGCAGGAGACCTACGCCGATCTCGTCGAGTCCTACCTCGACATCAGCGGCCTCGACGCCCCGTTGCAGGCCTTCCATGCGCATGCGCATGATGCCGCCGCCATCATCCTCGACACCGTGGCCGAGGTCGCGGTCGAGAACGACGACGGCTCGCTCGACGTCGATCTGGGTGCCCTACGTGAGGCGCTCTACGCTACCGCGGACTACCCCGGTGTCACCGGCAACCTGACCTGCACCGAGGACGGCGACTGCAGCGCGCCGATCATCGCCGTCTACCAGGTCGGCGCCGACACCATCGAAGATGAGGTCTGGCCGCCGGCCGTGGTCTGGGCCCCCGAGGCCTAGCCACCCGCCAGGGACTGACTGACCAGCTGACAAAGGACGAGCCGGGCGTATCAACGCCCGGCTCGTCCATGTCCACCCTCTAACTCGCACCGGATCCGCCGCCCATGCAGACGACCCTGAGACCAAGACGTAGCCCGAGCCGCACCGAGACCGCCTTCGAGGGTGCCGTCACCGCGTTCCTCTGGGCCTTCCGCATCATCCTCGTGCTCATCGTCGTGGTGGGCTCGTTCATGACCATCACGTCGGGCAAGTACACGGTCGATACCTGGGTCGATCTCGTCGTGAACGGCGCCGTCCAGGGCGGGATCTACGCCCTCGTCGCGCTCGGCTACACGATGGTCTACGGCATCATGAAGATGATCAACTTCGCCCACGGCGAGATCTTCATGATCGGCATCTTCGCCGGCTACTTCACCGCCGAGGTGCTCGACGACATGGGCATCCTCAACGCGGGCCCGCTCGGCTCGCTGTTTTCGATCCTGGTGATGATGATCATCGCGGCCACCATCTCCACCCTCGTGGCACTGGCTGTCGAGCGCGTAGCGTATCGCCCACTCCGGCACTCCCCCCGGCTGGTGCTCCTCATCTCCGCCATCGGTGCGTCCTACTTCCTGCAATACACCGTGCGCGGCCTCGTCGGCCCCGGGATCTTCCGCTACCCCGTCGTGGACGTGCTCGAGGAAGAGACCTGGATCCCCGTCCTCAGCGCCCTGGGCATGACCTGGATCCAGGTCATCGTCATCGGCAGCGCTCTGGGCATGATGGTGGCGCTCTACCTCTTCGTCATGCGCTCCAAGATGGGTACCGCCATCCGCGCCGTCTCCGAGGACAAGGAGACCGCCGCGCTCATGGGCGTCGACGTCACCAAGGCCATGGTCATGACGTTCGGCGTAGGTGCGGCCATGGCCGGTGCCGCCGGTGTGCTCTACGGCCTGTACTGGGGCCAGGTCCAGTTCTACACGGGCTTCATCCCCGGCATCAAGGCCTTCACCGCCGCCGTCCTCGGCGGCATCGGCAACATCCCCGGCGCCATGGTCGGCGGCTTCGTCCTGGGCGAGGCCGAGTCCATCGGCAGCATCCTCATCATCGACGGTCTGGGTGTCCCCTCACCCGGCCAGCTCAAGGACGTCATCGCCTTCACCATCCTCGTCATGGTCCTGATGTTCAGACCGCAAGGGATCTTGGGTGAGCGCCTCTCGAGGTCGCGAGCATGACGGCCCGGACGACCACGCCTGACGCACCCGAGAAGACCGTGACCACCAACGAACCCGTGGACTGGAGCCTGAACACCGATCGCCACGCCTGGCGACCGGTCATCATCGCTGGCCTGCTCTTCGCCTTCGCGTCCCTCTACCTCACGCTCGTGGGCATCGTCAACACGTTCCAGGAACGCGACATGATCGAGGATGTCATCACACTCGGTCAGACCCTGTTGTTGGTGACCTTCGCCTTCGGCGGCTACACCGGCTCCATGCGTGCGCCCAAGGGCCCACTCAACGCCATCATCGGCGCGGCCGTGACCGGCCTCATCGCCGGCTCTGCGCTTTCGATCTTGCTCATCGTGGGTCCAGCGCTGGACCTGCGCGACTACTTCCCCAACGCCTCCCCGGACCTCTACAACCTCATCTCGGGGGCCGAGTTCTTCGGGCTCGAGAACACCCGTGAGATGTGGCGTGGCGAGGCCTTCCCGATCACGTTCTGGTTCCCGGCCGTGGTGGCCATGTCCACGGGCGTGATCGGCGGTCTGCTGACGCTGATGCCGCGCCACCTGCGCAACCTCCTGGTGTTCATGGTCGGCGCGGTCATCGTCATGGGCATGTTCGCCAGCGTCATCCGCTCACCCATGCTGCAGCACGACGTCAGCTCCGGCGTCGCCCGCGACCTGTTCAGCTCCAGCGGCTTGCGCATGCCGGGCGCCATCCTGGTGGCCGTCTCGGTGGCCGTGATGTACGGCATCTGGGTGGTCTTCCAGCCGCGCAAGCGTTGGCAGGCGCTTCCCAGAGAGAGCCAACGCTCGCCCATGCTGACGATCCCGCTGGGCGCGCTCGTGCTCATCGTGGTGCTGCTGCTGCCGCTGGGCTTCACCGGCTTCATCCCCGCGGTCATCGCGCTCATCGCCCTCTACGCGCTGATGGGCCTGGGGCTCAACATCACGCTCGGCCTGGCCGGCCTCCTGGACCTCGGCTTCGTGGCCTTTTTCGCTGTCGGCGCCTACACCACCGCGCTGCTCACCAGCACCGGGGAGCTGGGCATCGCCGAATGGAACTTCTTCTTCGCCATCCCATTCGCCATGCTGGTAGCCATGGGCTTCGGCATCCTGCTGGGCCTGCCCATCCTGGGCATCCGCGGCGACTACCTCGCCATCGCCACCCTCGGTTTCGGCGAGATCATCGCCATCCTCGCGCGCTCCGACCTGCTCAAGGACTTCATCGGCGGCCCCCGCGGCATCCTCAACGTGCCCAAGCCGCTGGCCTCGCTGGGCATCGACATCCCGCCCGACCACTGGTTAGCGGGACCGAACCAGATCTACTACATCTCATTGATATGTATCGTCATCATCTCGTTCATCGCCATCCGCCTGCGCGATTCCCGCCTGGGTCGTGCGTGGGTGGCCATCCGCGAGGACGAGGATGTAGCGGAGGCCCTGGGCATCAACCTGGTCCAGACCAAGTCGCTGGCCTACATGCTGGGCGCCGCCTTCGCCGGCCTCGGCGGGGCCATCTTCGCGGCCCTCTACGGCTCGATCATCTCCAGCTCGATCAACCTCAACGTGTCCATCCTCATCGTGACCATCGTCACGCTCGGCGGAATGGGCAGTATCCCCGGTGTCATCCTCGGGGCCATCGTCATCATCGGCCTGCCCGAGCTCTTCCGCGAGTTCGCCGAGTACCGCTTCCTCTTCTACGGCATCGCGCTCATCCTGGTCATGCACTGGCGACCGGAGGGTCTGCTGCCGTCGCGCGTCGGACGCCAGGAGATGCACCACGATGAACCGGCTCTCGAAGGTGAGGGGCCGCCACCCGCATCCGGTGACGGACCGGATGGGGCTCCTGCCGCCAGCACGGGGGGTGCCTAGGACATGGCCCTGCTCGAAACGCACAACGCGACCAAGCGCTTCGGTGGCCTGGTCGCCGTCAACGACCTGACCTTCGACCTCGAAGAGGGCGCCATCGTCAGCGTCATCGGCCCCAACGGCGCGGGCAAGACCACGTTCTTCAACTGCATCGCCGGCTTCTACCAGATCGACGAGGGCGCCATCACCCTCGACGGGACCGAGATCCATGAGCTGCGGCCCGACAAGATCGCTCGGCTGGGGCTGTCGCGGACGTACCAGAACATCCGCCTCTTCGGTGGCATGACCGCCAACGAGAACGTGCTCGTGGGCCAGCATCAGCACCTCCAGTCCAACTGGGTCCACGCGGTCCTGCGCACCAGGGGTCAGCGCACCGAAGAGAACGAGGCGGTCGAGGAGGCCGAGCGACTGTTGGCCTACGTCGGCCTGGCCGGCTCCGGAGACATCCTCGCGAGCAACATGCCCTACGGCGACCAGCGACGGTTGGAGATCGCACGTGCGCTGGGCACCAGCCCGCGAGTGCTGCTGCTGGACGAGCCCACCGCCGGCATGAACCCCGCCGAGACCCACGAGCTGACCGGCCTCATCCGCAAGCTGCGCGATGAGCTGGGCATCACCATCCTGCTCATCGAGCATGAGATGCGCGTGGTCATGGACATCAGCGAGCGCATCACCGTGCTCGACTACGGTGAGCGCATCGCAGAGGGCACGGCCGCCGAGATCCAGAGCGACCAGCGGGTCATCGAGGCCTACCTGGGCAAGGCCGCCGCCGAAGCTGCGGCTGAAGCCGAGGCGGCTGGCGCCGCGCAGGCGAGCAGCGAGACAGAACCCGAACCCGAGCCGGTGGCCGAGAAGCCAGAGGCTGCATCCACCCCGGCGGAGAACGACTGACCATGGCCCTGCTCGAGATCCACGACCTGAATACCTTCTACGGCAAGATCCACGCCCTGCGCGGCATCTCGCTGGAGGTCGACGAGAACGAGATCGTGACCCTCATCGGTGCCAACGGTGCCGGCAAGACCACGACGCTCAACACCGTCAGCAGCCTGCTCGTGCCCAAGACCGGCAGGGTCGTCTTCGATGGTGAAGACCTGACGCATGTACCGCCCCACGAGGTCGTCACCCGGGGCGTGGTGCAGGTGCCCGAGGGCCGACGCATCTTCGCTCAACTGACGGTCGAGGAGAACCTGCGCATGGGTGCCTTCACGGTCGACGACGAGAGCATCGTCGAAGAGGGCGTGCAGAACGCCTACGAGATGTTCCCGCGCCTCGAAGAGCGTCGCGCGCAGGTGGCGGGCACGCTCTCGGGTGGTGAGCAGCAGATGCTGGCCATGGGCCGCGCGCTCATGACCAAGCCACGCATCCTGCTGCTGGACGAGCCCTCCATGGGACTGGCGCCGAACCTCGTCGAGTACATCTTCGAGACCATCGAGCGCATCCACTCGGAAGGCACCGCCATCCTGCTGGTGGAACAGAACGCGGCCACGGCACTGACCGTGGCCAGCCGCGGCTATGTGCTGCAGTCGGGCCAGATCATCATGGCTGACTCGGCCCAGGCGCTGGCCTCCAACGAGGACGTCCGCCGCTCCTACCTGGGCGAGATCTAGCCGCTCCGGCGCTGCTCTGAGTCAGCCCGCACCACCACCGCCATGCAGCGATGCCTGAGTGATCGGGTCGACGAAGGGTGAGGCCGGCTCCGGATCGTGAGCGGTGGGGGCCTTGGCACCCTCGCTCAGGAAGCGGCGCAGGAACTGCTGCGTGGCCTCTTCTTGCGGATCGTCAAGGACCTGCTCGGGCGGTCCCTCCTCCACGATGACGCCGCCCTCGAGGTAGACGACCCGATCGGCAGCCTCCCGCGCGAAGGCCATCTCGTGCGAGACCACGATCATCGTGGAGCCTTCGTGGGCGAGCTGCTCCATGACCACGATGACCTCGCCGATGAGCTCGGGGTCGAGGGCCGAGGTGGGCTCGTCGAAGAGCAGCACCTCCGGCTCCATGCACAGGGCACGGGCGATGGCCACACGCTGTTTCTGTCCGCCTGACAGGCGCGCTGGGTACTCGTCGCGCTTCTCGATCATCTGGACCTTGTCGAGGTAGCGCTCGGCCGTCGCGATGGCCTCGTCCTTGCTCACGCCTTTGACGTTCACCGGCGCCTCGATACAGTTGTCGAGCACGCTCATGTGCGGGAACAGGTTGAACTCCTGGAAGACCATGCCGGTCTGCTGGCGCAATTGACGGATGTGGGTCTTGCGTTCGCGACCGGCCCGTTGCAGCGGGTCAGCCTCGACGCGCAGGTCCCCCATCGACACGGACCCGACCGTCGGCTCCTCGAGGAAATTCAGGCAGCGCAGGAAGGTCGTCTTGCCGGAGCCGGAGCGGCCGATGAGCATGACCGTCTCGTGCTTGCGCACAGCCAGGCTCATACCGCGGATGACATGGTTGTCGTCGAAGTACTTCTCGATCGCGGTCGCCTCGAGGACGACACCGCCCAACGGGACGCTCATCGGTCACCTCGTGCCATGCGTTGCTCCATGCGTTCCTGGAAGTAGCTGAAGATGATGGTCAGGACCCAGTACACGAGCGCCGCGAGGATGAGCGTCTCGAGCATCTTGAAGTTCTGGGAGCCGACCGTACGTGCCTTCCACAGCAGCTCCTGCACGCCGATGACGGCCAGCAGCGAGGTGTCCTTGATCATGGCGATGAACTCGTTGCCGATGGCCGGGATGACGATGCGGAACGCCTGCGGCAGCACGATCCGGCCGAAGATCCGACGATCGCTCAGGCCCAGGGCCGCAGCCGCCTCACGCTGTCCGCTGGGAACGGCCTGGATGCCGGCGCGGAAGATCTCGGTCATATAGGCGCCGTAGTTGAAGGCCACCGCGAACGTGCCCAGGATGAGCGCGTCGACCTGCCCGAAGCCCTGCCAGATCTGGGGCAGCGCCAGCCAGATGAAGAGGATCTGCACCAGCAGCGGCGTGCCTCGCACGAGCGAGACGTAGAGCGTGGCCACGGCGTAGACGACCGAGTTCTTCGACAACCGGCCGATGCTCCCGAGGAGCGCGAAGCCGATGGCCATGGTGATGGCCACGACCGAGATGAGGATCGTGGCGAAGGCACCGGTGATGACGAACTGGAGCGGCCCGATGGCGATGCCGGCGAAGCCGTCGCTCGTGACCTCCACCTCACCGAGGATGAACCGCCACCACGGTGGACCCTCGCTGAGGAAGTCCAGGTCGATGGCACCCCCAAGCGCCAGGGTCGCCACGAGGCCGCCCACGATGGCGGCCCAGGTCGCGGCGAAGATGATCCGCGAACGCACCTGTCGGCGTCGGTCGGCCTGGGTGATGCGGCCGACGATGGCATGGGGATCTGGCCCGCTCGAGCCTTCCGGCTTCGGCTGCGTGTTCTCGGTCATGGAGCCCCCGGATACGGCGAGAGGGGGCGCTCAAGGCGCCCCCTCGATTGCCGGCTAGCGCCGATGCTGATGCGTCACTCGGTGGGAGGCGTGGTCAGGTCCACCCCGTACCACTTCTCCGATAGCTCGGTCAGCACGCCCTCGTCGCGCAGCTCGCCGACGATCTCGTCGACGCGCGCCACGAGGGAGTCGTTGTCCTCGACGGAGTTGTCGAAGGCGACGGCCAGCGGCTCGCCGAACACGGCCTCGCCGATGGGCACGACGGGCAGGCCCTCTTCCACCGCCTGTGCGATGGTCTGCTCGGACGTCACCCAGGCGTCGGCGTCGGCGCGGCCGGAGGCCCACTCGTCGGCGCAGTTGCGGTCGGTCTCGCGAGTCACGACGTTGACGTTGGCGGGCGGATCGGTGGCGAAGGCTCCGGTGCCCTCGGCCAGCGTGAGCGTCCCGTTGAGCCAGTCGAAGTACGTCGTGGCCTCGCCGACGCAGACGGTCAGGCCCTCGAGGCTGTCGGCCTCGACGCCTTCGCGCAGCGCCACACCGGCGGTGTCGTAGCGATACGGCCGGGTGAAGTCGATCGACTCCTGGCGTTCGGGCGTGATGGTCATGGAGCCGACGCTGAAGTCCATGCGATCGGCCCAGCGCCCGGAGGCCACCACGGCCCACGGCGTCGGCGTGGGCACGAACTGCACGCCCAGCTTGTCAGCGATGGCCTGCCCGACATCGAGGTCGAAGCCGACGATCTCACCGTCGTCATCGAGGAACGACTGCGGCGGGTACAGCGGGTCGGTCGACATCACGACGATGCCCTTGTCCATGACCCGCTGGAGATGATCGGCGTCCTGCGCGGCCATCGGTGCGACCGCGGAGACGGCGAGGACGGCCGCCGCACCGATGGCGACAGCACCCTTCCTGAATGAACCCATGCGAGTGACTCCTCCTCTGTTTCTCTTGGGTCGCCTCGGTATACCACGCATGAACAAGCCCGACACGCCGATTCGCGAATCGGACCCCAATGGCAACACCGACGCAACGTCCCCGCATGACACTGCCGATAGACTGAGGACATGGACGCTGAGAGTTGGTTGACGAGCGAGCTTGCGTCCTTCGGCTGTGCGGCATGCGGACAGGCCTACGGCCAGGGACACATCCGTCTCATCGCCCAGCGTGAGGAGCTCTTCTTCGTGGATCTGTCATGCGATCACTGCGGCTCGCAGGCCGTGGCCATCGTGACCATCCAGATCGATGGCGACAGCGCCACCCTCGAGGGTGGTGAGCTCGTGCGCGTGGAGGAGCCCGATCCGGACGCGGCCCCAGATGGCGGGCCCGTGACAGCGGATGACGTGCTTGACGTCCACCACCTGCTCGATGACTTCGAGGGCGACGTGCATCAGCTCATCGCTCGCTTCGATGGTGAGGCGCGTTGACCGCGACTCCCCACTTCGCCCACGCCAGCGAAGGCGAGCTGGCCCGCATCCTCGACTACTACAAGGTCGAGTGGGAGTACGAGCCGCACACCTTCCCCATCCGCTGGAACACGGAGGGCATGGTGGTGGAGTCGTTCGCGCCGGACTTCTATCTGCCGGAGCTGGAGCTCTACGTCGAGCTGACCACGCTCAAGCAGAGCCTCGTGCGCAAGAAGAACCGCAAGTTGCGGCATCTGCGCGAGCTCTACCCCATGATCAGGATCAAGCTGTTCTACGCTCGCGACTTCAAGGCGCTGATGCTCAAGTACGGTCGCCTCGATGCGGCCGCCTCGCTCATCGGTATCGAGGGCCAGCCCCCGCCCAAGAAGGTCGTCGCGGCCGATGCCTCGGGAGCCGCGCCCACGCAGCCGCGCAACCACTGACCGCGCCCGGAGCGCGCCACCCAAGCCACGAAGGAGGAGCGGAGCGCATGCCCGCATCAGCACTGGAGAAGGACGTCGCCGAGGTCCTCATCGATGAGCCCACGCTACAGGCCAAGGTAGCCGAGCTGGGCGCCGTCATCTCGGCCGACTATGCCGACAAGCAGGTCACGCTGGTGAGCGTGCTCAAGGGCGCGCTGCCCTTCATGGCCGACCTCATGCGCGCCATGTCCATCCCGGTGCGTATCGACCTCATGGAGGTTTCCTCCTACGGCAGCGGTACCGAATCCTCCGGCCGCGTGCGCATCCTCAAGGACCTCTCCTCCTCGATCGAGGGCAAGCACGTGCTCATCGTCGAGGACATCATCGACACCGGACTCACGCTCAACTATCTGACCCAGTATCTCGGCGGCAAGCAACCCACCAGCCTGGGCATCTGCACCCTTCTGGACAAGCCGGCCCGGCGACTGGTGGAGATCGACCTCGACTACCGCGGCTTCGAGATCCCCGACCGCTTCGTCATCGGCTACGGGCTCGACTACGACGAGATCTATCGCAACCTGCCCTACATCGGCGTGCTCAAGCCGGAGGTCTACGGGGGAGCGTGAGGCGAGGTCTCGGCCGAGGCCGCTCGCTCATCGCGATCGGCGCGGTGCTCGGCATCATCTCCATGTTCCTGGCCTGGCAGACGGCGGGAGGCATCGTGCTGCCGGTGAGCACCGAGTGGGGCTTCGCCGGCCCAGGCGTGGTCATGTTCATCGCCGCTGTGCTGATGCTGGCGCTCATCGTGCTGCCATTCACCACCGAGACGCGACAGGTCACGCTCGACCGACCGGTCACGTTCCTGGCCCTCCTGGTGGTGGGTATCGGCGGGTTGGCGGTGGCGATCATCGACCTCCTCGGAGGCGAGGAGCAGTACCGTCTCACGCCGCTCGATGCACCGGGACTGTGGCTGGCCGTCGTGGGCATGGCCGTCGCGACCTGGGGCGTCCTCGAGCTCTTCGCCGAGAAGCCGCCAGCGCCGTAGTCGGTCGCGTTCGATATACTCCCACCCAGTATCGATCGGTATGGGAGACAGCGGTGAGCGGCAGCTCCAGCGCAGGCAAGCGGCGAAGTCGGACAGCGCCCCAGACGCGACCCTACGGGGGCTCGCGTGAACAGGTGCTGCGTCGGCTGGCACGCATGGAGGGCCAGGTCCGGGGTGTGTCGCGCATGATCGAGCGGGACGAGGACTGCGTCGACATCCTGCAGCAGACCGCAGCCCTGCGAGCCGCGGTCGACTCGGTGACCATGCTGCTGATGGAGGACCACGTCCAGGGTTGCGTCACATCGGCCGCCAAGAGCGGCGACCCTGACACCGCCACCTCGGAGGTCATGGACGTGGTGCGCCGCGGGATGGGCCGTCCGGCGCGCAGCACCAGCCGCAACTCCGACGCCTGACCGATCGGCACCGATGTCCACCGGCGCGGGGGCTTATCCACCGTCAGAGCCGGGTTTTCCACAGTGGTGCCAGTAGGCACCGTGAATCGTGGATAACCCGCTTGACGGCCCGCTCATGGCTGCGGACACTGCCCTTCCTGCACCACGCGGTGCCCTACGTGGTGTCGTGCAGCGGCGGAGTACGGTAACGCCGCCCGTGACGATGTATGGAGAGATCCATACGCGACGACCGTCCGGGTGTCGGAAGACCGAAACGCCGACGGGTGCGAGGAACGTTCCAGCGCCGGGAGCGGCTTTGGCCCGGGTACCGTGTTCGCGACGACGACCGCGAACCGGCCATGAGGAGGGTCGCTTCCGGCGCACTTTTCGTGTCTCGGTCACGATCGCGCCCTGACCGATCACCGATCATCTCCTGGGGAATCCTGCCTTGACCGAACCCGCTGCCCCGCGGCGCCGCGAGCTTCCCACCGACCCTGCGACCCTGGAACCCATGGGCGAGGCCTTCGAGGCCGCCCTCGAGGCCGGGCTGACCGAACTGGACCTGCTTGATACGCGCGCCGGCTCGGCCCTCGCGCGCCGCACGTACGAGGCCCACGCCCGGCTGCTGCGCGACTGGAACCGCGCTATCAACCTCACCGCCATCCGAGACCCCGAGGCCATGGCGCTGCGCCATGTCTGCGACGCCCTCAGCGCGGTACCGGTCCTGGAGCCGCTGGTGCGGCCCGGCGTGAGCCTGCTGGACATCGGCAGTGGTGGCGGCTACCCGGGGCTGCCCCTGGCGGCGGCCCTGCCGCTGGGCGGCGTCTCACTGCTGGACTCGGTGGGCAAGAAGGCCCGCTTCCTCGAGGTCGCTGGTGACGCCGTGTCCGCCATCCTGGCCGATGCAGTGGACGATCCCGAGGCGGCCGTGCAGATCGAAGCCATCGGTGAGCGAGCCGAGGCCGTGGCCGAGATCGAGGAGGTGCGCGAAGCCTGGGACGTCGTCGTCTCGCGCGCTGTCGGCTCCCTCGCTGAGGTGCTGGAGCTGAGCCTGCCACTGACGAGGGTCGGCGGCGCCGTCGTGGTCTGGAAGCGCGAGGAGGAGCGCGGTGGACTACGGGCCGAACTGCAGGGCGCCGGCTCCATCATCCGAGCCGCTGGAGCCGGTCGGCCTCGCGTGGTTCCGGTGCAGGCGCCGTCGCTGGCGGACCATCGCCTGGTGGTGGTGCCCAAGGAGCGCACGACGCCGGGGGCCTATCCGCGCCCAGCCGGTGTGCGGCGCCGGAGGAAGCGCTGAACGGTGCCGATCGGGCGGCTGCGACGCGCACGGCTCGCGGCATCGTGCGCCCTGCTACGCTCGCGCCGATGCGCGTCGCGGTCCTCTCGGACATCCACTCCAATGCCCCTGCCCTCGAGGCCGCCCTCGAGGCCGTCCGCACCTTCGACCAACTGTGGGTCCTGGGCGACATCGTGGGCTACGGACCGCATCCCGACGAGGTCGTGGAGCGACTGTCCGAACTCGATGTGGTCGCCGTCCAGGGCAACCATGACGCCGCCGTCCTGGGGCGGATCCCCACGGGCACGTTCAACGACTTGGCCAAGGCGGCTGTCGAGTGGACGGCCGAGAAGATGAAGCCGGCCAACCTCGACTGGCTGGCCGAGCTGCCGGAGACGCGCGTCGAGGGTGACTTCACGCTCGCGCACGGCAGCCCGCGCGACCCCCTCTGGGAGTACCTCTTCTCGGTGCCCGCCGCGCGCATCAACCTGGCTGCCTTCGAGACGCCCTACTGCATCGTGGGCCACACCCACCACCAACTCACGTTCCGCGACGACGACGGTCAGGTGGAGGCACTCCTGGCCGAGGATGAGGCCAGGCTCACGCTCGATGCACGCCGCTGCATCCTCAACCCTGGCTCGGTGGGCCAGCCGCGGGATGGCGACCCGCGCGCCTGCGCCATGACCATCGATACGGCGTCCGCGGAAGTCGAGTGGCTGCGCTTCGACTACGACATCGAGGCCACGCAGGACGCTATCCGTGCCACCAAGCTGCCGGGCCGCCTGGCCGACCGACTCGAGATGGGGGTCTAGCCGGGTATGGCCGACGAACGCCGCGGCAACGGCGACGACGATGGTGGAGGTGGAGGCGACAGCAGTCGCTCCAGCAGCCCCGCATCCCGGCACGCGAGCCTGAGGGGGCGCAAGCTCGGCGACCGCCGCGTCCGGGTGGAACGTCCACAGGCGGAGTACTTCCGCTACGCCGCCAAGGACACGCTCGTGGCCCGACCCAAGGCCCACGAGGAGAAGCGCCCGCTGGGTCGTGGCCTGGCTGCGGCTCGGCGCGTGCTCTTCGGCCGCCCGCTGGCCTCTGAGGAAGAGGGCGAGGAGCGCCTGCCCAAGAAGAAGGCGCTGGCCATCTTCAGCTCGGACGCGATCTCCTCGAGTGCCTATGCCACCGAGGAGATCCTGCGCGCGCTGGTCCTGGCCGGTGCCACCGCCGGGGTCGGCTACGGCTATCTCTCGCTGTCGCTGCCGGTCTCGATCGCCCTGGCCGTCCTGCTCGGCGTCGTGGCGCTCTCCTACCGCATGATCGTGATGGCCTACCCCACCGGCGGCGGCTCGTACTCGGTCTCCAAGGCGACCTTCGGCAAGATCCCCTCGCTGGTCGCCGCCAGCGCCCTGCTCGTGGGCTATGTGCTGACGGTGGCGGTGTCGGTGTCGTCAGCCTCGGACCAGATCGCCTCGGCCGCGCCGGCCCTGGCCGACTGGAAGACGTTCATCGCGGTCGGTGCCGTCTTCCTCATCACCCTCGGCAACCTCCGCGGCCTGCGTGAGGCGGGCAACATCTTCGCCATCCCGACCTACCTCTTCCTGGGCATGGCCCTGCTGATGATCGGCCTGGGCGCGTATCAGATCATGGTCCAGGGAGTGGACGCGGCCTACCCCTCGCTGTCTGGTGCGACCGCAGACATGAGCAGCCTGGCGCTGGTGCTGCTGGCCGTGCGGGCCTTCTCGGCCGGCTCGGTCGGCCTGACCGGCACCGAGGCCATCGCCACCGGCGTGCCCGCCTTCAGACCGCCCGAGGCCCGGAACGCGGCCACGACCCTGGCCGTGATGTCGGTCATCCTGGGCACCCTCTTCATCGGCATCACGTTCCTGGCCAACGGCTACGGCCTCATCCCCAACGATGAGACCACGATCATCGCCCAGTCGGCCGAGGCGGTCTTCGGCGTGGGCTCGATCGGCTTCTTCCTCTTCCTCACGTTCACCACGCTCATCCTCATCCTCGCCGCCAACACCTCGTTCGCAGCCTTCCCGGTGCTGGCCTCGGTGCTGGCCAGCGACGGCTTCTTCCCGCGGGCGTTCTCGTTCCGCGGTGAGCGCCTGGCCTACACCCTCGGCATCGTCGTGCTGGGCGTGATGGCAGCGGTGCTCATCGTGGCCTTCGGCGGCAGCACGACCACGCTCATCCCGATCTACGCCACGGCCATCTTCACCGACTTCACCATCAGCCAGTCGGGCATGGTCCTGCACTGGCTGCGCAACAAGACGCCGGGCTGGGGCGTCCGGCTCGTGATCAACGCGTTCGGTGCGGTCATCACCGGAATCATCCTCGTGTCGGTGATCATCTCCAAGGCGCCGGAGTCCCTGCTGGTGCTGGTGGTCCTGCCCGTCCAGGTCATGGTCATGTGGTTCATCCGGCGCGAGTACGACACCGTGGGCAGCGATCTCGAGCTCAATCCTGACCAGGTCTTCGACGCGCCGCGCAAGGACAACCGCGTGATCATCCCGGTCATGAGCCTCTCGCGCGCGTCGGTGCAGTCGGTCCAATTCGGCCGCTCGCTGAGCGACGACGTCAAGGCGGTGCTCATCACCTCCGATCTCGACGAGGGCGAGAAACTGCGCGGGGAGTGGGAGAGGGCACTGCCGGGCGTGCCCCTGGTCATCGTGGAGACGCCGTTCCGCTCACTGGTGACGCCGTTCCTGCACTACCTCGATGTGATGGCGCCAACGGACGAGGACACCATCACCATCGTGGTCCTGCCCGAGTACGTGCCGCGCCACTTCTGGGATCGTATCCTCTACAACCAGACGGCCAACCAGCTGAAGAACGCGCTCGTGGGACGGCCTGACACGGTCGTGGCCGACGTGCCCTACGGCTCCGAGCACCGCCACGCCGGCATCAGCTTCCGTGGACTCTGGCACCGCAACGACGACGCGCGCGGTGATGGCTCCGGCGACGAGAACCGCGAGCACGCTTCGACGGCGTCGCAGGAGGAGACCGACGAGGCGGCTGGTCACGAAGACGACGCCGCCAGGTAGGGCCGTCGGCCCCGCCATCCGGCCCGTATCACGTGACCAAGTGCCCCTGTCACTTTCGTTGTTGTACGGATAGTTTCGAAACGAAAGCCGCCGATGCGTATCCGCCCCACCGGTGCAGGGCGCAGCCCCGGCTTCGATGAAGGAACGATGAGCGCGCCACGGCCTCCCACCGAAGCGCGTGTTCACCAGGCGCCTTGGCGCCGGGCCATGACCCATGACGAGTGACAAGGGTGGCGCACCGCCGCCATCCGACCTGGAGCGAACGACCCAGACAGCCAGACCCGCCGGCCTGAGCGGCCAGAAGCCGGGCAACCGGCGCGTCCGCGTCGAGCGCACGCGAAGCGAGTACTTCCGCTACACGCCCTCGGGCGCGCTCGAAGCGCGGCCCAAGGCGCACGAGGAAGTCGAGACGCGGGGCCGGGCCATGGCCGCGGTCCGACGCACGCTCTTCGGGCGCCCGCTGGCCACGGCCGAGGAGATCGGCGAGCGCCTATCAAAGAAGAAGGCCCTGGCCATCTTCAGCTCGGACGCCATCTCATCGAGCGCCTATGCCACCGAGGAGATCCTGCGTGCGCTGCTGCTCGCGGGCGTCGGCCTGGCGGCGTTGCATCTGGCACTGCCGGTGGCCATCAGCATCGCCCTGCTGCTGGGCGTCGTGGCCATCAGCTACCGGCAGGTCGTGGTGGCCTACCCCAGCGGCGGTGGTTCGTACTCGGTATCCAAGGCCAACCTGGGCAAGCTGCCCTCGCTCGTGGCTGCTGCGGCCCTGCTCATCGACTATGTGCTCACGGTCGCGGTCTCCATCTCCTCAGCCTCGGAGCAGATCGTGGCGGCCATCCCCACGCTCGGCGAGTGGCAGGTGCTCATCGCGGTGGTCGTGGTCGCGGCCGTCACCATGGCCAACCTCCGCGGCGTGCGCGAGGCCGGCAACATCTTCGCCGTCCCGACCTACCTCTTCGTGGGCACGGCGCTGCTGATGATCGTGCTGGGTGCGTGGCAGATCCTGGTCCAGGGGGCCGGCGCCTCCTACCCTGCCATCCGGGAATCCTCGCTGGACCTGGCGTCGGTGGCCGTGCTGCTGCTGGCTATGCGCGCGTTCGCCTCCGGCGCGGTCGCACTCACCGGGACCGAGGCCATCGCCACGGGCGTGCCCGCCTTCGAGCCGCCTGAGTCGAAGAACGCCGCTTCCACTCTGGCGGTCATGGCCGTGCTGCTGGGCGTGCTCTTCATCGGCGTCACCTTCCTGGCTACCGGCTATGCAGTGATACCCAACGAGGAGGCCACGGTCCTGTCCCAGGTCGCCGGCAACGTCTTCGGCCTCGAGTCGATCGGGTTCTATCTCTTCCTCACCTTCGCCGCCATCATCCTCATGCTTGCGGCCAACACCTCCTTCTCCGCCTTCCCGCGCCTGTCGGCCGTGCTGGCCGAGGACAACTTCATGCCCCGTCGCTTCGCCTACCGCGGTGACCGCCTGGCCTTCACCGCCGGCATCGTCGTCCTGGGTGTGTTGGCCGGGATCCTCATCGTCGTCTTCGGGGGCGACACCCACGCCCTCATCCCGCTCTACGCGGTGGGCGTGTTCATCGACTTCACCATCAGCCAGACGGGCATGATCCGCCACTGGCTCCGCGAGCGGCCCGCGGGCTACCGCAGGCGGCTCACGGTCAACGCCATCGGCGCCGTCATCACCGGGCTGGTGGCCATCGATGTGGCCGTGGTCAAGGCGCCGGCCTCGCTGCTCGTGCTCGTGCTCATCCCGGTGCTGGTGGCGATCATGTGGTTCATCCACCACGAGTACGACACCGCGGCCAAGGAGTTGGAGGTGGACAAATCGCGCGTGTACGGCGCGCCCACCAAGAGGTCCCGCGTGATCATCCCGGTGCCCTCACTCTCGCGCGCGGTGGTGCGCTCGGTGCAGTTCGGACGCACGCTCTCCGACGAAGTGCGCGCGGTGCACATCACCGTCGATGCAGAAGCCGCGGAGGAGCTACGGGTGGATTGGGAGCGCATGCTCCCGGAGGTCCCGCTGGTCATCATCGAGACGCCGTACCGCTCGCTGGTGCTGCCATTCCTGCACTACCTCGACGTCATGGCCCCGACGCCACCGAACACCATCACCATCGTAGTCCTGCCCGACTACGTGCCACGCCACTGGTGGGACAGGATCCTGCACAATCAGAAGGCGCATCGCATCCGCGAAGCCCTCGTGGGCCGACCCAACACGGTCGTGGCTGATGTGCCCTACGGCGCGATGCGCCAGAGCGAGGGTCCTGACACCCGCGTGCGCGCCGACGCCGACCCCGAACAGGCGCCAGATCGGTCGGTCGAGGAGGCCGCCGATGAACCGCCGAGACGGCGCTTCGGATGGCGCCGGTGACGCCCATGTGGCCGGCCGGGTCGAGCGTCTCCCACATCGTCCTGCCCGGCTCCGCGGGGCGGTGGTAGGCTGCCCATCGTGCCCAACGAAACCTCCCTCGGCGCGCCGGTCAAGCGCGCGGTCCTCAGCCTCGACGGCGGCCCCACCGACGAGCTCGTCATCGAGTGCGGCTGCAAGCTCGCCCGTGCCGATGAGGCGGAGCTGATGGCGGTCTACGTCGTGGAGGTGGACTGGAGCCACGACCTCGACGATGACCTCGAGGATCAACGCGAGGAAGCATCGCGCGCGCTGGATCTGGCCGAAGGCCTCGCCGAGAAGGAAGGTGTGCCGCTCGAGTCGCAGCTGCTGCAGGCGCGCGACGTGGGCGCCGCGCTGGTGGATGAGGCCGTGGCCATCGAGGCCGACGCCATCGTGATGGGTCTGCCCTACAAGGTGCGCTTCGGCGGCGATTTCGCCCTCGGCCAGACCATCCCCTATGTCTTCAAGAATGCCCCCTGCCGCGTCATCGTCGTGCGAGAGCCGGTGGCCGATAGCGAGCGGCGCGACGAAACCATGAAGAGGGTCTGACGATGCGTGTGATCATCGTAGGTAGCGGGCGCGTGGGCGCCGGCATGGCGAGCCAGCTGGCGGAAGAGGGGCACGAGGTGGTCATCCTCGATATCCGCACCGAGGCGTTCCGGCGACTGGCACCGGGCTTTTCCGGTCAGGCCTTGCGTGGCGACGGCACCGACACCAGCGTGCTCGAGCGTGCAGGTGCGAGCGAGTGCGAGTGGTTCTTCGCGCTGACCAACGGCGACAACCGCAACATCCTCGCCGCACAGCTGGCCAAGCAGGAGTTCCGCATCCCGCACGTGCTGTGCAAGATCAACGATCCGGTGCGCTCCAAGGCCTACTCGACACTGGGCATCGACACCATCAACCGCACTGAGATGATGATCGACGGCATCAGCCGCTACATGGGCAAGCCCGGCGTGCCGGGTGCGTCCGGTGTCACCGTCGCCGTCGCTCCCCCGCCGACACCCGAGGCCCAGGCACCCGCTGCCGCCGGCGAGCCGATG
Organism: uncultured Chloroflexia bacterium; assembly: GCA_963752475.1. Classification (GTDB taxonomy): domain Bacteria; phylum Chloroflexota; class Limnocylindria; order Limnocylindrales; family CSP1-4; genus JAFMJV01. Next base: position 479,675 of record CAVVYR010000008.1, on the reverse strand, counting down.
CCCGCCCCCAGGACTGGAGACCGCTGACGTGTTCGTGATCGTCGTGGGTGGAGGCCGCATCGGCTTCTATCTGACCAAGGAACTTCTCGCCGAAGGCCACGAGATCGTGCTCATGGAGAAGGACCCGCGCGCGGCCGAGCGCATCCGTGACGAGCTTGGTGCGGTCGTGGTCAACCGTGACGGCTGCGAGGGCACGCATCTCGCGGAAGCCGGCGCCAACCGGGCCACCATCGTGGCCGCCGTGACCGGCGACGACGCCGACAACCTCGTCGTGTGCCAGATGGCAAAGCACCACTTCGATGTGCCGCGCACCATCGCCCGCGTCAACAACCCCCGCAACGAGATCCTCTTCCGCAACCTCGGCGTGGACGAGATCATCAGCCCCACGCGTATGGTGCTGGCCGCCATCGAGCAGGACATCCCGGTCCACGAGCTGCTGCACCTGGCCAACCTCGAGGGCGGCGAGCTGGAACTGCTGGAGGCACAGATCGCCGAGGACTCCCCTGCCCTCGGCCGTCGTCCGGCGGACATCGCGCTGCCGGAGGGCTGTACGCTCTTCGTGGTCATCCGTGACGACCGGGCTCAGGCGGTCACCACCGAGACGATCTTCCAGGAGGGCGACAAGGTCATCGCCATCTCCCGCACCGAGTGCGAGAACGACCTGCGTATGCAGCTCATCGGGCACGTGCCCGAGATCGCCTCGGTCGAGTCCTAACGCCCCGACGTCTGGTTTCCTGCCGCGCCGACATCTCCGTTTCCTGCCGCCGCGCGGTCATGTCCGACTCGCCCGCTCCGGCCGCTCGCGGTTCAGGTGATGCGCGGAGCTCGGGGTGGCCACCTCCGCTCCAGGAAGCGGCGCCGGTGCCCTGAGGGCGTGGCCTGCCAGGGACGCCACGTACGCACCTGGCCCCTTGCGGCTCGACGCCTGCGTGCCACTAGCGCGTCCAGCAACGGTCCCCATGCGGTGCCCGTGACGCACGCGAGGTGAGCTGGGCCCGGTCGAGCGCAGGATACGTGCGTGACCGGCACACGTGCTCGTCGAAGCGATGGTGCTTGCGGCACAACCCTATCCATGGGACACTCACGGACCCTGATGGGCTGATGGCATCCTTCGTGCCTGATCGATGACAGGATAGTTGACAGTTCTGTGACACAAGACTTGACAATGTCATTGTCAAGGTTCTAGTATGCGGACGTGTAAGGGCGAAGTCGCGACCGCCCCGACGACCCAACGACAGAATTGACCTACCCGATCCAGATACGGAGGACCCGACGATGACCGTCATCCGCAAGGCTCGACCGACTACCGACCTGATGCGCGTCACGCGCGCATTCGATCGGCTCTTCGACGATGCCGCCTTCCGGCCGCTCGCATGGGCTGGCCCGGTAGAGGCGCGTCTACCACTGGACGTCACCTCGTCCGAGGACGCAGTCCTGATCGAAGCCGCGCTGCCTGGCGTCGATCCCGAGGACGTGGAGATCACCGTCCACCAGGACAACCTGACCATCGCCGTCAAGGAGCAGGCCGAGGAGGAGCGCGCCGACGGCGAACGCGTCTATCGTGAGCTGCGCCGGAGCAGCGGGACCCGCACGCTGACCCTCCCGAGCGGCATGGACACCGAGCGTGCCAGCGCCGACTTCGACAACGGCATGCTGCGGCTGTACATCCCGCGAGCTGAGGCAGCCAAGCCCCGCCAGATCCAGGTGAACCAGGCGACGCACGCGGCCAAGCAGGTCGCCGCTGAAACCCAGGGCACCGAGGATGGGACGGACGCGGACGCGGGTCGGCAGGCCTGACCCGGTGCGAGATAGAGCTGGAGCGCGTCGGCGCCCGAGTGGTGCCGACGCCAGCAGCCCGGTCTACATCATCAGTGTGGCCGCGGAGCTGGTGAGCGTTCATCCGCGAACGCTGCGCATCTACGAAAGCGAGGGCCTGGTCCGCCCGGCCCGCACGCCAACGAACATCCGGCTCTTCTCGGAGAACGATCTGCGCCGGGTCCTCTGGATCCGGCATCTGACCCAGAACCTGGGCGTGAACCTGGCCGGGGTCCGCGTCCTCTTCGAGCTCGAAGAGCGTCTTGGGACGCGCGTCCTCGAGAAGCTGTATAGCGATCCCGATGGCCTCGGCAAGCCTGATGGCCAGCGAGCGGATGAGGTCGACGAGGAGTCGACTGACGAGTCCGCCACCCCGAACCCCGACCAGACCGCCAAGGAGATCTGAATGGCCAGCCAGGACAAGACCGAGAGCACAGGCACCGCCGAGCCCACCGAGAAGCTGCCCGGCGGCGAGTTGGTGCTGCCGCTCGTGGCGCTGCGCGAGACGGTCATCTTCCCTGAGATGATCGTGCCCCTGCAGGTCGGCCGCGAGAAGTCGGTCAAGGCCCTCGATGTGGCCGTTGGCGATGACTCACTCATCGCGCTGGTAACGCAACGGCAAGCCGAGCGCGAGGAGATCGACACACCTGAAGAGCTGTACGAGGTCGGCACGCTGGCCAAGATCGCCCAAGTCGTGCAGGCCCAGGACGGGACGGTGCGTGCCATCGTCCAGGGTCAGCAGCGCTTGCGCCTCGTCGGCTTCGAATCCACGGAGGGTTTCATCTCGGCCAAGATCGAGGTCCTCGAAGACGGTGCCAGCGAGGACCTCGAGGTCGAAGCGCTGGTGCAGACCGTGCAGGGCCAGATCGAGCAGTACGTGCAGTCGGGCGCCCCTGTGCCCCCGGAGGCTGCTGTGGCGGCCCGCAACGTGAATGAGCCCGGCCTGCTCGCGGACATGGTGGCCTACAGCCCCGACATGACCACCGAGCAGCGCCAGGAACTGCTCGAGACGCTCGATGTCGTCGAGCGCCTGAAGCTGGTTTCGGCCTTCCTTGCCCGCCAGGTCGAGATCCTCGAGCTCAAGGGTCGCATCCAGTCCGAGGTCAAGTCGGAGCTGGACAAGACCCAGCGCGAGTACATCCTGCGCGAGCAGCTCAAGGCCATCCAGCGCGAGCTGGGCGAAGACGACCCGCAGCAGGCGGAAGTGAACGAGCTTCGGGACAAGGTCGAAGAGGCCAACATGCCCGAAGAGGTCAAGGAGCGGGCGCTCAAGGAAGTCGACCGCATGAGCCGCATCCCCACGGCCTCGCCGGAGGTCGGCGTCATCCGCACCTACGTCGACTGGCTGGTGGCCCTGCCCTGGGACAAGTCGTCCGAGGACAAGATCGACATCAAGCAGGCGGCCAACGTCCTCGACGAAGACCACTACGGTCTCGACAAGGTCAAGGAGCGCATCCTCGAGTACCTCTCGGTGCGCTCGCTGGCGGACACCATCCGCAGCCCCATCCTGGCCCTCGTCGGCCCTCCCGGCGTGGGCAAGACCTCGCTGGGCAAGTCCGTCGCTCGGGCCATGGGCCGTGAGTTCGTGCGCATGAGCCTCGGCGGCATCCACGACGAGGCCGAGATCCGCGGCCACCGACGGACCTACATCGGCGCCCTCCCCGGTCGCGTCATCCAGAACATCAAGACCGCCGGCACCAACAACCCGGTCTTCATGCTCGATGAGATCGACAAGATCGGCATGGACTTCCGGGGCGATCCCTCGTCGGCCCTGCTGGAGGTGCTGGACCCGGAGCAGAACAACACCTTCGCGGACAACTACCTCGAGGTGCCGTTCGACCTCTCCAAGGTCCTCTTCATCGCCACCGGCAACCTCATCGACCCCATCCCCATGGCCCTCCGCGACCGCATGGAGATCATCCAGCTGCCGGGCTACACCCAGCGCGAGAAGGCCGAGATCGGTCGTCGCTTCCTGGTGCCCAAGCAGATGGAGAACCACGGGCTCAAGCCCAGGAACATCGAGATCACCGACGAGGCCATGACCAAGCTGGTGCAGTCGTACACGCACGAGGCCGGTGTCCGCAACCTCGAGCGCGAGATCGCCAACGTCATGCGCAAGGTCGCACGCACGGTGGCCGAAGGCCGCAAGTCCAAGACCAAGGTCAACGAGCGCAAGCTCAACCAACTGCTTGGCCCGCCGCGCTTCGAGTATGGCGAGTTGGAGCCCGAGGACCAGGTCGGCGCTGCCACCGGTCTCGTCGTGACCGAGGTCGGCGGTGACGTCGTCAGCGTCGAGGTCACGCGCATGGAGGGCAAGGAGGACTTCATCCTCACCGGCCAGCTGGGCGATGTCATGCGCGAGTCTGCCCGAGCCGGCCAGTCGTGGACGCGTGCCAACGCCACTCGCTTGGGCATCCCGCGCGAGGAGTTCGAGAAGAACACCATGCACATCCACGTGCCCGCTGGTGCCATCCCCAAGGACGGCCCCAGCGCCGGCGTGACGATGGCCACGGCCATGGTCAGCAGCCTCACCGGCATCCCCGTGCGCAAGGACGTGGCCATGACCGGCGAGATCACACTGCGCGGCCGAGTGCTGCCCATCGGCGGCCTCAAGTCCAAGATCCTCGCTGCCCACCTCAGTGGCGCGAAGATCGTGATCCTGCCCAAGAAGAACGAGAAGGACCTGCGAGACGTGCCTGACGAGGTGCGCAAGAAGATGAAGCTTATCCTCGTCGAGAACATGGACCAGGTGCTCGGCGCGGCCCTGCGCCGCAAGCCCCGCCCGCTGAAGCCCAACCCGGCGACGGCGAAGGTGAAGGGTGAGTCCAAGGCCCCCAAGACCGCCACCAAGACCGCCACCAAGACGCCGGTGTTCCCTCCGGAGCAGCCTCCGGCGGTGGCCTAGCCCGAAGACGTACCGGATGGAGTATCGCGACTACTACGCCACCCTCGGCGTAAGCAAGGACGCCAGTCAGGCCGACATCAAGAAGGCCTTCCGTCGCCTTGCCCGCGAGAACCATCCGGACGTCAACACGGGTGAGGCCTCGGCCGAGAAGCGCTTCAAGGAGGTCAGCGAGGCCAACGAGGTCCTGTCCGACCCCGAGAAGCGCAAGGCCTACGACCAACTCGGCGCCAACTGGCAGGCGTACCAGCAGGCCGGCGGCAACAGCGGCGGCAACCCCTTCGCGGGCTTCGGCGGGGCCGGCGCCGGTGGCGCCGGTGGCGCCGGTGGCTTCCCTGGCGGCATGCGCTTCGAATACCGCGGCAATGCGGAGGACCTCTCCGGCTTCAGCGACTTCTTCCGAACCTTCTTCACCAGCGGCGATGCCGGTGCCGCCGGCCCCACCAACGTCAACATCGATCCCCTCTTCGGCGGCCTGGGCGGCGATAGCGGCGCCGGCTACGCCTCATCGGGCTTCGGCACGGGCTCCGCTCGAGGCCGCCGGCCAGGGCCGCGCCGGCCGGCGGACGTCACGGCCGACGCCACCATCAGCCTCGAGGAGGTCATGCGTGGCACCGAACGCCACCTCCAGATCGGCGGCAAGACGCTCGAGGTCAGGATCCCGCCGGGTGTGCGCGACGGCCAGAAGATCCGCCTCACCGGCAAGGCCGAGGGCGGCGGCAACGTCTACATCACCGCGCGCGTGGCCAAGCATCCGGTGTTCGCGCGCGACAACGCCGACCTCTCGATGGACCTTTCGCTGACGCTGGGCGAGGCCCTGCTGGGCGCGGAGGTGCACATCGACACGCTCTCGGGCAAGCGCCTGGCACTGACCATCCCGGCCGGCACCCAGAACGGGCGGGTCTTCCGGCTCGCCGGCCAGGGTCTGCCGCGCTTCGGCGCCGAGGCCCCCGGCGACCTGCGCGTGCGCACCAAGGTGGTGCTGCCCACGTTCCTCGACGACGAGGGCCGGGCCAAGGCCAAGGCTTTCATCGATCACATCGAACAGACCGACCCGCGGGCCGAGCCCGCCACCGGAACTCGCTGAACGCCAAGGACGAACCCGATTCCCCCATGAAGCTCGATAGATACACACAGAAGGCGCAAGAGGCCATCCTCAGCGCGCAGCAGCTGGCCTCCGGGGCCAAGTCGCCCGTGCTCGACGTGGAGCACCTCCTCGCGGCCTTGCTCGACGACCCCGAGGGCATCCCCGTGATGGTCATCCGACAGCTCGGCGCCGATCCCTCCGCGGTGGCAACCGAAGTGGCCGCCGTGCTCGCCCGACGAGCCAAGATCGAAGGTGGCCAGCTGGGCCTCGACCCGCGCATGACCAGCCTCATCACGGCCGGCGAGGACGAGGCCAAGCAGCTTGGAGATGAGTACGTCTCTACCGAACACCTGTTGCTGGCCGCTTCGCTCGCCGGTGGCGATGCCCAGCGATTGCTGGAGGAGGCCGGCGCCGGCCACGAGGCGCTGCTCAGGGCGCTCGAAGGCGTGCGTGGCAGCCAGCGCGTGACCAGCGCCAACCCCGAGGGCACCTACCAGTCGCTCGAGAAGTACAGCGTCGACCTCACCGCCGCCGCGCGTGAGGGCAAGCTCGATCCGGTCGTGGGCCGGGACGAGGAGATCCGCCGCGTCATCCAGGTGCTCAGCCGCCGGACCAAGAACAACCCCGTGCTCATCGGCGAGCCGGGCGTGGGCAAGACCGCCATCGTCGAGGGCCTGGCCCAGCGCATCGTGCGTGGCGATGTGCCCGACGGCCTGCGTGACAAGCTGGTCGTGGGCCTGGACCTCGGCGCACTCATCGCCGGTGCCAAGTTCCGCGGCGAGTTCGAGGAGCGCCTCAAGGCCGTGCTCAAGGAGATCAAGGACGCTGACGGGCGCATCGTGCTCTTCATCGACGAGCTGCACACGGTCGTCGGTGCCGGCGCCGCGGAAGGCGCGATGGACGCATCGAACCTGCTCAAGCCGATGCTCGCCCGGGGTGAGCTGCACACCATCGGCGCGACCACGCTCGACGAATACCGCAAGCACATCGAGAAGGACGCGGCGCTCGAGCGTCGCTTCCAGCCGGTCTACGTGGACCAGCCCAACGTGGAGGAGACGATCTCCATCCTGCGCGGCCTGCGCGAGCGCTACGAGGTACACCACGGCGTGCGCATCACGGACTCCGCCATGGTCGCCGCGGCCGTGCTCAGCAACCGCTACATCAGCGACCGCTTCCTGCCGGACAAGGCCATCGACCTCGTCGATGAGGCTGCCAGCCGGCTGCGCATGGAGATGGACTCCATGCCCATCGAGCTCGACGAGCTGGAGCGTCGCCGCATCCAGCTGGAGATCGAGCGAGAAGCCCTCAAGAAGGAGACCGACGACGCTTCGAAGAGTCGGCTGGAGAACCTCGAGCGGGAGCTGGCCGATCTGTCCGAGCGCGCCTCCGCGCTGAAGAGCCAGTGGGAGCAGGAGAAGGGCGCCATCAGCGCGCTCCGCTCCACCAAGACGGAGCTGGAGGCGGCCGAGCACGAGGCCGAGGCCGCGGAGCGAGAGGCCGACTACGGTCGCGCCGCCGAGCTCAAGTACGGCCGCATCCCCGAGTTGCAGCAGCGCCTGGCCGACGAGACCGTCGCGCTCGAGGCTGACGAGGGTGCTCGGCGGCTGCTCAAGGAGGAGGTCGACGCGGACGACATCGCCCGCATCGTGGCCTCCTGGACGGGCATCCCGGTGGCTCGCCTGATGGAGGGCGAGCAGGCCAAGCTGCTACACATGGAGGAGCGCCTGCACGAGCGCGTCGTGGGCCAGGACGAGGCCATCAGCGCCGTCTCCGACGCCGTCCGTCGCGCGCGCGCCGGGCTCAAGGATCCCAGGCGGCCGATCGGCTCGTTCATCTTCCTCGGCCCCACGGGCGTGGGCAAGACGGAGACGGCGCGGGCCCTGGCCCAGTTCCTTTTCGATGACGAGCACGCCATGACCCGCATCGACATGAGCGAGTACATGGAGAAGTACGCGGTGAGTCGCCTTATCGGCGCGCCTCCCGGGTACGTCGGCTACGAGGAGGGCGGTCAACTGACCGAAGCCGTCCGGCGCCGTCCGTACCAGGTGATCCTGCTCGATGAGATCGAGAAGGCGCATCCCGACGTCTTCAACGTGCTGTTGCAGGTGCTCGATGACGGCCGCCTGACCGACGGTCAGGGCCACGCGGTCTCGTTCAAGGACACCGTGCTCATCATGACCAGCAATGTGGGTAGCCAAGCGCTCGTCGCTGAGCACTCGGAGGGCATCACCGACGAGCAGGCGGAAGCCGCGGTGACGACGGCTCTGCGGGCCACGTTCCGGCCCGAGTTCCTCAACCGCATCGACGAGATCATCACCTTCCACAGCCTCGACGACACCGCGCTCGACGCCATCGTCGACCTGCTCGTGGCGGACCTCGCCGCACGCCTTGAGGAGCACGATCTGAGACTGGTGCTGACGCCCGCGGCCAAGGCGCTGATCCGGCGTGACGGGGCAGACCCGCACTACGGCGCCCGACCCCTGAAGCGCTCTGTCCAGCGGCTGTTGGAGAATCCGCTGGCGAAGGCGCTGCTGGAGGGCAAGTTCAAGCCCGGTAGCACCATCACCGCCGATGCCGACTCGGTGAGTGGCGCCATCGTGTGCACGGGCTCGGAGGGTGAGACCTTCGTGTCCGAGGCCACCGAGCGTCGAGACCCTCGCGGTTCGACGCCCGGCGAACCGGTCGGTGCCGGCCTGCGGCCCAGCCTGCTGGACCTGCCGCCGACCGACCCGGCGCAGGACAGCGGCAAGAAGCGGCGCCTGAACTAGGGCGCTGCCCCACAAGGGGGTTGACCCGATGGCGAAACCGAAGGACAAGGGCACCATCCCTCCACCACGTGAGGGACTCATCGGCGAGTGGGACAAGTTCGTCGGCCCGGGTGCGTCTCGCTGGGAGAACGCGGGCACGCTCGGCTTCGCCGCTGCCGGCGCCGTGGCCGCGCCTGCGCTGGTCAAGCGCCAGCGGCCGGATGCCAGCCCCGTCGAGCTGGCGGCAGCATCCGCGGTGGGCCTGGACCTTGGTGGCGGCGCGTGGTGCAACGAGACCCCCTCGTGCAAGCGCTGGTATCACCGCGTCGGCACGCGCAGGCGGGATCGCGTGGCCTTCGCCGCGCTGCACCTGTACCCCTTCCTTGCGGAAGCGATGAGCGGCCGCAGGCAGTGGCGTAGCGCCGCCGTCTCGTACTCCACGCTCGTGGCCAGCGCGGCGATGCTGGAGCTCGCGTCGAGCGAGAAGAGGCGCTCGGTGGCCTACGGCCTCTACACCCTCTGGTTGGCTGGAACGTCGATCGTGGCCCCGCCACCCTCGGGCTACGCCTGGCTGCCGTCGGTGCTCGGCTTCAAGCTGCTGCTGGGCCACGGCACACCGCGCGGGCCGCTCTCGGCGCTGCGCCGCCGACGGCGTTCGCCGCGTGGCTGAGGATCCTCGCTGGGCCGGCAGCGAGCCGCGCCTGGTCGAAGCCATCCGCGACGAGATCCTCGCGAGCCCGGCGGGCCGCATCACCTTCGCGCGCTTCATGGAACGCGCCCTGACCGAACCCGGGCTGGGCTACTACGCCACCTCGGAGCTGCGCCCCACGCGTGCCGGCGACTTCCTCACCGCACCCGAGCTGCATCCGTATTTCGGGCGCTGCCTGGGGCGGATCGTCAACGCCGCCTGGGAAGCCTCGGCTTCGTCACCCTTCCGCGTGCTCGAGTTCGGCGCTGGCCGCGGCACGCTCCGCACCGACGCTACCGACGGCCTCGGCTTCCACGCGACCTGGACGCGCGCGGACCTGCCCGACCGCAGCGACGATGACGGCGCGCGGGCGGACCTCGTCATCGCCAACGAATACCTCGACGCCCTGCCCGTGCACCGCGTCGTCCAGCACGAGGGTCTGCGAGAGGCCTACGTCGGCTGGGTCGACGGCTGGTTCAGCGAGGTCCGTGGCGAGCCATCGACCCCGGAGCTGGCGGCCCATCTGGCGTCCGACGAGGTGGAGTTGCACGACGGCCAGCGGGCCGAGATCTGCCTCGCCGCACCCCGCTGGCTGAGCACGGTCGCGGCCAGGCTCGTGCCCGGTGGCGTCGTCCTCGTCATCGACTACGGCCACGACGCCGCTGAACTCTACGGTCCTCGACGCCTGGCCGGAACGCTGTTGACCTACCGCGGCCACGAGGTCGGCGACGACCCATTCGACGCGGTCGGCCACACCGACCTCACCGCTCACGTCGACGTCACCGCCCTCGAGCGTGCCGGGGCCGACGCAGGGCTGGTGCTCATCGGCTCGACGACACAGGGTCCCTTCCTTGCACGCCTGGGCCTTGGCGACATGCTCGCCGAGCTCGGGCGGCGGCCCGGCGTCGAGCCACAGACGTACCTGGAGGCCCGCGCGTCGGTGAGCCGCCTGATCGATCCTCGGCAGCTGGGCGGCTTCCGCGTGCTCGCGTGGGCCCGACCGGCGGACGACGGTTCGGTGCCCCCGCTCCCGGGTTTCAGCGACAACCCGTAGGCTCTGCGGGTGCACATCGAGACCGTCCGGCGGCGGCTGGCCGACCTGCCCTCCCCGCTGCCTCCACCACGCGCCGAGATCGAGGCGCACGTGCTACGCCAGGGCCGCATCCCGCCGGGTGCGCGGCGAGCCAGCGACGGTCCGATCCGGGACGCGGCCGCGCTGATGCTGCTCTACCCCGACGCTGCCGGCGAGGCCCACATCGTGCTCCAGGTGCGGCCGTCGGGCGATCACATCCACGCGGGGCAGGTGGCACTGCCCGGTGGCAAGCGCGAGCCTGAAGACCAGTTCCCCGAAGGCACCGCGCTACGCGAGGCGGCCGAGGAGGTGGGGCTGGATGCGGACGCGGTCGGTGTGACCACCATGGGCGTACTCGAGACCGTGGACGTGCGCGTGTCGGGCTTCTGGATGGTGCCGGTGCTGGCGCTAGCGGAGCGCACGCCCACCTTCACCCCCGACGAGATCGAGACGGCCGATATCCTGACGGTGCCCGTGCGTCACTTCCTGCCCGATGCCCCAGTCGAGGTCGTGGAGGAGGATCGCGACGGCTGGCTCCTGCGCTACGGCTGCTACCCCGTCGCGGGCCATCGCGTGTGGGGTGCGACCGGGCGGGCGGTGGCCCAGCTGGGTGCCGTGCTCGGCCCGAACACCGACGACTGACGCCCTACCAGGGCTCGCCTTCGGACGGGTCGTGCTCCTCGGGTCGCAGGTCCCGCTCGGCGAGCCGGCCGCGGGCAGGCGTGAGGTCGGCCACCTCCGGCGGGTCGGCCAGCCGCGCTGAAGAACCCTCAAGCGCGACATCGGGCACCTCCACGAGGATGGCGCGCATCGTCGAGCCGTCGGTCCAGACACCGTGGGGTACACCCGGCGGGAACTCGACCGCCTCGCCGTGGTCGATCGACGTGCGCTCCTCGCCGATCTGCACCCAGCCGCCGCCAGCGACCACGATGAACAGCCCCAGATCGGGGCTCGTCTGTGGCGCGACCAGCGCGCGAGAGGAGAAGGCCAACTCGGTGATGCGAGCACGGGGGTCGGACCAGATGGTCTGGTCGCCCACGCCGTGGCTGCCCTCGAGAGGACGGGAGCGTCGGTAGCCGGGTCCGAACCGAAGGATCTCCATGTCGGCCCGTCAGGCGGTCAGCGCCGCTTCTTCTTCTTCGACTTGGTCTTGGTCTTGGCGCGACCCTTCGACCTGGTTCGGATGGTCGACTCGGCCGAGGCGTACTTCTTCTGGGACAGGTACTGCTCGCGCCGGAGGATGGCGTTGTAGGCCACGATCAGCGGCGGGAAGCGGTACCAGCGGATCCAGATCATCGTGCCGATGCCCACGATGAGCGTTCCCAGCATGAAGACGAAGTAGAACTGGAAGATCGAGTACACGACCATCAGGCCGAAGACCGACAGCCCCGTCCAGAACAACCACTCGTTGAGGTTCAGCAACGGCGGGTGATGCTTGAGGCGCCGAGTCTGCACGTTGTAGAGCACGACCGTGGCCACGAGGAAGACCAGCGACGCGATCGTGATCGGGTAGAACAGATCGGGGAAGTTGTCGGGATTGAACCCGCCCTCCAGGAAGAGCGAGTCAAGGAAGCTCTGGTTCACGGACCCGAGAGTAGCAAGGCCGCGCGACGGCCGCACAGCAGAGCGGCACGCCGTGGATATACTCGGTGTCCCGCGCAGAGCGATCGGCTCGCGCGGCAACGAGGGAGGAGAAGGCCGAGTGCGAGCCCTGCTCTCGGTCGCGGATCGCGCCGGCATCGCCGATCTTGCGCGCGAGCTGCTTGACCAGGGGGTCGAGGTCTATGCCACCGACGGCACGCGGACCGAGCTGTCCGAGGCCGGAGTCGATGTGTCCGCGGTCACGGAGTTGACCGACCTGCCGGGGCTCATCGGCAGCCAGATCAAGACCTACCACCCCTCGATCTACGCCGGCATCCTCGCCCGCCGCCATGTGCCCGAGGACCTCGAGAGCCTCGCCGAGCACGAGATCGGCACCATCGACATCGTGGTCGTGAGCATGCGCTCGTTCTCGCCGCAGGTCGGCCGGCGGGTCGTCGGGATCGACGAGGCGGTCGAGATGATCGACGTCGGCGGTCTCTCGCTGCTGAGCGCGGCGGCACGCAACTTCGGGGGTGTGGCCGCGGTGTGCGATCCGACCGACTACCCACTGCTGGTCGAGGAGATCCGCGAGCACGGCGCGGTCTCAGCAGAGGCTCGGCGGCGTTTCGCGGCCAAGGCCTTCGGCACCGTGGCCACCTACCAGGGCGAGGTCGCGGCCTACCTCGATCACATCGGCGGCACCCGCTTCCCCGAGCAGCTGAGCATCGTCCTGCGCAAGGAGCGCGACCTGCCCTATGGCGAGAACCCGCAGCAGCGCGGTGCCTTCTACCGTGAGACCACGCATCGCTCGCGATCGCTGGCCGACGCCGAGCGGACGCAAGGTCCCGAGCCGACGTTCAACGACCTCATCGACCTCGACGCGGCCTATCGCATGGTCAGCGACTTCGCCGCGACCACGTGCGCCATCGCCAAGCAGCGCACGCCGGTGGGCCTGGCCTCGCATGACGACGGCCTCGAGGCGTACCGACGAGCCCTAGCCGGAGATCCGGTCACGGCCTACGGCGCGGTCGTGGGCTTCAACCGCGAGGTCGACGAGGCCATCGCCCGAGAGCTCGTGCTCAACCCCTACGAGGGCGTGGCGGCGCCGGCCTACTCCGAAGGCGCCAAGGCCATCCTCGCGAGCCGCCCCGAGCTGGCGGCGCTGAAGGTCCCGGCCTCACCGACCGACGGCCTGCCTGACTACGGCATCGCCGAGCTCGATTTCCACCGCATCGAGGGCGGGCTGCTGGTGGAGACGAAGGACGCGCTCGACATCGACAACTCACAGCTCAACGTGGTCACCCGGCGCCGGCCCACGCTCGAGGAGCTGACCGACCTGATGTTCGCCTGGCGCGCGGTGCGGCACGTGACCAGCCTGGCGGTGGTCGTGGCCAAGGGCGCGCAGCTGGTTGGCGTGGGTGCGGGTCAGTCAAGCCGCCTCACCGCCACGGAGGTCGCGCTGCACCGGGCGGCCGACCGGTCCTCCCGCGCGGTGCTGGCGTCCGATGCCTATTTCCCGTTCGGCGATGCCATCGCGCTCGCGGCCGAGCGCGGCGTGACCGCCATCATCCAGCCGGGCGGCTCCATCCGTGACGAGATGGCTATCGAGATCGCCGATCGCCATCACCTGGCCATGGTCTTCACGGGGCGCCGACACTTCCGCCACTAGCCCGGTGCCCGGCAGCGGATTCATGGGTGCTGGGCCATACTCGCCGCCGTGAGCCCCAGCCACAGCCGTCCCCTGACGTCCCGCGCCGCTTCGTCGTTGATGCTGGCGCTGTCGCTCCTGCTGGTATTGACGATGTCGGCCACGGCGCAGGATGAGCCGGCCCGTCAGCCGGACATCGTGGTCATCTACCTCGACGATGTCGACCCACATGACGCGCGCCTATGGAAGAACGCCAAGCGCACGCCCACGCTCTCCTCGATGTTCGCCAAGGCCGGCGTGCAGTTCACCAACGCGATCAGCGAGACCCCGCTGTGCAGCCCCGGCCGCGGATCCATGCTCACCGGTCGGCACACGGTCGACCACGGCGTCACGGGCAACGTAGCCGAGCCCTTCGACCCGCGCGTGACGGTGGCCACGGAGCTGGACGAGGCCGGCTACCAGACGGTCTTCGTGGGCAAGTACCTCAACAATCTGCGTGAAGAGGTCAAGCCGCACCAGCTGAAGCGCCACGCCAAGGGCTGGGATGAGTTCGAGATCATCTACGAGGACAACGGCCGGTACTACGACTACGCGATGTGGTCGCCCGACGGCGGCATGGAGAAGTACGGCGATGGCAAGGCCGATCACAGCACGCTCGTGACCAAGCGCAAGCTCGTCGAGCACATCCGCAACGCGCCCGATGATGAGCCGCTGTTCGCCTTCGCCAGCATCTACGACCTGCACGATCCGAACATCCCGCCACAGAAGTACGAGAACGCCAAGGCCTGCCGCAAGATCAAGGCCTGGAGGCCCGAGTCATTCAACGCCAGCGTCAAGGGCAAGCCCAAGTTCGTACGCGACCGGAAGAAGGTGTCCGAGCGCTGGTGGCAGGGCAAGATGCGGACCTACTGCGAGGAGATGCTCTCGGTCGAGGAACTGACCAGAGCCGTGGTCAGGTCCCAGAAGGATCGCGGCCGGCACGAGGACACGATCTACGTCTTCACCGCTGACAACGGCGTGGCCTGGGGCATCCACCGCCTGCCCCAGCGCAAGGGCGTGCCCTACGCCACGCCCATCCCGCTCGTCTTCAGCTCGCCGGCTCGATGGGGTGAGGACGTGACCGAGATCGACGAGGTCGTCAGCAACATCGACATCGCGCCCACCATCTGTGCGCTGGCAGGCTGCGAGATGGGCCCCTTCCGCGACGGTCCGGAGGCAGCCGACGGACTGTCACTGCTGCCGCTGCTCGACGGGGAAGCCGAGCATCTGGAGCGCACGGTCGTGCGCGAGGAGCGCAGCGAGCCCTACGCCGACGTGCCCGCCTGGCGGGCCATCCGCACCACTTCACAGCACCCGCTGGGGCGCTGGCACTACGTCGAGTACGAGGACGGCAAGCGCGAGCTCTACGACTCGGTCGAAGACCCCTGGGAGTTGACCAACCTGGTCAGGGACGAGGAGCATGCCGGCATCGTCAAGCAGTTGGCCGCCGATCTCGAGGCTGAGTTCTCGAAGCAGTCGGAGCCGGGGGCCGAAGCGTAGACCGGGCTGCACGCGCCGGCCGGTCGGGCAGCTGTCGAGGCGATCGTGGCTGTCGGAGCTCCGGGCGCCAGGCGCCTGGCGCCGCCCTCGTGGACACCCGTCGCTTCCCTCGACCCAAGGCCTGCTCGTAGCCACCGTCGAGGCCACTGGCTGGCCATCGGCCACGGATCCCGAGCGTGGGTGGGCATCGGCAAAGGGAATAGAGGACGCCGGTGGCGGCGATCCGAGCGGCATCGTGGGCCTACGGTCGGCCCGGGCGACGAGTGTCCACCAGAGCGAGCTGGATCGGTCGATAGCGTCGCTGTGAACGACGCCTGACCATGAAGGGCCGCCCAGCACGGCGCAGGGCTAGCCGAGGTCGCGCCAGCGGCTCGTGCGGAAGTCCCACTCGGCGATGGCCTCGACCGCATCCTGGCCCTCGGCTGCCGCGGCCCGTGCTCGCGCCGCGTCCACGCTCAGCTCCCAGCCGGGCGGCACCAGCTCGGGCGCCAGGTCGGCCAACGGTGCCAGCACGAACGAGCGCTCGGCCGCGGAGACGTGGGGCACGTCCAGCCACTGCACCCCGAGCTTCCCGGGATCGACGCTGCGAGCGGCCGCCTCACGCTCCACGTGGATCTCGGCCTCACCGAAGAGCAGCAGATCGAGATCGATCTCGCGCGGACCCCAGCGCTCACGCCGGATCCGCCCCATCGCACGCTCCAGGCCCTTCAGCGCCACCAGCAGGGCCATCGCACCATCCTCGGGTGTGGCGCCGGCCGGCACGCGCAGGGCCACTACCGCGTTGAGGAAGTCGCCCTGCTCGACCGGCCCCACCGGCTGCGTGCGATACAGCCGCGAGACCCCGGCCAGCGCGCAACCGGGCAGGACCGTCAGCGCCGAGACCGCCCGTTCCATGGCTTCGCGGGGCGCGCCCACGTTGGCACCGAGGCCGATGTGGGCGAGCACGTGCTGCTGCATGGCCGCAGTGTCACATGAAGAACCCCGATGCTGCGGTAACATCCACCCGCGCTCGCTGTCTTCCCCGAAGCGCCACTTCGGGTTGCGAGCCTTGTCTGTAACGACGGCTCAAGAGGAACCGTATTGACCGCTCCGCTCTGGTACGTGCTCGGCTTCGTGATCGCGGGGTTCAGTTTCGTCTTCCTGACGATCGGACTGGCCTGGTTCATCTCGCACCGGCACAAGGGCGATGAGCACAAGGGTCTGCCCTACGAGTCGGGCATCGACACCTATGGCGACACCCGCGGTCGCTTCGGTCTCTCGTTCTACCTCTACGCCCTGCTGTTCGTGGCCTTCGACGTCGAAGTCCTCTTCATCGCGCTGTGGGCGCTCGTTTTCGATGACGTGCTGACCGGCGGCTTCATGGGCATGCTCCTGTTCATCGGCATCATGGAGATCTCGGTGCTGTATGCCGCCAGGAAGGGCCTGCTGACGTGGAAGTGAAGAAGACCGGCAAGGAGGCCACGACCGCTGACAAGCGCGGTGCGATCGTCCTGCCCAACACGACCTGGAAGCCAGCCGACCCAGAGGCCTACAGCGGCGGGCAGGCCGCCCACGTCGATCACCTCAAGGAACTGGAGTTCGGCGAGAAGGGCGACAACGGCCGCTGGGGCGCACTCGACGTGGTGCCCACGACCGCGGACCTGCTGTTCGACTACCTCCGCGCGAACAGCCTCTGGCCGCTCCTTTCCGGCCTGGCCTGCTGCGCCATGGAGATGATGTCCTCGGCCACCCCGGTCAACGACATGGACCGCTTCAACATGTTCCCCTTCCGTGCCTCGCCACGGCAGGCGGACGTGCTCATCGTGGCCGGCACGCTCACGACCAAGATGGCCGACCCGCTCATCCGCCTGTGGGAGCAGATGCCCGAGCCCAAGTGGTGCGTGGCCATGGGTGACTGCACCTGTTCGGGCGGCCGCTACAAGCGTTCCTACTCCACCGTCGAGGGCATCGATCGCATCATGCCCGTCGACGTCTACGTCCCCGGCTGCCCCCCGCGGCCGGAGGGCCTCATCTACGGGATGCTCAAGCTGCAGCAACTCGTGCTCGAACGCCGCGGTCAGTGGAAGGACCGCAAGGTCGGCCCCACCGTGCCGGAAGGCGTCTAGGGAGGCCCGCCACGGATACGCGCATGCTCGCCCTCATCGACGATCGCCTCGCTGATCGGACCGTCGTGCCTGCGGAGGTCATGGGCGACACCATCGAGCTGGTCGTCCGTCCCGCGGACCTCACGGCCGTCATGCGCACGCTGCGCGAGGACGGCGATCTGCGTTTCGAGCTGATGGCCGACATCTGCGGCGTCGACACCGGCGTGACCATGCAGGTCGTGTACCACCTCTGGAGCCCGCTCTCGGAGGACTGGGTCCGGGTCATCGCCGACGGCCTCTCGCGTGAAGATCCGCGCCTGCCCTCGGTCACCCAGCTCTGGCCTGGTGCCGAGTGGGGCGAGCGCGAGGCCTATGACATGTTCGGCATCGAGTTCGAGGGCAACCGCGACCTGCGCCGGATCTACATGCCGCCCGACTACCTGGCCTTCCCCCTGCGCAAGGACTTCGCCATGCCTGACGACGCCTCGCGTGCTCCGGGCGAGGGCATCCGCCACATCGAGACGCCCGTGGCCCCGGCCGAGAACCGCGAGAACCCCGTGATCCGGACCAGCGCAGGTGCCGGCGCGCGGCTGGGCGCGGATGGCAAGCTGCTGGCCGTGGCCGCAGGCTCGGCCGACGAGACCGATGCGGTCGAGAGCGGCGAGGAGCCGGCATGACCACCGACCGCGAGCAGATGCGCAGCCTCGACGATCCCGAGATCATGGTCCAGACGCCGGGCACCATCTACGACGCCATCCCGCCGCTGACCCCGCGTACCGAGCGCGAGGCCGAGTTCTACCAGCTCGACGACGGCGAGATGTTCCTGAACCTGGGCCCTCAGCACCCCTCCACCCACGGCGTGTTGCGCGTGGTCATGAAGATCGACGGCGAGAGGATCGTCGACATCGACCCGGTGCTGGGCTACCTCCACCGCGGCGTGGAGAAGATCTGCGAGCACGGTGACTGGCACCACGCCATCAGCAACACCGACCCGCTCGAGTACATCGCTTCGATGTTCAGTGAGTCGCTGCCGGTGCTGTCCGCCGAGCGCCTGCTCGATCTCGAGGTGCCGCGGCGCGCCGAGTACATCCGCGTGCTCGCCTGGGAGCTCAACCGCATCAGCAGCCACGCCACCTTCATCGGCTGGCTGGCGCTGGACCTGGGCGGCCTCACGCCCATCCTCTACGGCTTCGCCGAGCGCGACGAGATCGTGGAGATGCTGGCGGCGCTGACCGGCCAGAAGCTGCTCTTCAACTACATGCGCATCGGTGGTGTCAACGGCGATCTCAACCACGAGTTCCTCAGCCGCCTCGGCGACTGGATGGGGCACGCTGCCGCACGCATCGACGATCAGGCCACGCTCATGAACGAGAACGAGATCTTCGTGAACCGCACGAAGGGGCTCGGCGTGGTCGACCGCGAGATGGCCCTGCGCTACAACATGACCGGCCCGCCCCTGCGAGCCTCGGGCGTGCCCTACGACGTCCGCCGCGCGCATCCGTACAGCGTCTATCCCGAGCTCGAGTTCGATATCCCCACGCGCAACGATGGCGACTCCTATGCGCGCTACCTGCTGCACATCGACGAGATCAAGCAGTCGATCCGCATCATCGACCAGGTGCTCCACGAGATGCCCGACGGGCCGGTGATGGCCAAGCTGCCGCGCCTGCTGCGCATCCCGCCGAACCGTGCTTTCGCAGCGCTCGAGTCACCCCGCGGCCAATATGCCGCCTACGCGGTCAGCGACGGCTCCGACCAGCCGTTCCGCTTCCGCATCCACGATCCCTCGTTCTTCAACCTGCAGGCCGTGGGCCCGCTCTCCAAGGGTCACGTTCTCGCCGACATCATGGCCATCATGGCCAGCCTTGACCCGATCATGGGCGGGATCGACAAGTGAGCGCCACCGCCAGCCCGGCACCCGCGGGCGTGACCACCTTGGGCAAGATCGTCCTTGCCCTGCTGGCCCTGGTGCTGGCAGGCGCGATCGGCTTCTTCCTGCTCTGGGTCACCGGCCTCGGCCCCTCAGCCGTGGAGTGGATCGTCGACGCCGGCGAGGCCAACATCGAGATCCTGCGCTTCTTCGCTGCGGCCACCGGCGTCCTGCTCTTCACGGTGCCGGCGGCCTTCGTGATCATCTACATGGAGCTCAAGATCATCGCGCAGATGAACTTGCGCGTCGGTCCCGACCGCACTGGCCCGTGGGGCGCGCTGGCCTCGCTGATGGCCGGCCTCAAGGTGCTCTCGAAGGAGGACTACACCCCGCGCGGCGTGGACGTGCCGGTCTTCACGCTCGCACCAGCGGTGACCTTCCTCGCGTCGGTCATGACGCTGATGGTCATCCCCTTCGCGCCGGGCATGGCCGGCTACTACATGGAGCTGGGGCTGCTCTACTTCTTCGCCGCTTCGGGCATCGGCGTGGTCGGCCTGATGATGGCCGGCCTCTCGAGCTACAACAAGTACTCGCTGCTCGGCGGTATCCGAGCCGCAGCCGCGGTCGTCAGCTACGAGCTGCCGCTCATCCTTGGCGCCTTCGGCGTGGTCCTGCTCGCGGGCACGCTCAACCTTGGCACCATCGTCGAGAACCAGGGCGGCTGGTTCGTCAACTGGTACGCCTTCCAGCAGCCCCTCGCGCTGATCATCTTCTTCATCGCCGCCACCGCTGAAGCGGGCCGCACACCCTTCGACTACACGGAGGCCGACTCCGAGCTCGTGGCCGGCTTCGCCACCGAATACAGCGGCATGCGCTTCGGCTTCTTCTTCTTCGCCGAGTACGTCAACGTCTTCATCCTCTCGGCCCTGACGGTCACGCTCTTCCTGGGCGGCTACCACCACGGCATCCATATCGACCCCATCCTCGAGTTCTTCGGGGTCGCCACGCCGGTCGTGCTCAGCGACGTCGATCCGGGTCAGCTCGGTCCGTGGCTGCTGGCCGTCCCGCTCCTTATCCCGGCCGTGCTGTGGCTGGCGCTGGGCGGCCTCATCTGGATGCTCAAGTCCGACTGGGGCGCGATCAAGTCGCTCGTCGTCGGCTTCGTCCTGGCCAACCTCATCGTCATGGGCGGCATCACCACCTGGGCGCTCTTCAGCTTCGAGGCTCTGCTCGGCATCCTCGTCTTCTTCGGCAAGTCCTTCGCGCTGGTCGCGCTGTTCGTGCTCATGCGCGCCACCTACCCCCGCGTGCGCATCGACCAGATGATGAACTTCGCCTGGAAGTGGCTGATGCCGGCCGCACTGCTGAACCTGATGGTCACCGCCGGCGCCATCATCGTGGTCAAGGAGTACCTGTCGTGAGGACCGACCGCATCCCCGGCCTGGCCATCATCAAGGGCATGGCCTTCTCCATCAAGCAGGTCTTCCGCCCCAACCTGACGGTGCGCTACCCCGAAGAGCAGAACCCCATCAGCCCGAAGCACCGCGGTCGGCTGATCCTGGTCTACGACGAGGCCGGCACGCTCAAGTGCGAGACCTGCTTCCAGTGCGCGCAGGCCTGTCCCATCGAGTGCATCGATATGGGTGGCGTGGACACGCGCGACCGGTACCACGTGCACTGGGGCGCCTCCGAGCAGTACGCCGAGCGCCGTGAGGAGTCGGCCCTGCGCCGCTCCGGCCGGCCGGTCCCCGATCGCACCTTCGACCCCTTCGAGACCATCGACCTGGGCCCCGTCGACGAGATCCTCAGCGCCGGTGCCTACAAGCCGAGCAACGCGCTGCCGATGCTCGAGCAGGTGCAGGGCGCCTACGGCCACCTGCCGGTGGCCGCGCTGCAGCACATCGCCCACCAGACCGGCGCCGACTACGCCTCGCTGTACGGCATGGCCACGTCGTACCCGCACCTCCACTTCGAGCAGCCCGTGGGCCATGTGGTCCGCGTCTGCCGCTGCACGAACTGCACGCTGCTGGGCGGCGGCCGCGTACTGGCGGCCTTCCGCGAGCACCTCGCCACCGATATCGGTGGCGTGAGCCCCGACGGTGCCGTGCGCCTCGCCACCACCTCGTGCGGCGGCGCATCCCAGGACAGCGCCTACGTGGAGGTCGACGGCGAACCGCTGCCCAAGTCGAGCCCGGATGACGCGGCCACGATCGCCGCGGCCCTGCGCGCCAACGTGCCCCAGGGGGAGGCGGCATGAGCCTGCCCATCCTGCAGGGAGCCAAGGACTGGCCGCAGGTACTGACCGCGCGAGCCGCCGACGGAGAGGTCGAGGACCTGGCCATGGCCGAGGCCGGCGGAGCCTGGAGTGCCTGGAAGCGCGCGACGGAGCAGCTCTCGCCCGAGGCCGTCGTCCACACCATCACCGAATCCGGCCTGCGCGGCCTGGGCGGAGCCGGATATCCGACAGGCGCCAAGTGGCGCGACTGCGTCTCGCAGCCCGACCCGGTGCGTTACGTCGTGGCCAACGGCTTCGAGGCCGACCCGGGTGCCCAGCTTGACCGCGTGCTCATGGAGCGGGACCCGCACCTCGTCGTCGAGGGCGTGGCCATCGCAGCCTGGGCCGTCGGTGCCGAGCAGGCCACCATCGCCGTCTCATCGTCGGCACCCGTCGCGGCCGAGCGCCTCGACGCGGCCATCGACGAGGCCGTTGCAGCCGGCTACATCGGCCGCTCTGCCGACGGGCCCAGCCTCGAGGTCGAGGTGCGCGAGCTGACGGGCAGCTTCATGGTCGGCGAGGAGACCGTGCTGCTGCGAGCGTTGGAGGGCCAGCGCGCGCAGCCCGATCAGCGGCCGCCGTTCCCGTCGCGCAAGGGCCTGTGGGGCAAGCCCACCGTCATCAACAACGTCAAGACCCTCGCGGCCGTGCCCTGGATCGTGGCCAACGGCGCCGGCGCCTTCAGCTCGCTGGTTGACGCGGAAAGCCCGGGAACCACGCTGCTGCAGCTGGGTGGCTCCGTGAAGCGGCCGGGTATCGCCGAGGTCCCCTTCGGCGCCACGCTGAAGGAGATCGTGGACGGCCCCGGCGGCGGTACCAAGGGCAACCTCAAGGCCGTGCTCGTGGGCGGTCCCACCGGCGGCTTCCTGCCGCCGGGCGCGCTCCACACCCCGCTGCGCTACGAGGCCCTGCGCGAGGCTGGCGCACTGGGCGGCTCGAGCACGCTCATGGCCCTCGATGACAAGGTCTGTCTCGTCGACCTGGCCACACTCATGACTCGCTTCCTGAGCGACAACGCCAGCGGCAAGACCATCCCCGATCGCATCGGCATCCGCCGCCTCGCGGAACTGGGCGCGGCCCTCTGCAGCGGCCACACTCGGCCCAGCGACCAGGAGCTGATGCGCGCGCTCGCGGCCGACATGCGTGCCGCGGCCCTCTCCGGGCTCGAAGCCGACGCCGGCAACCCACTGCTGTCGGTGATGCGATACTTCGCGCCTGAACTAGATGCCCACGCCGAGCGCGGTGAATGTCCCGCCGGTGTCTGCCAACCCTCCCGCACAGTTGGTGCCGTGGCTTCATGACCGACACGCTCCCCGAGATCATCCACCAGCCGTCCGACCCGTCGCCCGACGAGGCCGCTGAGCGCCTGCTCACGACCCAGTCGCCGCAGCGAAGGCAATCCTCTGCTGCCTTCGAGCTCGAGATCGACGGCCGCACGTTGCAGGCCCGCGAGGGCCAGACCATCCTCGACGTCTGCCGCGATGCCGGCATCGAGGTGCCCACGCTCTGCTACGAGCCCAAGCTGCCCGGCTTCGGAGCCTGCCGCATGTGCGTGGTCGAGGTCGAGGGCGAGGACACGCCGCCGATCTCCTGCTCGCGTGAGGCCGAGGAGGGCATGGTCGTGCAGACCCAGACCCCGAGGCTGCGCGAGATCCGCAAGACGAACCTTGAGCTCATCTTCAGCGACCACAACGCCTACTGCCTGCCGCCGTGCCAGAACAAGTGCCCCAGCCACATCGACATCCCGGGCTTCCTGAAGGCCAACACCGAGGGCGACTTCGTCGAGTCGGCGCGCGTCTTCAAGCGCACGATCCCATTCCCCTCGGTGCTCGGGCGTGTCTGTCCGGCTCCATGCGAGGACCACTGCCGCCGCGACGAGGTGGAAGAGGCCATCGCCATCCGCGACAGCCACCGCTACGCCGGCGACCAGGTGCTCAAGGCCCAGGCTGACGGCGCCAAGGCACCTCTGCCCTTCGACCAGCAGCCCGCCACCGGCAAGCGCGTGGCCGTCATCGGCTCCGGCCCTTCGGGCATGTCCGCGGCCTACTACCTCTCACTCAGCGGCCACGAGGTCACGGTCTACGAACGCGATCCCGATGCGGGCGGCATGCTGCGCTACGGCATCCCCGAGTACCGCCTGCCCAAGGAGCGCATCCTGGCAGCCGAGTACCAGGCGGTGTGGGACCTCGGCGCCAAGCTCGTCACGGGCGTGGCCCTGGGCGAGGACTTCACCATCGACGACCTGCAGAACCAGGGCTACGACGCGGTGCTCGTAGCCATCGGCTGCTACGACACGAACAAGCTGGGTATCCCCGGCGAGGACGCCGACGGCGTCATCGACGGCCTGGAGTACCTGCGCGTGGCCACGCTGGGCCTGCCCTATCCCGACCACAAGGGCAAGCGCGTCGTGGTCATCGGCGGCGGCTTCACCTCCATGGACTGCTCGCGCACCTCGGTCCGCCAGGGCTGCACCGAGACCACCCTCGTCTACCGCCGCGACATGAAGGACATGCCCGCCGCGGACGAGGTCCACGAGATGCTGGAGGAGGGTGCGCGCGCGATCTTCCAAGCCTCGCCCACCCGGGTGGTGACCGACGAGAACGACAAGGTCACCGGCGTGGAGTTCCAGCGCATGGCGCTGGGCGAGCCGGACGCCTCTGGCCGCCGACGCCCGCAGCCGGTCGAGGGCACCGAGTTCATCATCGACTGCGATCGCGTGCTGTTGGCCATCGGCCAGGGCCCCCAGCTGGACTGGCTCGAGACCGGCGCGGAGGGCATCGAGAAGACCAAGCGCTGGCGGCTGGACGCCGACGCGGTCACCTTCGGCACCGGGCGGGCGGGCGTCTTCGGTGCCGGCGACGTGCGCACCGGCGCCGCCACGGTCGTGGAGGCCATCGCTGAGGGTCGCCGGGCGAGCTACGCCATCGACGCCTACCTGCAGGGCCAGGACCTCGAGGAGATCCGCACGCGCCAGGTCCTGGCCGAGCCGCAGCCGGAGTTCCTGTCGATCGTGCCCTACACCGGCGAGGTCAAGGAGCCGCGCATCCGGCTGAAGTCGATGGCGCCCGAGGAGCGCAACGACTCCTACATCGAGTACGAGATCCCCTACACGGCGGAAGAGGCCATGTCCGAGTCGGCCCGCTGCCTGCAGTGCACCTGCGAGGCCATCGGGTACTGTGACCTGCGCCGCCAGGGCATCGAGTACGGCACCACCCTGCAGACCCTCGAGCCCAAGCGCACCGGCCTCTCCTTCCGCAGCGTCAGCGAGAACCGCTTCACCGGCCTCAACCACGACTACATCCGCGACGACAGCCACGCCTTCATCCTGCGCGAGCCCTCGCGCTGCATCGACTGCGGCCGTTGCGCCAACGTCTGCCGCGAGGTCGTGGGAGCAGCCTGCTACGACTTCATGCGCACCGGCTTCGACACGCTCGTGACGACGCCGCTGGACATGAGCCTCAACACCACGCCATGCGTCTCCTGCGGCCGCTGCGCCGAGACGTGCCCGACGGGCGCGCTCATGCCCAAGCCGCGCGTGCTGGAGAAGTACGAGGTGGATGAGTCCCGCTGCATCCTGTGCGGCATCTGTGTCGATGCATGTCCTTACGACGCGCTCCGCTGCGGTCCCGACTTCGAGCTCGCGCACGAGTCGCGAGAAGAACCGATGATCGACCTCATCGCCATGGCCGCGATGGAGTTCGACTCGGAGATCAGCTACATCCGACGCGAGCGTGACTGGCTCAGCCGAGCCCAGGCCGACGGCCGCGACATCCCGCACGAGCGGCTGCTGCCCATGCTGCCGCAAGGCCTCGCCGGGGACGGCGTGAACGGGACGAATGGATCTACCAACGGCGCCAGGGACGCCTCCGGCGGTGCCGGCGGTGGCAGCGCCATCCACCACAAGTAGTCGACAGGGGGTTCGGAGAGGGAGTGGAGCTACCGGGGACGGTCCCGTATCTCGACTGGCGCTGGGATGACTTCGTCTTCCTGCTGCTCGCCGGCGTGACACTGGGCTCCGCGCTGCTCGTCGTGCTCGGCCGGGACATCATCCGGTCGGCGCTCTGGCTCATCCTGTCCTTCGCCGCCCTCGCAGGCATCTACGGCATGCTCGGCAGCGCCTTCCTGGCCATCAGCCAGGTACTCACGTATGTCGGGGCCGTGGCCGTGCTCATCCTCTTCGCGGTGATGATCACGCACTCCAAGCGCGGGCCGGCCAAGCTCGTCTTCAACCGCCAATGGTGGGCCGGCGCCCTCGCCGCCATCGTGCTCGTCTTCCTGATGATCACGTCGGTGATGCTCACCGAGTGGGACGCGACCAGCACGGTGCAGGTGGCCGAGGCGCGCGAGATCGCGCTGACGGTCTACGAGGAGTACATGTTCGCCTTCCTGGCACTGGGCGTGCTCCTGCTCGCGGGCGTGATCGGCGGGCTCTACGTGGCCAAGCGCGACGACGACATGCCGCAGACCAACCAGCCCGGCAGGCCCGTGCCCGATGAGGATGAGAGCGCATGAGCCAGTCGCTCGAGGCCTACCTCATCCTGGCGGTCATGCTCTTCGGCATCGGCGCCTTCGGCTTCCTGGCCAAGCGCAACGCCATCGCCATGCTCATGTCCATCGAGATCATGCTCAACTCGGTCAACCTGGCCATCATCGCCTTCGGCGCCTTCACGCCCGACTTCGCGGCCCACGCCTCGAGCATCGCGCTGTTCGTCATCGCCGTCGCCGCCGGCGAGGCCACCGTGGGCCTGGCCATCGTCATCGCCATCTACCGCAACCGCAGGACGCCGCTCGTCGACGAGTACGCGTCGATGAAGGAGTAGGCGGGGATGGACCTGATCTTCAACGCGGAGGAGGGCGGCGAGCTCTTCATCCCGCCCGGGCCCGCAGGCGAGCTCGAGACGTTCCTCATCCTGCTCGTGCTGGGCCTGCCGCTGGCCGGCTTCCTGCTCACGGGTCTCGTCGGCCGGCGCCTCTCGCGGCCGTGGGTCATCTCGGTGGGCGCCATCGTGGCTGCGACGCTGGTGGCCACGTACCTCGCCTTCCAGCAACTCTCCGGTGCCTACGGCGAGCACGGCATCGCGCACATGTTCTACACCTGGGTCGGCGTGGGCGATCTGCAGGTCGAGTTCGGGTTCGTGCTCGACAACCTCTCGGCGCTGATGCTCATCGTGGTCACCTGGATCGGCGCACTGGTGCACATCTACAGCATCGGCTACATGGAGCACGACCCGTCGAAGTGGCGCTTCTTCGCCTACCTCAACCTGTTCATGTTCTCGATGCTCCTGCTGGTGCTCGCGAGCAGCTACCTGGTCGTCTTCGGCGCGTGGGAGCTGGTGGGCCTCTCGTCCTACCTGCTGATCGGCTTCTGGTACACGAAGCGCGCACCGGCGCTGGCTTCGAAGAAGGCGTTCCTTGTCAACCGCGTCGCCGACCACGGCTTCCTCGTCGGCATCATCGGCGTCTTCCTCATCACCGGCACGATGGACATCTTCGAGTCCTTCGGGGCGTGGAATACCGCGTCGGCCGACCCGCTCGTTCGCAACACCGTGGCCGTGCTCCTCTTCGTCGGCGCGGCCGGCAAGAGCGCTCAGTTCCCCTTCCATGTCTGGCTGCCCGATGCGATGGAGGGCCCCACGCCGGTCTCCGCGCTCATCCATGCGGCCACCATGGTCAACGCCGGCGTCTACTTCATCGCCCGCACCACGCCCATCTTCGCCTCAGCGCCCGAGGCCCTGCTGCTGGTGGCTCTCCTGGGCACCTTCACCGCGGTCCTGGCCGCGACCATCGCGCTGACCCAGAAGGACATCAAGCGCGTTCTGGCCTACTCCACCCTCAGCCAGCTGGGCTACATGTTCATGGCCCTGGGCGTGGGTGCCTGGCTGGCGGCGATCTTCCACCTCATGGCCCACGGCTTCACCAAGGGCCTGCTCTTCCTCGGCTCCGGCTCGGTCATCCACGCGATGCACGAAGAGCAGGACATGACCAAGATGGGCGGACTCTGGCGCAGGATCCCGTGGACGCACGCGACGTTCCTCCTCGGCTCCCTGTCGCTCGCCGGTATCCCGCTCTTCGCGGGCTTCTTCTCGAAGGACCTCATCCTCGACGAAGCCTTCGTCCTTGGCTGGTGGCCGGTGTTCATCGTGGGCATCATCGTGGCCGCCCTCACCGGCTTCTATATGTTCCGACTCATGGGCCTGACCTTCTACGGCAAGAGTCGGGTCGATCCGGAGATCGAGCCCAAGGTCCACGAGTCACCGCCCTCGATGGTCGGGCCGCTCGTGCTGCTGGCCATCCCTACGACCTTCCTCGGCCTCATCATCGGCACCGGGCTCTTCGTCAACGACGCCGGCAAGGTCGCCTTCGACCCGGGTGGACCGCTCCTTGGCACCTCGCCCATCAAGAAGTGGCTCGAACCGGTGTTCCACCCCGGTGAGGCCATCCTCGGCATCTCCTTCCCGGAGTACGAGTTCTTCGGCCTGAACGGCGCGCTGCTGATCATCTCGGTGGCCATGGCCGCCCTTGGCATCGGCGCGGCCATCTGGCTCTTCGGCGTCTTCAACACACGCGCCCGCCTCGAGACCGTTGAGAGCCTGGCTGAGCGCAACCGGGTCAGCCGCTTCCTCTACACCGGCTCGCTCAACAAGTGGTACTTCGACGAGCTCAACCACCTCCTCTTCTACGTCATCGGTGGACGCGTGGCCAACGGCGTCATGTGGTTCGACGTGAAGGTCATCGACGGCGTGGTCAACGGCGTTGGCGCGGTCACCCAGCGTATCGGTGACGACGTACGGCAGATCCAGACCGGCCGAGTACAGAACTACGCCCTTGGCATCGCCATCGGCCTCGTCGTCATCGCGACGCTCTTCATCCTGATGGCCCGCTGATGGAGTTCCTCGACCGCCTCGACTGGCTCACCCTGCTGATCTTCACGCCGCTGGTGGGCGCCCTGATCCTGCTCTTCGTGCCCAACAAGCGCGTGGATCTCCATCGCTGGGGTGCTCTCGCTATCTCGCTCGTGGCCCTCGCCCTTTCGCTGCTCGTGGCGGTGAGCTTCGACAACGAGCGCGAAGGCTTCCAGCTGGTGCAGGCGGTCGACTGGATCGGCTTCTTCGGCATCCAGTACAAGGTCGGTGTGGACGGCATCAGCCTGGTGCTCATCCTGCTCACGACGCTGCTGACCTCGATCAGCATCCTGGCCTCGTTCGGACCCATCAAGACGCGGGTGAAGGAGTACATGATCTCCTTCCTCGTGCTCGAGGTGGGCATGCTCGGCGTCTTCCTCGCGCTCGACACCTTCCTCTTCTACGTCTTCTGGGAAGTGGTGCTCGTGCCGATGTATCTGATCATCGGCATCTGGGGCGGCGCCAACCGCATCTACGCCACCATCAAGTTCGTCATCTACACGCTCGTCGGCTCGCTGCTGATGCTGGTGGCCATCCTCGCGCTGGCCTTCACCTATCAGGGCCAGAACGGCGGTGATTGGACCGGTGCCTTCGACTACGTGACGCTGGTGGAGGCCGGCTTCGATCCCACGCTCCAGTTCTGGGCCTTCCTGGGCTTCTTCCTGGCCTTCGCCATCAAGGTACCGATGTGGCCGGTCCACACGTGGCTGCCCGATGCTCACACCGAGGCCCCAACCGCGGGTTCGGTCATCCTCGCCGGCGTGCTGCTGAAGCTCGGTGGCTACGGGCTCATCCGCATGAACCTGCCGCTCTTCCCCGACGCCACGCAGGACCTGGCGCCCTTCATCATCGCGCTCTCGATCGTGGGCATGCTCTACGGCGCCATCGTGGCCATCCGTCAGACGGACCTCAAGCGCCTCATCGCCTACTCCTCGGTCAGCCACATGGGCTTCGTGACCCTGGGCATCTTCGTGCTCAACGAGCAGGGCGTGCAGGGCGCCATCTTCCAGATGGTCGGCCATGGTGTGATCACCGGCGCCCTCTTCCTGCTCGTGGGTGTGATCTACGAGCGCACCCACGACCGCACCATCGCCAAGATGGGCGGCCTGGGGCAGCGGGTCCCGGTGTTCGCGACCCTGATGGTCTTCTTCAGCCTGGCCTCAGCCGGACTGCCCGGCCTGGCCGGCTTCGTGGGCGAGTTCCTGGTCATCCTCGGCGCCGTCACCTGGGAGCCGTGGGTCGGCTACGTGGCCGCCTTCACCATCATCTTCGCGGCCGTCTATCTGCTGTACATGGTCCAGAACATCATCATGGGCGACGTCACCGACTTCCTGAAGTCACTCGGTGACAAGCTCACCGACGTCGACCGCATCGAAGCTGCCACGCTGGCGCCACTGGTGCTGCTGGCGGTGGCGCTGGGCCTCTTCCCGGCGCTGGTGCTGGACCTGACGCAGGCACCGGTCGAGGACGTGCTGGCCATCGTCGAGAGCGCGGCTGACGAGGTCTCCGAGGCGACCGCGAGGCTGCTGCGATGAGTGACGAGATGCTGACCCTGCTCCCCTTCGCGCTGGTGGTAGCCCTGGCCCTGCTCGTCATCCTCGTCGACCTATTCCTGCCCAGGCGCGACGACGTCATCCTCGGCCTCGGCCTGGGCGGACTCGTGGTGGCCCTGGTCGCGACGTTGCTCATCGGGCCCATGCCCTGGGATATCGGCGCCCTCGCCGAGGCCGCGTCCTTCGGCGATCCCGCGCTCTACACCCGCGACATGCTGACGGCGCTGCTTGACCTGGTGCTCATCTCGATCGCCATCCTCACGCTGCTCTTCGCACCTGACTACCTGACGCCGCGCAAGCTGCCCCTGCCCGAGTTCACGGCCACGCTGCTGTTCGCCGTCTCGGGCGGCATGCTCATCGCCGGCGGTCAGGACCTGCTGATCCTCTTCATCGGCCTGGAGTTGCTGGTGCTGCCAGGCTATCTGCTGGCAGGCTTCGCCAAGCGCGACGGGCTCTCGACCGAGGGCGCGATCAAGTACTTCCTGCTGGGCTCGTTCTCCAGCGCGATCCTGCTGTTCGGCCTGGCCTTCGTGCTGGGCTTCACCGGCAATACGCAGCTGGCTGGCATCGCCACCGAGCTCGAGGGCGTGCTGAGCGGCGACCAGGCGCTACCGCTGGCGCTGGCCATGGGCCTGGCGATGCTGGCGGTGGGCGTGCTCTTCAAGATCGCCGCGGTGCCCTTCCACTACTGGACACCCGACGCCTACCAGGGCTCACCGACGCCGGTCACGGGCTACCTCTCGGTGGGTCCCAAGATCGCCGCCTTCGCATTGATCCTGCGCATCTTCGTGGAAGCCCTCGGGCCGCTGCGCGGTGAGTGGGCGCTGGTCGTGGGCGTGCTCGCGGCGCTGACCATGACCGTGGGCAACCTGGCCGCACTGGGCCAGGACAACATCAAGCGCATGCTGGCCTACTCGTCGATCGCCCATACCGGCTACATGATGGTCGGCCTGGTGGTCTTCGCCACCGCCGAGGACCCGGCGGTCGCCGCGTCCGGCGTGCAGGGCGTGCTCTTCTACGCGATCGCCTACGCCTTCATGAACCTCGGCGCCTTCGCCGTCGTGGCCGCGCTGCAGCGACGGCCGGGCATCACCAGCCAGATCGCCACCTTCACCGGCCTGGGCTACCGCGCGCCGGTGCTGGCGCTGCTGATGACGGTCTTCCTGCTGTCGCTGGTGGGCATCCCGCCGCTGGCCGGCTTCTTCGCCAAGATGACGGTCGTGCTCTCGGCCCTTGAGGTCGGCGGCCCCGTGACCCTGCTGGCGGTGTTGATGATGCTCAACGCCGCCATGGCCGCGTTCTACTACCTGCGCGTGGTGGTCTACATGTACATGCGCAAGCCGGCCGAGGACGCGCCGGAGGTCAGCATCGGCACGGTCACGCGAGCCGGGCTCATCGTGGCCGCCGTGGCGGTCATCGTCATCGGCCTCGTGCCGCCGGTCACCGCCGCCATCCTGGAGTGGACCGAGGCTGCTGCCCAGGGCCTCGTGGCACTGATCGAGTTCTAGGCGCCTAGCCCTCGACGGGCTCGTCGCGGCTCGCACCTTGCGCAGAGCCTTGCGCCGGGCGGAGCGATCGGGCTCATCGCTCGAACGGATGCGCTGAGCTCGACGGTGCGGTCACGGGAACCCGGCAAGCGGGATCCTCAGCGGCGGCTGCGCTCGCGCGCCAGCAGGGTCAGGAAGCGAGCGCTCACGTGTGCGCCGGCGAAGACCACGTCAGAGGCCTGCGCCAGCTGCGCAGGGTCGGAGGCCCGGCTGAGGACGCCTGCCGCGAGCCCGTCCACGCCATCGGACGCGCGCGCATCATGGATCGCCCCGAAGGCAGCCACATCATTGCGGTCGTCACCGAGCATCACGACCAGGTCGGGCCGTCGCTCATCGATGAGCCGTTCGAGCGCCTGGCGCTTCGTGGTCGCCTCGGGCGGGCGCAGCTCCCACATGTGGACGCCACCCGGCTGGTCGAGCAGCCCCTCGCGGTCGACTGCATCGACGGCCGCCCGTACCTTCGCCCGAGCGGCGTCGACATCGGGCGCCCTGCGGAAGTGGAATGAGAGCGCCGAGCCCTTGTCCTCGAGCGCCAGCCACTCCTGAGCGACCATCGGCGGCACCTCGACCTTGAGTCGGTCAGCCATGGCTTGTACGTCGACGGCCACGGGCTCGTGCTCGATGCGCAGTCGGTCAGGCCGGAAGCCGCGCCCGGCGCTGGCCCATTCGGCCCCATGGTCACCGTGGTAGGTCGCGCTGCCGACGCCGATCCGCCCGGCGAGGTCGGCCACGGTGCGTCCGGAGATGAAGGCGACGTGGGTGTCATCGGCGGCGGCGAGGCTGCGCAGCGCACGCTGGGCCGCGGGGATGACGGTCGAGCGCCACATGTCCAGGCTCAGATGCGAGATCGTCCCGTCGAAGTCGCAGGCAAGCAGCAGCCGGCCATCGGTCGACGACCGCACGAGCTCCAGCGCGTCGGCGGCGGAGGCGAAGTCGAGGTCGTCCGCGCTGAGTTGGTCGCTAGAAGGCAACGACTTCCTCTTCCTCTTCGGCTTCATGAGCGCCGTCGCGCTCGCGCATGAGCCAGGCCGGGACGGCGGTGACGACCAGGACGATGGCGGCCACCACGAACAGCTGGCCCAGCACTTCCGCGGCCTCGGCCGAGGCCCAGCGCTCGATGGCGTCGAGCACCAGCGGGTCGCCCAGCGGCTGGCCCACCAGGTCGGCGGGCAGGATGGCATCGCGATACTCCTGGTCGTCGAGGGCCTTGGTGGTCTGGTCGATGCGGGTCGTGCCGAAGGCCGTGAGCACGGCCATGCCGATGGCCATGCCGGCCATGCGTGCGACGGTGACCGCGGCGCTGGCGGCGCCGAACGCATCCCGGCCGGCCGATTCGACCGCGGCCATGGAGCGTGGTGTGACCGTCAGCCCGAAGCCCAGCCCGAAGAGCGAGAGCGAAGCCACCGGGATCCAGAGCTCGGTGTCGATGCGCGTGGTCGACAGCCAGAGCAGGCCGCCGACCGAGGCCGCCAAGCCCACGAGCGTCACGGCCGTGCCATCGAACCGGCGCATGAGGAAGCCGGAGAGGAAGGCGCCGATGGCCATGAACAGCGCCATCGGCCCCAGCACCAGACCCTGCTCCTCGGGCCCGGCGAAGCGGACTCGATCGATGAAGGCGGCCATGCCCACGATGGCCGTGGCCAGGGCGTAGCCCGTAAGGAGCGATACCAGCACCGCGCCGCTGAAGACGCGGTCGGCGAAGAGCCGCAGATCGAGGAACGGCTCCGGCGTGCGCAGCATGTGCCACACCGCGAGCACGCCGGCGACGACGGCGATGACCGCGGCGATGGGGATGACCGGCAGATCGCCGGGCTCATCACCGATGAGCGTGATGGCCAGGAGGCCCGCCGTGAGCGCGACGCTGAAGAGCGCGGCTCCCAAGCCGTCGAGGCGTGAGCTCCCGGGCGCTACGTCCCAGCCGGGCTCGGCGGCCCAGACATAGATGGCCGCGAGGATGGCCAGGGGTGCGGTGATGTAGAAGACCCAACGCCAGGCTGGGGTGAGGAGGTCGACGAGCGTGCCGCCCCAGACACCGGCCGAAGCCAGCGCGTCACGCAACTGCAGGTGCTCCAGGATGAGCGCGCCCAGCACCGGCCCGACGGCCATCCCCAGGAACGTGGCCGCACCGATGAGCCCCAGGGCGCGCGAGCGAGTGTGGCCCTCGTAGAGGTGGCTGGCGCCGGCCGTAGCCACGGGCAGGATGGCGCCGGCACCGGCACCCTGGACGACGCGCCCGAAGACGAGCATCTCGAGCGTGCCGGAGGCACCACAGATGACGGAGCCGATGGCGAAAAGGATGAGCGCCCCGATCATCAGCCCCGGCAGTCCGAATCGGTCCGAGGCCCGCCCCGCGAGCGGCATGGCCGCGATGTAGGCCACGAGATAGGCGGTGATGATCCAGGACGCGCGCCGCAGCTCGGCCCAACCGGAGAGGTCGAAGAAGATCTCCGGCAGGGCGACCGCCGTGATGAAGAGCTCGATGCCGACGAGCAGCACGCCCAGACAGAGAGCTGCCATCATCACTGCCCGGGAGGCGCGGCTCACGCTGGGACCCGAGTACGAAGGGAGCTCGCGACCTCTTCCCTGAGGCCCGCGCCGGGCGAGTGCATGGCGGAATGATGCGCGACGCCCGGCGTACGCGCACGGGCGATGGGTTGACAAGACATCCCCGGGCGCTCTAGCATCAACTTCCGCTTATATAAATACATATTGTTGTGTTGTAGCTTCCCAGCGGAGGGCCGCTTGCCGACTCCGGCACGAATCCGTTCCACCATCGCCGCCGTCACCGATCCGCCCGCGGATCTCAAGACCATGGCCTTGGTGCACAAGGCCCTCGCCGACCCGACGCGCCTGCGCATGCTCCAGCGACTGGCGGCGGGCGACGGCACCGTCACCGACCTCATGCGCCACGTCGACCTGAGCCAACCGCTCGTCTCGTGGCACCTGCGCCGCCTCAGGGCCGCGGGTCTCGTCGAGACCCGCCGGCAAGGCCGCGAAACCATCTGCAGCCTGGGCCGGGAGGCCCTGCTGCGGTTCCACGCTCAGGAGCTGCTGCTCCTGGGGCTCGAGGAGGAGGAGTGATCGTGGGCAAGGGATCGTTCATCAGCCCGGAGCAGCGCTCCGGTATCCGCGCCAGGGTCGAGCCCATCGCCCTGGCCATGCATCGAGCAGGGCTCACGCCCAACATGCTCACACTCATCGGCTTCGGCATCGCCTCGCTCGGCGGTGTGCTGGCCGCCTTCGAACTATGGCTCCTCGCCGGCATCGTGGCCACGGTCGGCGCGGGTTTCGACATGTTCGATGGTGCGGTCGCGCGCGCTACCGGGCAGGTGAGCAAGCTCGGTGCCTTCATGGACAGCACCTTCGACCGCTGGGGCGAAGGGGTCGTCTATCTGGGCATCGTCATCGGTTCCACGCGAGCAGGCTTCGACCTCGGGGCCTGGCTGGCGACCGCGGCGTTGGTGTCGGCCTTCATGGTCAGCTACACCCGCGCCAAGAGCGAGTCGCTCGGCTTCTCGAGTGGCACAGGCATGGCCGCCATCGGCTTCGCCCCACGCGAAGTCCGCACGGTCATCCTCGGCATCGCTGTCGTGGTCGCCGGCATCTTCGACGTTACCCCCGAAGTGTCCGACACCGGCAGCCTCATCCTCGCGATCGGCCTCGGCCTCATCGCGGTGCTGGCGTCGATCACGGTCATCCAGCGCATCCGCTTCGTTACCTCGCAAGACCCCAACCCGAACAACGACTGACACAGGCAGGAGAACTCCCCCAATGAGCAACAAGGTTCGCGTCGCTATCGTCGGCGTCGGCAACTGCGCCAGCAGCCTCATCCAGGGCCGCTACTACTACGAGAACGCCGCTGAGGACCAGTTCGTCCCCGGCCTGATGCACGTCAAGCTCGGCGACTACCACGTCCGCGACATCGACTTCGTGGCCGCGTTCGACGTCAACGCCAACAAGGTCGGGCTGGACCTGGGCGAGGCCATCTACGCCAAGCCCAACAACACCATCAAGTTCATGGACGTGCCCCAGATCGGCGTGACCGTGCAGCGTGGCCCGACGATGGACGGCATCGGCCGCTACGTGGCCGATGTGGTGCCCGAGTCCGAGGCCCAGCCGGTCGACGTCGTGGCTGCGCTCAAGGCCGCTGATGTGGACGTGCTCGTCTCCTACCTGCCGGTCGGCAGCGAGGATGCCACCCGCTGGTACGCCGAGCAGGCCATCGAGGCCGGCGTGGCCTTCGTCAACGCCATCCCCGTCTTCATCGGCCGTGAGCCCGAGTGGCAGGCCAAGTTCGCGGAAGCCGGTCTGCCGGTCATCGGTGACGACATCAAGAGCCAGGTCGGTGCCACCATCACCCACCGCGTGCTGACCCGCCTCTTCGATGACCGCGGCGTGCAGGTCGACCGGACCTACCAGCTGAACTTCGGGGGCAACACCGACTTCCAGAACATGCTCGAGCGCGACCGTCTCGAGTCCAAGAAGATCAGCAAGACCAACGCCGTCACCTCGCAGCTCGACTACGAGCTCCCCGAAGGCGCGGTCCACGTCGGCCCCTCGGACCACGTGCCGTGGCTGGAGGACCGCAAGTTCTGCAACATCCGCATCGAGGGCACGACCTTCGGTGACGTGCCGCTGCTGGCCGAGCTCAAGCTCGAGGTATGGGACAGCCCCAACAGCGCCGGCGTCATCACCGACGCCATCCGCTGCGCCAAGATCGGTCTCGATCGTGGTCTGGCAGGCACGCTCGTGGCTCCCTCGGCATACTTCATGAAGAGCCCGCCCGAGCAGCTGCATGACGACATCGCCCGCGAGCGCGTCGAGGCCTTCATCTCGGGTGAGGACAACGCGACCCTGACCGGTGTCGAGTCGGACGCGGTCGAAGAGGCCGAGGCGGTCCTGGCGGCCGTGTCGGAGCAGGAGGCGGTCACCATCGCCTGAACGGAGGGACGTGTCCGGCGTCGAATACGCACCACACCGCCGCACTGACCGGGGACGGCTCGAGAGAGTCGTCTCCCGAGCCTGGGAACGGATGGTGGTGGTGGCCTTCCGCGCCGTGTCCTTCCTGCTGGTGCGCGTACCGTTGCGCATCAGTGAGCCGATCGCGAAGTTCGGCTTCCTCGCCGGCTACTACCTGTGGCCGTCCAAGCGGCACATCATCAAGCGCAACGCTGCCCACGTGCTGGGCCTGCCCGTCTCGCACAAGGACGTGGCCGGCCTGGCGCGCCGCGTGTACGGCACCTACTCGCGCTTCGCCATCGAGGTCATGCGGCTGCCGGGCCTGCCCGCGGACGAGCCCGAGCGGCTCATGCTCAAGGAAGGGGAGCAACACGAGCGCTTCCTCGCCCTCTGCCGTCGGTGCCGGGACGAGGGCCGCGGCATCATCGCGGTCTCCGGCCACATCGGCAGCATCGAGGTCTTCGCCGGGGCCTATGCCAACGAGGGGCTGCCGACCTACGGCCTCGCCGACGACTCCGCCTTCCCGGAGCTCTTCGAGTCGCTCAACGCCTCGCGTGCTCGCTGGGGCGTGACCATCATCCCCTGGAAAAAGCTGCGCGACATCTTCCGCGTCATGCGCAAGCCGGCCATCCTGGGCATGGTCGTGGACTGGGGCTATCGCTCCGATGGCCTGCCGGTGAGGCTGTTCGGCGCCTGGACCACGCTACCGGCCGGACCGGCCACGCTCGCTGCTCGCACCAACGCGCTGATCGTGCCGGTGGTGGCGCGACGGACCGAGGACGGGCACTTCAGGCCCGTGATGTACGAACCTATCGAGGTCGCCGACACCTCGGCCGCCACGCTCGCTGCCGCGACCCAGGGCATCGCCGATGCGCTTGAGGACATGGTCGCCGAGGCCCCCGACCAGTGGTATACGTTCAAGCCCATGTGGCCGGCGACCGAGGCCGAGGCCACCGAGCTCGAGCGCCGCGCGATCGAAGCCGAGGTGCCCGATGCCTGAGAGGATCCACGAGCCGTTCATCAAGACCCCACCCGAGTCGATCACCGAGCCCATACCCCCACCGGGTCCGTCGCTCAACCACCTCCAGCGTGTCATCTTCAGGATCCTGATGTTCGTCCTCTGGCTGGGCCGCCGGCTGCCCGACCGGCCGCTGTATCGCTCGGCCTTCACCATCGGCGCGGGCATCTACCTGCTGTTGCCCGAACGGCGCCGGCTGGTGAAGTCGAACCTGCGACGTGTGGTCGACTGGCTCGTGGAGAACGACATGGCCACGCCTCGCGTCCGTCGTGCGGCAGCCGACGAGCGCTCGCTGGACCGTCTGGTGCGCGATTGCTTCGGGCACTGGGTGGTGACCTACCTCGAGGCCGCTATCGGCCCGCGCTATAGCGGTGAGGAGTTGGACCGTCGGTTCAAGCCGGTCGACCCGGAGGTCTCGGCAGAGGCGCTCTCGGTACCGGAGCCGGGCGAGCCCGGACCCATCCACATGGCCATGCACTTCGGCTCGGTCGACCTCTCGGCCATCTATGGAGCGCGTGTCGGTCCTCTGCCGCTGACCGGACCCATGGAGTTCGTGGAGGCGCCCCTGGCTCGAGCCTACTTCGAGCGCGTGCGCAACGACCTCGACGTCACCATCGTGCCGCTGGAGAACGCGGCCGAAGCACTCACGGTCGCCCTCGAACGCGGCGAGGCCGTGGGCATCGTGGCCGACCGCAACATCGTCGGTCGCGGCACCCTCGTCGAGCTCTTCGGTGGCCCCATGCGCTTGCCCATCGGGCCGGCCATGCTCTCGATCCAGACGGGAGCGCCGCTCTATCTGGAGGCCATCGAGCGTAGCGACGACGGCTGCTGGCTGGGCCACACCGTCCCGCTTCGGCCCCAGCCGGGTGCCAAGCGTCGTGAGGCCATGCGCCAGATCATCGAGCAGGAGGTGCGAGCGATGGAGCGGGTCATCGCACGCGCTCCGGAACAATGGACCACACTGTTCTTCCCCATCTGGGAGGACGACGAGCAAGCGTGAATGACGAGGCCCGAGAGCAGCCCGCGGCAGATGCCGGCGATGCCTTCCTGCGCATCGACCCGCATACGCACACGCTCGCCTCGGACGGCGTCCATGGCGTGGAGGCGATGATCCAGGCAGCGCTCGACGCCGGCCTTGACGCGGTCGCCATCACGGACCACGAGCGCATGGACGCCGCGGTCGCAGGCAAGGCCATGGCCGAGTACCGCGGCTGGCCCATCGAGGTCATCGTGGGCGAGGAGGTCTCCACCCGCGGCGGGCATCTGCTGGGGCTCTTCATGACCGAGCGCATCCGACCCTGGTACTCGCTCAAGGACACGATCGCACGCATCCATGAGCAGGGCGGGCTGGCCGTCATCGCCCACCCGTTGCCGCCGTACCCGCTGTGTGCCAGCGAGCGCACCATCCGCAGGCTCATGGACGAGGCCGACCCGATCTTCCACCCTGACGGCATGGAAGGCTTCAACCCCACCACCGCCGGGAAGGCCTTGCGTCACTGGAGCCGACGGGCGCCGGCTCTGGCCGAGGAGCTGGGCATCGCCGCGACCGGTGGTTCCGATGCCCACAAGCGCGAGAACGTGGGCACGACCCAGACGCTCATCCGATGCACCGGCACGGTCGAGGAGAGCTTGCGGCGGGCGTTGGCCGAACGAGACACCCGCTGGCAGGGCAGCGAGTACGCCTGGCGCAGCCAGGTCGGCATGTTCGCTCAGCAGACGCGCAAGAACGTGGCCGCGCTGGGCGTGGAGATCCGCGGCAAGATCCGCCGCGACGGCACCGGGCGTGACCTGGGCTACCCCGGCGGGAAGGCACGGCCCGTGGCCTTCGATCGCGAGGCGGCCGGGCTGCCCGAGGAGGACGGGGCATGAAGATCGGCCTCGTCACGCCCTACATCTTCCCGCTGCCGGGTGGCGTCAACGCCCACGTCGGCTATCTGTACGAGAACCTCGTCAAACGCGGTCACGACGTACGCATCATCAGCGCTACCCACGGGCCGCAGCGCTCCAGCGAGGGCGACATCATCCGTCTCGGCTACGGCTGGTCGGTGCCGACCAACGGCTCGGTCGGCACGCTCACGGTCTCGCACCGCTATCCCGGCCTGGTGCAGGACATGCTCGAGCGCGAGGACTTCGACGTCATCCACTTTCACGAGCCGTTCGTGCCCTTCCTCTCGCTGGTCCTCCTGCGCTACTCGAAGGCCGTCAACATCGCCACCTTCCACGCCTACTCGGGCTTCAGCCCCTCGTACGAGTTCGGCAAGCGCTTCATGCGCACGCCGGCGCGGCGGCTGCACGGCCGCATCGCGGTCAGCGCCGCTGCCATGCACTTCATCAAGCGCTACTTCCCAGGTGACTACAAGGTCATCCCCAACGGCGTCGACCTCTCGCAGTTCGACGACGTGCCGCCGTTCGCGCGCTGGAACGACGGTGTGCCCAACATCCTCTTCGTCGGCCGCTTCGAACAGCGCAAGGGCTTGATGTACCTGCTGCGCGCCTACTACCAGCTACGGCTCGAAGGGCTCGGCTGCCGGCTGCTCGTCGTGGGCAACGGACCGCAGGCCGGTGAGGCTCGGCGCTACATCCAGTCCCGGCGCCTGGGTGGCGTAGAGATGCTGGGACGACTGTCCGATCACGACAAGGCCCGTGCCTTCGCCACCGCTGACATCTATGCCGGCCCCGCCACCGGGCAGGAATTGTTCGGCATCGTGTTGCTCGAAGCCATGGCCTCAGGCACGCCCATCGTGTGCAGCGACATCCACGGCTACAAGGGCGTCGTCCGCCGCAACGAGCAGGCGGTGCTCGTGCCGCCTCGCGACGTGGAGGGCCTGGCGGCCGCGCTGGGCACGCTGCTGCGCGATCCGGCACAGCGCGAACGCATGGGCGAGTTCGGCCGGGAACGGGCGGTCCAGTACGGCTGGGAGAACATCACGGCCAAGGTCGAGGACTACTACGGCTTCGTCATCCGACGACTGGCGGCGCGGGATGCGCTCCCTTCGGGTTTCTCCGCCGGGATCCCCGAGGCACCGAACCGCGCCCCCGGCCTCTGGAGCAAGACGCAGGCCCTGCGCCAGGCCGAGCTCAAGGCCGCGGCCGAGGCGGCGGCCGCAGGCAACGAGCCCGAGGTGTCCTCGGAGGTCTAGGCCAACGGACCGGGCCCGGTGCCACCGCCCTCACCCCAGCGGCGAGCGACAGCAGCGACCGCGCTGACGAACACGAGCGTGATACCGCCGATGATGAACAGGCCGGGCTGGATGACCCCGCTGTCGCTGGCAGGATCGGTGTTGACCGCGAACTGGAAGTCGTAGTTCCAGGTGGGCAGCAGGCCCTGATAGAGGTGGGCGAAGTCCGAGGGCAAGGGCAGGCCGGAGATGTTCGGGTACCACAGCAGGAGCCAGAGACCGGCAGCCACGAGCACACCCAGCACGAACCGGCGCGGGTCACGGGCGCGCAGCGCGATGGCCGCCGGGAAGGCCAGCACCATCAGTCCGATGAGCGCGAGCACGTCCGAGGACACGGTCAGGCCGGTCGTCGAGCCGGAGTCGAGGAAGGCCAGCGCCGCGATGACCCCCACGGCGGTCGCCAGTGCCACTGCTGCCAGCACGGCCGCCCACAGAGCCTGGCCGCGGTCGGTGTCGCGGCGTGATGCGCGCCAGCCGATGGCCGCGGCCATGGCCGCGCCGGCGCCGGTCACGAACAGCGCGGTCACGCCGGCCTCGCTCAGCTGGGCCGTGCGCGTCACCTCATGGGCACAGGCCACGCCATCGGGGTTGGCCACGGCCGTACCGGCGATGATGCACAGCGGCGTGCGCAGGAGCCACATCAGCGGGATAGCCACGATGGCGACGGCCGCGGTCGCCCGAGCCAGGAACCAGACGCGCCAGCTGGGTCCGTGCCAGAGCTCGCCCAGGAAGTAGGCCAGAGCGGTGAGCATGAAGGGCAAGCTGGCGTAGACGTGGTACTGGAAGGCCGCGCGATCGACGCGCGCCCAGGGCATCCACATCGCGGCCCACATGACCACGACCACGGTCAGGGCGAGGCTGCGGCGGCGCCAGGCCATGAGGGCGCTGAAGGCCATGCCGGCGAGCCCGAGCCAGAAGATGACGAGGTTGCCGCTGTCGTAGATGAGGCCGGTGGTGTCGTCGTCGTAGCGCTCCTGGAAGAACCAGACCGGCTTGAGATCCAGCGGCCAGGCCCACCACGGCGACGAAGCCGCGTGTTCCGCCCGCAGGTTGTCGTGGTACTGGTACATGGACTCGGTGAGTGAGGCCATCGTTCGCCCGCCGTCGGTGCTCTCGGCCAGGAACGGGAGACTGCCCAGCAGCGGCAAGCCCCAATCGTTGCCCAGCTCCACCCAGGGGGAGTAGGAGATGAGGTACACGATCACCGGCGCGACCGTCAGCGCAGCCAGGGTGAGCAGCCAGGGCAGCACGTGCACCGGGCCCGGCCGCAGCCAGGCGCTGGTACCCGGCTCCACGGGACGGGCCGAGGCCCAGGGGCCATGTCCGGTCATGGTCGCGATCAAGGCGATGATGGCGATGACCACGCCGAAGATCATGGCCAGCCCACCGTAGGTCGGCTGACGGAGCAGGAACAGGGCCACGCCCGCGACCATCGGCATGACCACCGCCAGGACCACCTCTGCCCTCGTCCATGGCATCGGTCGCCGGATCATCGCTGCCGCCAGCAGGCCGGTGAGCACCAGCATCAGCAGCAGGAAGGCCCAGTTGCGGGTGACGTCAGGTCCGGCATCGGGCT
The DNA here is from genome assembly GCA_963752475.1 of uncultured Chloroflexia bacterium. Taxonomy (GTDB): domain Bacteria; phylum Chloroflexota; class Limnocylindria; order Limnocylindrales; family CSP1-4; genus JAFMJV01. The sequence goes on along the minus strand of CAVVYR010000008.1, from coordinate 437,633 downwards.
GCACGGCCATCGTGCCCAGGGCCGTGGTCATGCCGATCATCGCCAGCAGCGCGATGGCTCGCCCGAGCGCCGAACGGAAGAGGACCAACAGGCCGAGGCCGCCGACGGCGTAGAGCGCGACCCACTTCGAGGCCAGCGCCAGGCCAAGCGCCAGGCCCGCTCCCAGTACGAGTCCGGCTGCGGTCCACGGTCGCCGTGGCGCCAGGTAGAGCGGGGCCAGGAGCAGCGCGGCCAGCAGCACGAAGGCCGTGACGTAGACGTCGTTCATGGCGATGCGCGTGTTGGCGAAGAACATGCCTTCGGCAAGTACCAGCACCCCGGCGATGACCGCGATGCTTCGCCTCGCGAACAGCACCCGCGCGAAGAGGTAAGCCAGGGCCGCGGTGAGCGCTCCGAAGAGCACGCCCACGATGCGCCAGCCGAAGGCATTGCCGCCGATCTCGACGCCGGCGACACGGCCGTCGCCAGCGACGGCCAGCAACTCCGTGCGGTCGAGATCCGGGCGTCCAGCATGGGTATCGGCGAGCAGGTCGCGGGGCTCGAAGGGCAGCGGCACATCGATGAAGACCGAACGCCCCTTGGGCTCCACGACGTAGACGGTGGGGCCGCCGTCGGGCGCGTCGCCCAGCACGTGCATCAGCTCCGCGGGCTCATTCCAGGCCAGGTCGCGCACAGCACCCGGCATCCACACCGTGTCGGGGATGGCCAGGCCGTCGTCGCTGACGCGCACGGTCTCGATGCTCTCGCCGGCCGTGGCGTAGAGCGTGGGCTCGGAATCGTCGGGGTTGGCCAGCGCCAGCGACGTGGCGGGCTCGTCGGTGGGGATGTGATCGAGCAAGTCGAGGCCCCAGGCGTCGAGCACGTCTATGCCGGCGGTATCGGCCACCGCCAGAAGCGGCGCCGATTCGAACTCGGCGCCCGTCAAGACGCCGGTCTCGATGTAGCCGCTGATGGTCTCGGTCGTTTCGCCTTCGAGCCACGCTGCGAGCGTCACGTAGCCGTCGCGGGAGAGCACCTCCTCGATGTCGTCTGCATCCTGGGCCAAGGCCTCGGCCAGGACAGAGGCCGTGCCCTCGCGATCGTCGATCTGGCGCGTGTCGAGGATGAGCCGCTCGGTCCAGGGCAGCTCGATCACGTCCTCGATGCCGACCGCGAAGCGCTCGGAGAGCAGCTCCCCGCTCTCGCGTTCGAAGGTGGTGATCGAGCCCAGCGTCACGGCCACCAGCGAGTTGTCGGTGACCAGCAACTGCTGGACCGGCGCCCCCGGCCCGAAGGAGAACGCGGTCGCTGCGTCGGCGATGGCCGATGGGGCGGTCTCAGCCCCGTCGCGCAGCGCATCGAGCCAGGTCGTGTCGATGCGAGAGAGGCGGCCGGCAGGATCGGCCAGGTACAACTGGTGAGCTTGCTCGTCGACCGCCACAGCCTCTGCCGCGAGCGGGATCCTGGCGACCAACTCACGCGTGGCCAGGTCGTAGACGCCGAGCTGATCCCCACCCGCCACGTAGAGGCGGTCACCATGGCGACGGTCGGGGTCGCCCTCGGGGGCCCAGCGCCGCTCGATGGCCGCGTCCTTCGCGGTCATGTCCAGGTCGGCGGTGCCGGTGAGTTCGTTGCCACCAGCGACGCGGATGCCCCAGGCCATGGCGTACTTGGCCAGGTGCGGGTGCGTGAACTCGTAGATGTCGTGCGGCTCGCCGTACTCCCAGTGCTGCAGGAACTCGGTGGCGGTGCGCGCGTGGTAGACCTCGTCGAAGTACATGCGCACGGGCTGGTCCAGGCGGTAGCCACGCAGCGTGAGCGTGAGCACGACGAGCACGACGAGCACGAGCAGGTCCACGCGATCGATGCGCCCACCGGGCTCCCTGCGCAGCAAGGCACTGCGGTCGCGCCGCAGCGAACCCCACGAGAGCCTGGCAACGAGGTGGTCGAGCAGGCTCGGCCGGATAGTCCCGCCGGACGTAGCGTCGTCAGAGGCACCGGCCGGAGGCGGTGGGGCGAAGCCGGTCGGCGCGGAAGCGGTCTCGAGCGGTGGCGACAGCGAAGCTCGAGCGCCTCGCTCGAAGGCGTCGGGGCTGGTGTGCAGGCTCGGTCGCAGTTGCGCCGCGACCCACAGGCCGACACCCGTCTGCAGTACCGCGGAAAGGGTGATCAGCGGCGACGTGCGGAACCACTCACCGAGCGGCAGCGTCTCGATGTTGGCGGTGCCGTAGAGCGGCAGCGTCAGGATGCCGTGCATGTTGATGAAGGCACCCGCGCTCAGGAGCAACAGGGCCAACGCCCAGCGGCCGCTGACCACGGCCAGCAGGGGCATCAGCGCGACGGCCGGGAAGATGTAGCGCTCGTGGACGCGCGTGGGCAGGATGAAGAAGGCGATGGCCAGGAACGTCACGGCCACGATGAGCGTCCAGCGGTCGTCGCGGATGGCCGCGCGCCCGACGCCCCAGAGGAAGCCGGCCACGAGCAGGACGGCACCGATGATCACGCCCGGGATAGGCCCGACGAGCCTGATGGAGTCGTCGCTCCAGCGCAGGGCCTCGGCCAGCGAGGGCCCGCCATCGACACCCACCAGGGCCCAGGCGTTGAACGCGTTGACGGTGAGGTAGCCGTAGCCACCTGCCGTGCCGAACATGCGCTCGAGGTACTCGATCACCGCCAGCGGCCACACTGAGAACGCCTGGGGGAGCCCCTCGAAGGCCTCGACGATCGACACCAGGAGCGGGTCTGCCGCCGGCTCATGGTCGAGGCCGAAGCCGAAGGGCAGGACTACCAGGTAGAAGGCGCCGAGGGCCAACAGCAGAGAGGTCAGCAGGCGTACGGGCCCCTGGTGAGATCCGAGCCACCGCGCCAGCCCCGCCGGCGCCCACGGCCGGTGACGCGGTCCCGAACCGCTGCGCAAGAGGTGCCGCTTGAGCAGCACCGCAGCCACGATGGGGATGAGCACGACGCCGAACTGCGGTTTGACCAGCGCGGCCAGCGCGGCCAGCGCGGCGGCACCCTCGCTGTTGCCGCGGATGAGCGCGGCGAGACCGAGCAGTACCACCAGGGCGCCGGCGGCGTCCGTCTGGCCCCACAGCGCCGAGTCGTAGAAGGCCACGGGGTTGAAGAGGTAGAGCGCGGCCGCAGCCAGCGCTTGCGCCTCGCTGCGCGCGGCCGGCCAGGTCCAGCCGCGCACGAGCCGGAAGATGACGTAGGCCACCGCGACATCGAGCAGCATCGGCGGCAGCTTGATGAGATCGGCGGCGCCGACCGCCGCGCTCGACAACGAGCCCACCAGCCAGAGGACATAGAGGTACGCCGGGGGATAGTCGGCGAAGCCGGCGTTGTCGTAGAAGCCCCACGGCCCGAACTCGGCCATCGAGTCGGCCCAGGAGGCGTAGGAGGCCAGGTCGGACTCGAAGCCGGAGCCGGGGAAGAGGACGTACGCCACCAGCAGACGCAAGAGCAGGCCTGCGAGCAGCAGGACGAGGATGGCGGGGCTCAGAGCGAGCGTGGACAGGCGGCGGACCGGCTCTCCGGGGCTACGGCCGACCCCACCCACCGGGGTAGAAGTCACCGACGACGTCCTGCCTCCTGGGAAAGCGTTGAGAGTGGCGCGAGTATAGCAACGGGACCCCGGCACGACCCCCGAGCGGAGGGTGCGGTAGTTTGGCTCGAGCATGCCGACCGACGCCGCCGCTCCCGACGCGCCGCCCCTCGAGTCCGGTCCCGGCGCCCACATCGAGACCTGGCTCTGGCGCCTCGACCCACTGTGGATCGCGGTCGGGCTGTTCTTCCTCGGGCTCGTCGTCTACCTCGCCTCGAACCCTGCTCGCCCCGATCACTACGACCACTTCGTGTGGCAGGCACAGGCCTTCCTCGAGGGTCGGACCGAGATCGAGTACCCGGTCACCGAGGGGCCCTATCGCAACGGCCACTTCCAGGATGTCCTGCCCGTCTCCTCGGACCGCGGGCAGATCCCCTTCCCGCCGCTCCCGGCGATCGTGCTCCTGCCGTTCGTGGCCGCGTGGGGTCTGGGCACCAACGGGGCCGCGGTCGCCGCGGTGCTCGGCGCGATCAACGTCGTGCTCTGCTGGACGATGCTGCTGCACGTCACACCCAGGCGCTCGGCGGCGCTGCTGGCCACGCTCTTCTATGCCTTCGGCTCGGTCGCCTGGTACGCGGCCATGCTGGGCACGACCTGGTTCCTGGCCCACGTCCTGGCCTCGACCTTCCTCTTCATCGCCATCACCCTGGCGGTTCGGGCGGACACCGCCGCCGTGCGCATCAAGGCCGCTCGTCATTCGCGGACCGTCAGGCGCCAGTTCGCGGCCGGGCTCGCCTTCGGCCTTGCCGTCACCACCCGGCTCACGACGGTCATGGCCGCGCCCTTCTTCGTCTTCGTCGGCGGCGGCCGCGGCTGGCTCGATCGGGCTGTGGCCGCCGGGGTCGGTGCGCTCATCCCGGTGTTGCTCCTGCTGGGCTACAACGTCGCCACCACGGGCGAGCTCTTCCACCCCGCCTACGACTACCTGTACGAGAACGAGTACCGACCGCCGGGCGCGACGGTCAACACCGACTGGGCCGCGGAGGATCTCCGCTACATCCCCCAGAACCTGGCCATCATGCTGGGCCAGCTGCCGCAGATGCCGCTCTTCGACGATCCGCGATGTGCGCTGGAGCCCATCACCCTGGGCTCGCTGTGGGATCGAGAGTGCCCGGTCCTGCGCCCTGACGCGCTGGGCATGAGCCTGCTACTCACCAGCCCGGCCTATCTGCTGGCCCTGCCGGCCCTGCTCTACGACTGGCGCCGACGAATCGTGGCCGGTGCGGCGCTGGCGGTACTGGCAGTGGCGACCGCTGACCTCATGCACTTCAGCCAGGGCTGGGTCCAGTTCGGCTATCGCTTCAGCAACGACTTCGCGCCCTTCGCCATCGTGCTCGTGGCCCTCGGCATCGCGCGCCTGCGCTCGGGCTGGCTCTCGATCGCACTGGTCGCGCTGTCGATCGCCATCAACGCCTGGGGCGTCTATTGGGGCGTCACGTTGGGGTGGTAGCGACGGTACCGGCGGGATCACGGGCGTCCCGCTACGCCCTCGCGGCGGTGCCCGTCTTCGTGGTCGCACTGGGGCTGTACCTGGCCACGTTGCTGCCCGACGTGGGCATCTGGGACACCGCCGAGTTCCAGGCGCTGGGGCCCGTGCTGGGCACAGCGCACCCGACGGGCTATCCCAGCTACACGCTCCTGCTGTGGCTGGCTTCGGTGGTGCTGCAACCCTTCGGCAACGAGGCCTACCGGGCGGACCTGCTGGCAGCACTGCTCATGGCCGGCGCCGGTGCGCTGCTGGCGGTGCGCACCGTCATGGCCACGCGCCGCTGGCCGCTGGGCCTCGCGGTCGGACTCATCTTCGTGCTCACGCCCGTGGCCTGGCGCTGGGGCCTGCGGGCCGACCCCCATGCCCTCCACGTCTTCCTCGCGGCCACGTTGCTGGTGCTGCTGGGTCGCTGGCAGCAGCTCGAGCAGGTCCGACCAGGTGCGGGCGCGCGATGGCTGGTGGCGGCCGGGGCGGTCTACGGCTTCTCCCTCGGCAACCACGCCTTGACCATGCTGTTGGCGCCGGGCATCGCGCTCTTCGTGCTCCTGGTCGCCCCGCCGATCCTGTGGCAGCAGACCCGGCTGGTGCTGATCTGCACAGCCGTGCTGGCCCTGACCGCGCTCGTGGTCTACCTCTACCTGCCGATCCGCGCGGCCATGGACCCAGCCCTGATGTACGCGGATCCGAGCACCTGGGACGGCTTCTGGTACGTCGTGCTGGGCGAGCAGTTCCAGGGCTCGTTCGGAACCCTGCCGCCGCTGGGGGAGCTGATCGACGGCATCTGGAGCGAGCTCGTGCGCAACTTCGGCGTGCTGGCCATCCTGGCCCTCGTGGGACTGCCGTTGGGCCTGCTCAGACATCCCCGTCTCACGACGCTCGGGCTGGTCTGGTTCGTGTGCACCTGGATCTTCGCGTTCGGTTACCCCAACGCCGCCATCGAGCGCTACTACCTGGTGCCGCTGCTGGTGGCCGCGCTGACGCTCGGCCTGGCGGCCGATGCCATCTGGGACGCGTTGCGCGACCTGCTCGAGCGGAGCGGCCAGGCCCTGGCCTACCGCCTGGGCGCCGGCGCGCTCGTGCTGGGCCTGCTGCTGTTGGCCATCGCACCCGCGTTCGGTCGCTACGCGCTCCTGGATCTCAGCCACGACACGCGCGGCCGACTCATCGTCGAGTCCACGTTCGAGGTGGTCGAACCCGACGCCGTGATCATCTCCTGGTGGTCGTACTCCACGCCGCTGTGGTACGGCCAACACGTCGAGGGACGCCGACCTGACGTGACCGTCATCGACGATCGCGTTGTCCTCGACGAGGGCTACGGGAGCACGGTCGGTGCGGTCGAGGCCCACCTCGGTGAGCGGCCCGTCTACGTGATCCGTCGCGATCGCGACCTCGAGACCCTGGAGCGGGACTATCTGCTCGTGCCGGTAGCGGATGTACCCATGGAGATGTTCCGGGTGCTATCCGAAGGTACGGTTCGATGATGTCCAGTGCACTCCGCGACGCGAGATCCTGACCGCATGACCGCCGCCCCCGAAACCACGCCCGCCAAGGTCGAGGCTCTGAGCTATTTCTTCCCGGCCCACAACGAGGCTGAGAACATCGAGGCGCTCGTCGAAGAGGCGCTGGCCGACCTCGGTGAGATCGCCGATCGCTTCGAGATCATCGCGGTGGACGACGGAAGCAGCGACGGCACCGGTGAGATCGCTGATCGCCTCGCGGCGGCCCATCCCGGCGTCGTGCGTGCCGTCCATCATCCCCACAACCGTGGCTACGGTGCCGCGGTACGTTCCGGCCTCGCCGCCGCCCGCTACGCGCTGGTCTGCTTCACCGATGGCGATCGCCAGTTCAGGGTCGCCGATCTTGGCCGCCTGACGGCGCGACTCGATGCGGCAGACGCCGACGGTCGAGTGCCTGACGTGGTGGCGGGCTATCGCATCGAGCGTGCCGACCCCGCCATCCGCCTCGCCTATGCCCGCATCTACCGAGCCGCTTTGCGGGTCTTCTTCGGGCTCCGCGTGCAGGACCCCGACTGCGCATGCAAGCTCTTCCGCCGCGAGGCGCTCGAGGGCGTGAGCGTCGAGTCGGGTGGCGCCTTCCTCTCGGCTGAACTGCTGATCAAGATCGGCGAGCGGGGCGGTGTCATCGTGGAGCAGGGCGTGCCGCACTACCCACGCACGGCCGGGGAGGCCTCCGGGGCCGATCCACGTGTGGTACTCCGCGCGGTCCGCGACTTCTGGTCCCTGCGGCTGCGACTATGGGCCGGCAGGGAAGGCACCCTGGGGCGCGGTGAGCCCGTCCTCGAAGGCCCGAGCGGGACCTAGCGACGGCCCTCGGGTCCATCGCCCAGGCGATCGTCGAGCGGACGGTCGTCCTCATCATCGGGCGGACCGAGCACGTCGGCATCGTCGGACGGTAACGTGCCCCTCCCTGGCGGCGTCTCGCCCTCCAGCGAGTTCACGAACTCGCGGAAGACGCTGAGCTTCTCATCTTCATCGGCCTCGGGCATGACGCCGGCCCGGTCGAGCACGGCGTCGGTGGCGAAGATGGGGGCGGACGTGCGCACCGCGAGCGCGATGGCGTCACTCGGTCGGGCGTCGATCTCGAAGTCATCGCCACCCGATACGAGCACGATCCGGGCCCGGAAGGTCTCGTCGGCGAGGTCGGAGACGACGATGCTGCGGACCGTCGCGCCGAGCTCGGTGAGCATCGTCGTGAGCAGGTCGTGCGTCAGCGGGCGTTCGGCCTCCACGCCCTGCAGGCGCATCGCGATCGACTGCGCCTCCCACGAGCCGATCCAGATGGGCAGGTAGCGCTCGGCATCGGCCTCACGCAGGATGACCACGTGCTGCGAAGAGAGCATGTGCACGCGCACGCTCTCGACCACCATCTCTCGTGTTGCCTCGGTCATGAGCCGATTCTAGCCGCGCCGACGACGACGATCAGGCGGAAGCATCCTCGGTGGTGCCGACCGCGAGCGTGGTGCGGAAGATGCCGTCGGACGTGAGCCACACGAGCTGGTCCGGCTTGCGCTTGGTCTTCTTGGCGTTGAGGCCGCCGGAGATGACGTACATGCCACGGACGTCATCCATCTGTGTGCCGTCATCCTTGGGGTACCACTGCCCAAGGTAGCTGCCGTCGATCTTGTCGAAGCCGACGATGCGAGCGTGCTTGGCGTCGTAGAGGTAGGCACGCCCCATGGAGCTGTCCGAGCCGGAACCGTCGATCATGCGGTAGTCGTGGCCGGGCCGCAGGTCACCATCATCGGGCAGCTCGGCGAGGCTGAAGCTGCCGTCCCACTTGCCCGCCACGTAGCGCCGAAGTGTGTCGTCGAACAGGGTGTACATGTCGAAGTCGATGTAGAGCTGGTCGATGTTGGCCACCTCCGAGCTGGCCGACGAAAGCCATGGAGCCGGCGCGGCGAAGGAACTGCCGTCGAAGTCCTGGCTGTACTTCATGATCTGGTTGAGCGAAGGCTCGGCAACGTACATGCGGTAGTTGCCAACCGGCGGCTTGTAGGCCTCGATGTCGCCGTGGTCGGCCTCGAAGCCGGCGCGGCCACGGATGTTGATCTTGGCGAGGGTGCCGGCACCAGCGGAGTTCGAGGGGCTCCAGCGGAAGGGTCGGCCCTTGTCGTCGACGACGATCACGTAGTCGGCGACCGCCAGTTGCGTGGGCGTGCCGATGGTCTTGCCGCCGCTGGCCTTGTCCCCGGCTTTCACGATGTTGGCCGACTTGCCGTTCTTGAGGTTCGCTCGGTAGACCGAACCGTCGGCCTGGTCGAGGTAGACCGCGCCACCACGGTCGTCGCTCACGAGATAGGCCGGGTCGAGCCCGTTGGGCAGCTTGGCCAGACGGGTGACCTTGACCGGTTTGGCGTTGTAGATCCCGTCGAGGCCGGAGCTCACGCGGCCCTCGAGCTCATCGAGCGCAGCGGCGCTGAGGCCAGTGGCCCGGGCTCGCTCGATCTCCGCCCACGCCTCGCGGTAGTACTCGAGGGCGGTGCCCGGCTCGGTCTGGAGCAGGTTGTCGGCTCGGTTGGCAGCATCGAGGGCCGTACCCAGGGCGCTATCGCTGCCGGCGATCTGGCCCACATCACGGACATCGGCTCCGCGAGGCACGAGGGCCAATACGACACCGACCACGAAGACGACCGCGACCAGCGCCAGCAGCCCCATGGCCGCGCGGCGGCGGGTCTCGGCGCGCGAGTGTACGGCGTTGACCTCATGAGCCTTGGTGCGGCGACGGGGCATGAGGTTCCAGAAGCGGTCACGGATGCCGTCGAGGCCGTCGCGCACCCCGAGCATGGCCGACCCGACGGCCCCGCCGACAGGCTCGGGCATGACGCCGGGGAGGTCGCCATAGGCGTCGCCAACGGGCGCGGTGGCGCGCGCCTGCACGCGTGATGTCTGTTCCTTGGCCTCGACCACGATGAGGCCGTCGGAGCCGGCACCGCCGGTGGCCACGAAGAGGTGGTGGAGGTGTTCCACGGCAGCCTGTGGATGGAGCGTGAGCACGGCGCTCTTGAGCTCCTCGGTGCCCACGGTCTCGGTCATGTTGCGAGCCACCAGGAGCAGACCGTCACCGACGCTCAGCTCGCCGCGCCAGACGTCGACGGTGAGCTCATCGCTCCCGGGCAGGCCGACGGGAGCGCTGCGGTCGGGCATGAGCAACCGTGCCGAGCGCACGAGATATGCCTCCGCCTCTCCGAGCGTGGCGAGGTAGAGCTCGTTGTTGCGAATCACGGCAGCAGCCACACCGAGCGATCCCGGAGGCAGGCCGGCGCCCTCGCGACTGCTGCGCAGCCTGCGATCAGCGGCCTTGACGGCCTTCTCCAGACAGACCGGCACGCCGGCCGACTCGTCGTAGTAGTACTCGTGGCGGATGGTCTCGGCCACGAGCTTGGTGGCCTCCCGGGCTCTGGGCCCGGGGATGGCCGAGCCGACGACGACGAAGAGCACGCCCTTGGAGCGTGTCTTCGACCCTGTCGACGGCCGAGTGACGCTGACGGTGTCGGCTGAGGTCGATAGCCGGTCCCGCTCGCTGATCAGACCATGCTGGATCTCGAGTCGGGTAGCCATGGGCGGCCTAGTCTAGCGCGGCTCCGCCGATTCCCCGCTCGACGGCCTCCGGACCACCACCTGCAGCTCCAGCAGCCGCAGCCCGCCGGGAGCCGAGGCGAAGGCCTCGAGCAGTTCTGACGAGCGCAAGCGCAGCTCCTGGCCGGTGGCTGCGTCGTCGGCCGAGACGATGAGCTTCGGGGGCCGCGTCTCCAACAGTCTGGAGGCGCCGGCGGCCGCTGGCACCAGCTCCTCCACGATGCGCGTCCATGAAGCCACGGCGCGGGCTGCGTCGAGCTCCTCACCGAGCCCCAGCTGACTGGCCAGGCCGGGCAACAGGTCCGCGAGGCGGTGGACGGGCCGTTTGCGCGTGTTCATCCGCTGCCGCGCGTGATGCTGCCCGGCTCGACCCGCCAGAGCGTGGAGGCGGCCACCAGCGCGGGATCGAGATCGCCCGGCGTCGTCGTGGTCACGACGGTCTGGGGCAGCTCCCCGATGCGGCGTACAAGGTGCGCGCGGCGCTCAGGATCGAGTTCGCTGAAGACATCGTCGAGCAGGAGAAGCGGCGGGCGTCCGTCAAGCGCGCTGAGCACATCGAGCTCGGCCAGCTTGAGGGCCAGGATGGCCGTGCGCTGCTGACCGCGTGAGGCGAACTCGGTCAGCTCGCGCCCGTCGGAGACGAAGGCGAAGTCGTCTCGGTGCGGGCCCACGAGCGTGGCGCCGTTCCAGATCTCCTTCTCGGCCGTCTCGATCAGCCGGCGTCGCAGCGCCCCTTCGTTCGACTCCCCTGCCCGGGGCTCGACATTGGAGCTGTAGCGCAGGCGCAGCTCGGTCTCCTCGGGCGCGATCTCGCGATGGGCCTCGGCCAGGGGCTCAGCCATGGCCGCGAGGGTCTCGTGGCGCCAGTCGAGGATGCGAGTCCCGTTCTCCAGGATGACCTGCGTCCAGTACGGCAGCTCCGCGCGGTCGGCCTCGTCCTCGCGGATGCGCCGCAACAGCGAGTTGCGCTGGGTGAGCGTGCGCTGGTACGTGGACATGACAGCGGCTGCCGTGGGCTCGCGCTGCGCCACGAGCGCGTCGAGCAGGTTCCGGCGCAGCGAGGGAGAGCCCACGATGAGGAGCATGTCTTCGGGCGCGAAGAGGACCGTCCGCAACACCTGTCGGAGGGCCGTCGCCCGGCGGTTCACACCGTTGACGCGAATGCGCTTGCGGGCACCGCTGCCGGCACTCTTGGCGTGGACCACGACCTCCAGCTCCTCGGTCCGACCATCGCCTTCGACGGTCGCCGAGCTGCGCGCGAAGTCCGCGCCCCAGCGGACCATCTCAGGGTCGGCGCTGCTGCGATGCGAGCGACCGGTAGACAGCACGAACAGGGCTTCGACCAGGTTGGTCTTGCCAACAGCGTTGCGCCCGACGACCACATGGGGACCGTCGCTGAAGTCGATCTCGAGGTGCTCGTAGCTACGGAAGCCATCGAGCGTGAGCGTGCGGACGGGCATTATGGGGCAGCCCTAGCCGCGCAACGCGGTCAGGAGGGCGTGCGCACCGGCATGATCACGTGCACGTAGGCGGGGTCGTCCACGGGCTTGAGCACGCCGGGGGCCAGCGGACCACTGAGTTCGACCGCGAGCTGCTCGGCCTCCATGTTCTGCAGCGCCTCGACCATGTAGCGCGCGTTGAAAGCGATCGTCACCGGGTCGCCCTCGAGCTCCGCCTCGACCTGGCCTTCCGCGTCGCCGACATCGGCCTTGGCGTTGACGGCGATGGCCGTGGGGTGATCCTCCTCGCCGAAACCGAGTCGCACGACGTTGGCCGAGGAAGAGGCGATGAGGGCGGTCAGGCGCACAGCCTTGAGCAATTCGTCACGATCGACCAAGGCGCGGGTGCTGTGCGAGGTCGGCAGGACCGATTGGTAGTTGGGGAACTGCCCGTCGATGAGCCGGCTGACGACCTCGGTGGTGTCGACCTTGAAGATGACCTGGCTCTTGGCCTGGGCCAGGATGATATCGACCGGGTCATCGGTATCGCCGAGGACGCGCATGAGTTCAGTGTAGGAACGCGCCGGGATGACCACGCTGGTCTCCTCGACCGAGACCATCAGGTCAAGCGTCTTGACCGCGATGCGGTAGTTGTCCGCGGCCGCCAGCGTGAGGGTCTCACCGCTGAACTTCGTGAGTACGCCGGTGAGGATCGGTCGGGTCTCATCGGCCGCGGCCGCGAAGGTCACCTCGGAGAGCGCCCGCTTGAGAGCCTTCTGGCTGACCTGGGTGGTGGGCTGGTCGCCGGCACCGGGAATGACCGGGAACTCCTCGGCGTCGATGCCGCGCAGGTGGGTCTTGTAACTGCCGGCGTGGATGAGCAGCGTATCGTCGCTCTCCATCTCGAGATCGACGCGTTCGCCGGCGGGCAGGCCACCGACGACGTCGGTGATGAGCCGCGCGGGCACGGTCATGGTGCCGTCGGTCTCGATCTTGCCAGGTACCCAGACCGAGATCCCGATCTCGAGGTTGGTGGCGGTCAGGCGGAGCCCACCATCCTGGGTCTTCAGCAGGACGTTGGCGAGAACCGGCAGCGTCGCACGACTGCTGACGGCGCGACTGACAAGGGACAGGCCCCGGGCCAGGTTCTCCTGCATCAAGGACAGCTTCACGAGCGATCGAGCTCCCTATGAGATGTACATGGGTCTTTCTAATCTTCTCATCTCATCATCATCTTCATGGTGTTGGTCGTGTTGATGACCAGCCATCCGCGCGTTGCACCCACGCTTACGCCGGTCGCTGCGAGCTGTGGACTACCAGCGCGGGCGATGTGCACGGACCGCGACCGACTGTGGAAGACCCTCGTGGATACCCACCAACCACCCCCGGCAGCCCACTCTCGAGACCACATCCGATCCGGCCGCGACCGACTCGGGGTGCGTCGTTCTCCACACGCTTTCCTACGGCTTGCGGCCCCGGAACCGGGAGCCCGCGGAGCACTTCCTGGGCCATCTCGACGTGCCTGAGGGCGGACGCGCAGGCCTGACCCTGCCGGAGATCCCCGCGGTCACTGCGGCACGCCCGACAGCCCGATCCCGTGGATCCGACCATCCCCCGGTCGGATCGGACCACGCCACGTTCCAAGGCTCGATGCGCTCGGTGGCCAGCTCTACTGCGTCTTGCGCTCGCGCCCCGGCGAAGCAGCCATGGCGTCGCGGGGCCTAGGAGTCCGAGTAGATGGTTTCGCGCACGGCCGCCAGCTCACGGCGAAGCTCCTCGTTGCGCGAGACCTCCTTGTCGATCTTCTTGCAGGCGTGGAGTACGGTCGAATGGTCGCGGCCGCCCAGCTCGGCACCGATACGCAGCAGCGACACGTCCGTCTCCTCGCGCATCAGGTACATCGCGATCTGCCGGGGCACGACCACGGCCCGATCGCGCTTCTTGCCGCGCAACTGCTCGAGCTCCACGTCGTAGTAGTCGGACACGGCCATGGCGATGCGCTCGGGCGTGACCGCGCGCTTGCGCGGGCTGTAGAGCACGTTGCTGAGCACAGCCTGGGCCAGATCCATGTTGATGGGCATGCCCTGCATCGAGGCGTAGGCCACGATCCGGTTGAGGGCGCCCTCCAGCTCGCGGATGTTGGAGACGACCTTGCGTGCGATGAACTCCAGCGCCTCCGGGTCGACGCGTACTCCCTGCTCCTCCGACTTGGTGCGCAGGATGGCGATGCGGGTTTCGAGATCGGGCGCGGTGAGGTCGGCGATGAGGCCCCACTCGAAGCGGCTGCGCAGGCGCTCCTCGAGCGTGGTGATCTGCTTCGGCGGCCGGTCGCTCGAGAGGACGATCTGCTTGCCTGCCTCGTGGATCGCATTGAAGGTGTGGAAGAACTCCTCCTGCGTGCGCTCCTTGTCAGCGATGAACTGGATGTCATCGATCAACAGCAGGTCGATCTGGCGGTAGCGGGCGCGGAAATCGTCGATGCGGCCCTGCTGGATCGAGGTGATGAACTCGTTGGTGAACTTCTCGCTGGTGGCGTAGACGACCTTCTTGCGCGGGAAGCGCTGGACCACGGCATTGCCCACCGCGTGCATCAGGTGGGTCTTGCCCAGGCCCACGCCGCCGTACAGGAAGAGCGGGTTGTAGGCCTCACCGGGTCGCTCCGCTACCGACAGGCTGGCGGCGTGGGCCAGACGGTTGGCGCTGCCCACGATGAAGGTGCGGAAGGTGTAACGAGAGTTGAGGTTCACGCCACCACCCTCGGTGGCGCCGACGCGACCCGGCTCCAGGCGAACCCTGGGACTCTCCGGCCGAGCCGCCTCCTCCTGCGACTCCACCTCGACCGGTGCCTCCGGGTCGAGTTCTCGAACCTCGAACTCCACGTTCACGCTGTAGCCGACGACGCGAGCCAGGGTCTGGGCGATCAGCGAGCGATATCGATTCTCGAGCCAGTCCTTGGCGAAGCCGTTGGGGGCAGCGACGCGGAAGCGGTCTCCGTCGACATCGACGAGTTGCGTGTCCTTCAGCCAGGTCTCGTAGTTGGCCGGGGACAGCGACACCTGAAGCTCACCAAGGGCGGCTCTCCAGACCTGCTTCGCGTCCATCGATGGCAACGTGACCCGTACTACTCACAACTCAGCGCGTCCCTCTCGGAGTGACGTCCCGACACCCAGGGCAGAGGCGCGATCGACATCCCATCGGAGGAACCGGGCCGACCCCCCTCGGGCCGTCACGACGGTGGCTCCAGCTTGGGTTCCCGACTCCCGCTCTCGGGCGCCGGGGCGACAAACCTTAGCACCGGTTTTCGGGACCACGCAACGTCGGGCCGACATACTCCCCGGGAGTATCCAGCCTCGTGCGCGCCTGCGCTCCGGCTCGAGCGTCAGGAACGGTTCGGGATGGCCGGCTCCTGAGCCCGCGGTCATCGGAACGGTGGTGGCCGAACGCACCACCAGGTGTGCGATCGGTCCGTCCGAGTCCCTCCTGGACCGCACCGGACGACCCCGCACTAGCCGATCCGCTGGCCGGGCTCAGCGCCCTGATCGACTCTGAGCAGCGGGATCCGCCCGTCGGGCGCGAGGGCTCCGAGGACGAGGACCTCGCTGCGGAGGCCGGCCACGCGTCGGGGCGGGAAGTTGACCACCGCCACCACCAGCCTGCCGACCAGCACCGAGGGATCCGGATAACTTGTCGTCAGCTGCGCCGAGGACTGCCGCCGTCCACCGTGGCCGAAGTCGAGCTCGAGCCGATAGGCCGGCCGACGGGCGCCCTCGAGCGGAGCGGCCGAGACGATCCGGCCGACGCGCAGATCGAGCCGGTCGAAGTCCTCGATGGTGGCGCTGCCCGGCTCCAGGAAGTGCGGCTCGTTGGGTGGTCCGTCGGTGGGCATGTCGATTTCCTTCGGTTATCGGGGAGGCTCGCGTATAATCGCTCGACATCGATGCGCAGAGGCGCCGGAACGTCCACAAGTGGACTACCGCACCAGGGGACGCATCGCTTACATCCGCATCGGCAGGCCGGTCCACGAGAATGGTCCTGACCGCCTGCCCGAAGGAGCCCAGACCCCAGTGACGAAGCAAACGTACCAGCCCAAGAAGCGCCATCGCGCCAAGGAGCACGGCTTCCGTAAGCGCATGAAGACCAGAAGTGGCCGCAGGGTGCTCGCCGCCCGGCGGGCGCGTGGCCGCAAGAAGCTCAGCTACTGATCGCCGGCTGACCCAGAAGGGGGCCGTGCCGACACTCCGTGCCCGAGAGGACTTCGAGCGCATCAGCTCGAAGGGCCGCTCTCGCTCGGACCGACTCATGGTCGTCCGCTTCGTACCCAATGGCCGTGATCACGACCGCTTCGGTATCTCGACTGGACGACGCCTCGGAAGCGCCGTCCAGCGTAACCGCGTGCGCCGACGCCTCCGTGAGGTCCTGCGTCGCCACCCCAACCACAGCGGTCACGGCTGGGACGTCCTCATCGTCGCCCGCCCGCCGGCCGTCGGCGCCTCGTATGACGAGCTTCGCACCGCGCTCGAGCGGCTTCTCGGCCTCGTCCGGGACTCGGTGAAGGCGTGAGCAGCATCGCGACCATTCCCAGACGCGTCGGCATCGCATTCATCCACGGCTACCGCAAAGTGCTCTCTCCGCTCTTCGCGGGTTCCTGTCGATACGAACCTTCCTGCTCGATGTACACCGAGCAGGCCATCAACAAGTACGGGCTGCTGAAGGGCGGCTGGATGGGTGCCAAGCGCATCGCCAGCTGCGGTCCATGGCGTCCCGGCGGCTATGACCCGGTGAAATAGTGAACATCCGCTCCGCGCTGACCGCGCCCCTCCGCCTCTCCTTCATCGACCTTCTGGCCGCAGTTGCGATCGCGCTCATCGCGTTCAGCCTCATCATCGGCCCGGTCGTGGGTCAGGACGCCAGCCCCTCGGCCGAACCGACCGCCGCAGCGGAGGCCACGCCTGGGTCCGAAGCGACCCCGGACCCAGAGGGCACCGAGGTGCCGATCGCCTCGCTCGACCCCGAAGCGTCAGCTGACGCCGCCGACGAGGCCGAGGTCGGCCCATGCGAACCGCGTCCGACCCAGGACCCCGACGCTTCACCCGATCCGGACGCCACCGATGCGCCGCCGGAGAACCTGTGTCCGGCAAAGCCCAGCAGCAACCCGCTGGACCTGCTGGCCTGGCTCTTCACGCCGGTCTTCCAGGCGATCTTCATCGGTCTCGCCTTCCTCTACAACATCACCGGTGATATCGGCATCGCCATCATCCTGCTGACGATCGCCATCCGCATCCTGCTCATCCCGGTCTTCCGAGCGCAGATCGTGTCGCAGCGACGCATGCAGATGCTCCAGCCCGAGCTCCGTGCCATTCAGAACAAGTACAAGGGCGACCGCCAGAAGATCTCCGAAGAGCAGATGAAGCTCTATCGCGATCGCGGTGTGAACCCGGCCTCGGGCTGCCTGCCGGCGGTGGTGCAGCTGTTCCTGCTGCTGCCCATGTACCAGGTCTTCATGCGCGGCCTCAACGCGCCTGACATCAGCGCCATGACCAGCATCAAGATCCCCTTCACCGACACCGAGGTGGAGGTCGTCAATGTCCAGTGCTTCTCGACCGATCCGTACGAGCCGTGCATCAACCCCAACATCCCCTGGTTGGCCTGGCTGCCCAAGATCGACGGCGGACTGCAGCTCCCCGGCTATCCCGGCGGCCTGCCCTCGAACGAGCCGGAGATCTTCCTTATGGTCTTCGGCGGGTTGGGCCTGGGTCTCTCGATGCTGGCACTGTTCTCAGCGTTCTTCCAGCTCATCCAGTCGCGGATGATGATGAACCGCAACGTGGCCCCGGGCGACACCACCGCCGCCACCACCAACCGCATGATGCTGCTGCTGCCGCTGTTCTCGATCGTGTACGGCGCGATCCTGCCTGCCGGCCTCTTCATCTACTGGATCACCACCTCCGTCTTCAGCGTCGTCCAGCAGTTCCTGATCAACGGCTTCGGCGGGCTCTTCCCGCTGTTCGGCTGGACGCCAGGCATCGCCAAGGACTTCCAGGCGCCGTTCCCGGTGACCATGCCGGAACCCAAGGCCCCAGATCCGGACAAGGACGGAGAACCCAAGACGACCAAGAAGCGCTCCACCAAGGAGAGCGCTGCGGGCACCATCAGACCGGCACGGCGCCGTAGCCGCCGCCGAGGGAGACGACGATGAGCGAATACCAGGAGTTCACAGGCAAGACCGTCGAGGAGGCCCTGAAGAACGCGCGTGAGGAGTTCGGCGTGTCCGGGCTCTCCGATCTCGACTTCGAGATCCTGACCCAGGGCAGCCGAGGCGTGCTGGGCATGGGTGCCGAGCCCGCTCGCATCATCGCCGCACCACGCTCGGCGCTTGGTGGCACCGCGCCCAAGAAGGAGGCTGCAGAGGCCACGGCCCCGTCCGTCGAGCCGGCCCCGCGCCCCGACGACGGTCCCCGCGAACCCCGCGAACCCCGCCAATCGCCTGACTCCAAGCCGCGTCGCCGCAGCGATCGCGGCCGCGACGGTGATGGCGCCGAGCGCCGCCGCAGCCGTGGTGACAGTCGCTCCCGCGAGGCTTCCAAGGTCAGCGAGGCTGCGGCCACAGAGGTGGAAGCCGCCGTCGCCGCCGGGAGCAGCGCCAAGGCCAGCGCTAACGACGACGAGGCCTCGCCGGAGGCGCTCGAGGCCGGCAAGGAGATCCTCGAGCAGCTCGTCGAGATGATGGGCTACGACGCCAACGTGGAGGTCTCCACTGGCGCCACCGCCAAGATCACCGTCTACGGCGCCGACGAGGAAGAGAAGGAAGCCCTGGGCGCGCTCATCGGCCGCAAGGGCGAGCGTCTCTCGGCCCTGCAGCACCTCGTCAATCTCATGCTCAGCCGGAAGATGGGCACCTGGACCCGTGTGCTCGTCGATGTCGAGGACTATCGCGGCCGCCGAGAGCGCCAGCTCGTGGAGGTGGCCACGCGTGCTGCAGACCGCGTCGACGAGACCGGCCAGATGCTGCAACTGGAGCCGATGTCGGCTCTCGAGCGCCGCTGGGTGCACCTCGCCTTGCGTGGCCGTGAGGGCATCACCACGCAGTCGATCGGCGAGGAGCCGATGCGCCGGGTGGTCGTGCTCAAGGCCTAGGCCGGCACCGGGCGCGTAGCGCCCACAGATAGACGACGACCCCGTCAGTGCTTGACGGGGTCGTGCTGTGACTGCGTGTTGGTGGAGATGGGGGAGAGTCGAACTCCCCGTCCAGAACCTTCTGCCGAAGACCACTACGAGCGTAGCCGATGGTTTGTCGTCGACCTGCCGTCCCGGCATCGGCACCGTGGCGTCAGGTCCAGTCACGTCCCCTTGCGGGCTTGACTCCGGGCTACGTGACGCTGACCCGGAGCGCATCCCCGCTGAATGATGCTTCCACAGCCCACGGGGAGGAGGCTGCTTCCACACTCACCTTACGGCCTTAGGCCGCGAGGGCGAGAGCAGGCTGGCGGTTGTTGCCAGTTACTTCGTTTTGCCACCTGATTAACGAGGCCCGATGGCAACCTCGACTCGCGTTCTTCGGGGTTCGGGCCCTGTCGAGACCACGCATCCCCACGGACGACAGATTGTAGACCCCTGTTGCGAACTACGCCAGTCGCCTCCATGCCGAAGCTGTCCGTTCGCCCCGATGTTCCTCTCGACCGTCAGGCACCACGCTCGGCCACTGCTTGCCGCTGAACGGGCGAGCCCGACCATCCTGGCGCCCAGGAGCGCCTTCCTCCCGCTGGGCGGGCCGGAGCGCCAGTACTCGCCACACAACGGTCAGGATCGGCACGATCCTGCCTCCGCGCGTCGAACTCGCCCGCTGAGCGGCAACAGCCAGACGCAAGAGCCCTGCGTCCCCTGGAGGTGTCGGCGACCGCCCGCTGACTGAGTCGTGCACCCGCGACGCGTGTCGCTCGGCCAGGGAGCGCCTAGACCGAGACCGCAAGTAGCTACCCGATCTCACGGATGCCTGAGACGGGATCTCGATGGCCGCTCGCCCGGCTGCCAGCGTCACGCAGCCACCGCCTCTTCCCTAGGACCTGTCGTCTGGGTAGTGAACCAGTCGTCTCGCTAGCGGCCGCGCATGGCGTCGGCGATCTCGCGCTCGGTGTCGCGGCGTGATTGGCGCTCAGCGATGTCGCGGCGGCGGTCGTACTGCTTCTTGCCCTTGACCAGCCCGATCTGGACCTTGGCCTTGCCGCGATCGTTGAAGTACATCGAGAGCGGCACCAGCGTGAGGCCCTTGGACTTCGTCTTGCCCACGAGGTGGTCGATCTGCGCGCGGTGCAGCAACAGCTTGCGATCACGCATGGGCTCGTGGTTCCAGCGGTTGCCACCGGCCCAGGGAGCGATCCGGGCGCCGATCAGCCAGGCCTCGCCCTTCTCGATGCGGGCGTACGAGTCCTGCAGGTTGACTTGGCTCTCGCGCACGGACTTGATCTCCGTACCGGTGAGAGCGATGCCGGCCTCGACGGTGTCCTCGACCTTGTAGTCGTGGCGTGCCTTGCGGTTGGTGGCGATGGTCTTGCCCATCTGTGGGCTCCTTGGAGTCGCTCTGGCGTTGATGGCGGCCCCTAAGGGTCGCACAGACATACGAACGCCGGCCCAGACGGGCCGGCGTCCTGGCGGCTAGCACCACTCGCAGGGTCGACTTAGCGCCGAACCTCCGAGGCGGTGCTGCTACTTAAACGACTATGCATTAGACACCACCTCCTTTCGTTCGAGGGAACGGTACCCGATGTGTCAAGTGCACATCGGGCGATTGCGTCGATCCCGGGCCGCTACGACGCGTCCCGCGAGGCTTCGGCCGAGGGCGTCGGGCTCGGGATCGACGTCGGCAGGGGCTCGCCGATGAGCAGTTCGACGGCCGCCTGGACCTGGCTGTCGCGGCTCGGGTCGGCGCCATCGACCCCGGCCACGAAGCGCTCACCATCGAGCTCCACGGCCACGTCGGGTGTGAGGCCCTCCCCGTCGACCCAGCGCTTGTCGCGCGTGAGCCACTTGGCGATCGACAGTCGGTAGCCGCCGCTATCGCCGGGAAGCTCGGCCCACTCCTGGACCGTGCCCTTGCCGAACGTGTTCTCACCCACCAGCTGTGCCCGCCCGGCGTCCTGGACGGCACCAGCGAAGATCTCGCTGGCGGAGGCCGAGCCGCCGTTCACCAGCACCACCACCTCGGTCCCCTCGTCGGTGGCGATGCCGTCGCCGCCGACATACACCGGGACCTGCTCGCCGTCGGCGTACTCCTCCCAGAAGACCGCGCCGTCCTCGATGAACTGGCTGCTGATCTCGATGGTGGCGTCGACGAACCCACCCGGATCGTCGCGCACGTCGACGATGAGCTTGTCCAGCCCGGCGTCTAGGTGTGCCTGCAGGTCGGCCTCGAAGTCGTCGGCCGCGTTGCCACTGAAGTTGACGATGGAGATGTAGCCGATCCGCTCGTCGGCGAGCGTGGTGCTGAGAACGTCGTCGGCCACGACCGTATCGCGCGTGATGCTAATCTCCAACTCCTCGCCCTCGCGATCGACGCCGAGCGTGACGTCGGTGCCGCGCGGGCCGCGGATGAGCCAGATGGTGTCGTCGATGGTCTTGCCCTCGAGCAACTCGCCATCGACGCCGATGACGCTGTCGCCACCCTGGAGTCCGGCCTCTTCGGCGGGCGCGCCGGATAGGACCTCGACGACCCGTAGCGCGCAGTCATCGCTGATGAGCTCGCACGACTCTCCGTCGCCATCGGTGGTCTCCATGACCGCGCCGACGCCCTCGAACTCGCCAAGTGCGTCATCGAGGGCCGCGTCGTACTCCTCGGGTGACATGTAGTCCGAGTACGGGTCCTCGAGCACCTCGATCATGCCGTCGAGCGCACCTTCGAGGACGTCGGCCGGCACGGGCGTGCCGATGAAGCGGTCGGCGATGTCGCGGTACGTCTGGGTGAAGGCCTCGATGGCCGCCCGCTCCTCGCTGTTGCGGCCGTTGGTGCCACCACCGAGCGTCATCCCGGCCCAGAAGATGGCGCCGGCCCCGAGCGCGAGCAGCACCACCGCCGTCAAGACCACGGACGGACCCTGGTTCTGTGGCTGAGGCGCACCGTCGCCGTTGGACGGTGGCTCGAGCGGTGTGCCTGGGGGCGCGGTCACGGGGGACGCTAGCGCAGGTAGGTGCGAACGCTGATCCAGGCCCCCACCCCGCCGAGGCCGATGCCGGCGCCGATGGTGATGGCCATGATCTGGAGCGTCAGAGATTCGTCGAAGCCGAGCGGCACGGCCCCCGCGATGTCGGTGGCGATGTCGCTGATGACGGGGCTCGCCAGCAGCAGCAGGATCAGGGTGATGATGGCGCCCAGGAGGCCGATGAGGACGCCCTCGAGCATGAACGGCCAGCGAACGTAGCGATCGGAGGCTCCCACGAGGCGCATGATCTCGATCTCCTGCGCGCGCGCCAGCAGTGCCATGCGGATGCTGTTGACGACGATGAGCAGCACGGTCAGGGCCACGAAGCTGAGCACGATGAAGCCGAGGTTGCGCAGTTGCGCGGTCAGCTCGACGAGGCGATCGATGCCGGTCTGCTGGCCCAGCACGAGCGAGACGAGGCCGGTCTCCGACTGCAGCACGGCCACCACGTCCTCAGAGTTGCGCGGGTCGGTCAGCTCGATGGAGTAGTAGTCGTTGAAGGGGTTGTACCCGGCGTAGGCCGCCGCGATGTTGGTCTCACCCCGCTCCTCACGCTCGGTGATGAAGCGCTCGAGCGCCTCCTCCTTGCTTACGAAGACCACCGAGCCCACGTCGGAGCGGGCCTCGAGCTGGGTCTGGAAGTCCGCGATCTGCGTGGCTGAAACCGGATGCAACTCGGCTCGGACCTCGACACGTGACTCGACGTACTCGAGCCCGGCCTCCACGCCGTTGATGACGATGACCAGCGCGCTCAACAAGATGAGCATGAGGATCATCGTGAAGGTGGCCGCGAAGGTCATGACGCTGTTGCGCCACAACCCCTGGAAGGCCTGTCGGAACGAGAAGCGCAGGAAGTGCATCAGTCGCCGGCCCTAGTACTCACGGTGGTAGCCTCCGACCTCGTCACGCACGACTCGGCCGTCCTCGAGTGCCACGACGCGGCGGCGAAGCGCGGTCACGACCTCGGCGTCATGGGTGGCCATGAGCACGGTCGTGCCCATCTCGTTGATGCGCAGCAGCAGCTGGATGATCTCCCAGCTGATGAGCGGGTCGAGGTTGCCGGTGGGCTCGTCGGCGATGATCAGGCGCGGGTCGTGGACCATGGCGCGGGCGATGGCCGTACGCTGCTGCTCGCCGCCTGATAGCTGGTCCGGTCGCTGCTTGGCCTGCTCGGTGAGCCCGACCAGTGCGAGCGCGCGCTCCACGGCCGGCTCCATCAGGCGTTTGGGCGTGCCCGTCACCTCCAGCGCGAAGGCCACGTTCTCGTAGACCGTCTTGCGCGGCAACAGACGGAAGTCCTGAAAGACGATGCCGATCTTGCGCCGAAGCAGCGGCACCTCCTTCTTCTTCATGCGGCCGAGGTCGTGGCCGGCCACCTGCACCTGGCCCTCGGTCGCCTTCTCGTCGCGGACGAGCAGCTTGGTGAGCGTGGACTTGCCCGCGCCAGAGGGACCGACGAGGAAGATGAAGTCGCCTTCGGGGATGGTGAGGTCGACGTCGATGAGCGCTTCCTTGCCCGTGCCAAAGGTCTTGGACACGTTCTCGAGGCGCACCGATTCGGGCCGCTCTGCCTGAGGCAGCGGCTGACCGGGCATGGCAGGTCCGGGCAGTCCATTTCCGGGTGCCGCTGGGGCAGGCACCTGGTCGGGCCAGGGTGCTCCTGGGGGTGGCCCGGCGACGGCCCGGGAAACGGCGTCGCTCATCGGCCGGGAGCGTAGCACAGCGACCCCCTCTGGCCCCTTAGCGAGTCTTGGTGTGAGACAGCTCCGAGAGGACCAGGTCGTGCAGCCGTCCGTTCGTCGCGAGGACCCCGTGGCCGGGCATGTCCTCGCCGCCCATGATGTCGGTCACACGTGCGCCGGCGTGTTGCATCACCGCGCGCGGTCCGGCCAGATCCCAGATCTTGAGCTCGGACTCGACCATGACCTCGGCCGCCCCCTCGGCTACGAGCATGTAGCCGTAGAAGTCGCCCAGGCCGCGGTCACGCCAGACCTTGCCCAGGAGCGGCCCGAAGCCCGGCGCCCAACCCGAGTCGATGATGCTGGGATACGAGGAGTAGACCACCGAGGTCTCGTCGAGCCGATCGACCTCCGACACCGACAGGCGCTGCCCTGAGTCGCGGTCCCAGCCACCGGGCACGGTGTCGACAGCCCAGGCGCCACCGCCCTCCCAGCTGAACCAGCGACGATGCAATGCGGGCGCGCTGACGGCACCGGCGGCGAGCTCGCCGTCGATCTCGAGCCCGATGAGCGTGGCGTAGACGGGCACGCCGCGCATGTAGTTGTGGGTTCCGTCGATAGGGTCGATGATCCATCGTCGGCCGCTCTCGGACTCGGCCGTGCCGTACTCCTCGCCCACGAGGCCGTGGTCGGGGAAGCGCGTGGTGATGCGCTCGCGGATGGCGCGCTCCACGGCCGTGTCGGCCTCGGTCACGAACGAGGCATCAGGCTTGGCCTCGATGCGGATGCTGCGGCGGAAGGACGCCAGCGAGATGGCGTCGGCCTCGTCGCACGCGGCCAACATCACCTCGACAGCGGCTCCGATCTCGACCGATGGTTCAGGCAGGGTCAGCAGGGTCATCGTCTCTCCAGTGGTCAGAGGAGGGCGTAGCTCATGGGGATGTAGCGGTCGAAGGCAGGGCCGGGACCCTGCGTGAGGTGGATGGCGGGCGTGCCGTCGATGACCATCCCCGCCCGCAGCAAGGGAACGAGGATGCTCGATGCCGGCCCCGGTACCACCAACTGGCGGCCTTCGAGTACCTCGGTCAGGCGTACGAGGTAGCCCACGAACCCCGGCAGGTACGCGGGGTCGGCCGCCGCCACCGGGCCGATGCGGCCGCTGGGGTGGGCGTAGCCGTATCCAAGCACGGACCCAGCCTCATCGGCGAACAGGGCACCCGTCCGCTCATGAGCCCAGAGGGCGTGGTCCCGCGGACGCTCATAGCCTATGAGCGCGCGGTCGAAGGCGGCCACCACCTCCGGGTTGATTCGACGGCGCTCGATGTGCTTCGGGACCGTCGGCAGCGCGTCGTCCGGGAGCGCCCCACGGACGAGATACAGCGGCGTTCGTGGGGCCATGCCCATCTTTGCGTAGAGGCCTGTCGAGACCGGCTGGTTGGCCTCGGCGCAGGTCGAGACGTGCTCGACGCCCTCCCCTGCCCCGGCGATGCAGGCCTCGAGCACCGCGCGGCCGATCCGCCGGCTCTGCCAGGCGGGCTCGACGAAGAGGAACGAGAGGAAGGCCTCGGCGCCGCGGCGCATGACGATGCCGAAGGCGATGACCTTGCCGTGGTCGTCGGCCACATAGGCTGACGTTGGGTCCGTGTTCAGCAGGTGCCCGAAGTGCATCTCGAGCGGCGCCGCGTTACGAGGATGCAGCGGCCGGCCGCGCTGCTGGTCGAGGTCCTCGATCGCGTGGAAGAAGACCTCCAGCATGGCTGGTATGTCGGCAGCCGTGGCGACCCGCAACTCAGGCAGTGCCACCCTCGCGCTCGGTGGCCACGCGTTCGAGCTCGGCGACCATGAAGGCATCGAGGTCGCCGTCGAGGACGGCCGTGGTGTTGCCCGTCTCGTGTTCCGTGCGGTGGTCCTTGACCATCTGATACGGGTGCAACACGTACGAGCGGATCTGATTGCCCCAGCCGGCCTCCACATGCTCACCCTTGAGTTCGCGGATCTCCGCCTCACGCTCCTCCAGCCGCCGCTCCAGGAGGCGTGCGCGCAGGATCTTCATGGCCGCCTCGCGGTTCTGATGCTGTGAGCGCTCGTTCTGGCTCTGGGCCACGATGCCGGTGGGGAGGTGCGTCAGGCGCACGGCCGAGTCGGTCTTGTTGACGTGCTGGCCACCCGCACCCTGGGCGCGATAAGTATCGATCTTGAGTTCGTCGTCGGGGATGTCCTCGACCTCAGCCGCCGCCTCCACCTCGGGCAGGATCTCGACCTGCACGAAGGTCGTGTGGCGGCGCGACTGGGAGTCGTAGGGGCTGATGCGCACCAATCGGTGCACGCCCGACTCGGCCCGCAGCCAGCCGTAGGCGCGGCGGCCCTGGACCGAGACGGTGGCCGACTTGATGCCGGTCTCCTCCCCTTCGAGGCGGTCCACGATCTCGGTGCCGAAGCCGCGGCGCTCGCACCAGCGCAAGTACATACGCAGGAGCATCTCGGCCCAGTCGGTCGCTTCGGTGCCGCCGGCGCCGGCGCTGATGCTGATGAAGGCATCCGAGTCGTCGTAGTCGCCCGAGAAGAGCAGGCTCGTGCGCATGCGCTCGTAGTCGGCCTCGACGGCGCTGTACTCGGGCTCGACCTCGGCCTCAAGCTCGTCATCGCCCGACTCGGCAGCCAGCTCGGCCAGTTCGCCCAGGTCATCGGCACGGGAGATGAGGCCGTTCCAGGCCTCGAGCTCATCACGCAGGCCGTCGGCCGCGCGCAGGACGCGCTTGGCCTCGCGGGAGTCGTTCCAGAACTCGGGCTGGGAGGCGCGCTCGTCGAGCGCCGCGAGCTCGCGGGCTTTGCCTTCTAGGTCAAAGCCTCCCCGAGGTCGAGTGGACGCGGGACACGAGGTCCCGGATCAGGGCGTGGTCCATC
This sequence comes from uncultured Chloroflexia bacterium, assembly GCA_963752475.1. GTDB lineage: Bacteria > Chloroflexota > Limnocylindria > Limnocylindrales > CSP1-4 > JAFMJV01. The sequence goes on along the minus strand of CAVVYR010000008.1, from coordinate 411,253 downwards.
GGCGATCGGGGTCGGTGCTGGCTAGCGTCGAGAGCGAAGGTCCTGCAGCAGCAGGGGTCGCAGCTCGATGATCTTCAAAGCGGTCTTGCTACGGGCGACCACGGGGTTCACGCACGGGCAGTAGCCGTTATGCACGCATTCTCCGCAGTTGCCATCGCAGTCCAGCCAAGCGGCGTAGCTGCAGTTCCTGCAGTCTCGCTCGCAGGCGATCAGGTCAGTGAAAGACTGATCTCCGATCTCGGCTTCGGGCTCAACCGAAAACGGCTTCACGTATGTTGCTCTCCCTCATCGGTCCGTTAGCCAGGGCACGTTCCTTGCTACGGCCGCGTAATCACACACACCGGCGGGATGGCCGCCGGTGTTTGCGCAGAAGTGTACGAGTGAGAGCGGTTCCACACAAGGGGTCGGGCAAGAATTCGTGAACGCCCGCGTCTTGGCGAGTGCTGCGAAGCCCCACGCAGGGGCCGAATGCGCACGAGCCCTATACTTCTAAATCCATGCGCAAGTTCGTTTCCCGTCTCATCGGGACCTCCGAAGAATCCAACCTCAAGCCGCTCCAGCCTATCGTCGACAAGATCAATGAGCTGGAGTCGCACTACGCCGACCTCTCCGACGAGCAGATCAAGGCCGAGATGGCCGATGTGCGCAGGGAGGTCCGCGAGGCCGCGCCGGCCACCGAGCCCAGCGAGGAGGAGGTCCACAGCCTGGACTCCGAGAGCCCGTGCCAGCTGCGGAGGGCGCGCAAGAAGGCGGACTTCGAGCGCATGCAGTCGGCACTTGACGAGGTCCTGCCAGACGTCTTCGCCGCGGCCCGCGAGGTCAGTCGGCGCAAGCTCGAGATGCGGCCGTTCGACGTCCAGTTGCTGGGTGGCATCGTGCTCCACCGCGGCATGATCGCGGAGATGAAGACGGGCGAGGGCAAGACCCTCGTCGCGCCGCTGGCCGCCGCACTCAACGCCATGTCCGGCTGGGGCGTCCACGTCATCACCGTCAATGACTACCTGGCCAAGCGCGACCCGCAGTGGATGGGCCCGATCTTCCACGGCCTGGGTCTTCTCGTCGGCATCATCCAGCACGATACGGCCTACATCTACGACCCCGACTACAAGACCAACGACGAGACGCTGCGTCCACCTGCGCCCGGTCGGGCGCAAGGAGGCCTACGACGCGGACGTCACCTACGCCACCAACAACGAGCTTGGCTTCGACTACCTCCGCGACAACATGGTCCAGGAGCTCGACGAGCGTGTTCAGCGCAAGCGCTTCTTCGGCATCGTCGACGAGGTCGACAACATCCTCATCGACGAGGCTCGCACGCCGCTCATCATCAGCGGCGCGGCCGGCGAGTCGGGCGACATGTACAAGGTCTTCGCCCGTCTGGTGCCGCAGGCTCGAGCCGCGCCCGGAGAACGCCGAGGAAGGTGGCGACTACTACGTCGACCTCAAGGAGAAGGCCGTCGCGCCGACCGAAGAGGGCATCGCCAAGATCGAGAAGATGCTCGACATCCGCGACCTCTATGGCGTGGAGACCGACCCGCGGCTGCCGCGGCACTTCGAGCAGTCGCTGCGAGCGCACGCGCTCTACCAGCGCGACCGCGACTACATCGTCAAGGACGGCGAGATCGTCATCGTCGACGAGTTCACCGGTCGACAGATGCCCGGCCGTCGCTGGTCGGAGGGCCTGCACCAGGCGGTGGAGGCCAAGGAGGGCGTGCGGGTCCAGCGCGAGTCGATGACCATGGCCACGGTCACCTTCCAGAACTACTTCCGCCTGTACGACAAGCTCGCCGGCATGACCGGCACGGCCATGACCGAGCAGGAAGAGTTCTACAAGATCTACCAGCTCGAAGTGATGGCCGTCCCCACGCACCTGCCCATGATCCGCGAGGACATGCGCCGACCTCGTCTTCCGCGACGAGGAGGCCAAGTTCAACGCCGTCATCGACGAGATCGCCGAGCAGCAGGAGCTCGGTCGGCCCGTGCTCGTGGGCACCACCTCGGTGGAGAAGAGCGAGCTGCTGGGCAAGGCGCTCAAGAAGCGAGGCGTCAAGCACGAGGTGCTCAACGCCAAGTTCCACGAGAAGGAAGCGCCGATCGTGGCGCAGGCCGGCCGATCGGGTGCCGTCACCATCGCCACCAACATGGCCGGCCGCGGTACCGACATCAAGCTTGGCGGCGACCCTGCCGGACTGACCAGCCAGATCCTGCACGGCCGTGGCCTGAACCCGGCCGAAGTGGAGCAGGAGGTCTACGACGAGGTCTACGCGGAGGCCAAGGCTGATTGCGATGCGGACCATCAGAAGGTCGTGGCCGCCGGTGGTCTGCACATCATCGGCACCGAGCGACACGACGCCCGCCGCATCGACAACCAGCTCCGCGGTCGTTCCGGTCGCCAGGGCGACCCCGGGTCCTCGCGCTACTTCCTCTCGCTGGAGGATGCGCTGCTCAAGCGCTTCGCCAACGATCGCGTGACCGCGCTCATGGAGCGCATGGGCCTCGAGGGCGAGGTGGCCATCGAGTCGCGCATGGTCTCGAAGACCGTGGAGAACGCGCAGTCTCGCGTCGAGGGCTACAACTTCGACATGCGCAAGCGCATCGTCGAGTACGACGACGTCATCAACAAACAGCGTGAGCGCATCTACGAAGAGCGCGACAAGGTCCTGCACAACGAAGATCTCAGCGAGACCGTGCTGGCATTCGTGGAGCAGGAGCTCGACGGCGTCATCGCCAGCCACCTCGGCGAGATCGAAGCCGAGTGGGACCTCGAGGGTCTCTCCGAGTCGCTCGGCGCCCTCGGGCTCACCGGCGATGCCTTCAGCGCCGATGCCCTCGACGAGCAGGGCAGCCAGGCCGACATCATCGAATACGTCAACGACGAAGCCGCCAAGGCCCTCGACGCCCGCGAGCAGGAATACGGCGAGGAGACCTGGGCGCTCGTCGAGCGCGCCGTGGTGCTGCGCGCCATCGACACGCTCTGGGTCGAGCACCTGACCGAGCTCGAGGACTTCCGCCGAGGCGTGGGCCTGCGTGGCTACGGCGGCCGAGACCCCCTCATCGAGTTCAAGCGCGAGGCGCTCAGCCTCTACGAAGAGCTGCGCGGCTTCATCCAGCACCAGGTCGCGAGCACGATCTTCCGGGTCAGCGTCCAGCAGCGTGAGCAGGCTGCACCGCAGCAGGCGCAGGCCATGCCAACGCTCTCACCGGAGCAACTGGCCAAGCTCAAGGCCGGCGGTAACGGTGCGCCCGCAGCCGCACAGCGACAGGTCGATACCAGCGCGGCTCCCGAGGCCGGTGCCGGCACGGTCACCCCGGCTGTCTCGTCGGGCGGCAGCGCCACCGCTACCAGTGGCGCCACCATCAGCACCAGCACCACCATCACTTCCGGCGGCAGCGCCACCGGGGCCGGTCCCGCCGCCCCGGCGGCCCCGAAGACCGCGATTCCCGGACTGGGGTCGCAGGCGCCCAAGGACATCAAGCTGCAGAAGGGTGACGAGACCATCGACACCGGCCAGGCCAAGGCCGCCAGCCACGCGCCCGACGGCACCAAGATCGGCCGCAATGATCCCTGCTACTGCGGCTCCGGCAAGAAGTACAAGCGCTGCCACGGCGCGGCCTGACGGTTCGGGCACCGAGCATTCGCAGCTGCCGTAGAGACCGTTACCTCGGCTAACTACCCGTCGAGTGCGATGACGGCTGCTTCGCGTAGCGTATCGACCACGGGCGCGCCCGTGGTCTGCAGCTGGGCTCGCCCCGTGCTGCCGGTCGTGACCAGCACAGAACGTGCACCGCAGTGCACGGCTGCGTCGTGGTCGTCCACGGTGTCACCGATGACCACGATCTCGTCCGGATCCGCCTCGATCGCGTCGAGGTGGCGTTCCATGCGCGCAGCCTTGTTGCCGTCGCTATCGGTCCGCGGACTGCCTTCCACGAGCTTGAACCGCCCTCGGATGCCGTGGTGGTCCACGAGCTGCTGGAGCTGCACGTCAGGCGCCATCGAGAGCAGCGACTGGGAGGCCCGCGTACCGAGAAGGTCCATGGCATCTACCGCGTCAGGCTGCAGGTCGATGGTGAAGAGCTCTGCGCTGTACTCGGTCTCGTAGCGCTCGCGGATGTAGGCGAATTCCTCGAGGGTGACCGGCCGCCCGAGGAGGCTGGCGTAGAACTCGCTGAAGGGCCGGCGGAACTCTCGACGGATGTCCTCGCCAGTCACGCCCGGTACGCCCAGCGTGGTCATCGTGCTGCCGGCAATGCGCGCGGTCAGGTCGAAGTCGTCCAGGAGGGTGCCGTTCCAGTCCCACACGACATGCATGAGGGCAGGTCTCGCGCTACCGGGCACCTAGGTGGGCAGGCTCCAGAGGCCGGCACCGTAGCCGATGACGATGATCACGAAGGTCACCACCGCGAGTAGGACGAGCGCGCCGACCGCGATGCGCGGATCGGTCTTCTCGACCTCCGGGTTCTCGAGCGGAGCAGCGTCCCAGCGACGCGAGCGCAGCTGGTCGCGGTAGTCCTCGACCTCCGGCGCACCAGCTTCCAGCCCACCTTCGGGGCCGGGGCGGTACATCGTGGTCTTGGCCTTGCCCTCAGCGGGCTGCAGACCCGTCTCGTCGGTCATGCGGGCTCCTCGTCATCCTCGCCCCAGAGCAGCATCTCCTGGGCGCGTTGCATCTCCGAGGAGAATAGCGCGCCCACGGATTTGCCCTGGTGGATGCGGGTGATGGCCTCGCCGATGAGCGGCGCCACCGAGAGCACCTTGATCTTGTCCAGCATGTGCGAGGCCGGCAGGGGGATGGTGTCGGTGATGACGACCTCCGCGAGGGCGGAGTCACGGATGCGATCGATGGCCGGATCCGAGAGCACGCCATGCGTGGCACAGCCGTAGATCTCGACCGCTCCCTCGCGCTCGAGCGCCTTGGTCGTCTCGACCAGCGTGCCGCCGGTGTCGATCTCGTCGTCGACGATGATGGCCCGCTTGCCGCGCACCTTGCCGATGACGTTCATGACCTTCGCTTGATCGTCGTTACCCTCGCGACGCTTCTCGATGATGGCCATGGGTGCACCCACCAGCTCAGCGAAGGTGCGTGCGCGCTTGGCGAAGCCGAGATCGGTGACCACCACCGTGTTCTCGAGCTCCTTCTGTTTCCAGTAGTTCGAGAGGATGTGGGTCGCGGTCAGCTCGTCGACGGGGATGTTGAAGAAGCCCTGGATCTGGCCCTGGTGCAGGTCCATCGTGAGTAGCCGGTCGGCACCGGCCACGCTGATCATGTCCGCGATGAGACGCGCCGTGATGGGCACGCGCGGCTGGTCCTTCTTGTCCGAGCGCCCGTACGAGTAGTACGGCACGACCGCCGTGATGCGGCCGGCGCTGGCGCGCTTGAAGGCATCGATCATGATGAGCAGCTCCATGATCGATTTCTGCACCGGCTTGCAGGTCGGCTGGATGAGGAAGATGTCCTTTTCGCGCACGTTGTCCACGATACGCACGAAGATGTTCTCGTTGGCGAACTCGAACACCTCGGACTGACCCAGAGCGGCGCCAAGATAGCGTCCGATCTTGCGCGCCAGCGGCTGATTGGCATTGCCGCTGTAGAGGCCCAGGGCCTCGCCGAAACCCGTTCCCTCGGTCTCCCCGAAGGCCGTCATGTCTCCATCCGCGCCGGGTGGGTCATGCCTGCGCCGCTCCGTCACTGCCGGGGCCACCCTCGTCGGGCCCTTCCCCGTCATTCTCGTCCACGTCGCGCTGCTCTGCCAACCCTTCGCGGAAGACGGCGATACCGGCGACCGTATCACCCGCGTTGAGGCGCATCACGATCACGCCGCGGGCGGCACTGCCGTAGCGGTTGATGGACTGGACGTCCGTACGCACGACCTGGCCTTCCTTGGAGATGAGCAGCAACTCCTCGTCCGACTCATCGACAAGCTCCACCGCGGCGACCTTGCCGCTCTTGGCACCCTCGAGCGAGATGAGTCGTACGCCCTGGCCACCGCGGTGCTTGGGCCGGAACTCGGCGTTGGTCACGCGCTTGCCGTAGCCGGTCTCGGTGAGCACGAGGATGTCCATACCCTCGCGCAGCACGCCCATGACCACGACCCTGTCGCTCTTGTTGGCCAGGCGGATGCCGATGACGCCGGCGGCGTCGCGGCCCATGGCTCGGACCTCCGACTCCTTGAAGCGGGCGATGCGGCCCATCGCCGTAGCGAGGATGATGTCGTCCTCTCCCGATGAGGTGGCGACCCAGGCCAGCTTGTCGTCATCGGCCACGGTGATGGCGCGGATGCCGGTGGACCGCACACGCTCGAACTTCTCGATGGGCGTCTTCTTGACCACACCCTTGACCGTGGCCATGACCAGGTTGTGGCCGGGCTCGAAGTTGGGCAGCGTGATCGTGGCCAGCACACGTTCACCAGAGTCGACCTGCACGCCCTCGAGGTTGATGATGGGCATGCCCTTGGCCTGCCGGCTGGCATCAGGGATCTCGTGGACCTTGGAGCTGAAGACACGTCCACGATCGGTGAAGAACAGCGCCCAGTCGTGGGTGTTTGCCACGAGCAGGTAGCCGACGGCGTCCTCCTCCACCGTGCGGGCACCGATGATGCCCTTGCCACCGCGCGCTTGACGTCTGTAGGTCACGAGCGGCTGGCGCTTGATGTAGCCGCGACCGCTGATGGTGATGACCACGTCCTCGTCCGCTATCAGGTCCTCGTCGCTGAGTTCCTTGTCGGCGCTGCCCTCGATGCGCGTGCGGCGGTCTTCGCCGTACTTGAGGTCGAGCTCGCCCAGCTCGTCGCGGATGATCTGGAGCACCCGCTTGGGGTTGGCCAGGATGTCCTCGAGTTCGGCGATCTTCTGGATGATGCCGACGTATTCGTCCTCGATCTTCTGGCGTTCGAGGGCGGCCAGGCGGCGCAGCTGCATCTCGAGGATGGCGTTGGCCTGGACCTCGGACAGACCGAAGCGCTCGATGAGGTTGCGCCGCGCGGTCTCGACGTCGGCGGACTCCCGGATGGTCTTGATGACCGCGTCGAGGTTGTCGAGCGCGGTCTTGAGGCCCTCGAGGATGTGGGCCCGGTCCTTGGCCTTCTGCAAGTCGAACTCGGTGCGTCGCCGCACGATCACCTGGCGCCACTCGATGTGGTGCTGGAGCATCTGCTTGAGCGAGAGCGTCTGAGGTTGACCTTCGACGAGCGCGACCATGTTGGCGTTGTAAGCCATCTTCAGTGCGGTGTGCTTGAAGAGGTTGTTGAGCACCTTGCGCGGCGCCGCGTCCCTCTTGCACTCGATGACGATGCGCATGCCGTCGCGGTCGGACTCGTCGCGCATGTCAGCGATGCCGTCGACCTTGCCGTTCTTGACGAGGTCGGCGATCTTCTCCAACAGCGTGGACTTGTTGACCTGGTAGGGGATCGAGGTGGCCACGATGGCCGTGCGCCCGTTGCGCGTCTCCTCGAAGGCGACCTGTGCCTGCATCACGACCCGGCCTCGCCCGTGGCGGTACATGTCGCGGATGGCGTCGATCTCCTCCCACTCGCCGGTCACCGGGTTGCGGCGGCGGTCGTAACGGAAGATCGTTGCGCCGGTGGGCAGGTCCGGGCCCAGGAGGTGCTCACACAGCGCGTCGGTGTTCATCTCGGGGTCATCGATGAGGGCCTGTGTGGCACGCACGACCTCACCCAGGTTGTGCGGCGGGATGTTCGTGGCCATGCCCACCGCGATGCCCGCGGAACCGTTGATGAGCAGGTTCGGGAGCTTGGCCGGCAGCACAGACGGTTGCATGCGCGTGCCGTCGTAGTTTTCGACGAAGTCGACGGTGTCCTTGTCGATGTCGGCCAGGACCTCGGCGGAGATGGCCGTCATGCGCGCCTCGGTGTAGCGCATGGCAGCGGCGGGGTCGCCGTCGACGGAGCCGAAGTTGCCCTGTCCGTCGACCAACGGGAAGCGCAGCGAGAAGTCCTGAGCCAGGCGTACCAGGGCGTCGTAGATAGCCTGGTCGCCGTGAGGGTGGTACTTGCCCATGACGTCGCCGACGATGGCCGCGCACTTGCGATACGAGGCGCCCGAATTCAGGCCCATCTCGTTCATCGTGTACAGGATGCGCCGGTGCACCGGCTTGAGGCCATCGCGCACATCGGGGAGTGCGCGGCTCACGATCACGCTCATCGCGTAATCGAGATAGGCCGACTTGAGCTCTTCCTCGATGGGGACCGAGCGGACGTTCTCGATCGGGTCGGTCATGCCTGACTCCTCGTGTAGCGGGCGCCCTGGGCGGCGACCGCGTCGCTACTGCTGTCGAGTGCCGCGGTGAACGCGGCCGCCTGGGTGGAAGCGATGCTGGTGGAGGGCGCCTTGGCGTTTCGCCGGATGCCCTCGAGCCGGGACTTGAGCTCCGTCGCAAGCTCGGGTGGTTGCTTGGAGAGCGTGTCGCGGATGACCCAGGCGCGAGCGCCATCGGCGTTCTCAGCGGCGATGTCAGTCTCGCCGCGGAGGAGCGCAGCCACGGCCTCCGGGTCGATCGGTGTCCACTCGCGGACGGCCCATGAGAGCGCCTTCTGGACCATGACCTCGGCGTCGCCCATGAGTTGGCGGATGAGCTCCAGCGCACGCTCGACGGCCTGGGGCCGGAGCGAGTCGCGCTGTGCCTTGGGCACGCGATGCGGCAGCGTGGCCAGCGTGGCCGGCACCATCCGGCGTTCGAAGGTCTGCTGTGAATAGAGCAGCTGTTCGAGCTCGGCCCACCGGAAATGCTCAGCCAGGACGCCGCGAGCCCAGAGGTCGGCCAGGCTATCGGTCGCGATCCAGTCCTCCGCGGCGCGGCCCAGCCGGCGCATCAGCTGCCAGCTCATCTCGGGGTCCTCGGGCAGCGCTCGGCGCAAGGGCTCGTTCGCGTGCAGGCGCAGATCGCGATGCCCGGAGCCCACGAGCACGTGGGCCAGCTGCAGCGCCGAGATGCTGGAGCCCTCAGCCAGGGCGGCCTTGACGGGCTTGGCCATGGCTTCGGAGAGCGCGCCGCGCACGAGGTACCGTGCCGGTGTCTGCGGACAGGCTCGCGTGACCATCTCGAGGTAGGCGGGCTCGCTCAGGTCCTCGAGGCCGCGAGTCAGCTCGGCCAGATACTCCTCCGGCTGGTCGATGAGCTCGGCCAGCCGCTCGCCGAGCTTCGTGGCCTCGCCCAGGTGCGCGGCCACGAAGGCACTGCCCTCAGACATCGAGGTTCTGCACCTTCCTGGCCTCGGCCCGGATGAAGTCCTTGCGTGGACCGACCTTCTCGCCCATGAGCACGGTGAACATGTGGTCGGCCTCGGCCGCGTTCTCGGGGTCCACCTGCAGCAGCGTGCGCGTGGCGGGGTTCATGGTCGTTTCCCACAGCTGTTCCGCGTTCATCTCGCCGAGGCCCTTGAAGCGCTGGACCGTGAGGTTCTTGACCTTCATCTCCTTGACGATGCGGTCACGCTCCGCCTCGTCCGCGGCGTAGCGAGTGACCTTGCCCGTGCTCACGCGGTACAGCGGCGGCTGAGCGATGTAGAGGTGTCCGCCCTCCACCAGCTCAGGCATGTTGCGGTAGAAGAACGTCATCAGCAGCGTGCGGATGTGCGCACCGTCGACGTCCGCGTCGGCGAGCAGGATGACCTTGTGGTACCGCAACTTGGAGAGATCGAAGGTCTCGCCGATGCCGGTGCCGAGCGCGATGATCAGCGGGCGGATCTTCTCGCTCGAGAGGACTCGGTCGATGCGCGCCTTCTCGACGTTCAGCATCTTGCCGAAGAGCGGCAGGATGGCCTGGCTGCGCCGATCGCGGCCCTGCTTGGCCGAACCGCCGGCCGAGTCGCCCTCGACGATGTAGAGTTCGCTGCGCTCGGGATCGCGCTCCTGGCAGTCGGCCAGCTTGCCCGGTAGAGCCGAGCCCTCGAGCGCGCTCTTGCGCACGACGAGGTCACGAGCCTTGCGGGCGGCCTCGCGGGCTCTGGCGGCGGTGAGCGATTTGTCGATGATGCGGCGCGCATCGGCGGGGTTCTCGTCGAGGTACTGGCCGATGCCCTCCCCCACCGCGGTCTGGACCTGGCCCTTGATCTCGGCGTTGCCCAGCTTGGCCTTGGTCTGGCCCTCGAACTGCGGCTCGGTGAGCTTGACGCTGATGACGGCGGTGAGGCCCTCGCGAACGTCATCGCCGCTAAGCGCGCTCTTCTTGTCCTTGATCAGGCCCTGTCGACGAGCCCATTCGTTGAGCGACGAGGTCAATGCGGCGCGGAAGCCGGTGACGTGAGTGCCACCGTCGACCGTGTTGATATTGTTAGCAAAGGCAAGTACTGTTTCGCTGAAGCCGTCGTTGTACTGGATGGCGACCTCGATCTGGGTGGCGCCATCCTTCTTCTCGGCCGACATAGGGCGGAGGTTGAGCACGTCTCGGCCCTTGTTGAGGTGTCGCACGAAGCTGACCAGACCGCCCTCGAAGTAGAACGACTTCTCCCGCACCGGCGTCACGCGCTCGTCGATGAGCCGGATGTGAACGCCCTTCGTAAGGTACGCCGACTCACGTAGCCGCTGCGAGATGACCTCGAAGCTGACCTCGATCGTCTCGAACACCTCAGGGTCTGGCCTGAAGGTCGTGCTGGTGCCCTTGCGGCCGTTGGCCTTGCCGATGGACTTGACCTTGTTGGTGGGAATGCCGCGTTCGTATGACTGGGTCCAGACCTTGCCGTCACGCACGGACTCCACGGTCAGGGACTCCGAGAGCGCGTTGACCACGCTGACACCGACGCCATGGAGGCCGCCCGAGACCTTGTAGCCGCCGCCGCCGAACTTGCCGCCGGCGTGGAGCACGGTATGCACGACCTCGAGTGCGCTCTTGCCGGTCTGCTTCTGGGTGCCTACCGGTACACCGCGACCATCATCGGTGCTGCGGATGGAGCCATCGTCGAGGAGCGTGACCTCGATGTACTCGGCGTGGCCGGCCATCGCCTCATCGATGGAGTTGTCCACCACCTCCCACACGAGGTGGTGGAGGCCACGGGCATCGGTCGAGCCGATATACATGCCTGGCCGCCGCCTGACCGCCTCGAGGCCCTCGAGGACCTGGATCGAGTCGGCCGAGTACGCCGCCTTCTTGTCGTTCGTCGAAGCCTTCGGCTCGACGGTGGCTTGATCGGTCATCGCTGCCCTCCGTTCATCGGTCGACCGCCCCTAGTCGGTCGACCAAGCGACCGAGGTCTTCATCGTCATACCAGGTGATCGTGATGCGCCCGCCCTTGCGACCGGATGCGATGGTCACCTTCGTACCCAGCGCTTCACGCATCTGGGCTTCCATGTGCTGGATATCGGGATCGACATCCCGCGACTGACGCCGCGGACTCGCGTCTTCTCCCTCGTTCTGATGCGAGGCCGCGACGAGGCCCTCGGTCTGTCTGACCGAGAGGGACCGTGAGACGACGCTCGCGAGCACGACCTCCTGCCGTGAGTGGTTCTCGAGGCTGGCAAGAGCCTTGGCATGTCCCCCTGTGATGGTCCCGTCCGCGACCGCCTGCTGCACCAGCGGTGCGGTATCGAGGATGCGCAGCGTGTTGGCCACGGCGGGGCGCGACCGGCCGACACGCTCGGCGACGCGTTCCTGGGTCAGGCCGAAGTCATCGATCAGGTGTCGGTAGGCCTTGGCCTCTTCAAGCGCGTTGAGGTCGGATCGCTGGATGTTCTCGACCAGCGCCAGCTCGAGACGCTCCTGTTCGTTAGCCGTTCTAACTACTGCGGGAATGGTCTCGAAGCCAAGCTGCATGGAGGCGCGCCATCGCCGCTCACCGGCGATGAGGGCGTACTCGTCACCGTCCTCGACGACGACGACCGGCTGAACCACGCCGTGTGCCGCGATCGAGTCAGCCAGCGATCGCAGCTCTTCGGGGTCGAACGCACGCCGGGGTTGGTCAGGGTTCGGCTTGATCGATGCGACCGGTACCTCACGGCTGCCCGATACGCTCGAAGGCGCGGTCGGAATCAGCGAGGCGAGGCCTCGTCCGAGCCCGCTGCTCTTCCTGGAGTCGACCGCCATGACTAGCTCACCTCCCCTGCTTGGGCGCTACGTGGGATCTCGAACCGCTGGCTCGCTTCGAGCAGGGATTCGCTTGGTTGCAGCTTGCTGCGGCGCAGCAACTCGGCAGTGAGCGCTTGATACGCTAGGGCGCCTCTGGAGCTCGGGCTGTAGGAGGCGATCGACTGGCCGTAGCTGGGGGCCTCGGCCAGTCGGACGCTCCGCGGGATGACCGCTTCGAATACCTGGCTCCCGAGGTGACGGCGCACTTCGGTCGTGACATCGGCCGAGAGACTCGTACGCCCGTCATGCATCGTGAGGATCACGCCCTTCAACTGAAGCGGTGGGTTCAGGTGCTCCCTGATGAGCTCCACGGTGGCCATCAGTTGCCCCAGGCCCTCCAAGGCGTAGTACTCGCACTGCAGTGGGATGAGCACGCTGTCCGCTGCTGTCAGTGAGTTCACCGTCAGTAACCCGAGCGATGGTGGGCAATCGAGCAGGATGAAGTCGTAGCCCTCCCTTGCCGGCTCCAAGACCTGCTTGAGACGGCGTTCACGTGCGGAGCTCGGGACGAGTTCGACCTCGGCACCCGCGAGACTCCGGTCTGAAGGAAGGACTGACAGGTTTTCTACCCTCGTCTCGCGTACGGTGGCACTTATGTCTGCACCAGCGAGCAGCACGTCGTAGACCGACTGTTCGATGCTCTCGCGGTCGATGCCGAGGCCACTGGTCGCATTCCCCTGTGGATCCATGTCCACGAGTAGGACTCGATGGCCATCCAGCGCAAGATACGAAGCAAGGCTAACCACGGTCGTGGTCTTCCCGACTCCGCCCTTCTGATTTGCGCAGGCGATCGTCTCGCCCACTCAGCCCCCAACCCGTTCGTTCACTAGTCCAATTCTACTCTGAGCAGCGTGATGGTGCATTCCCGCACCACCGGGCGGCGATGTTCCGCAACAACGATGCCAAAGTCGATACATCCAGCGTGGTCTCACCACTTATCCGCAGCTTGTCCACATGCTCGGTGTGGGAAACGTTCGATCGCTTACACCGCGAAGACCGACCGAGCCGCGATAGCGGCGTTCCACGTGGAACACCCTATCCACCCTCATTCTCTGTCTGTTGCCTGGGGCTGGGTCTGTTGCCTGGGGCTGGGTTGCGACTAGTCCGCAGTCTGCCACCGACGGAGCTGTTCCACGTGGAACAAACAGTGCCTCGCAAGGGCAGGGGAGTCGGCTCTGGAGGCGAACATGGAACCGGCTCTATCGTTTGGAGCGACGCCGCGCGCAGCCCGCGGTCATCCTTGGCGTCGAACTCCAGGGACCATCGAGACGACCTGGACCCCGGGGAAAGACGATACGCCCGACACATGCAAGGCTCGCCGCCTCTAGCGGTCAGATGTGCCCTCGGGCCCGACGCGGCAGCTGCGCTTGCACGGGGGTCTACGTCCGCAGGGGAGGGGACAGCCTCCTGAGATCGCGGCCGGCCCGATTCGAGCCTCGACCCTGCGGTCAAGTCGTTGGTCAACGTCCGTCTCGGTGAGCGCCCTTTGGGGCGTCGGCTATACTTTCTGCCCGGGTTCACTCGCAGCTCGAGGGGCGACTCGACCGGGTGACCCAAGCCGTGAAAGCAATAGCATCGACACACCCTGATGAGCGTGTTGGCTCCTGCCGTGGGGGCCGTCCTAGTTGCCATCCTGGAGTCGAGCGTGCTGACCCATCTCCAGGTGGGCAGCGTCAGGCCCGACCTCGTCTTTGCCATGGGCATCGCCGTTGCGATGGTCCTTGGTTTCGAGAGCGGAATGACCTGGGCCTTCGTGGGAGGCGTCTCGCTCGACCTGCTGATACCCGGGCATGTCCTGGGCTCTTCGGCGTTGACGCTGATCCTCGTCATCTCCGCGGCGCTGATGGTGGCCCGTGTGCTATGGCCGCCGCGCCTCGCCTTCATCGCCGTCACGGCGGTGGTGCTGACGTTCGGCTACCACTTGCTCCTGCAGGCCGTGCACGCGCTTTCGAGCGGAGCCGCATTCGCCGGCCTCTCGGTGTCCGATCTCGTGTTCATCTCGCTGTTGAACGGTGTCATCGCGGCCGTCTCGGTTCCGGTGGTGCGAGCGCTCGACCTGCGCTTCGGCGAGCCGGAGCGCTTGGCATGGTGAGGGCCTGATGGACGAACCCATCCTGCTCGGTGATCCGAGTCCGCGCCCCAGCCTGGCCCCGCGCTTCCTCGTCTTCGGCGTGGCCATCATCCTGGCCGTGGCCGGTCTCGGCCTGCGTCTGTTCCAGTTGCAGCTGGCCGAGGGCTCGACCTACGCCGCCTACCAGGACGTCCAGCTCACGACAGAGAAGGCCATCCCGGTCGCCCGCGGGCTGGTCTACGACCGCAAGGGCAAGCTCCTCGTCGAGAACGTGCCCACATTCGTGCTGCGCATCATGCCCGCTGAGCTGGCCTTCACGGAGCGACAGGAGGTGGCCGAGCGTATCGCCGGCCTCACCGACATCAAGACACGGCGGATCGTCGAGCTCATCGACCGCCATACCGGTTCGCAGTACGAGCTGGTACGCATCACGGATATCGATACCGATACCGCGCGCATGATCGCCGAGGACCCGGAGCTGTTCCCGGGCGTCCACGTCGACCTCGAGGCTCGGCGCCACTACGCCTACGACAAGCTCATGTCGCACGTCCTCGGCTGGACTGGGCGCATCAACGCCTCGGAGTACGAAGCCCTGCGTGACGATGGCTACTACCCCGAAGACCTCATCGGCAAGGCGGGCATCGAAGCCACGTGGGAGGGCGTCCTTCGTGGCAAGTACGGCCTGGAGGAGGTCGATCTCGATGCCCAGGGCCACGAGGTCAAGGCACCGGAGATCCTTGTCGAGCCAGAGGCCGGCCACTCGCTCCAGTTGACCATCGACACCAAGGTCCAGAAGAACGCGCAAAAGGCGCTGAAGTGGGCCATGGACAAGATCCCGGTCAAGCGCGGTGCCTTCGTCGCCATGAACCCGCAGAACGGCGAGATCCTGGCCATGGTCTCGCTGCCCTCGTACGACAGCAACGCCTTCGCCCAGGGCATCTCCATGAGGGAGTACAACAAGCTGCTCCGGGACCCGTCCAAGCCGATGCTGAACGTGGCCATCAACGAGCAGTATCCGCCCGGCTCTACCTACAAGCTGGTCACCGGCACCGGCGCATTGGCCGATGGCAGGATCACGACCACCACGGTCATCCAGACGAAGCCCGCGATCGAGGTCAACGGCTGGGAGTACTTCGAGTGGAACGGCGAGGGCTGGGGCGGCCTCAACATCTTCGACGGCTTCGGCCACTCCAGCGACACCTTCTTCTACCAGGTCGCCGGACGCCTCGGCGGTATCGACCGGCTGGCCTACTGGGCGCACCAGTTCGGGTTCGGCGAGCCCACCGGCATCGACCTGCCGGGCGAGGCCCGCGGGATCGTGCCCACGACCGAGTGGAAGCAGCGCACCAAGGGCGAGATCTACTACACCGGCGAGCTGTACCAGGCCGGCATCGGACAGGGCTACAACATGAGCACACCCATCCAGGTGCTCAACTCCTATGCCGCCCTGGCCAACGGCGGCACGATCTACAAGCCCCAGCTGGTGCGCAAGGTCGTGGATCAGGAGGGCAAGCTCGTCGAGCGCATCCAGCCGGAGGTCGTGCGCGAGATGGACCTGGACAAGTCGGTACTCAGGACGATGCGCCAGGCTGCTCGCCGCGTGGTCACCATCCGCCACACCGACAACCTCGCCGACCTGCCCATCGTGGTCGCCGGCAAGTCTGGCACGGCCGAGTTCGGCGAACGCGACAAGCAGGGCCGCCTGCCCTTCTCCAACTGGTTCGCCGCGTTCGTGCCCAAGCAGGCGCGCAAGACCGCCTCCGACCCCACCGGCCTCCAGGCCGTCAAGCGCGAGGACTCCAACCTCGTCGTGCTGGCGTATCTCGATGACACCCGCACCAGGGGAAACTCCGCCACGGAGGTCGTGAAGTACTTCCTGCAGCTGCACTACGGCATCAAGGTCGACCTACGCAACCACGACTTCCTTGTCCGCGACAACTTCTACAACCGCAACAGCTGATGAGCACCGTCCGCCTCGAGCCAGCGCGCGTCGGTACGCTCACCGCCAAGGAAGGGGAGGGGCGCTGGTACGGCTTCGATCTGCCGCTGGCGATCTTCGCGCTCTCACTGACGGTGGTGGGTCTGCTCATGGCCTTCACCAACTCGGCCGATGACCCCTTCCGGCCAGGCTCCATCTTCATGCGCAGCCTCATCTGGCTCGCACTAGCGGCGATCATCTTCGTAGCCACCGCCGCTGCCGACCACCACTGGCTTCGCACGTTCGCGTGGCCGATCTATGGGTTCAGCATCGCCCTGCTGGTGCTCACGCTGGCGGTCGGCAGCGGCACCGGTGGCGTGCAGCGCTGGGTTTCCATCTTCGGGCTCCAGTTCCAGTTCAGCGAGGTCGTGAAGGTCCTGCTCGCGGTCGTGTTGGCGCACTATCTGGCCACACGCCGCCACGACATCGGCAGCTTCAGGACGTTCTTCGGTGCTGGTCTCGTGGTGGGGCCGCTGCTGGCCCTCGTCCTCATCCAGCCGGACCTCGGCACGTCGCTCGTACTCGGCGCCATCCTGCTGGGTGCGCTCTTCTTCTCGGGCGCCAGCCTGCGCTGGCTCATCGTGCTGGTGCTCGGTGTCATCGCCATGGTCCCGATGGCTTGGCAGTTCGTGCTGCGCGACTACCAGAAGCAGCGCCTCGTCTCGTTCCTCGACCCCTCGGCGGACCCGCTCGGTGCCGGGTACCAGCTGCAGCAGTCGCAGATCACGGTCGGGTCGGGCGGACTCTTCGGCCGTGGCCTGACCAACAGCCTTGCGGGCCAGAACCTGCCCGTGGGCTCGACCGACTTCGTCTTCGCTCACGTGTCGGAGCAGCTGGGCTTCCTCGGCGGCACCGTCGTGCTGGTGCTGTTCGCGCTGCTCATCTGGCGCGTGTTGCACGTGGGCTGGCGTTCCGGCGATACCTTCACGCTGGCCTTCTCCGGCGGTATCGCCGGCATGCTCCTGTTCCAGATGATCATCAACGTGGGCATGGTCCTCGGCGTCATGCCCATCACCGGACTGCCGCTGCCGTTCGTGACCTACGGCGGCGCCTCGCTGCTCAGCGCCGCTCTTGGCCTGGGCATCCTCGAGTCACTCGCCATGAGCCGGTCCGGATCCGCTCAGCCCTGAGCGGCCACGGACCTATGGCCCCCGATTCAGCGCCAGAGTGACCGACCCGCACCGAGGATGCGGCCGCTAGGCTGTAATCGATATGCCCACTCTCCCGTTCGACCTTCCTACCGCCTTGTCTTTCGCCGTCTCCGACGGCGGCTCGCATGGCTCCGATTTCGCGGGCGCACTGTTCAGCCTCTTCATCCTCTTCCTCGCGGCCAAGATCGGCGAGGAGGTCTTCCGGCGCATCAATCAGCCCGGTGTCATCGGTGAGCTGCTCGGCGGCTTCATCGTCGGTCCCTTCGCGCTGGGACTGGCGCACGTCACCATCACCGCGGAGGTGTTCGCCGAACTCGGCGTCATCATCCTGCTCTTCACCGTCGGTCTGGAGGTCCGCCTCGATGACCTCCTGAAGGTGGGGCCCATGGCCATCGCGGTCGGCTTCATCGGGTTCGTCCTACCCATCATCGCCGGCATCGTCATCGGCTTGGCCATGGGCGAAGAGGTGCTCCCGGCCGCGCTCATCGGCCTTGCGCTGGCAGCCACCAGCATCGGCATCACCAGCCGCGTCCTCGCTGAGATGGGCATGCTCGACAGAGCCTTCGCCAGAGTCATCCTCGGCGCTGCCATCGTCGACGACATCCTGGCCTTGTTGGCCATCGGCGTGCTCTCCGGTTTGGCCGAGGGCGACCTCGGCGTCGACACCTTCCT
Organism: uncultured Chloroflexia bacterium; assembly: GCA_963752475.1. Taxonomy (GTDB): domain Bacteria; phylum Chloroflexota; class Limnocylindria; order Limnocylindrales; family CSP1-4; genus JAFMJV01. The sequence continues at coordinate 393,307 of CAVVYR010000008.1, read as the reverse complement.
GACGCTCGTCGCCGGCCTCGCTTTCGTCGGCATCGGACTCGCGCTGGCTCCGCTCGGACGGCGCCTGCCGCGCAAGGTCTTCGTCTTCCCCAAGTTCGCCGACACGCCGGTCGTGCCCGTCTTCATCATCATGTTCGCGGGCGCGCTGCTGGCGCAGTTCGTGGGCTTGGCCGCCATCATCGGCGCTTTCGTCGTGGGCCTCTTCATCGCGGAGACCCCGGTGCGCGAGGAGGTCGAGCATGGCTTCAGATCGCTGCTGGGCATCTTCGCCCCGTTCTTCTTCGCCGTCACCGGCGCCAACATCGACATGAGTGCGCTGCTGCAGCCGGACCTGCTGATCATCGTCCTCGTCCTCGCGGTGATGGGCGTCCTGACCAAGCTCATCGGCGGTATCGTCGGCTCGTGGAAGCTGGGCAAGTGGAACTCGGTCGTGGTCGGCCTCGGTATGAGCCCACGTGGTGAGGTCGGCATCGTCGTCAGCGCCCTGGGCCTCTCGCTGGCTCTTATCAGCCAGGAGATCTACGCGGTGCTGCTGGCCGCGGTCATCCTGACCACGCTGGTGGCGCCGGTCATGCTCCAGTGGGCCATCCCCAAGGCGCCCCGCGACGAGCGGCATCCTGAGGGCGCCGACAGCAACGCCTAGCGGCCAGCATGGCAGGCCGGCCAAGACCCACGCGCTCGAGCCGCGGCTCTTCAGTTCCGGCTGCTGGGGTTACGGCACGCGCTTGAGCAGCTCGTCCAGCTCGGCCTTGTAGTTGCGGCCCATCGTGGCCCGCGAGAGCCACTCGACGTAGCCAGGGTCGAAGCGGTCGACCTGGTTGAGGGCCCAGCCCTTGTATCGCCCGAACGTCAGCACTCGCCCCTTGGCCACCGGCGTCGATGGCGGAGGGCCGGCGGCGCCGTAGGGCCCCGTCTCCGGCGTGGTGTTGACGCCACCAGCGCGCGTGGGCCGGCCGTCGCCGCCCAACGGTGCCACCGAGGGCTGCGCCTGCCGCAAGCCCACTGAAACGTCGTACCGAGCCCGCTTCTCGGGGTCGCTGAGCGTGGTGTAGGCCTCGTTCAGCTCGGCCATGCGCGCAGCCGCGGCCGGGGAGGGGTCCCGGTCGGGGTGGTAGCGTTTGGCGAGGTACCGGTACACCACCGAGATCAGCCCACGATCGGCGCGAGGCGTGATGAAGAGGACGTCGTAGAAGGTGCGGGCCATGTGCCCCTGACGATACTTGACCGTCCACTCCACCGCTCCTCGGGAAGCATCTAAGTTCCTGTGCTGACACTCACGCCGTGCTCGGCCAGGGACGGAGCGCCGCGGAGAGCCGCTCGGCCCAGTAGCGACCCCAGGTGCCGTTGAGGCGCAGCAGCTTGAGATGGAGCAGATGGCTCACGCCACGACGGAACCAGCTCATGCCGCGGGTCTTGAAGCGTCGGCAGATGGTGATGTCGACGCCCTTCTCCATCGGCCCCGAGCTGGCCAGGGGCACGATGCGGTAGTTGGCGATGCCGCGCCGGTTGTTGGTGACATAGCCGATGACACCCCGACAGCGGAGCGCCTGCTCGGGATCATCGACCTCGAGCGCGCGAGCGTGACTGCGCAGGATGGCCAGGAGCGCCTCGACATCCCCGGGCCCCGCGGCACCGAGCGCGGTGGAGAGGACGGCCTCGTGCTGCCGGCCGATCCCGAAGCGCAGCTGTTCGGTGAGGTGGTACCAGTCGAGCAACTCGATGGCCTCGGGGAAGCTGCGCTCGCGGATCCACCTGATGGCGGCGGCCCCATCGGAGACGAAGAGGATGCGTTCCGCCTCGTACACGCCCATCGCGGCACAGGCCGCGGTGAAGCGCTCGGCGAACGTCGTCCAGGACCCGGTCGCCCCCACGAGGTGCCGGTCGAGCAGCCGGTGCCGGTCCTTGCCCGTCCGCTCGGTGCCCGTGAACACGAGCCCGAGCTTCACCTCCATGTGGGTGCCGCTGTGTCGGTCGTTGACCATCGTGCCGTCGGCACTGACCCAGACATCGCCCGGCATCGCTCCGCTGCTGGTGCGCTCGGGATGGGCCCCGAGCAGCGCCTCGGTGCGGGCGGCCACGCCGGCCTCGATGCGGGCGCCCTCCTCCTGCACCCAGCCATGGACCTGGCCGTGGCTGACCCCGATGGCGCGCAGCTCGTCGAGCGTGCGGGCGGCCTTGGCATAGGACAGCTCGGTCACGAGCCAGAGGGCCCGCTCACGGACGCCCAGGGTGTGCTGGGCCCGGGGCGCGAGACCGAGGAGCTCGTCGAGCGGCACGATCTCGGTGCCACAGGCGCCACAGCGATAGCGCCGACGGGAGAGGCCGACCTCGCCCGCGAGGGTCACGATGCGCCGTGCTGCGCGACCGTTGGCCTTCACGATGCCGCCGCAGCCGACGTGTCCCCGGCCCACCACGAGCGATCGCTCGAGCCTGCTGATGAGCTCCGCCCACAGCTGTCGGGCCACGTCGGCCAGGCCGGCACTCACGGCCCGCTCGAGCGAACCGATGTCGGCACCCTCGGGCTGGAGTTCCAGGGTGAGCGAGAGCGGGATGGCGATAGACTCCACGGTGAGCCCCTTCGTCTGCTGGTTGACTGATACCTCCAGCCTACGGATGGGGCTCACCTCGTATGGGCTCGACCAGCACAGACGTTTGGATGCTTACCGCTCCTCGAGCCACGATTGACGAGATATCTCGAATCCCGCTACCATCCCCTTTCGCGCCCGAGTGTTTGTCGCGCCGTGTTCGCCTGCGACTCGCCAGCGCACCCAGACCCAGTCAGACCATCACGAACCGACCTCGCAACGGGAACCCCATGTACGCAGTCATCGAATCAGGCGGCAAGCAGCACCGCGTCGAGCTCGGCTCGGAGATCCAGGTCGATCGCCTGGATGTCCAGCCCGGCGACTCCATCACGCTCGATCGCGTCCTCTTGGTCGCGGACGGCGACGATGCCGCCATCGGCCAGCCGGTCGTCGACGGCGCCAAGGTCTCGGCCGAAGTCCTTGGCCAGGATCGCGGCAAGAAGATCATCGTCTTCAAGTACAAGCCCAAGGCCCGCACGCGCGTGAAGAACGGGTTCCGCGCCCAGCTGACCACCCTGCGCATCACCGACATCGCCTTCGGTGACAAGAGCGCCGCCAAGGATGCCGAGAAGCAGCAGAAGGCCGAGGCCAAGAAGGCCAAGGAGGCCGAGAAGGCCGCCAAGCAGGCCGCGGCCAAGCAGGCCGAGGAGAAGGCCGCCGCCGACGCGGAGCTGGCTGCCAAGTTGGCCGCCGCCGAGGAAGCACCGGCCGCTGAGGCCAAGCCCAAGGCCAAGAAGTCGACCGCCAAGAAGGCCGCCGAGGAGCCGGCGCCGGAGGCAGAGGCCGCCGCAGAGGATGCGGAGCCCGCGCCCGAGGCAGAGGCTGAGAGCGATGCCGCTACCGAGAAGGACGAGTAAGCCATGGCTCACAAGAAGGCTGGTTCCAGCTCCAAGAACGGCCGCGACAGCGTCGGCAAGCGCCTCGGCGTGAAGGCCGGTGACGGCGAGCTCGTCAGCGCCGGTTCGATCATCGTTCGCCAGCGCGGCATGACCTTCCTCTCCGGCCCGGGCACGGGCCTGGGTAAGGACTACACCGTCTTCGCCACGGTCGACGGCAGAGTCGTCTTCGAGCACGCTCGCAAGGACAAGAAGCGCGTGCGCGTCGAGGCGGAAGCCGCCGCCAGCTGACCACAAGGAACGTCATGAAGCCCGATACGCATCCCAAGTACTACCAGGCACAGGTGCACTGCGCCTCCTGCAGCACCGAGTTCACCATCGGTTCCACGCACGAGGAGCTGCGCGTGGATATCTGCTCCAACTGCCACCCGTTCTACACGGGCAAGCAGACCATCGTCGACACCGCCGGCCAGGTCGAACGGTTCCAGAAGCGCCTCGAGCGCTCTGCGAAGCTCTAAGCACGCCTAGACCGTGACGCAGTCGCCGTCAGGGCAGGGGACAGCCGCCCCGCTGAGCGGTGATCCTGGCACGCCCCAGGCCAAACGCTTCGCCTATGGCGGGCAGGCCCTCATGGAGGGCATCTACATGCGTGGCAAGGACGCCATCGGCGTCGCTGTGCGTGGTCCTGACGGTCAGATCTTCGCCGGTCAGGAGAAGCTCGACAGCATCCTGCACCGCAACCGCTTCGCACGGACGCCGCTGTTCCGCGGCATCGTGGTGCTCTATGAGACGCTCGTCATCGGCACCAAATGGCTGATGCGCTCCGGCTCGCTGGCCGCGGCTGGCGAGGGAGTGGCCTTCGGTGGTGGTGCCATCGCCCTGACGATGCTCTTCACCATCGTCCTCGCGGTGGGCCTCTTCGTGCTCATGCCGCTGCTCGTGGCCCAGGGCGGCACGACGCTGCTCTTCGGCGAGGTCGATAGCGGCTTCGGCCTCTTCGTCGTCCACATCCTCGAAGGTCTCGTTCGCGTCGCCCTCTTCATCGGCTACCTCTGGGTCGTCAGCCGTTCCTCCGAGATCGGCCGTGTGTTCCAGTACCACGGTGCGGAGCACATGACCATCCACACGCTGGAGGCTGAGCGGCCGCTGACCATCGAGAACATCCGTGACTACCCCACGGCCCATCCGCGCTGCGGCACGGAGTTCCTGGTCATCTTCATCATCGTCAGCATCCTGCTCTTCAGCCTGCTGGCAGGACAGGAGCTGTGGATCGCCATCCTTGGGCGCGTGCTGCTGGTGCCGGTCATCGCGGCCGTGGCCTACGAGGTGCTCAAGTTCGGCGCCGCCAGGCGTGAGAGCGGCCTCTGGCGCTACCTCTTCCTGCCGGGCATCTGGGTCCAGAAGATCACCACCAAGCAGCCCACGGACGACATGATCGAGATCGCCATCAGCGCCATGCAGGAGGGCCTCGCCGCCAACGGGGAGACCGCCCCTGAGGGCAGCCTCGATCCCGAGCGCGAGCCCATCCCCGATGCCGACGAACTGGCCAAGGAGATGGAGGCCCGCCTCGAGGCCGAGGAGGCCGCCGAGAAGGCCACGGCCGAAGGTGAGGCCACGCCGACCGAGGCCACCGAACCGACCACAGCGGCCGAGGCGTCCACGTCTGCGGCAGAAGCCACGGACGACCCCAGCCCGCCCGACCCCGTCGAGGGTACCGACCGCCCCGCACCTCGGGCCGGAGGCGCCTCGGAGGGCGCATGAGCCTCGATGCCCGGCTCGACGAGCTGGAGCGACGCCTGACGCAGATCGAAGCCGAGTGGTCCAAGCCGGAGACCGCCGCTGACTCAGGGCTGAGCAAGAAGCTCGGACGTGAGCAACGATGGATCAGCCCCATCGTCCACAACTACCGCGCCCTCAAGGGGGCTCGCGCGGGCCTCGAGTCGGCGCGGCACGAGCTGCACACGGAATCCGATCCGGAGCTCAAGGAGCTGGCCAAGGAGCTCATCGCCGAGAACGAGGCCGAGGTGACGCGCCTCAACGAGGAGCTGCGCATCCAGCTGCTGCCCAAGGACCCTAACGACGACCGCGATGTGATCATCGAGATCCGTGGGGGCACCGGCGGTGAGGAGGCAGCCATCTTCGCGGCCGACCTCTTCCGCATGTACGCCCGCTACGCCGAGCGCCGGCGCTGGAAGACCGAGACGCTCTCCGCGAACGAGTCGGGTGTGAAGGGCCTGCGCGAGGTCATCTTCGAGATCAGCGGTGAGGGCGCCTGGAGTCGACTCAAGTACGAGGGTGGTGTGCACCGCGTGCAGCGAGTACCGGAGACGGAGTCCAGCGGCCGCATCCACACCTCCACCGCCACCGTGGCTGTGCTGCCCAAGGCCGACGAGGTCGACGTCCAGATCGACGAGGCCCGGGACCTGCGCATCGACGTCAAGCGCGCTTCGGGGCCTGGTGGCCAGTCGGTCAACACCACGGATTCAGCGGTACGTATCACCCACCTGCCCACCGGCCTGGTGGTCGAGATCCAGGACGAGAAGAGCCAGCACAAGAACAAGGCCAAAGCCATGTCCGTGCTGCGTGCGCGTCTGCTCGAGCAGGAGCAGCGAAAGGCTGCCGAGGAAGAGGCAGAGGCGCGTCGCTCGATGGTCGGTAGTGGCGAGCGCGCCGAGAAGATCCGCACCTACAACTTCCCCCAGGACCGCATCACCGATCACCGCATCGGCCTCGATACCCACGGCATGCCGGCCGTGCTCGATGGCGAGATCGACAAGATCATCGATGCCCTCACCACCGCCGACCAGGCCGAACGCCTGGCCTCGATGGAGTCGGGGTCGGGCAGCGTCAGCTAGCACGGAGGCTCGGCCGATGGACCTTGGCCGGCAACGCGTCAACGAGCTCCTCGCCGCTGCCACCGAACGCCTGCGGGCGGCCGGCTCCGAAACCCCGCGCCTCGACGCTGAGGTGCTGCTGGCACATACGCTCGGCATCGACCGCAGCGGCCTCATGGCCCACCCAGAAGCCGTCCTCAGCTCCGGGCAGCAGGAGACCTACGAGGCCTACGTCAGGCGCCGCGAGGCCGGTGAGCCGGTGGCCTACATCCGGGGCATCAAGGAGTTCTACGGCTCGGCCATCTCGGTCGATGCTCGCGTGCTCATCCCGCGCCCCGAGACCGAGACGCTCGTGGAGCTGGCTCTGGCGCGCATCACCGATGCCCTTACCGGCGGTTCCCGTGAGCCGGACGAGTCCTATCTCGTATGGGACATCGGCACCGGCTCCGGCGCCATCCCTGTGGCCATCGCCGTCGAGCTTCGCCACCGACGCTATGGTGACGCTGTGCGCTTCTTCGTCAGTGACATCTCCGGCGACGCCCGCGACGTGGCTACGCTCAACGTCGTGGCCCATGGCCTGGCGCACCTCTTCACCTTCGCTGAGGGCGACCTCGTCGAAGTGGCGCCGGCGCCTTCGCGGCCCGTGGACCTGCTGCTCGCGAACCTGCCCTACATCCCCGCCGCGATGGTGCCGGACCTGCCCGTGGCCGCCAGCTTCGAACCGGTCGGCGCGCTCGACGGCGGACCCGACGGTCTGGATGTCGTCCGTCGGCTGCTGCCGCGCGCGCCGGAGGTCGTGGCGCCAGGCGGCACCATCCTGCTCGAGATCGGCGGCGACCAGGGAGAGGCCCTGACCGCGGCCGCCGCAGAGGCCCTCCCCGCCTGGTCCTGTGTCATCCGCGAGGACCTCTCTGGCAGCCCGCGCGTGGCCGAGCTGGTACGGCCCCGTGGCTAGCGGCCGCCCCCCGCTGCTTGATGCGGCCGATCCGGCTGCCCTCAGCGAGGCTGCGGCGGCGATGCTCGCCGGCGGCATCGTGGGCATCCCCACGGAGACCGTCTACGGCATCGGCGTGGTGCCCCGCCCGGAGGCCTTGGCAGCGGTCATCGCCGCCAAGCAACGACCCGAAGAGAAGGGCATCGCACTGCTCATCGACGGCCTCGACCAGGTCGAAGGTTTGGTGGAGGTGACCGCGCCTGCCCGCCGGCTGGCCACTCGCTACTGGCCCGGAGCGCTGACCCTGGTGCTGCCGCTGTTGCGGCCGGAGCTGGTGCCGGAGGCTGTCACCGGCGGCCGCGACACGATCGGGCTGCGCATCCCCGATCACCCCGTGCCTCGTGCGCTGGCTCGTGAGCTGGGTCCCATCGCGGTCACCTCGGCCAATCGCAGCGGAGAGCCCCCGGCACAGATCCCGGAGGAGCTCATCGCCTCGGTGGGACACTCGCTGGCACTCGTGCTCGACGACGGTCCCGTGCGTGGCGGGGTGGCCTCGACGGTCGTGGCTATCGACCGAGATGGTGGCTGGGAGGTCCTTCGGCAAGGCGCACTCGACAGCGCTGACATCTACGCCGCGGCCCGCGGGGACTGAACCCCCGGCGCGGGTACACTCACCTCGCAGGGAGAGACCAACGGAGCACCGATGACCCTTACCTCTGGCCGCCAGCTGATCGACGCCCCCCTCGCGAGCGTGGACCCCGTCGTGTGGAAGGCGATGGTTGCCGAGCGCGATCGCCAGACCTGGAAGATCGAACTCATCGCCAGCGAGAACTACACCTCGCGCGCGGTGATGGAGGCAGCCGGGTCGTGGCTCACCAACAAGTACGCCGAGGGCCAGCCCGGCAAGCGCTACTACGGCGGCTGCGAGCACGTCGACGTCATCGAGCGCCTGGCTGAGGAACGGGCGCTGGAGCTGTTCCCCGGCGCCGAGTTCGTGAACGTCCAACCCCACTCCGGGGCGCAGGCCAACATCGCGGCCTACCTCGCCGTCCTGGACCACGGCGACACCATCCTGGGCATGAGTCTGGCCCACGGCGGGCACCTCACCCACGGACACCCCATCAACTTCAGCGGCCGCTACTTCGACGTCCACGGCTATGGCGTTTCAGAGGAAGACGGTCGCATCGACTACGACACGCTCGAGCGCCAGGCGCGCGAGGTACGGCCCAAGCTCATCGTCGCCGGCGCCAGTGCCTATCCACGCATCATCGACTTCGAGCGCATGGCCGCCATCGCCCGCGACGTCGACGCGTTGCTGATGGTGGACATGGCTCACATCGCCGGCCTTGTGGCCGCGGGCGACCATCCCAGCCCGTTCCCGCACGCGGACATCGTCACCAGCACCACCCACAAGACCCTGCGCGGTCCGCGCGGTGGCCTCGTCTTCGGCGTGCAGGGGCTGGCGCGCGCCATCGACCGCGCCGTCTTCCCGGGCACGCAGGGCGGGCCGCTGATGCACGCCATCGCAGGCAAGGCCGTGGCCTTCCTCGAGGCCCAGAGCGAGGCGTTCCGCGAGGACCAGCATCGAACCGTGGCCAACGCCGCGGTCCTGGCCGAGACCCTGCTCGAGAACGGCACCGAGCTGGTCAGCGGCGGCACCGACAACCACCTCATCCTCGTTGACGTCACGCCGCTCGGCGTCAATGGCACTCAAGCCGAGAACCTGCTCGACGACATCGGCATCACCGTCAACAAGAACGCCATCCCCTTCGACCCGCTGCCGCCGAACACGGCCTCCGGCATCCGCGTGGGCACACCAGCCACCACGACCCGCGGGTTCGGGCCTGCAGAGATGCGTCAGGTGGGAGAGCTCATCGTGCGCACCCTGCGAGGACGTGATGACGAGGCCGAGCTCGACCGTGTGCGAGCAGAGGTACGGGAGATCTGCGCACGCTTCCCGGTGCCGGGCCTTTCTGAGGCGTGATCCTCGACGCGCTGCCCGCCATCCTCGTCACGGGGGCCATCGCCGCGGCGCTGGCCTTCCTGCTGACACCGTTGGCCATGCGCGTGGCGACCGCGCTTGGGGCCATCGACAACCCCGACTCTGGGCGGCGCATCCACCTCCGGCCCATCCCGCGCGCCGGGGGCCTGGCGGTAGTCACCGCCTTCATCGTGGTCGGTGGCATCGCGCTGCTGCTGCAGGCCCAGACCGAGCTCTTCGGCAGCGGCTGGCGTTGGCAGCCGGAGCGCTGGTTCGGCTTCCAGGGGCCGTCCACAGAGCAGGTCCTGCTGGCCGTCTTCGGTGGAGCCGCGCTGGCTGCGGTCTTCGGGTTCATCGACGACAAGTGGCAGATCCGTGCACGTTGGCAATTCGGGTTCCAGGTGGTCCTCGCCGCCTTCGCCATCGTGCTCGGGCTGCAGATCCTGGAGATCAACAACCCGCTCGAGTGGTTGGGCGGGGTCTTCGCCGACGACACGCTCGAGTTCGAGGGTGTCCTGGCCAGCCTGATCACCGCTCTCTGGATCGTGGGCATGGTCAACAGCATCAACTTCATCGATGGGCTCGACGGACTCTCGACCGGTGTGGCCATCATCGCGGCCCTGACCCTCGGCTTCGTCTCGCTCGGCTACGAGTCGTCCTACCAGCTCATCGTGGCTCTCTTGTGTGCCGTCTTCGCGGGAGCGCTTCTGGGCTACCTGCCCTGGAACTTCAACCCGGCCAAGGTCTTCATCGGCACCACCGGCGTCATGGTCATGGGCTACCTGCTGGCCGTGCTGGCCATCCTCGGTTCGGCCAAGGTGGCTGTGGCGCTGCTCATCCTGGGCGTGCCCATCATCGACACCTTCTTCATCATCCTGCGGCGCCTGCTCAGCGGCCACTCACCCTTCACCCCCGATCGCGGCCACATCCACCACCGCCTCCTCGACCTGGGCCTCAGCCACAGGGGCGTGGTCCTGCTGATCTATGCCATCACGGCCGTGCTGGCCGTGCTCAGCCTGGTCCTGGCCGGCGGCGCCGGCCCCATCTACGCCTTCCTGGCCATCGTCGTTGCTTCAGGCATCCTGCTCCTCATCGTGACCTTCCGGGGCACCGATGAAGCGCTGGAGGCCATGACCTACGAGGATGCCGAGGGTGTGGCCCTGCCGCAGGGCCCGGAGGTCGAGACCCGCGATGACTGACGCACGAAGGTGCAGCACGAACGTGCTGCTATACTCCTAGCCGCCCGAGAGGGTGCCCCCATGGACGGGAAATCATTCGCATACTTCGCCCTGTTCAGCGAGATCGGGCTCGTCCTCTTCGTGACGACGTTCGGGGGGCTCCTGCTTGGCCGCTGGCTCGACCAGCAGCTCGGCACCAATCCCTGGTTCGTCATCGGTGGGTTCTTGCTCGGGATGATGATCGGAGCGGTCGCGAACTGGCGGGTCCTACGCCGGTTCCTCGCGAACATAGATGACTGACCGACACCTGTGCGGTCCGTCCCAACGGAGCTAGCGTGTCCAACGATCCGGTACCGGCAGACGCCCAGAACCTGCCGGACGAACCCGAAGACATCGTCGAGTTCTCGACCGACAAGAAGAGTCGCATCTCGATGCGCACGATCCTCGTGGCCGTCGGGGCGCTCATCCCGCTGAACCTCGCGGCCTTCATCTTCCTGCCGCCCTTCGAGTCGGGCAACCCGGACCAGGCTTGCCCGGAAGTCGGCGGCATCTCCGAGGTGATCGGCTGCCTCGTCACCGGCACGCTGCACCTGCCACGCCCGCATGAGGCCTGGATCGCCGGCGGCGAGAAGGCTGACACCGGCCTCATCACCTTCCAGATCAGCCTCACCGACACCTTGATCACGATGTTCGCCCTGACCGTGCTCGTGACCATCGCGCTCATCCTCGCTACCCGCGGCCGCAAGGACGTGCCCGGCTTCTTCCAGAACTTCGCCGAGTGGGCCCACGAGTCGATGAGCGGCTGGTCCATCGGCATGGGCGGCAGCAAGGCCGTCAAGTACCTGCCCATCTTTGCCGCCTTCTTCGTGCTCATCCTGGCCTTCAACTGGAGCGGCCTCATCCCGGGCATCGGTTACTTCCCCAACACCCGCGCACCTACCAGCGATCTCAACGTCACCCTCGGGCTGGCTGTCTTCGCGTGGGTCTACTTCCAGTTCCAGGGCTTCCGCGCACTCGGTGTCGGCGGCTACCTCTCGAAGTACTTCCCGGTCCACGAGTTCCGGCACGGCATCGGCGCCGGCCTCATCGCCATGTTCGTCGGTTTCGTCGAGCTCATCCTCGAGTTCGTCAAGCCCATCACACTGTCGATGCGACTCTTCGGCAACATCTACGGCGGTGAGGTCGCGCTCGCCATCGTCCTCGCTCTCACCGGCGCCTTCCTCATCCCGGTCGCGCTATACGGTCTGGAGATCATCCTGACCACCATCCAGGCGCTCATCTTCGCCACCCTGACCCTGATGTTCATCCTCGCTGCCATCGAGAGCCATAGCGAGGAGGGACACGAGGAGGAAGAGGTCCTCGCAGGAGAGGCTGTCACCGGCAGGGACAGCGAGCAGGGGGCGGCCGCCGCCGCCTGATCATCCGTCATGGGCACGTCGCCCGCATCACCACATCCACCCTTCAAGCAGGCCCCAAACAGGAGGAAGCCCAGGAAATGCACGTAGCAGCACAGACGATGTCCCGTATGGCGAGCCGCTGGCCCGTCTACTTCACGGTCGCGTTCGGCATCGCGCTGGTCGCGCTCGCGGTGCTGGTCTCGCCGACCTTCGCGCAGGAGGCCGCGGAAGCCACCACCGCCGCTGAGCCCCTCGACCTCGCGCCGATCGGTGCCGGCCTCGCCGCCATCAGCATCGTCGGTCCCGGCCTGGCCATCGGCATCCTCGCCGGCATGAGCGCCAGCGCCATCAGCCGCAACCCGGATGCAGCCGGCCAGATCCGTAGCGTCGCGGTCCTCATGGCCGCATTTGCCGAGGGCCTCGGCATCATCGCGCTGGTGGTCGCGCTCGCGCTCGTGTTCGTCGGATAAGCGGCCGGACACGCAGTCATCGTGGAGATCCTAGCCGTAGCGCAAGGCCTGACCGAGGCGCAGCAAGTGCTCGCGGCCGCGGCATCCGAAGAGGGCGGCGGCCTGACCGTCAACCTCTTCTGGGTCATCGTGGCCGCGGCCAACTTCCTGGTCTTCTTCCTGTTGGCCTGGAAGATCGCCATCGAGCCGCTCGGTGAGCGCCTGCAGGAGCGGCGTGAGCGGATCGAGCAGGGCCTCAAGGACGCGGACGCGGCCCGACGTGACCGCGAGTCCGCGGCCGACCAGCGGCAGGCGGTCCTCAACGAGGGTCGTCGTGAGGCCAGCGACATCGTGCAGCGTGCCCAGAAGCTCGCTGATGAGACCCGCGAGCAGGGCGTAGCCGAAGCGCAGGCGGACATCGATCGCATGCGCGAGCGCGCGGTCTCCGAGATCGATGCCGAGCGCAAGCGCGCCCTCGCGGACGTCCGAAACCAGGTCGCTGAGTTGGCGCTGGCCGCCGCCGGCAAGGTCGTGGGCGAGACCATGAGCGACGAGCGCGAGAAGCGCCTCGTGGACGAGTTCCTGACGCAGGTCTCGGCAGAGGCTCCCGCGGGAGACGACCGCAACTGATGGGTGATCGATGGCGCTAGCCCGCAGCACCGCGCGCCGCTATGCCGAGGCCGCCTTCGAGATCGCCGAGCGCGATGACTCGATGGAGGCCTGGCTGGCTGCGCTCGAGATCGCCCAGGAGCGCCTGCTGGACCCTGGATTGACACGCCTCCTGTCCAACCCGTCCGTGCCGACGGCTTCACGCGTGGAGGTGCTCGAGCGCATCGTGGGCGACGACGTCCAGGGCGCCCCGCGCAACCTCTTCGCACTGATGATCCGTCGTGGACGGTGGGACCAGCTCCCCGCGGTCATCCGGGAGTTCCGCCGCCTGTACCGCCAGCGCGAGGGCATCATGGAGGCCACCGTGACCTCGGCCATCACCCTCGAGGACCCGGAGATCGAAGCCCTGCGCGCTCGCCTCGAGATCATCACCGGCAAGCACATCGAGCTCTCGCAGCGGCTCGACCGCGAGCTCCTCGGCGGCGTGCAGGTGCGTGTCGGCGACCAGCTCATCGACGGCTCCGTCGCCGGCCGCCTCGAACGCCTTCGCAACGACTTCATGAACATCGCTATCTGACGCCGACGCCCAAGAGGAACACGCATGGCCATCCGCTCTGACGACATCACCCAGATCATCAAGTCCGCCATCGACGAGTTCGACGCCGGCGTGGAGACGCGTTCGGTCGGCACCGTCGTGGAGGTCGGTGACGGCATCGCCCGCATCTATGGTCTCGAGGGCGCGCTGGCCAGCGAGCTGCTCGAGTTCCCCGGCGGGGTCAAGGGCATGGCCCTCAACCTCGAGGAGGAGACCGTCGGCGCGGTGATCCTCGGCGACTACACCCAGATCAAGGAAGGCGATACGGTCAAGACCACGGGCACGGTGGTAGAGGTGCCGGTCGGTCCCGAGCTCATCGGCCGCGTGGTCGATGTGCTCGGCAACCCCATCGACGGCAAGGGCCCTATCACTGCCACGGTCACGCGCCCCGTCGAGCGCGTCGCACCCGGCGTCATCACGCGCAAGTCGGTCGACACCCCGTTGCAGACCGGCATCAAGGCTATCGATGCACTGATCCCCATCGGGCGCGGCCAGCGAGAGCTCATCATCGGCGACCGCCAGACGGGCAAGACCACGGTGGCCATCGACACCATCATCAACCAGAAGGGCAAGGGCGTCGTCTGCATCTACGTGGCCATCGGCCAGAAGCTCTCGACGATCGCCCAGACGGTGGCCGTGCTCGAGCGCGAGGGGGCCATGGGCCACACCATCGTGGTCGCGGCCGGTGCCGAGGACCCGGCGCCGCTGCAGTACCTCGCGCCCTACAGTGGCGTGGCCATGGGCGAGTTCGTGATGGAGGAGGGCGTCGAGATCGACGGCCAGCCGGTCAAGGACGCGCTGTGTGTCTACGACGACCTCACCAAGCACGCCTGGGCCTATCGTGAGATGTCCCTGCTGCTGCGCCGCCCGCCCGGCCGTGAGGCCTACCCCGGCGACGTCTTCTACCTGCACAGCCGCCTGCTCGAGCGTGCCGCCCGCCTCAACGAGGACAACGGCGGTGGCTCGCTGACGGCGCTGCCCATCATCGAGACGCAGGCCAACGACGTCTCGGCCTATATCCCGACCAACGTGATCTCCATCACCGACGGCCAGATGTTCCTCGAGTCGGACCTCTTCAACGCCGGCCAGCGGCCCGCGCTGAACGTGGGTATCTCCGTCTCCCGCGTGGGCTCAGCGGCCCAGAACAAGGCCATGAAGAAGGTGGCCGGTCCGCTCAAGCTGGACCTGGCCCAGTTCCGCGAGCTGGCTGCGTTCGCGCAGTTCGCCTCGGACCTGGACAAGGCCACGCGCGATCAGCTGAATCGTGGTGAGCGCATCTCCGAGGTCATCAAGCAGCCACAGTTCAGCCCGCTGCCGGTCGAGCGCCAGACGGCCATCCTGTGGGTCGTCACCAACGGCTACCTCGACGACATCGAGACCGGCCAGGTGAGCGCCTTCGAGGAGCAGTTCTACCGCTTCCTCGACGCCGAGCACGCCGAGCTGATGGGCAAGATGGCCGAGGGCGACTGGGACGACGACATCATCGAGGCCCTCCGCGCTGCCGCGGAAGACTTCAAGCAGAGCTTCACGGCCTAAGAGGAAACGTGCCAAGTCAGCGTGAGATCCGGCGCCGCATCGGGTCTGTCGGAAACATCAAGCAGATCACCCGCGCGATGCAGTTCGTGGCTGCCTCGAAGCTTCGCCGCGCGCAGGAGGCCACGCTCGCGTCACGTCCCTACAGCGACAAGCTCGATGAGGCTCTCGCCGACGTCGCCGCCGTCATCGACCCGGAGACACATCCGCTTCTGGCCGAGGAGCGCGAGGGCCAGCGCCTCATCGTCCTCTTCACCAGCGACCGCGGCATGGCCGGCTCGCTCAACACCAACACCATCCGCTTCGCGGCCCAGGAGATCGCCGGCTCCACCAGCGATCTGCAGGTCGTGACCGTCGGGCGCAAAGGCACCGCCGCCATGCGCCGGGGGCAGGTGCCCCTGGCCGCCTCCTTCGACGGCTTCGGCGACAAGCCCTCGTTCAGCGACATCCTGCCGCTGGCCCGGCTCATCAGCGATGACTTCCTCGCCGGCACCTATGCCAAGGTGCACCTGCTCTACCCGGCCTTCGTCTCGACGCTGGTGCAGCGTCCGGAGATGAAGCGCCTTCTGCCGGTCAAGCCCAACCCCGACGCCGCGGAGGGGATCCCCGGCCACCAGTTCATCTTCGAGCCCAACCCCGCCCAGGTCCTCGAGCAGCTCATGCCGCGCTACGTGGCCACGCGCCTCTTCCAGGCTGTGCTGGAGCTGACCGCGAGCGAGCAGTCCTCACGCATGGTGGCGATGCGCAACGCCACCGAGAACGCTCAGGAGCTCATCGACGACCTGACCCTCACCTACAACAAGGTGCGCCAGGCCGGCATCACGAACGAGATGATCGAGATCGCCACCGGCGCCAGCAACGTCTAGTACCACGGAGGAACCAGCCCACATGGCGGCCGAAACCACCACCAAGCCCGAGCAGACCGCAGGTACGGTCGGGCGCGTCATCGCCATCACCGGGCCCGTCGTGGACGTGGAGTTCCCGGCTGGTCAGCTGCCGGCCATCTTCAACGCGCTCAGGATCGACACACCGGACCGCTCGGTCACCTGCGAGGTCCAGCAGCACCTCGGCAACAACTGGGTGCGCACCGTGGCCATGACCTCCACCGATGGTCTGGCCCGCGGTATCGAGGCGGTCGACACCGGCGCTCCCATCAGCGTGCCAGTGGGTCCGGAGACGCTGGGTCGGGTGTTCAACGTGCTCGGTGACGTCATCGACGGCAAGGGCGAGGTCAAGACCGAGACGACCTACCCCATCCACCAGAAGCCGCCCGCATTCGAGGATCAGGCCACGGCCACGGAGGTCTTCGAGACGGGCATCAAGGTCATCGACCTCATCTGCCCCTTCGCCAAGGGCGGCAAGATCGGCGTCTTCGGCGGCGCCGGCGTGGGCAAGACCGTCATCATCCAGGAGCTCATCCGCAACGTGGCCCAGGAGCACGGTGGCTACTCCGTGTTCGCAGGCGTCGGCGAGCGTTCCCGCGAGGGCAACGACCTCATCGCCGAGATGACCGAGTCGGGCGTCATCGAGAAGACCGTCTTCAGCTTCGGCCAGATGAACGAGCCGCCCGGTGCCCGCCTGCGCGTGGCCCTCACCGGCCTGACCATGGCCGAGTACTTCCGTGACGAGGGCCGTGACGTGCTCCTCTTCGTGGACAACATCTTCCGCTTCACCCAGGCTGGCTCGGAGGTCTCCGCCCTCCTCGGCCGCATGCCCTCCGCGGTGGGCTACCAGCCCAACCTGGCCACTGAGATGGCCGCCCTGCAGGAGCGCATCACCTCGACCAAGACCGGTTCCATCACCTCGCTGCAGGCCATCTACGTGCCTGCGGACGACTACACCGACCCGGCCCCGGCCACGACCTTCGGCCACCTTGACAGCACCATCCGCCTCGAGCGCTACCTGACTGAGCTGGGCATCTATCCGGCGGTCGACCCGCTGACCTCCACCTCTCGTGTGCTCGACCCGCTCATCGTGGGCCAGGAGCACTACGAGGTTGCGCGCGAGGTCCAGCGGGTGCTGCAGCGCTATCGCGACCTGCAGGACATCATCGCCATCCTCGGCATCGACGAGCTGAGTGAAGAGGACAAGTCCCTCGTCGCTCGTGCCCGCCGACTGCAGCGCTTCATGAGCCAGCCCTTCTTCGTGGCCGCGGTCTTCACCGGTCGTGAAGGCGAGTACGTGCCCATCAAGGAAACCGTGACCTCGTTCAAGGACATCCTCGAGGGCCGGGCGGACGACCTGCCCGAGCAGGCCTTCTTCCTCGCCGGCACCCTCGATCAGGTCCGCGAGAACGCGGCCAAGCTGGCCGAATAGGAGCGACATGCCGCTGCTGCTGGAGATCGTCACCCCCGAGCGCGAGGCGTACTCGGACACGGTCGACGCGGTCTACTGCCCCGGGACCGAGGGCGTGTTCGGCGTGCTTCCGCATCACGCGCCCCTGCTCTCGATGCTCGGCGTCGGCGAGCTGCGCATCCAGAAGGGTGGCGAGGAGGAGTTCTTCGCCATCGCTGGTGGTTTCGTGCAGGTTCTACCCGACAAGGTCGTGGTCATGGCCGAATTGGCCGACCTGGCCGCGGAGATCGACCTCGAGGCCGCCGAGGACGCGCGCCAAGAGGCGGAGCGCGCCATCGCCGCTGGCTTCGACGAGCCGGCCGACCTGGCTCAGGCCCGGGCCGCCATGGATCGCGCCTTGCTGCGCATCCGCGTCGCGGAGCGACGGCATCGCGAGGGTCCGCGTCAGCGCCGATAGCGCAGATGGCTGAGACTAGGCCCTGATGGCAGTTCCTCGGCCGTTCCACTGGGAGTATCAGGCCCCACCCATGGCGGATGAGACCATCCGTATCGAGGGGGGCCAGCCGCTGCGTGGCGATGTCGCCATCAGCGGTTCGAAGAACGCGGCTCTCAAGTTGATGGCGGCCGCGACCCTCACCGGCGAGCGCTGCCGCTTCACCAACATGCCGGAGATCGTGGACGTGGCTCTCATGGCCGAGGTCCTGAGCGATCTCGGCGTGGTCGTGGAGCATCCCGCGCCCAATACCTACGAGGTCAGCGCCGGCGATATCGACTGGAGCTTCGTGCCCCTCGAGGCGGCGGCCAAGATGCGCGCCAGCTTCATCCTGCTGGGCCCGCTCCTGGCGCGCGTGGGCAAGGTCATCATCAGCAACCCCGGCGGCGACCGCATCGGCCGACGGCCGGTGGACCTGCACGTCAAGGCCATGGAGGCTCTCGGTGCCACCGTCGAGTACCGCAACGGCTACTACTTCGCGCAGGCCCCCGGTCGGCTGCGTGGCGGCGACGTCGTCTTCCCTCACGTGACCGTCATGGGCACGGAGAACGCCATGCTCGCGGCCACGCTGGCGGACGGTCACACGACCATCCGCCCGGCAGCGCAAGAGCCGGAGATCGATGACCTCATCAAGCTGCTCCAGGCCATGGGAGCGGAGATCGAGCGCACCGCCCCGGATGTCATCGAGGTCGAGGGTCGTCGCCGGCTCCGTGGCGCCAAGCATCGCACCATCGCCGACCGTATCGAGGCCGGCACCTTCGCTGTGGCGGCTGCCATCACCGGTGGCGACGTGACCCTGCGGGGCGCACCCTCGGAGCACCTGGGCGCCTTCCTGAACGTGCTCGAGGAGGTCGGCGTCGACGTCAGCGCCGATGGCGAGTGGATCACCGTGCGCGGCGCGGAGCCGGGCAGCGGTACCTACGTCGCCACCGACATCGAGACCGCCGCCTACCCAGGACTGGCCACGGACCTGCAGCCACCCACGGGCGTGCTCCTTACCCAGGCCCGAGGCACCAGCACCGTCCACGAGACGATCTACGAAGACCGCCTCGAGTGGCTCACTGACCTCGGGGCCATGGGCGCGCAGGCAGAGATCAGCGACACTCATCACGCGGTCATCACCGGCCCGGCGCGCCTGCAGGGTGCGGAGGTGGAGGTCGGCGACCTGCGCGCCGGTGCCTCGCTCATCCTCGGGGCGCTGGCGGCCGAAGGTCGCTCCATCATCCACGGTGTCCACCACGTGCGGCGTGGCTACGAGGGCATCGAGGGCAAGCTGCTTGAGCTCGGCGCGGGCATCGAAGAGGAGCCCGAGGCCTAGGCCGTCGGCATGAAGATCGGCATCGACCTGGGCACGGCCAACGTGCTCGTCTACGTCAAGGGCAAGGGCATCGTCATCCGCGAGCCCTCGGTGGTGGCCATCAGCGAGTCCAACCACATCGTGGCCGTGGGCGAGGAGGCGCGCGAGATGATCGGCCGTACGCCGGACAACATCAGCGCCATCCGACCCATGAAGGATGGCGTCATCGCCGACTACGTCATCACCGAGGCCATGCTGCGTTACTTCATCCGCAAGGCCGGCCGCACCTTCACCAAGCCGGATGTGATGGTCTGTGTGCCCTCGGGCGTGACGAGCGTGGAGAAACGCGCCGTGCGTGACGCCGCGCTCAAGGCCGGTGCCCGTGAGGCCTATCTGATCGAAGAGCCCCTGGCCGCTGCCATCGGCGCCAACGTGCCCATCAGCGGCGCCTCGGGCAACATGGTCATCGACATCGGTGGCGGTACCAGCGAGATCGCCGTGGTCGCGCTCGGCGGGATCGTGGTCAGCCGCTCGCTGCGCGTCGGTGGCAATCGTTTCGACGAGGCGATCGCCAGCTATATCCGCCGCAAGTACAACCTCATGATCGGTGAGCGCACCGCCGAAGAGGTCAAGATCGCCATCGGCACGGCCCTGCCGCTCGAGCGTGAGCTGACGCTCGACGTCCGCGGCCGAGACCTCATCGCGGGCCTGCCGCGCACGATCCCCATGACCAGTTCCGAGATCATGGAAGCCATGGAGAAGCCGCTGCAGCAGGTGGTCACAGCGGTTCGCGCCGTGCTCGAGGAGACACCACCGGAGCTGGCCAGCGACATCATCGACAAGGGCATGGTCATGACCGGCGGCGGAGCGCTGCTACGCAACATGGACCGCCTCCTGACGCAGGTCACCGGCGTGCCCTGTCACGTAGCCGAGAACGCTCTCAACTGCGTGGCCCTGGGCACGGGCCTGGCCATGGAGCACTTCGACTTCTTCAAGGCCTCGTTGGTTCAGAAGGTCTAGCGTGAATCTCGAGGCCGGGGCGGCCGATCGCCCGCAGTCGGTCGTTCGTCGATCTGCACAGCCACAGCTCGGCCTCGTTCGATTCGCTCGCGGATCCGCGCAAGATGATGGCCAAGGCCGTGCGCCTGGGCCTGACGCATCTGGCCATCACCGACCACGAGCGCATCGACGGCGCCCAGCGAGCGGCCGAGCTGGCTCCACCTGGGCTGCAGCTCATCGTAGGGGAGGAGATCCGCACCGCCGATGGCGACATGCTCGGCCTCTTCCTGACCGAGGTCGTGCCGCCCGGACTCTCCGCGGCCGAGACCGCGGCCGCCATCCGTGAGCAGGGTGGCGTGGTCGGTCTGCCGCACCCGTTCGACGGTTTCCGCAGCTCCGGCGGCAGCCAGGCCGGCGAGGCCGAGCAGAAGCTCGACGAGCTGGCCACTATCGTTGACTACGTGGAAGTCCATAACGCGCGTGCCTATCGCGACGCCAACCCTCTCGCGGGTGCTTTCGCCGAGCGTCACGGGCTGCCCGGCGTGGCTTCCTCCGACGCCCACAGCATCACCGAAGTGGGCGTGGCCAGCACGGTCCTGCCGCAAGGCTTCACCACCGCCCAGGAGCTGCTGGCGCTGCTGCCACAGGCACGCATCACACCCGGTCGTGCCTCGTATTACGTGCGACTGTGGACGCCACTGGCCAAGCTCGTGAACCGGTACAAGGACAACGGCCGCATCCGCCCAGCGGGCCCCGAGGAGGCCTCGTGAGCGACCAGCGACCTCCGGAGCGACAGGAGCCGGGCATCGACCATCGTGGCGAGCCCTGGGTCATGGCTCTTGACGAGACACCGGAGGTCGGCGACGCCGTCAAGGAGGACCCGCTCATCGAGGACGACTTCTCGGAGGGCGCGGTCCCGCTCACGGCTCGCCTGCGCAACCGGCGCACGCAGCTCTCGATCATCGTCCCGGTCATCGTCCTCCTGCTCTTCGTGCTGGCTCTGCCGGGCTTCGAGCTGGACACGCTGGTGGGCTACGTCCTCGCCGCCGATCCCTTCTGGTTGGTGGCGGCGTTCGTCATCTACTACATCGGCTTCCCCCTGCGCGGCTACCGCTGGTCGCTGCTGCTCCGCGGCATCGGCGCCAGGGTCAGCGTCCGCGACTCGACCGAGATCCTCTTCGTCAGCTGGCTCGTCAACAGCGTGGTCCCGGCCAAGCTGGGCGAGGTCTACCGCGCCTGGCTCCTGAAGATCAACTTCCCCGTGTCGCTATCCGCGACCTTCGGCACGATCTTCATCGAGCGCATGTTCGACATCTTCGCCATCGTCATCCTGGGCTTGGGTGCGGCCTTCTGGTCCTTCCGCACCGGCCTCGACGACACCGTGCGCGCGATCATGCTCCTGGGCATCGTGGTCGTGGTCGTCATCGCCATCGGACTCCTCACGCTGCGCAACTTCGGCTCCCGACTGGTGGAGCGCCTGCCGCTCCCGGAGAGGGCCGTGGAGCTGTACGAGCGCTTCGAGGAGGGCGTCTTCTCCATGGACCGGCGCTCGATGCCGCTCATCGGCATCCTGACGCTGACCATCTGGACGACCGAGGCCATCCGCCTGCTGTTCGTCACCTATGCCCTCGGCTTCGAGATCTCGCTCGGCATCAGCGGTGCCTTCTTCGTGGCTCTGGTGGCGTCGCTGCTCACGGCCGTGCCCTTCACGCCGGCCGGCCTGGGTATCGTCGAGGCGGGCATCGTGGGTCTGCTCGTCGGCGTCTACGGTGCCGATCCCAACGAGGCCGCGGCCATCGCCCTCGTCGACCGTGCCATCAGCGTGCTTTCGGTCATCGTCCTCGGCTTCATCGCCTACCTGCTCTCGCCCAAGACCAAGGGCGGGCGTCCGCAGGACCCGACCGACGAAGACCCGGTCGCGGCGGAGTCAGAGGGGGGCCCGACGACCGACGACGAACCTGCCGAACAGGAAGCGACCACGGCCTAGTCTGGGCACCGCGCCGGGCAGGCGCGACCGGGCCGTGGTCGAGGCGACTCGCAAGGAGCGGCGCAGGGGCCGCGAGGATCAGTGCTTCTTGTTGGGCGCGCCCGAACGTGGAACCGATCGGACGGCAGCCACCGGGCGAACCGGGGCGTAGCGGCCGGTTTGGCGCACCGAGAGGCGGCGCATGCGCAGGGCGAGGTAGTACTCCATGACCTGGCGGACCTGCGGTTCGCTCATCAGTTCGTCCGAGCGAAGGGCGTACTCGACGCGCGCGGTGGGGTGCGTGCTCGAGGAGGACGTCAAGCCGAAGTACTGCGGTGAGTCGGTGTCGTCACGCAGCTCGCGCAGGCCCTTGGCCAACTTCGTGGCCGTGCCCAGGGAGGGCGTGCGGTCACCGCGGAGCAGCCGAGAGATCGTGGAGTGGTCCACGCCGGACTGCTGCGCCAGTTGGCGCTGAGACATCTTCTTGGCCTTGAGCTGGGCTCGAAGCCACTCATTGAAGGCCCGTGGGTTCTGGACGCTCATGGCACCCCGTCAGCGTCTGTGATCGGACACCTGGTCAATCACCGGGTGTAGCCACCGTTCGGCGGCCCTGCCATCATCGGTGCCTGAACGCCACACGCTAGTGGCCCATTGGTACGGGGTACCGCTGGGGCCGGGGTCCCTGTGGGCCCTTCAGCCGGCGTCAGAGCGCCACCGGCGCGGTCTATTCGCTGCTGTAGCCACCACCGATGGTCGGCTCGATGAGGCCGTAGCGGCCGTCCTTGCGCCGATAGAGCACGGCCACCCGCTCGTTCTCGGCGTTGACGAAGACGAAGAAGGCGTGCCCCAGCTCTTCCATCTGGGTGATGGCGTCCTCTTCGAACATCGGCTCGATGGCGAAGCGCTTGATCTTCACGACCTGGGACTCGGGATCGGCCTCGACCGGCTCCGCGGACACGTCGAACGGCTCCATGGGCCTGGACGTCTCGTTGTAGCGCGCCTGCTGCGAGCGTCGCTTGTCGCGCGGACGCTGGCGGGCCTCTACGACGCGCCGCTCGATCTTGTCGATGACGTCGTCGGCGGCGACGCGGAAGGACGAGGCGGTTCCGACACCCCTGAGGTGTTGCCCGGCCACGTCGACCGCGACATCCACGATGTGGCTGTCGTCCACCTTGCGATTGCCCTCGAGGCGCAACTCGACCTCGGCCTCGCTGCGGTCATCGAGCATACGCTCGAGCCGCTGCATCTTGCGCTCGATGTAGGCGCGGTCCTTGTCCGAGACGGTCAGGCTCTTGCCTCTGATCGTGGTTCGCACCGACGGCACCTCCGCTATCCGATTGGAGTACCGATGATAGGCGTCGTCGACCTCGCTCGCCGCGTCCGGACGACGCTACGAAGCGGGACCGATGGCCCCAGCGCACCACGCTCAGCGATCGCGGGCGACGGTCACGGCCGAGACGCCGCCGGCCCCGCCATCGAGGAGGGCCGCAGCGCAGCCCTCCAGCGTCGCGCCGGTGGTGAGGATGTCGTCCACCAGAACAGCCCAGGCGTTACCGTACGCGGCTCGGAGCACGGGACTGGGCCCGAAGGCGGTCGTGGTGTTCGAGGCCCGCTCTGCCTGTCCCAGCGCGTGCTGCGCGGTCGTCCGCTGTCGGCGCTCGAGGAGGGGAGCGACCGCGAGACCGAGCTCGGCCGCCATCCGTCGTGCCAGTTCCTCCGCCTGGTCGAAGCCTCGTTCGCGGCGCCGCGACGGATGGACCGGTACCCACGTGACCACGTCGCCACCGCGCCCTGCTCGTCGCCAACGCTCGGCCAAGGCCGACGCCAGGGGGTCGGCCAGGCGGCGCTGGCCCCGGTACTTGAGGGCGTGGAGCGCGGCCCTCACCGGTCCGCTGTACATCGCGCACCACTCCAACTGGAGCAGGCCGGGCGGTATGGCCGCGGGCATGCCCAGGGGCAGGCCGGGAGGCTCGTCGGCCCGCCGACGCAAGGGTGCCGCACAGTCGTCGCAGAGCAGGGCACCCTCCAACCCACAGCCGGGACACGTCGGCGGCAGTAGGAGATCGAGCAGGGCACGCACGTACGTACGTTGACAGACACGGGTCGCGATCGACTTGGCTGTGATCGTCCGGCGACTTGGCTGGGGCCTGGCCGGCTACCTAGGCTGGGGCCTGGTCCGGTGCTCGTTCCGCCCTTTCGAAGACCACCGTGTCACCCTCGGCCAGGCCGTGGTTCTCCAGCGTGCCGGCGGGCATCTCGACCACGCCTTCGGCACCACGCACCGGCATCACGATCCCGCGCCAGGTGGGCAGGTCCGAGCGCAGGCTCACCACCGAGCGACGCCCGTCAGTGTCAGCCTCGGACACGAAGAGCGCATCGATGGGGAAGCGCATGAACATCATGTGGATGCTGTTCGCCGGCAGGTACAGGCCTTCGCCCTCGGGCATCGAGGCTCGGCCCATGAGCCCGCGAAAGCGCTGCATGAACGACTCGCCCAGGACCAGGTGGTGGCAGATGATGGCGTCATCACCCTCGCGTCGCAGGCGCAAGCGTCCCTCGGCCATGGTGCTGTGGCGGATGCCCTAGAGGTTGTTGACGATGAGGATGAGGGCCGGTCCGAGGATGACGATGAACATCGACGGGAAGATGCAGCCGACGAGCGGGAAGAGCATCTTGATGGGCGCCTTGGCAGCCATCTCCTCGGCGCGCTGACGGCGCTCGATGCGCAGCTGCTCGGACTGCACTTCGAGCACGTTGGCGATGGCCACACCCAACTGCTCGGCCTGGACGATGGCGCCGATGAAGTTGGTCAGGGCCGGCACGTTGGTGCGGGCCACCATCTCCTTGAGCGCATCGCGGCGCGGCTTGCCGATGCGGACTTCGGCGAGAGCGCGGCGGAACTCATCGGTCAAGGGACCCTCGGACTTCTCGATGACCTTGCCCAGGGCGGCATCGAAGCCGAGGCCGGCCTTGACCGAGATGGTGAGCAGGTCGAGCGTGTCCGGGATGGCCAGCAGGATGGCCTTCTGGCGGGCGCGGATGCGCGTGATCAGCCAGTAGTCCGGGAAGAAGAAGCCGACGGCCAGCGCGATGAGCGTGAAGATGAAGCTCGAGGCGGCCGAGTTGCCCATGGCCACGCCGAAGAGCAGGAAGAAGAGACCACTGAACACGATGGCCGCGACGACCTTCAGGCCCAGGAAGTCGATCGTGCGCAGGCCGTACGGGTAGCCGGCCTCGGCCAGCTGTTGCTCGTAGCGACCCACGCGCTCACGAGACGTGAGCCGGGTGCCGATGCCCGAGAGGCGCCGCATCATCGGACGCAGCGTGCGGTCCATGAGCGGCTGCTGCAGCTCGATCTCCTCCAGGCTGGTGACGCCTTCGAGGGTGCCCAGCTGCGTCAGGCGAGCCTGGACGGGATCGTTGGTGCGAGCCCCCAGCAGGGCCCAGACGATGAGCAGTACGCCGCCGGCAGCCAGCAGCGCCATGAGGAGTGGCAGACCCATGGGCTAGACCTCGATGTCGACGATGCGGCGGATGGCCAGGAAGCCGATGAGCATCATGATGCCGCCCATGGCGAGGATGATGACACCCAGCGGGATACCCAGGATCTCGGGCGGCCCGAACATCGGCTCCATGAACGTGGGCGCGATGAGCGAGAGGATGACGACCAGGAAGATGGGCAGGCCGGCTACGACGTAGCCAGACATCCGCTGCTGGGCCGTCAGGGTCCGGATCTCACCCTTGATGCGGATCCGCTCACGGATGGTGAAGGCGATGGAGTCAAGGATCTCGGCGAGGTTGCCGCCGACCTGGTGCTGGATGGTGATGGCGGTGGCCATCAGCTCGAGGTCTTCGGAACGCACGCGCCGGACCATGTTGGCCAGCGCCTGCTCGAAGGGCAGGCCCAGGTTGACCTCGCGGATGACGCGATTGAACTCGGTGGAGATGGGCGGCTGCGTCTCGCGCACCACCAGCTCGATGGCCTGCAGGAACGAGGCACCGGCGCGGAGGGCGTTGGCGATGAGCGTGATGGTGTCGGCGAGGTGGTCGTTGAAGGCGTTCAGGCGGCGGCTCTTGCGCCGGCCGACGTAGAAGCGCGGGACCCACCAGCCGAGGATGACTGCCACGAGGTAGGCCACCGGGTTGGCAAGCGTAGGCAGGATGCTGGCGCCCAGAAGGTAGACCACGAGCGGCGCGCCGATGACGGCGCCGACGCGGATGGCGAGGTATTCCGACGGGCGTAGCTGCAGGTCGGCGCGAGCCAGCTCGCGGGCCATGTTGGCACCCCAGTCTCGCTGCTCGACGGCACGGTCGGCGGCTGATGCCGCGCGGCCACCGAACAGGCGCGAGCGAAGCGATCGCTGGTTGGACCCGCCACCGTCGCGGTTGCGCGCATCGGCCGCCGCGACGGCGACCTGCTCGATACGGTCCGTGGGCGAGGTGCGGCGACCCCCGAAGAGGCCGAAGAACATCAACAGGACCGCGGCGGCGGCCATGAGAGCGACAAGGACGGCAGGATCCATGACGTACTCCTAGCCTTTGAAGCCGAAGAGGGCAGGTGGCAGGGTGATGCCCATCACCTCGAACTTCTCGGTGAACTTCGGCCGGATGCCGGTGGGCCGCAACATGCCCTGGATCTGGCCGTCGACCACGCCGGTCTGCTCGAAGGTGAAGACCTCCTGCATGACGATCACGTCGCCCTCCATGCCCTGCACCTCGGTGATGCTGGTGACGCGGCGGGTGCCGTCCTTGAGGCGTGACTGGTGGACGATGAGGTCGACTGCCGAGGCGATCTGCTCGCGGATGGCCCGCAGGGGCAGATCGACGCCGGCCATCAGCACCATGGTCTCGACACGGGAGAGCATGTCGCGCGGGCTATTGGAGTGGCCGGTGGACATCGAGCCGTCGTGGCCGGTGTTCATGGCCTGCAGCATGTCGAGGGCCTCGGCAGAACGGACCTCACCGACGATGATGCGATCGGGGCGCATACGCAGAGAGTTGCGGACAAGCTCGCGGATGGGGATGGCACCCTTGCCCTCGATGTTCGGTGGGCGCGATTCGAGCGTGATGACGTGCTCCTGCCGGAGCTGCAGCTCGGCAGCGTCCTCGATGGTCACGATGCGCTCGTCGTTGGGGATGAACGAGGAGAGCACGTTCAGCGTCGTCGTCTTGCCCGAGCCGGTACCGCCCGAGACGAAGACGTTCAGGCGCGCTTCGACACAAGCCTTGAGGAAGTCGAACATCTCGGGCGTGGCCGTGCCGAAGCGGATAAGGTCGTCGACCGTGAAGGGGCTGGCCGCGAACTTGCGGATGGTGATGACTGGACCCACCAGCGACAGCGGCGGAATGATGGCGTTGACACGAGAGCCATCGGTCAGGCGAGCGTCGACCATGGGGCTGGACTCGTCGACGCGCCGGCCGATGGGGCTGATGATGCGGTCGATGATGCGCATCACGTGATCGTCGTTCTGGAAGCTGATGTTGGTCAGCTCCAGGCGGCCACCACGCTCGATGTAGACCTGGCGCGGGCCGTTGACCATGACCTCAGTGACAGACTCGTCGCGGAGCAGCGGCTCCATCGGGCCCAGGCCCACGATCTCGTCGGTGATCTGCTCGAGCATGCGCACGCGCTCGGCACGCGTGAGGGCGAGGCCTTCCTCGTCGACGGCGAGGCTGAAGATCTCCTCGATCTGCCGCCGCACCTCGACCTGGTTGGTGAGGTCGAGCTTGGGGTCGAGATCGGAGATGACGCGCTGCTGGATGCGGTACTTCGTGTCCCGGAAGGACTCGCGTACCGGCACCTGGCTCATGACGCGCTGAGGCATCGGCGGCGGCGGCGTGGCCAGGGCGCCGGGGGCACCGGATGGCGCGCCGGGCGCCGGCGGCTGCCCAGGGGGTAGCGGCGGCCCACCGGGCGGTCCGGCAGCAGGCGGCTGTGGAGCCGCGCCAAGCGCGCCGTCGCCGGCGGGCTTGGCGCTCTCGATTCGCTTCAGCAGTGACATATCGGCATCTCCCTAGCGAGGATCCATGACGACTTCACCGCCGCCCGAAGAGTTTGCGTGCCGGCTCCTTCTCGGATTCGCCTTCGGGGGAGCCGTCACCCTGGACGAGTGCTCGTGAGATCTTGAGGATGTCCTCGCTCACGGGAGCCTGGCTGTTGCTCCACACGAACGGGACGCCGCGGTTGAGGGCGTAGACCACGGTGCGACCGTCGGAGACGACCTGGTGGTCGATCTTGCGACCGACCGAGTTCTCGACGTCCGCCACACGGATACCGAAAGCCGAGTCGGCGCGGTTGAGCACGAGCTTGAGGCGATCGCCGTAGCCCAGCTGCTCTGCGACCTCGAGGAAGAGTCGTACGTTCTTGATGTTGGTGATCTCGAGGGTGAGGACCGTGAGGATCACATCCGACATGTCCAGCAGCGCCAGCGAGACGTCATTGAAGTGCGGCCACAGGTCGACGACCGTGAAGTCGTTGGTCTCGCGCAGCCGACCCATCATGCGGCGGATCTGGTCGACCGTGATGAGCTCAGCCATCTCCGGGCTGGGTGGCGCGAGCAGGACCTTGATGCCGGTGCTGTGATTGATGAGCGTGGTGTCGACGAGGTCCTCGTCGGTGCTTCCCGGGTCAGCCACGACATCGATGATCGACTTGTTCTTGGGGTTCAGGTTGAGCAGCACGCCCACGTCGCCGAACTGGAACGAACCGTCCATCAGCGTCACGGACTGACGCTGTTCACCGGCCATGGCCACGGCCAGGTTCACCGCCAGCGTGGTGCGCCCGACACCGCCCTTGGGGGCGAAGAGCGTGACGACCTTGCCCTGCTTCTTGGCTGCGTCGCCGCCACCGTCCTGTGAGGGCACGACCATGCGGCCACGCTTCTGCTTCTCACGCACGTGGACCTGCCGGATGGAAGCCGTCAGCTCGTCGGAGCTGAAGGGCTTGACCAGGAACTCGCGTGCGCCCGCGAGCATCGACCGGCGGAGGTAGTCGGCCTCGCCCTGGACGCTCATCATGATGATCGAGGTCATAGGGAAGGTGGCCGAGATGCGCTCGGTGGTGGCGATGCCATCCATGCCCGGCATGTTGATATCCATGAGCAGGATGTCTGGCTGCAGCTTGCCCGTCAGGTCGACGGCTTCCTCGCCAGACGAAGCCGCGCCAACGACTTCGATATCGGATTCGAAGGAGAGCAGCTTGGTCAGGTGCTCTCGGGTCTCTGCGATGTCGTCGACGATGACGACTCGGATCTGTTCACTCACGCTCGGTTCCTCAGGGCCGTAGAAGGCAGGCGGCCATCTCGGGTGCTCAAGGGTAGACGTCGGGCAGGCCTAATGCCAGTAGGACGATTGGCTGTAGTCCGGAGTGGTACGTGCACGTGCCTGGCAGGAATCGTCGACAAAGAGCAGGACCTCGACTGATGTGACAAGTGTCACCGGAATCCTAGGCACCCCTTCCCGCGTCTTCGATATGACTATGGTGCTATCGGGTATAGGAGCCACGTGCGCCTCGCGATGGCGGTGACGGCTATGATTCGTGCCACATCCCCACCACGACCTTGAGGTTCCGTATGCGCCAGATCCGACTGCGCAGACTGCGCAGGCGACTGGGCCTTTACCAGCCCCCGGCACCCCAGCCCAAGCCCATGGACAAGGCCAGCGTCCGCCAGCGACGCAAGGTCTTCGAGAAGTTGCCCGAGCATCCGTCCTGTCCCGAGGGCTGGACGACCGGAGCTCCCGACTTCGTCATCTTCGGCGCGCAGAAGTCGGGCACGACCTGGTGGTTCCGGCTCATCGAGCAGCACCCGGGCGTGGTGCAGCCGGCCAATCAGCGTCCCGAGCTGCACTTCTTCGATCGCCTCTGGGCGGAATGGCCGACCGATGAGCAGATCGCGCAGTACCACCGCTACTTCCCTCGTCCCGAGGGGAAGCTGGTGGGTGAAAAGACGCCGGAGTACATGAACTGCGCCTGGGTGCCACCGATGGCCAAGTTGGCCGCGCCGGAGGCCAGGGCCATCGTGCTCCTGCGTGATCCCGTCGAGCGCTACATCTCCGGCCTCAGCCATCAGGATCGGGGCGGGCTCCTCGACGAGGAGGACGCAGCGGGCCAGTCACGCGTCTTCGGCGATCGCGTGCGGGTCGTGACCGACGCCATCGAGCGGGGACTCTACGCCACCCAGATCGAGTGGCTGCTACAGCAGTACGCGGCCGACCACCTGCTGGTCCTGCAGTACGAGGCCTGCGCCGCCGACCCCGCCGGGCAGCTCGCGCGGACGCATGAGTACCTCGGTCTCGAGCCTCATCCACTGTCGGCAGAGGAGTTGGCTCGACCCCGCAACAAGTCCAAGCTCGAAAAGGTCGGCGTGCCGCCCGAGCACATCGAGCTGTTGAAGCACTACTACGCGCCTGAAGTCGAGCGCCTGCGGGCGCTGGTGCCGGACCTCGACCTCACGCTCTGGCCGCACTTCAGCGACCAGGCCTGAGGCTCACGCCTGGGCCTCGGCCGAGCGGGGTCTCACAACGAAGAAACGACGCCGACCCGTCGTGGGTCGGCGTCGTCACAGTCGGCGACGGGTCCTGGTGGCCGATCACCGGCGAAGCGGCAGGCTGGCCGTCGGTACCAGGGCTCGACGTGCGCGCGGTCAACGGCCTCCGTCGACCGGCGAGTGTTCGTCTAGATGCTGTTGCCGATCTCGTTGAGGATGCCGGAGATCTCGCCACCAAGGAAGATGAGGGCGGCGATCGCGATGATGGCGATGAGCGCCAGGATCAGCGCGTACTCGGCGAGGCCCTGGCCACGCTCGTCGTCGTGGGACAGGCTGTTGAGGATGGACAGGATCATGACGCCTCCAGGTTGGCCTTGGTCAGGCTTGGTCTTGACGCCTCGAAACCTAGGGCCGAGAGGAGTCGCTGCGAATAGCCCGGCTGGGTCGTGGGACCCCGGACCTCGGACCCAGCTGCCCCCCGGGTCAGCCTTGGCGCCGGATGGGTGCGACCAGCTCCATGATCTGTCCGTCGTCACGCATCGTCATGTTCAGACCCAGCGCGCGGGCGCGCTGACCGATGACGTCCACCAGCGCCGCAGGCAGCGCTCGTTGCGCAAGGCCGGCCTCGTGCTCGGCTGAGCGGTGCTCCTCCATCATCGCCAGCAGCGCCGGCGGGGTCTCCACCGAGCGCGAGGAAGCCTCGACCTGACCTTCGGGATCGACGCGCGGCCAGGTGCCTTCGACGGTGGACACGAGCTCGTGCTCGCCCCAGTCCAGCCGCACCAGCACCGACGGTGGCTGCAGCTCGATGTAGCCGGCGATGGCTTCGACGATGCATCGATACAGGGCGCTCTCGACGTCGCTGTCCACGCGCTCCTCGATGCCGTGAGAGTCGAATTCGATGTTGATGCCGGATCGCTGCCCGCGGTCGGTGGCGAAGCGACGAACCGTCGGGCCCAGCCCGAGGTCATCAAGGACCATCGGTCGGATCTCGAAGATGAAGTCCTTGGTCGTTGCCAGCGCCGCCTGCACCATCTGCCGCAGCGACTCGACTTCCTCGAGGGCGCGGGCATCCTCCTTCTGGACGAGGCGTTCCACGATCTCTGCCTGCATCCCGATGTTGGCGATGGACTGCGCCGGGCCGTCGTGCAACTCACGCACGATCTCCTTGCGCAGCTCCTCTTCGCCCCGCATGACCGTGGCAGGCTGATTCATGCCCGGCGCGCCGCTGCCACCCGCGGCCGTCGCTAGCGGGCGTAGCCCAGCGGATGCCACGGGCGCCGGACGGGTAGGGCCACCGCCCATGGCTGCGAGGCTGTTGTCGATCTCCACGAGACGCTGGAGGAAGCGGGCCTGGATGCGCTGCTTGCCTTCGAGCACCTGGCGCTGCGCGTCGAAGAGCATCTCGCGGCGTGTCAGCGCCAGCAGACCGTCCCGCGCCTCGGCCAGTCCCTGGGGATCTGGTGCGGCAGCGGCTTCGAGAGCTGCAAGCTGAGACTCCACCTTGGCGCGACGGCCCTCGAAGCGCTCGATCTCGGCGTAGACCTGCTCCATGAGCAGGTCGATCTCGCTGTTCTCACCTTCGATGCGGGAGATGTCCTCTTCGATCTCCTTGCGCAGCGCAAAGAGGCTGGCCTGCGACGGGGCGGCGCCAGGCAGCGAAGCACCTCGCGGCTGACCTGGGGGTGGCGGCATGCCTGGCTGGAGCGGCGCGCCGGACGGCGCAGGCGCCGACGATTGGCCGTGCCGCGCCGGCTGAGGACCTGGAGCGCGCGGTGGCTCCGGGGCGCTCAATCCTCGGGGATCCTGATCCAGCCCTGCTTCATGGCGTAGACCACCGCCTGCGTGCGGTCATTCACAGAGAGCTTTCGGAGGATGGAGCTCATGTGGTTCTTGACCGTCTGCTCGCTGATGGACAGCGCGTAGGCGACCTGCTTGTTGGTCATGCCCTTGGCGATGTTGTCGAGGATCTCCACTTCACGCGGGGAGAGCGGAGCGAAGATGGGTGCGGCCTCCTGGCCGTACACCGCGAGCTCGCGGAACTCCTTGAGCACGCGGTTGGCGACCGACGGGCGAGCGAAGACCTTGTCGTTGATGAGGTACTCGCCAGCGTTGACGCGGCGGATGATGGTGACGAGGTCCTCGGGGCCGATGTCCTTGAGCAGGAACGCGGCCGCGCCAGCCTTGATGGCCTCGAAGAGCATGTCCTCGTCCTCGGTGGTGGCCAGGGCGATGATGCCCGCACTGGGCACCTCCCGCTTCACGCGCTGCGTGGTCTCGATGCCACCCGGCGCCGGCAGCGAGAGGTCCAGCAGCACGATGTCCGGCGTATGGGCCCCGGCAGCGTCGATGGCGCTGCGTGAATCGTCGGCTTCAGCCACGACGTCGAAGTCGGTCTCCGCGTCGAGGATCTGTCGCATGCCCACGCGGAAGAGGGCGTGATCATCGACGAGCAGGATCTTGACCCGTGCGCCCGGCTCTCGCCGGTCGGGGCCACCACGGCGTCGTTCAGGTCCTGTGTACTCGCCCGGAGTCATTCCACGCTCCTCTCCCTGGAGTGAGGCTCGAGCCGTAGCGTCGGGCCTGTTGATACTTGCTGTCGCCATACGCGCGACATGGCGCCGTCCCTGTGGCTCGGAGTATAGGCGCTGTGGCTGGTCGCACCCGGTCGCGCGCTCATGGGATCTGACAATCCGGTGCCAGCTCGAACAGCCAGACATCCGGCCCCGGTGTCTCGAGGAGGGTCGGATCGGCCGCCAGGCACGAGCGCGCTTCGTCGGCCAGCAGCGCCTCTGGATATCGCCCGTGTCGGTCGATGACCACGACGTGCGGAGCCTGGAAGACCGAAGCCAGATCTCGCACCGACGCGAGATCCTCATCAGGCAGGACGATGGCGTAGTCGTCCGTGACTTCGGCCAGCCACATCGGATGGTCGGTGATGAACGTGCGCGGCTCATGGTCCCTGCCCAAGGCGTCCTCCAGCGATGCCGCTACGGCCTGCAGTCGAGCCTGGTCATCTCTGGACTGTGGCCCAAGGACGGTGATCTGGAAGGCCGTCATGAGCAAGGCTGTCGAAACCAGCGCGATGGGGGCTACGATGATGTTCGGCTTCTCCCACTCGCGGATGGCCGAGATGCGCGCCAGTAGTGCGTCGCCTCCGACCGCGGCGATGACCGCGAGCCCGACGAGCAGTGGCCCCGAGGCATGCATGAAGGTGCCCCACAGCGTCGCCACCGGGAACAGCAGGACCGTGGTCAGGAAGGTCAGGACGCCACTGATGAGCACGGCCATGAGAGCCGTCGGGCGCCGCAGGAACGGTGCTCGCCACATGCCCATGAGCGCGATGATCCCGGCGACGCCTACCGGGAAGGGCGGCAACACGATGACGTTGATGATGCCGTCGAGCGCTGCCTCGATAGGGTTCATGAGCACCGTACCGGCACCCTGCGCCAGATAGGTCGAGAAGCTGGGGTGCTCGGCGAAGGCAAAGATGTCCTCGTTCCTGACGAGGACCATGTTGTCGACTACCTGCCCCGGCAGCGGCGAACCCAACTCGACCCAGTTGCGGGCCAGCCATGGCACGACCACCAGCAGCCCACCGACGAAGACCGGCCAGAGTCGCTGTGTTGCCTCCCGCAGGCGAGCGCCCGTGGGACGCCACTTCAGGACCATGCCCTGCATCAGCAATACCGCCAGCCCGAGCCAGATGACCTCCTGACGGGAGAGGTAGGCCAGGCCCATGGCGAGGCCCAGCCCGAGAGCGGCGACGATACTCGGCGGCATGACGTCGTCGTGGCCGTCTCGTGCTCCGATGACGCGCGGCACCAGGAGCGCACCCAGCAGCACGAAGACGGTGAATGGGATGTAGGAGTCGGGCACGACGGAGCCCAGCACGAGTGGACTGAGCACGGCTGCCAACAGCCCGGAGGTGACGGCCACCGCGCGACCGCGTCGGGCACGGAGTCCCTGCGCGTTGGCAGCCTCGCGACCGATGGCCCAAGCCAAGGGCGCCACGAACGCACCCAGCAACGCGCCGCCGACCTGTGCGGCCCAGAAGGTGCCGCCCAGGACAGCCATGGCGCCGGCCGAGACGAACGTGCTCATCGGCAGCCACAGGTCGAAGGCCGGATCAGGCACCTGCAGCCGAGGCGTGGCGTAGCTCCAGACCGCATCACTGACGAGGCCGTGGCCGCTCACCAGGTTCTGTGCGACGCCTACGTAGTAGGCACTCGGTTCGGCGACAGGGAAGGCGATCTCGCTGGCGGCGATGAGCCGGATGCCCAGGGCCAAGACGTACAGCCCAAGCGGGATGAGCCACCTCATGTCACTCGACCCTCTTCGCCATGCCCGGGGCACGCGGGGACCGAGGCAACCTTGGGCAACGAGGTAGGAATGACCATGTGCGATCCACCCTAGCAACGCGCGCCTGCGTCGCTCGGTGGTACGAATGGGTCATCGAACGGGGCTCTTCAGGGTCAGTCGAGTGCGGCTTGGTGGGGTCACGATGGGACCATGGAGCCATCCGCAACCATGGACGGCACCCTGTAGCCTGCGCGAGTGACGACCGAAGCCCATGGCAAGCCCTGCCTGACGATCGTGGTGCCGGCCTACAACGAGGCCGAGCGGATCGGCCCTGCCCTCGACGAACTCTTCGGTTGGTTGCGGCGCGGCGGCCCTGCGCGCAGCAGCGGACGTTCTTCGGCTGAGATCGGCCAGTGGGACGTGCTCGTCGTCGACGATGGCTCGAGCGATGACACGGTCGACATCGTGGAGGCTCGTCCAGAAGCGCAGCCGAGCCCTGATGGCACGCCACCGAAGCTGCGCGTCCTTCGCCGCCGCCACGCCGGCAAGGGCGCAGCGGTGACAGCGGGCGTGCTGGCGGCCGAGGGCGACCTGGTCATCTTCACCGACGCCGACATGGCCACCCCGCCCGACCAGATCCCGTTGCTGACGGAGGCTCTCGCGACCGCGGACGTCGCCCTCGGCAGCCGCATCCAGCCCGACGGATCGGATCGACGAGCGACGCAGCCGACGTATCGGCGTGTGCTCGGTCGCATCTATCGCGCGCTCGCCGGCGCCTGGGTCACCGGCGACGTGCCAGATACCCAGTGCGGTTTCAAGGGCTTCGAGGCAAACGGCCGGGCGACGACATCTTCAGCCGGCTCAAGACCGACGGCATCGTCTTCGACGCTGAAGTCATCTACCTCATGCGTCGGCTGGGCTACGAGTACGCCATCGTGCCGGTGATGTGGGAGGACATCCACGGCTCACGCATGCGTGTCCGGTTGCGCCTCGGTCTGAGCGTGCTGTGGGACCTGCTCAGGATCCCCATCATCCACCGCAACACTCGTGCGGGGACACCTGCCGCGGAGACCTCGGACACGGCCTGACCCAGGCGGCGTCGTTGGTGCCAGCTAGGAGCGGACGACGCTCCAGTACCGCTCGGCAGCACCGGTGCCGAGCCCGCCGCTGTCGGCTACGCGCGCAGCGTAGCCAGCGACCGCATCGAGCATGCCCTGCTCGCTGTCGAACAGGCGCTCCACCTCACGCGCGTACATCTTCAGTCCAGCGCCCTTGCGCTCGAGTTGGTCGCTGATGTCGGCGTAACGTGCCTCGAGAGCCAACCCACGAGGGACATCGATGTCCTGTCCGGCGAGGTCGGACGGGCCGGAGAAGCCACTCCACCAGGCGTACGGGAAGTCCTCGTAGAAGGAGAGGCGACCGGCGAACCCGCCGGCCGGCATGACCCAGGAGGCCTCGTCCTCCAGGAGCGCCAAGCCGGCATCGCGGCAGAGGCGATGGTCGACGTGGCCGCCGACCCCGAGCGGGAAGTAGACCTGCTGTGGCTCCAGGCGCAGGATCTCGCGGCGCAGGATGTCGACCGGGATCTCGTCCTCGGCGCGGGGCGGGCCCAGCAACTCGTCGTCACTGCCGTAACCGCGATGGACCGCATCGGGCAGATCCAGGTCCACGAGTGCGGCTTCGATGAAGTAGGCCCAGCGCTCGTCCTCCGCCTTGCGTAGCGTCGTTGCATCAGCCCTTGCGAGCTCGAAGCGCTCGAGCGTCCCGTGCGTGGGCAGGTCGTCGCGCAGGGGGCGGTCCTCGTGCGCGTCGTTGGTGACGTTGGCGCTGCGAGACCAGGCCGCTCGCTGCCAGAACTGGCGGGCCTGTGTATTGGCTCGTTCCTGTGTCGCGTCGATCCGGGAGGGGTCCGCCTCCCACGGGGCGCCGGTGCCGGTGGCCGTGGACACCGGGTACTCGGAACCGATGTTGCTGCGGTTGAAGGCCTGGGTCGCGGGGTGCAGGGTCTTGGTGCCGAAGCCCACGGCTTCACGCTGGTAGTCCGCGAGGTCGAAGTCGCCGGGTCCACCGGAGTAGACCGTCAGGATCGTCACCGACTGGCCGAGCTCGCGCAGGCTGGAGACGAGGCCGCCGCACGAGAGTGCGACATCGTCCGGATGGGGGGCTACGAAGACGTGTGTCATCGCGGGCGAGGATAGCACCGGGCCATCACCGGTTTCAGCCGGCGTGGCCGTGAGCGCCGACGAGCGGCACGAAGACGCATCGATCCACCGCACGTTCCTCGAAAGCTCGACCTTGCCGCCGGACGACCATCAAGCGTTGCGAGCGGCGGTCGCCGACCGGGATCGCCAGCCGCCCGCCCTCGGCCAGCTGATCCTTCAGCGGTTCAGGGATGGCGGGCGCACCCGCGCCCACGACGATGGCGGCATAGGGTGCGTGGGCCGGATAGCCGACGCTGCCATCACCGATGAGCACCTCGACGTCGTAGCCGGCCCTCGCGAGGTTCCGGCGAGCCCAGGCCGCAAGGTCGGGATCGCGCTCGATCGAAGTCACCCGAGCGCCCGTCTCGGCCAGGACCGCGGCTTGGTAGCCGGAGCCGGTGCCGACGTCCAGAACCGATGGGCGTGTGCGCTCCCAAGGCCAGCCGGCATCCTCCAGCCCGACGGCGGCCGTCATCCGCGCGACCATGTATGGCTGCGAGATGGTCTGGCCGTGGCCGATGGTCAGTGGGCTGTCGGCATAGGCATCGATCGTACGCTCCTCGCGCACGAAGGCCTCCCGTGGAACCACCGACATCGCCGCCAGCGTGGGTCGGTCTCGGATACCACGTGACTCAAGCTGGTCGCGAACCATGGCCGCGCGCGCAGCAGCGTAGCGATCCTGGTGCTGCGGAGAGCCGTCGGTCACCCCATGACGTCAGTCAGCCGGCTCGGCCGTGAGCCCCGGCTCCTCGGACACTTCCGGCTCCTCGGACGGTTCTGCGGTGTAGCACGGGACCTCGGGCTCATCCGTGGCCTCGGGGTCGGCGCTCGCGTCAGGGTCGAGGCTGGCCTCAGGGTCGATCGTCGGGCATGGTCCGATGCTCGGTTCCTCCGTCGGCTCGGGCGTGGGCTCCGGTGTCGGCTCGGGCGTCGGCTCGGGCGTGGGCTCGGGCGTCGGCTCCGGTGTCGGCTCCGGCGTGGGCTCCTCGGTCGGCTCCGGGTCGGCTCCTCGGTCGGCTCGGGCGTGGGCTCCTCGGTCGGCTCCGGCGTGGGCTCGGGCGTGGGCTCGGGCGTCGGCTCGGGCGTGGGCTCGGGCGTCGGCTCCGGTGCGGGCTCCTCGGTCGGCTCGGGCGTCGGCTCTTCCGATGGCTCCTCGCTCGGCGCCTCGGAGGGTTCGATGGTGGCGTCGACCGGTTCGGTGCTCTCCTCCGCGTCGGTCGGTTCCGGCTCCGCTGTGGCCTCGATGGTCGGTTCAGGCGTGGGGTCGTCCGACTCGAAGACGTCCGCGAGGAAGCCACCGCGGCCAAACAGGACGACCACGACGAAGATCAGCGCGAATACCGCGATGATGATGCCGATCCACCACTTGCTGACCTGATCATCGATGAACGGAGGTTCCTCCGGGCCGCTCGTCGATGTCGACGACGCAGCCGCGGTCGTCGCCCCGGCCACGGGCTCGGTCTGGGCTGGGGCCTCTTCAGCCGCGGCCTCTTCAGTCGGCTCCTCGACGACATCCTCCGCCGGCTCTTCGGCCTCAGCGGACTCGTCGACAGACTCCTCGGGCATCTCCTCTTCGGGTATCGCGTCTTCAGGCTTGTTCTGGTCGGTCATCTAGCGGAGCTCTCCCTGGGGCGTTCGCGTTCCGTCGATTATCGCGGGGAGCGGGGAAGCGTGCCGGGTCAGGCGTCACGCACCGCCGGCAGCCATGCGGCGACGACCGCCGCGAGGACGGTGAGCACGCCGGTGAAGGCGATGATGACGCCCGCATCGATGGTGTCGGCCAGGCCGGAAGCGACGGCCATCGCGCCCGTCAGCGCACCCATCACGATGCTCGAGCGGATGGCCACGACGCGGCCCAACATGCCCTCGGGCGTGCGCTCGGCGAAGAGCGTCTGGCTAGGGATCACGTAGACCAGGTTGAAGATGCCGATGACCACCGCGGCGCCCACGGCCAGCAGTTCGTTCGAGGTCAGACCGAGGACGATGGTGGCGACGCCCATGACCGCGAAGCCGCTGATGACCAGCCAGCCCTTGCGTAGCCGAGCGCCGATGGCGCCGACGACGAAGCCGCCTGCCAGGTTTCCGATCCCGATGGCTGCCTCGATGACGGCGTAGCTCTCGGGGTATGGGATGATCTCGCCCGACAGCGTGCGCTCGGCATAGACGACCATCAGTGAGAGCGTGGCGCCGACCGACAGCTGCGCGAACACGCTCACGAGGGTGTTCTGGAAGAGTGTCACCTCGCCGCGCAGGAAGTGCCAGCCCTCACGCAGTTCCTCTACGAACGCGGCCACGGCGCCCGAGACACGAGGGCCGACCGCACGCGCCGCCGGCGGGATGGAGAGGCCCACGAGCAGGACGGCGCTGACGATGTAGGTGAATGAGTCGATCCAGAAGGCGAGCGCGAAGTTCTGGCCGAGCGAGGCCACGATCACGCCGGCCAGCGGGTAGCCCGCGATGTCGGCGAGGGTCTCGCCCGTCCAGATGGCACCGTTGGCCGGCGTCAGGTCCTCGCGCCGGACGATGCGTGGCAGGATCGCCGTCTTGGCCGGGCGGAAGAAGATGCTGACCGTGGTCACGATGAAGACCACCGGGTAGACCAGCCAGACGTTGATCTCCACGACGAAGGGGAGGGCCAGAACGAGCCCGGCGCGCAGGAGATCGCTGACGACCAACACGCGCTTCTGGTCCCAGCGGTCGACGAACGTTCCGGCGATGGGGCCGAGCAGCAGGTTCGGCAGCGTGGCGGCAAGGAAGACGAAGCCCGTCTGCATGGCCGAGCCCGTCAGGGCCAGGACCATCACGCCGAGCGCGATCTGGTGGAGGCGATCACCGAAGACGCTGATGGTGCCGGCCAGCCAGAACGCGGAGAAGCGGGCGTCGCGCGCGAGCCGGACGTATGGGTGCTCGCGGATGCGCTCGGCGGCGGTCTTGTCGGTGGGTGGGAGGGCTGCCTCCGCGCCGGATGTCGCCGACGGGCGAAGGCCGGTGCCCATGCTGGAGCCGCCGACGATGGGCCGCTGGATGCCGGCGCGGTCGGTGTAGATGGCGGCTCGGACCTCGGCCTCCGGCCGGGCGCTCCAGAGGGAGACCACGCCCTCGTCCGGGTCGGTCGAGCCACGAGCGACGGCCGAGAACAGGAACCAGCCCACGCCGGCGGCGAGCATGACGTCGCCGAGGCTGATCACGTTGGAGAGGAAGGGGATGGCGATGGGGACGATGTCGCCGAAGGGTCCTGCCATGAGCAGGAACTCGACGTTCAACTCATCGGGCAGGAGGACGTGGAAGGCGGGGTTGAGGTCTGCGCTGCTGAGGCCCGCCAGTTCCACCGCCGGCATCCACACCGGCATGTGGCCGCCGTTGATCATGACTGCCACGCCGTTGGCGCCGATGCCAACCATCGCCAGCAGCAGACCCGGTTGCCCGCGGTTGAGCCAAAGGGCCACGACTAGCAAGCCGAACGAAGCGGCGAAGAGCGGGGCGCGCAGGAACTCGATGATGTCGATGCCCTGGTCCAGGCCCCACTGGGTTGCGACGCGGAGGATCAGGCCGCCGACGATCAGCCCGCCGAAACGAAGCTGAGCGGACAGCAGATTGCTGAGGCGGCCGCCGACCAGGAGGCCGGCGCCGAGCCCCAGGATGACGGCGACGAAGAGCATCAGGCAGCTTCCCCCGGAGCTGTCGCGCAGGCTCGGTCAGCCTGTGGAAGGTGCGGGGGCAGGTCCGCCATGTGCTCGGAAGCTCCCGACTAGGGTTCGGCGGGAGCGGAGCTCGTGGGCAGAGACGTAGCCTTGGCGCGGGCCGACGCGACCTGTCCCAGCGTCGGGACCGGGGTCAGCTGCCGCTCGGGCTCCCCAGGCTCGTCGTCGATTGGCTCGGAGGCTTCCTGGGCGGTCTTGGTGCGGCCGAAGGCCTCCACCACGTCGGGGTCGAATTGGATCCCTGCGTAGCGCTCCAGTTCCTCGAAGGCCTCGGCCCCGGACAGCGGGATCGGGCGATAGGGGCGCGACGCGGTCATGGCCTCGAAGGCATCAGCGACATGGAGGACGCGGGCCAGTAGCGGGATCTCGTCGCCGATGAGGCGGTCGGGATAGCCGGAACCGTTGTACCACTCGTGGTGGTGGCGGATGAGCGGACGCTCGGCGGCGAGCTGATCGACGTCCTTGAGGATTTCCTCGCCCTTGGCGGGGTGCTCGTTCATGAGGATGCGCTCCTCACGGCTGAGCTTCTCGGGCTTCAGCAGGACGGAGTCGCGGATGCCGATCTTGCCGATGTCGTGGAGCAGGCCGGCCCATTCGAGTTGCTCGAGCTCCGGCTCGCTGAGGTTCATGGCTTGGCCGATCTCGACGGCGATGCCCGAGACGTGTTCCGAGTGCTTCTTCGTGCTGGGGTCTCGGGCGTCGATGGCCGACGCGAGTGCCTTGACGGTCTGCGTGAACATCTCGCGGATATCCACGACCGCCTTGTAGGCAGCCCGTGTCGTGTAGAGAGGCAGAGCGAACACGAGCGCAACGAGGGGTCCGATGTACATGTATGCCAGCGCCATGAGCCACGCCATTGGCGTAAGGCCGACCAGACTCATCCCGAATGACCGGAAGTCGCTGGCCACGACGGCGCCGAACGGCCGCTCCTCGCGAAGGGCAACGGCGAGCGACGACATGCCAGTGTCTACCCCAACGAACACGATTCCAGCCGCAACACCCGCAGCGAGGCCTACTGGACTTGCGATTCCTTCATCACCGCTGAGGAAGAGGAACAGGACTCCTGACAGAACCGCAGCAATCGCCGGGAATGTGTGGTTGTACACCACGCCGTACCAAGGTACACGTCCTTGAAGCTCGCGCAGCTCAATAGTTCCAAGGATGGCAACGATGGCGGCCGAACTCGGGCCCCCGAGGATTGCTGCAGCGATGATTGGGGCCGTCGCCACGCTGACAACTGGCCCACGCGGCATATGCACCGGAAACATCGAAGCGACGAGGGTAGTCGCGATCCAGAAGAGCAGTACAGCGACGGTACCGCCTTGGCCTGACCAAACCCAAACTGACCCGCCGAAGTCGACGGGCCAAGCTCGCAGGCTAACCGCGAGCAACGCGACAGCCGTAATCGGTACGACCGTCAGAAGTATCCGAAGGTTTCTCGACAAAGGTCGCGACTCCTGAGTCCCAACTGGGTAGTCGTCAGTATCACGATTGATACCGACAACTCCCCATCCAACATATGTACTAGGAGTGCGCTAGTCCCTTCAGATGGGCCGGATGCCCGCGCTGCCCGCGATTACCAGAGTGAGTACGAGAGTCGAAAGCAACGTGAGCCTCGACATCAACATGCGAGGCATCTCAGCTACCAGGGCTTCGTGTGGGCGATGGGATCCATGTCTTACCCCTTCTTTCGTGCCGCCGGGTGGCGGCCCGGTGTGCTTGGGGGCAAATCGTGAACTCGGAGGTCCCCTCTCTCGAGCCCTCTGAGTCTTCACGGCTGTTGCCCCGTGACCTCGAGCCTCAGTCATCCGACTGATGCTTCGGCAAGGTTAGGTACGGGGTGGTCTGCTCCCTATAAGTACTAGTACGTACGGGTGGTTAGGGCATAGAACTGACGGATCTGACAAGTTCATCGTACGGGCGCGCGGGCAGCCCGAGCTCGCGCTCGTGGGCCGCCGCCATGCTTCGGTAGTGCGCGACCGAGGCATCGCGCGCACCAGCTACCGCAAGGCATCCGACGAGGGCCCCTCGGATTTCAAATGCAGTCGGATCCAGTGCAACAACAGGCGTCAACACTTCGACTACCTCGCCGTATCGGCGCTCGTGGATCAGGGCGGTTGAGGTAGCGTGAGCCAAGTGGAGGTAGCTCGTGTGGAGATGCGTTCGCCACTCGCTAGCCCACTCTTCGTACTCGAACTCTGGCGCGAAGTGGCCTCGATATAGGGCAAGCATCTCGGGGCCTCGGCTCCCGGCACTCGTTGTTCCAACGATGTCGGCAGACTGGCGAGCGAACGCGACACTGTCGACTTGGAACAGGTCTGGGTCGAGCAACACGAGCTCGGTGTCCATGTGCACGTAGTCGGCAGTCGCACCGTCTTCGTACCAGGGCTCAAGCTCACGGCGAAGGAAGAAGATGGTCTGGTGGAGGCTGTTGAGAGCAGACTTCGGCGTTTGGTCAGGCCAGAGAGCTTCCATCACTTGTTCCCGGTTCGCGGCCAGGTCCGGGCGTGTCACCAAGTAGAGGAGGAGCGCAGCTGTCTTCCGGCGTGTCTGCGTCAGCCGAACGATGCGCTCGCCAACTTCGTAGCTCGTTAGGCCGAGGTCGTGCACGCGGACTGTCGGGCTGACTCTCCGGATGAGTTGCGTCGCCAGTCCTCGCCGACGCGGCCTTCCGGTTGCAGTTCGCTCGTAGTCACGAAGGACGGCAGCGTCCTCGGCGGTACCGAACTTGGCGATCATGGCTGCCGCTGCTCCAGCATCCTCACTCGGAGGTCCCTGCACCTGCCGCGTCAGAGCTCCTATCCACCGTCTGGGCTCTCGCAAGACCGACCGTTCGAGAGCTTCCGGAATCGAAGCCAGAGCACCCACCGCCGTGACAATCGCGTCAGCGAGCTCAAGAACCGACAGTGCGGAATTGGTCTCAGCCTCCGTGATCCAGAGGGCGAGACTCTTGCCGTCACGCTGAAGAACGGCGTCGAGAAGGCGTACGCGCATCATCCAGCGCCATGCGTTCTGGCGTGCGACAACCTCCTTGGCGGTGTGCAGGATGGTTGACGCAGCCGGGTCCTGTGCGGCCACCGCCAGCGTTGCAGCAAGCACTGCTCGACGCGTCTCAGTGTCAAAGTCGACCGGCGTCAACTCGTCGAGGTCGGCTAGCGCTCGGTCTGCGTCGCCTGTAGCGCCGTCGCTCATCGCCAGCGCGAACCTCGCATAGCAGCCGGCGGCCTTGCTCGATAGGTCTCGAGCCCATCTCGCGTCGCCGCGCTCGAACCTGGACAGCAGAGTCCGGGCTTGGTGTCCTCTGCCGCACACTGCGTGGAGATACGCGGCGTCCGCTAGGGCGTCGGCGGCCGCCTCCGGACCGGTCGCGGCCGCACTGGAAAGCCG
The DNA here is from genome assembly GCA_963752475.1 of uncultured Chloroflexia bacterium. GTDB lineage: Bacteria > Chloroflexota > Limnocylindria > Limnocylindrales > CSP1-4 > JAFMJV01. Next base: position 349,249 of record CAVVYR010000008.1, on the reverse strand, counting down.
AAGCCCTTCCTCCAGATCTCCGAGCTCCGCGACTACGAGCGCCTGCAACGATCGAGTAGACGAGCTGATTGAGGCACCCTCGTCAGTTCGCGCCAGGTGTGCCACCGAGTCCTTCGCCAATGCTTGTGCATCACCGTAGTTGCCGCGGGCGAGCTCGCCGGTCGCAGCATTGTGCAGGGTGACGCCTGCGAAGTAGTGGAGGTCATGCTTGGATTGCTCAACGGCCATACGCCGGAGTGCAGTCACGGCGTCCGAGATGCTTTCCCCGGTTGCCGCTTCGAGCATCAGCTGCCAACAATGACCAACGTCTCTCAACAACGCCGGAACCGTCTCGTCATCTGCGATTGGGACAATCTCACCCTTGTGCAACTCGGTCTCGCCGTTGATGTGGTGGATGGCAGCCCATGTGAGACCGACGAGGCCGCGCTCTTCGGGGCTCAGGTTCGTGCGATCGATGCTCGACAGGACCTCGACCGCGGCTTCCGGGTGCTCATCACTGATGAGTGCGCGAGCCTGAATGACCTTCACGGCCGGTGGCGGCTCCGTCGCCGGCATGGAGTCCACGATCTCGACCGCAGCTCCCCAGGCACCAGTTCCAAGTGCCTCGCCCGCGGCCGAGCCGATGACGCGCATCGAATCGTCGTGGCAACCCGCCTTGGCAAAGTGACGCGCCGCCATCAGCCAGTCGTCCTGTTCGGAGGCGTGCGCGATCGCTTGGTGCATCTGCCGGATGGTCTTGGGCGCCACCTCCCGCTCCAGGTGGACCTCGAGGAACTCGCGGAACAGCGCTTGCATCCGCATTCCGCGAGCGGCCTCACTGCGCACGCCGAGCAATCCAAGCGATTCAGCCCTATCCAGGGAGGCCTGGATGACGGATGACTCCACTGGCGTGCCACCTGCCTCGAGAGCGACGGCGACATAGTCCGTCTGCACGCGTTCCACCAACGATGCATGCATCAGCACCCGCTGCGTCTCCGGCGCGAGACGCGTCAGGACCTCTTCGGCGAGGAAGTCATAGATGGGACCAGTCGCACCATTGAGCGCAGCCAGGAACTCGGCGACCTCATCAGGTTGGCTGACCGCGATCGACGCAGCCACAAGCTGTAGTCCGGCCGCCCATCCCTCCGTCTTCTCGGCGATCAGGCGACACGCTCGACCGTCGAGGGGTAGCCCATACGTCGTCGCGAACAGTTGTTCGATCTCCGACAGCGTGAACCGCAGGTCATCGATGTTCAGGCCGTTGACGCGACCCTGTCCCCGTAGACGGCCGACCGACAGCATCGGTACGCTGCGGCCGGAGAGGACGAAGTACATGCCCTCCGGCGCGCGCTCCAGCATCCGGCTCACGATCATGCGCACGTCCGGCGACTCGCCGACGAGGTGGTAGTCGTCAAGGATCACGGCGACGCGACTGGCCTCTGCCGAGCTCAGATCCGCGAGGAACTGTGCGAGGACGACCTCGCGCGAGGAGCCCATCGCCGCGACGTTGCGCAGAAGCGCCTCGGTCGACTTGCCGAACTCCGGCCAGACGTCGCGTAGCGCGGCGACGAGGTAGCTGAGGAACGTGATCCAGTCGCCGTCCGAGCGTTCCAGCCGATACCAGACGACCCGGTCCCGTGTGTGGTTCGCGAACTCGCCAAGGAGCGTGGTCTTGCCGTACCCGGCCTCTGCCGAGACGAACACGACGCGCGCTCGCGCGTGCTGGTCGAACCAGTCGACCAACCTGGGTCGAGCCAGGATCGAGCGCGCTGGCGCAGCCGGACCGATCTTGCTGCCGATGATGGCGAAGCCGGACGGGTGTGGCTCGGGCGTGTTCAGCCCAGGCACCGTCGCCGGAGGCGCCTCTGGACGTGCTCGATCTTGTTCGGGAGTCAGCGACTGATAGGGCATGGCCGCATCATCGCGATGCCTACTCATCCCACGCTTACCAGGGTGTGGAAAAGTGCGGTCAGGTGCCCTCGTACTCGAAGAAGATCTTCAGTTCGACCTCGTAGTCGGTGATGCGATCCTCGTCGACCCGCGCCGTGTGGCGCACGACCTCCACCTGGCGGATATTGCGAACGGTCGAAGCCGCTCGCGCCACGGCATCGGCGGCCGCTGCGCTCCATGACTCGGGGCTGCTGCCGACCATCTCCCGGATGATGATGACGCCCATCGCGCGTCTCCTCTGTCGTATGTGATGTCCCAGTGGTTAGCCCCGAGTGTAGGGCGGTCAGCCGAGCATGGCCTCGATGTCGAGATGTTCCTCCAGCGCCGCCGCCAGCTCGTCGAGTGCGGTCTCGACCGACGCCTGATAGGACAGCCCCGCGGCCACCGGCATCCCCAGCCGGGCGAGCATCTCGCTCCGGAAGCGGTCGTCGAGGAAGAGGCCATGCACGTAGGCGCCGTAGACCAAACCATCAGCGGAGCGCAGACCGACGACCTCCCCGTCGACACTGAGGAACGGCTCGATCGCCCCGATGGCCTCGGTCCGCCCGCAGTGGATCTCGTAGCCCGGCACTTCGAGACCCGAGTCCGCCTCGAGCGCGCTGACGGTACGCACGGTCTTGGGGGACTCCAATACCGTCTTCACCGCCAGCAACCCCAGACCCGGCTCCTCACCGGGCGGGCCCTCAGTACCCTCTGGATCGGCTACCACCGTGCCCAGCATCTGATAGCCACCACAGAGTCCGATGACGGGCTTGCCGGCCCGGTGGTGGGCCGCGATGTCCGCGCTCCAGCCCTGCGCCCTAAGGAATCGCAGGTCGGCGATGGTGGACTTGGTGCCGGGGATGATGATGAGGTCCACCTCTGACGGAATGGCCCGGCCGGGCGGGATGAACCGAAGGTCGATCTCCGGGTGTAGACGAAGCGGGTCGGCATCGTCGAAGTTGGCGATGCGCGAGAGCATCGGGACCGCGATCACGTAGCGCGAACCCCCGCGCGCCCGAGGGCCCTCCAGGACCACTGCGTCCTCCGCCGGCAGACGCGTCACTGTCGGCAGGAAGGGCACGACGCCGAAGCCGGCCCAACCGGTGCGGTCCTCGATGATGCGCATGCCCTCGTCGAACAGCGCGGCGTCACCGCGGAACTTGTTGACGATGAACCCGCGGACCAGCGCACGCTCCTCTGGCGGCAGGATCGCGTGCGTACCCACGAGCGACGCGATGACCCCTCCGCGGTCGATGTCGCCGATGAGCACGACCGGGGTCTGCGTGGGCAAGGCGAAGCCCATGTTGGCGATGTCGCCCTCGCGCAGGTTCACTTCGGCAGGGCTGCCGGCGCCCTCGACCACGACGATGTCCGCCTCGGATGCGATCGTCTCGAACGACTCCAGCACCTTCGCGAACAGTTCGGGTTTCTTGCGGTTGAAGTCGGCCGCCATGGATGTGCCGACCGCTTGGCCCTGCACGACGAGTTGCGCCCCGATGTCGCTCTCCGGCTTGATGAGCACGGGGTTCATGTGAACGCTCGGTGGCACCCGACAAGCCACCGCCTGGAGCCATTGCGCCCGGCCGATCTCGCCACCCTCGACCGCGACCGCCGCGTTGTTGGACATATTCTGGGGCTTGAAGGGACGGACGGTCAGCCGGCGGTCGACCAGCGCACGACAAAGCCCTGCCACGAGCACGGACTTGCCGACGTCGGAGCCCGTGCCCTGGAGCATCAATGCACGGGGAGTGTCCCTAGTATTCACTGTTGCTGGCGGCTTGCGGACCGCCTTGGCGAGGATCTGGTCGGCGGACTTGACCCAGGTGAAGGGGCTGGCGCCCTCGTTCCACTGGTGGGTGAAGGCGTCGATCATGGCGATGAGTTCCTTGACGCTCTTGAAGCTGCCGCGGCGGATGGCCTGACGGGTGAGGATGCCGAACCAGGTCTCGATCTGGTTCATCCACGACGCGCTCGTGGGCGTGAAGTGGAAGGTGATGCGCTTGTGCCGCTTCAGCCACTTGCGGACAGCGGGTGTCGTATGGCTGCTGACGTTGTCGAGCACGACGTGGAGCTCGCCCTCCGGGTAGGCCTTCGCCACCCGCTTCATGAAGGCGAGGAAGTCGGCCCCGGTGTGGCGGACGGCGGTGGTCGGTCGTGACCTGCCCGGTGCCCACCTCGAGTGCCGCGAACAGGCAGGTCGTGCCGTGGCGCTCGTAGTCGTGGGTATGGCGCTCCGCCTGGCCCGGGCGCATCGGCAGCATCGGCTGGGTGCGGTCGAGCGCCTGGATCTGGGTCTTCTCGTCGACCGACAGCACGACCGCGCCCTCGGGCGGGTCGAGGTAGAGGCCCACGACGTCGCGGATCTTGGCCTCGAGGGCGGGGTCGGTGCTCAACTGCGTATGCACTCTCCGCGTAATGGTCCTCCTCGACGTTCTCGAAGCGGGTCTGGCGCTTCTTGAAGTACAGCTGCATCTCGCCGGTGGGGCCGTTACGGTGCTTCGCCAGCTTCAGGTTGATGATCTCGCCTTCCGCGTCGTCTTCCTCGGGGCTGCGCTCCTTGTCGCGCCACAGGAACATGACCATGTCCGCGTCCTGCTCCAGGGCTCCCGACTCGCGCAGGTCAGAGAGGCGAGGCTCGCCCTTCTCGCCGCGGTTCTCGGTTTGGCGGGAGAGCTGCGAGAGCGCCACGACCGGCAGCTGCAGCTCGCGTGCGAGCGCCTTCAGGGACCGGGAGATGTCGCTGACCTCCTGTACGCGGTTGGCGTCCTTGGACGTGACACCCGACTGCATCAGCTGCAGGTAGTCGACGAGGATGAGGTCGAGGCCTGACTCAGCCTGGAGTCGGCGCGCCTTGGTGCGCAGCTCCATGGCGCTGATGTTGGGTGTGTCGTCGATGAAGATCGGCGCCGCCGCCATCTTGCTCATGGCGGGCGCGAGGCGTGCGAAGTGGATCTCCTCGAGCCAGCCGGTTCGCAGCAGGTTGGAATCCACGCCGCTCACCGACGACAGCAGGCGCAGCACGAGCTGCTCCTTGCTCATCTCTAGGCTGAACACGCCCACGACCTTGCCCTCGTTGACGGCCGCGTGCTCGGCGAAGTTCAGCGCCAGGCTGGTCTTGCCGACCGAGGGGCGTGCCGCCACCAGCACGAGGTCTGACTTCTGCAGTCCGGTGGTCAGCGAGTCCAGCTTGGTGAACCCGGTGCGGATGCCGCTGATCTCACCCTTGTGCTGGTGGAGGTAGTCGAGCCGGTCCCAGGCGCTATGCAATAGCGAGTCGAGCGGTGAGAAGCCGGACTGCACGCGCTTCTCAGAGACCGCAAACAACTCCGACTCTGCCTTGTCGATGACCTCACCGACCTCACCGTCCTCTTCGTAGCCGTAGCCAGCGATCCGCCCTGCCGCGCTGATGAGGTTCCTCAACACGCCCTTCCGCTCGACGATCCGGGCGTAATGGACGACGTTCACCGCAGTGGGCGTGAGGTTCATCAGGCTCGTGAGGTACGCCGACCCGCCGATCTCATCCAGCCGACCCTGTCGCTCAAGGACCTCGCTGATGGTGATGATGTCGACCGGCTCGCGCTTCTCGTAGAGCTCGAGAGCGGCGGCATAGATGGTGCCGTGGTGTCCGCGGTAGAAATCCTCCGGCTTCAGGATCTCTGCGACTTCGGTCACCGCGTCCTTGTCGATGAGCATCGCGCCCAGCACCGACTGTTCGGCTTCGACGGATTGCGGTGGCAGACGGTCGATGGACACGCGCAAGTTCTCCGGGGCTAAGGCATGGGTTCACAGGGGCTGCCGAGGGGCTGCCTCCGATGTTCGCGGGTGTGGGAGCGCTCCCGCAATACGCATCTCCACGGTTTGACCCATTCTCTCCACCATTTCTGTGGATAACCCGTGGACAAACGCACAGGACAGGCGTGAACGTTCCTAATCGACCCGGCGAATGACTCCGACGAGCTTGCCCTGGATGCGAACGTCGTCATAGAACTGTGGCTCGTAGGCTTCGTTCGCCGGCTGCAGGCGGACCTGGTTCCGCTCCTTGAAGAACCGCTTCAAGGTGACCGAGTTCTCCTCCACCTGGGCCACGACGATGTCACCGTCACGGGCGGTCTGCTGTTCGCGGATGACCACGAGGTCGCCATCCATGATGTGAGCGTCGACCATCGAATCGCCGCGTACACGCAGCACATACGTGCTGGCACTGGTGTTGATCAGATCCGGAACGCTGACGGACTCGCTGGCGTCCTGATATGCCTCGATCGGACCACCGGCGGCGATCTCGCCGATGACGGGGATGGCGTTGGCCAGCGGCTCCGCGCCGCGCGTGAGCACGTCCCCGCCGGCGCCACTGGACAACAAGGCGGCGGGCGTCAGGCGGATCGCGCGCGACTGCGTGGCGTCACGCTCGAGCAGGCCCTCCTTCTCCAGGGCCGAGAGGTGGTGGTGCACGGCCGAGGTTGAAGCCAGCCCGACGGCGGCGGCGATCTCCCGCACGGACGGCGGGTAGCCGCTCTCGCGCACGGTGGTGGCGATGTACTCGATGATCCGCTGCTTGCGCAGTGCGTCGTGCTTGGTCACGGGACCTCCTGTCGCATGGACAGTACCGAACACCTGTTCGGTTGTCAAGGGCGACACGCTGAGCCAACGCTGGTGTGGAGCGCGGACGCGCACGTGGCCAAGGGCCCTCGGATGCTAGACTCGCGCTCCCGATGGCCCTGAGAAGCACCTTCAGGCTGGGACTGACCGCGCTCAGTTTCTGGCCATTCCTACCGATCGCCTCGCGTGCGCCTGTCTATGGCCGGCTCATCTACGAGCTCGCGATCGACCGGAGGGTGCCCTGGTCCAGGAAGGCGATCCTGGGGATGGCGGTGGCATACGTCGTATCACCCATCGACCTCATCCCCGATTTCGTCCCCTTCATCAGCAGGATCGACGACGTCATGGTCACGATCATCGCGCTCGACCTCTTCCTCGAAGGAGTGCCCAGAGAGCTCATGATCCAGAAGATGTATACCCTTGGTATCGACGGCCGTGAACTGGAGCGCGACATGGAGGCCGCTCGACGCTTCCTCCCGCTGCCCATCCGCTCACTCGCGCGACGACTGCCGGCACTCATCGAGGCCAGCGCCGATGTCGTCCGTGGTGAATTGGAAGCACGCGGCTATCTCGAGATCACAGAACAGGACAAGGAGGCAATCTCAGCGTGAAGGTCATCCTCACAGCGGATGTCGATCCGCTCGGTAAGAGCGGTGAGCTCAAGGACGTGGCTCACGGCTACGCCCGCAACTACCTCATCCCGCGCAATCTGGCTGTCCCGGCTGCCGGCGGCACCTACCGCGCCTGGCTGCATGACATCGCCAGTCGCGAGGAGCAGCGCAAGAAGGAGCGCGAGGAAGCCGAGATCAACGCCACTCGCATCAGCAGCACCACGCTCACGATGGGCGTGAAGGTCGGCGAGGGCGGCAAGCTCTATGGCTCCATCACCGCCAAGGACATCGCGGACGCGCTCGCGCGCCGCGGCATCGAGATCGACCGTCACAAGATCGACCTTGAGGAGCCACTGCGTCAGCTGGGCACCTACAAGGTCGCGATCAAGGTGTACCAGGACACGGTCTCCGAGGTCACCGTCGAGGTCGAGCCCAAGGGCTAGTCCAGCCGGCAGGGTTGCCTGCCAAGACATCATGGTGCGGTGAGCCGCGCCACTATCCTGCACGTCGATCTCGACGCGTTCTTCGCTGCCGTCGAGCAGCGGGACCGTCCTGAGCTGCGCGGGAGACCCATAGCGGTCGGGGGTGGGGGCGCCAACGACCGCGGCGTCGTCTCAGCTGCCTCCTACGAGGCCCGCCGCTTTGGCGTCCACTCGGCGCTGCCCCTGCGTACTGCCGCGCGCCTTTGCCCCGAGCTCGTCTTCGTGCCCGTCGACGGACGCAAGTACGGCCGCGTCAGCAAGCAGGTCATGGGGATCCTGCGCCGCTACACCCCAGCGGTCGAGCAGATCTCCATCGACGAGGCCTTCCTGGACGTCCATGGCTCGGAGGCTCTCCACGGCACGCCGTCCGACATGGCGCGATCGATCAGGTCGACCATCTCCGGCGAGCTCGAACTGACCGCTTCGGTGGGCGTGGCCGCGACGAAGCTCGTGGCCAAGGTCGCCTCCGACCTGGAGAAGCCCGACGGGCTCGTGGTGGTCGCCCCCGGCACCGAAGCCGCCTTCCTCGCGCCCTTGCCCATCTCGCGCCTGTGGGGTGTGGGCGAGAAGACCGCAGCCGTGCTGAGCGAGTTCGGCGTGCGCACCATCGGGGACCTCGCGGCACTACCCGACGACCTGCTGGCGCGCCGCTTCGGCAAGATGGGGCCGGTCCTGGCCCTGCGCGCCCGAGGCATCGACTCCTCATCGGTCTCCGGGGCCGAGCCGGCCCGATCGGTCAGCCACGAGCACACCTTCCACGTCGACACGGCCGACCCCGAAGCGCTCGAGCGCACGCTGTTGGCGCTGTCCGAGGGCGTGGCCGGGCGGTTGCGCAACGGCGGCGTAAAGGCCCGAACCATCGCGGTCAAGGTACGCGATTCGTCCTTCCGCACGGTCTCGCGGCAGCGGACCCTGTCCGAACCGACCGACCAGACCGAGGTCATCTTCGCGGCGGCGCTCGAGCTGGCTCGCCCGGAGCTCAAGGGCATCCGTGTGCGGTTGCTCGGCGTGGGTGCCTCACACCTGGGCGAGGGCGAGCAGATGGGGCTCTTCGCGGCCAAGGACGAGCGTCGCCGCAAGGCCACCGCCGCGGCCGATGCCATCCGCAAGCGCTACGGCTCCAAGGCCATCAGGCGCGCCCGGCTCATCGAGAGCGGCGTGGCCGAGCCGTTCGAACGTGACCCGATGACCGCGCCCGAGGGTGGCAGCATCGGGCGCGGTCGCGAGGAGGACCCTCCCGATCGCTGAGGTCCAGCGGGAGTGTGACAAGTGAGGTGGCACGGTCGCACCTCACTCTGCGACCAGATCGCGGCCAGGGCTTGACAATCGAACAGATGTTCGATACGTTGCCTGAGCCGTAACAGAACAGATGTTCGACATTGGTCCGAACCGTGCCACTCGGACGCGTCGCCGAAAGAGGAGCCCGCACGTGTTCAACCTCATCCCCGCCTTCACATCCGTGTCCGTCGACAACGCGACAGGCCGGCCCCGAGAGATCCGCACTGACGGACAGCGCCTGGCTGTCACAGGCCTCGAGTCGGTGCGTGATGAGACGTCCGCCTACCCGCTCGAGTCCGGTCCCCGCACGGTCTTCGTCGTGTATGCCGCCGGTCGTCGCTTCCGGCTCACCCATGAGCTGGATGATCGGCGCTGGACGATCGAGGACCTCGATGGCCACGCGGTGGTCCTGGCACCGGCGGCCTAGAGCTCCCACCTGGGGAGTCGGGCGCGTGCGAGAATGCGAGCCATGACCGCACCGACCGATCCCGTCGCCGACCAACGCCTGGGCGACTTCTTCGAAGCCCTCGCATCCGAGCAGCCGGTGCCTGGCGGCGGGGCCGCCGCCGCGGTCTCGGCCGCACTCGCTTCGAGCCTCACGGCCATGGTGGTGAGGCTCTCGCTCGACCGACCCAAGTACGCAGACTTCGCCGATCTGCACACCGAGGCCCTCACTGCTTCGGATGCCTCGCGTACCCGGTTCCTGGAGCTCGCTGACGAAGACGCCTCGGCCTACGCGGCCTACCGTGCCGCGCGCAGCATGCCCAGGGACACCGAGGCAGAGAAGGAGGTGCGGGAAGCGGCCACCCGAGACGCTGCCCGCGTCGCGACCAAGGTGCCACTGGCAACGGTCAAGGCCTGTCATGTGCAGATGGAGCTGATCGACCGCTGCGCCGGACGGACAAACCTCTACGTGGCCAGCGATCTCGAGGTAGCCGCGCTCCTGCTTGATAGCGCCGCGCGCGCAGCGGCAGCCAACGTCCGTGTGAACCTCCCGTCCATCGGTGACGAGGGCTTCGCCAGCGCTGTCACGGCCGAACTCGACCAGCGGCTGCAGAAGATCCAGAGCACAGCCGATCGGGCACGCGAGCGCGTGGCCAAGGGCACGCTCCGAAGACCGGAAGGGGAGTAGCCCTCGAGGCTAGACCCCGCTGGCGATGTAGAGTGCCAGCGCTACCAGCGCGCCCAGCACGCCACCGCCGATGGCGTAGGCCCAAGCTTCCCAGTCGATGGGACCCAGTGCCGCGCCGGTCTGAGCGTGGCCGTGACCCTCATCGTGCCCGTCGGCCGGGGCGTGGGTGGTTTCTGCGTCGGACATGGCCCCAGTATCGGCCATCGTCAGGAGTCCAGCGCGTCAGTCAGGAGATCATCGACCGTGAGCTCATCGCTCACGGTCGAGTCCGGCAGCGAGCGCATGATCTCCAGGCCCGACTCCCAGGCAGCCGGATCGACCGCACCGAGCCCGTGCTCGGCCGCGTAGTCACCCGTCCACGATTCGATGGTGGCCTCGAGGATGGCCAGCTGCGTCTCGGGGTCTTCAGCCAGCTCAGGCACGCGTGCGAAGACCGCCCGGAGACCGGATTGCGGGTCGTCCGTGATCTCTTCCATGGCCCGGATGGTGGCCGCGGTGAAGGCAGCCAGCGCCTCACCCTTCTGCTCGATGGTGTCCACGCCGGCGACCAGACCGGGGCCGGGGAGCGGCGCCACATCGGCGACGCGCAAGACGTTCACCTCCTGGCCGCGCAGGCCGAGCTGCACCGGCTCGTTGGTGATGAAGCCGGTGGCCGCGTCGACCTGACCGGCACCCACGGCGACAGCCTGTCCGAAGTCTGGGTACGTCGCGATCTCGGCGTCGTCGGGGGTGAGCCCGGCCGACGACAGCAGCGCTTGCAGCGCCACCCATGACGAGCCATAGCGACCGGGGATACCGATGCTGGCCCCGGCAAGGTCCTCAGCGCGTTCGATCCCGGTCTCGGCCAGGGAGAAGACGACGTTGGGGTCACGGCCGTAGATGGTCGCCCCATAGCGCACGGGGATGCCCTGGCTGACCGCCGGGATGACGCTGGTGCCATCGGCCATGCCGATGTCCACCGCACCGCGGGCGAGCAGGGTGATGAGCTCGGGGTCGATCTTGTTCTGGAAGACCACCTCCAGCCCCGCATCAGCGTAGTAGCCGGCTTCATCGGCCAGATAGAACTGTGCGAACTGGACGCTGGGGATGTAGCCCAGCCCGACCGTCAACGGGGTCGGCTCGGCCGCGTCCTCCTGGCCCGTCGTCGCACCGATGGCGCCGACGGCGAGGCTGGCGGTGAGGGCCAGCGCGGGAAGGAGCCGGCGAAGCGGGATGGAGACACGAGACATCGGAAGTCGGTCCTTTCTGCGATCAGGAGGGTGTGCGAATGAGTCGTCGCTCGATGGCGACGACGATGAGGTACAGCGCGATGCCCATGAGTCCGATGGTCGTGAGCGTCGCGAACATCAGTGGGATGTCGAACATCGATCCGCGCGCGAGGTTGATGAGCACGCCGAGACCTGAGTCGCCCCCGGCCCACTCGGCGACGATGGCACCCACGACCGCGAGCGTGACGCCGATGCGCAGGCTGCCCAGGATCTGCGGCAATGCCGAGGGCACTTCGATCCGCATCAGCCGCTGCCGACGAGAGGCACGGAAGCTGCGGCCGAGCTCGATGAGCTTGGGGTCGACCGAGCGGATGCCGACCATCGTGCCGACCGCGATGGGGAAGAAGCAGATGAGCGCGCAGATGAGCACGCGGCTGCCGAGCCCGGTCCCGAACCAGAGTGCGATGAGTGGTGCCAGTGCCAGGATGGGCGTGGCTTGCGCGGCCACGATGTAGGGCGAGAGCATGCGTGCAGCCAGGCGCGAACGAGCCAGCAGGATGCCGGTCAGGATGCCGGCGATGCCACCGAGCGTGAGCCCCAGTAGCACCTCGCTGAGCGTGGTCCAGAAATGCGGCCCGATGATGCCGTCGGTCCAGCCACTGATGAAGCGCTCGGCCACGACCGCGGGACCCGGCAGGATGTAGGACGGGTAGTCGCCGATGAGCACGAGGGCCTGCCACGCGACCACGAAGAGGAGAGCGGCCCCGGCCACCGGTGCGATGTCCTGCAGCAATCCTCGCCAGCGAGGACGGGTCCGGACCTCGTCCGAACGCGGGGTCGTCGTGGCGGCCTCAGGCGAAGCCGTGGTCACGCTGCCACCTCTCGCTCGTCGGCTCGCCCCAGGAGTGCTCGCACCTCGTCAGCGGCGGCGCTGAACATCGTGGCACCGCTGCCCGACAGGCTGCGCGGCCGCTCTGCCTCGACCGCCACTTCGGCCACGATGCGACCCGGTCGCTGCGACATCACCAAGACGCGATCCGACAGGAACACGGCTTCGGAGATGCTGTGCGTCACCAGCACGATCGTGGAGCCGGTCTCGCCCCACAGGCGCAGCAACTCGTCATCGAGCCGCTCGCGGGTCATGGCGTCGAGCGCGCTGAAGGGCTCGTCGAGCAGCAACACATCAGGCTCAGGGGCCAGCGCACGTGCGAGGGCCGCACGTTGGGCCATCCCACCCGACAGTTGGTCCGGGTATGCGGCGGCGAAGCCGTCGAGGCCCGTCAGCCGTAGTGCCTCTCGCGCACGCTCCTCCCGCTCTGCGCGCGCGACACCGGCCAACTCCAGGGGGAAGGCCACGTTGGTCAGCACGTCACGCCAAGGCAGCAAGCGGGGTTCCTGGAACACCAGCCCGATGCGTGGCTCTGGGCCGGCTACCGTGGAGTCGAAAGCCAGGACGCTGCCGTGGTCGGGTGCGAGCAAGCCACTGATGACGCGCAAGAGCGTGGACTTGCCACAGCCGTTCGGTCCGACGATCGATACGATCTCGCGCTCGGCTACGCGAAGGTCGAGTCGATCGAGGACATGCAGCGGCGCACCGTCGATGCTGAAACTGCGCGAGATGTCGTGGAGCTCGATGGCGTCCAACTACGTGTGACCTCCGGCCACACCATCGAGGCATCAAGAAGAGAAGCGAGCGGACTGGTCCCGTCGAAACGGGTCGGTCGCGCTCGACGAGCGACCACACACCGACGCGGCTGGCGCATCGGTGGCGCCTCTCTCCTTCTCTCATCCGGACTATGACCGTCGGCTCCCTGCGAGGGAATCCACCGCGACTCGAAATGGTGCGCGGGTCGTGGGCTGGCGGAGCGGTTCCACCGACCACCGGTAGGGGATTTCACCCGACCCCGAAGGCGAGGCTTGTATGCGAATGTTCCTCGACTATAGCAGTGCCTAGCGGACCCACCCATGGGGCGTTGGTCACCGTCGCGGAGGGCCGAACGATCGCCTGCAGGTTCCCCGGTTCTGGGGCATGCTGTGAGCCGAATGACGAGCCGGACGACCCCAGTCGGCATCCTTGTCCTCGCGCTGGCAGGCCTCATCGCAGTTGGCTGCAGCGCCCCGACGGCTGCCGTGTTCCAAGCTCTGGTCGACCCCAGCGGCACCGCCGTGTCGTCGCCGGAGGCCGACCCCGCCGATGGCGTTGCCGATGGCAGCGAGGCCTCGACGTGGTGGCAGCATCCGAGCGGCTACGAGATGGTCTTGCCCGCCGGTTGGTCGGGCGTGGCCGTGGACCCAGACCAGACCGACGAGGTCATCAGTGCCGTGGACGACGCAAACGCCGGCCTCGGTGAGCGCATCGACGAGGTCATCGGCGGCCGTGACGTGCACGTCAGCGCCATCGCCGCCAGGGGCGTGATCGAGGGCAAGGTCGCGCCAGTGCTGCTGGTGCTGGCTGAGCCGGTCGCGGGTCGCAAGAACCACGCCATCAAGGACGACGTCTACGCGCGCATCAGTGATCTGCCCGGCCTGAGCGGCGGGTTGGCACCCCACGACGTCCGGCTGCCCAAGGCTAGAGGCGTGCGCTATGACTACATGATCTCCGACCCGGCGCTCGGTGAGATCCGCGTCCGCTCCTACCTCTTCCGCTTCGGCAAGACGGTCTACCTCGTGAACTTCGTGGCCTCCGCCGATCTGGCCGACGCTGCGGCCCCGGATTTCGACTCCATCCAGGACAGCCTTCAGTTCGGGGCCTGAGCGACCTACACTCTGTGGCGTGAACGACGACGCCGCTGTCGAGATCCTCGACGTCACCGATCCAGCGACCTTTGGCCGGCTGCCTCCGTGCGCTGACCCGCGTTTCGATCATCGTTCTTGCGACTACTGGGAGGACGAGGTGCGAGGCTCCAAGGCCTCTCGCCCTGCCTGGTGGCAGCCGGCCAAGCCCGCAGCGGCACCCAAGCGTCCGCCGCGATCCGACAACCCCTTCGCGCCGGCCCCGAAGGACGACGTCGCCTTCAATCCCTTCGACCCATCCGCGTCCGAGGCCGAGCCGGCCGTCAATCCCTTCGCCCCCGAGCCCGAGGTCGAGTCCATCACCAGCGAGCCCCGCACGCCGACCAAGCTGCGGCTGCTCCAGCGCGGCCGAACCGTCTTCGGGTCCTACGCCAAGGTCCTGACCATCGACGGTCAGCCTGCGGTCTACGCGCAGTTCGGGCCGCTGTCGGCGTATCCACGCGCACAGCACGTGCGTGACCTCTACCCCCGGCTCCCGAGTGCACCGCTGCCCGCGGTCATCACCTGCGTCGCCGCCACAGCCGACGCCCGGGGCCAGGGTCTTGCCAGCCGGCTCATCGATGAGGTCATCCACGACCTCGAGGGCCGCGGCTTCTCCGCCATCGAGGTCTATCCTGACCTGACGCTCGCACCAGATGAGGCGTCAACGGCGTCTCCGGCCTTCTGGGAGGCACACGGCTTCGAGTTGGTCGCCTCCGACGAGCGCTTCCCGGTCATGCGTCGCGAACTCGCTTGAGTCCTGTATCAAGGTAACTTGAGACTGAGTTGCATGTCGAGTTGACGCAAGCCGTCGCACTGACGTAGCCTGCACAGGCTATCGCTGAGCCGGAAGGTCAGATATCCGGCCTCTCGCCACCCGGCTCCCAGCTCCATCCCCTCGGAGAAAGCCTGTGTTCCGTTCTCGCACCCTGGCAGCGCCCGTGCTCGCTGCCGTCCTCGTCGTACCCTCGGTCGCGCTGGCCGAGGATGCCGATGAGCCGCTCACCGTCTACTCCGGCCGTAGCGAATCGCTGGTCGGCCCCGTCATCGAGTCCTTCACCGAGTCCACGGGTGTCGAGGTCGAGGTCAAGTACGCCGACACCGCCGAGCTGGCAGCCCTTCTTCTCGAGGAAGGCGACCGATCCCCGGCCGACGTCTACTTCGCACAGGACGCCGGTGCCCTTGGCGCCGTGGCTGGCGCTGGTCTGCTGGCCGCCCTGCCCGAGGACGTGTTGGCGGCCGTGCCAGCCGGGTTCAGCGATGTCGATGGCGAGTGGGCCGGCGTCAGCGGCCGCGCTCGCACCGCCGCCTACACCACGACCGAGGAGTTGGAGCTGCCCGAGTCGATCCTCGAGTTCACCGACCCTGAGTGGGCCGGCCGAATCGGCTGGGCTCCGGCCAACGGCAGCTTCCAGGCCTTCGTCACCGCGCTACGGGTGATCGAGGGTGAGGACGTCGCCCGTGAGTGGCTCGAAGGCATCCTGGTCAACGACCCCGTGGTCTACCCCAAGAACACGGCCGCTGTCGAAGGCGTCGCGGCCGGCGAGGTCGACGTCGCCTTCGTCAACCACTACTACCTGCTGCGCTTGCAGGCCGAGCACGGTGAGGACTACCCCGTCGCCCAGCGGTTCTTCGGCGGCGGTGATCCGGGCTCGCTGGTGAACGTCGCCGGTGTCGGTCAGATCGCCTCGACCGATCAGCCCGAGGACTCACTGGCGTTCATCGAGTACCTGCTCAGCGATGAGGCTCAAACGTACTTCAGCGAGTCGACGTACGAGTTCCCGCTCGTCGAGGGTGTCGGGGCCGATCCTCGGCTCCCGCACATCGACTCCATCGAGGCTCCCGAGGTCGACCTCTCGGCACTGGCCGACCTGCAGGGCACGGTCGAGCTGTTGCGCGAGGTCGGCGCCATCGACTAGCGGCCCCGCCATCGACTAGCGGCCCCAACGGTCCCGGCCCTTCATGACCAGCCTCGCCAGCATCCGCGCCGCCCTGGTCCACCCGTCCTCGCGACGGGCGGCTCCGCCGTGGCCGCTGCTGGCCGTGGCCGCTACGGTGGCTGTACTCGCCCTGCTGCCGCTCATCTACCTCGTGCTACGGGCCGTCGACGGTGGCACCGACGCGCTCGAGGCGCTGGCACGACCGCGCACTGTCGAGCTCGTCATCTCGACGATGGCTCTTGCCGGCGCCGTGATCACTGGCGCCGTCTCCCTCGGCGTCCCGCTGGCGTGGCTGACCGTGCGTACGGACCTGCCGGGCCGGCGTGTCCTATCCGTGCTCGCCATCGCGCCCCTGGCCGTGCCCTCGTACCTGCTCGCGTTCGCTTTCGTCGGGGCCTTCGCGCCGCGCGGCTGGCTTGCCGGCCTGGGCGTGACCTCGGTGTACGGCTTCTGGGGCGCGGCGCTGGTGTTGAGCCTGGCCACGATGCCTTACGTCGTCATCGCCACGCGCGCAGCGCTCATGCGCTTGGATCCAGCGACCGAAGAGGCGGCTCGCTCGCTCGGTCGCGGCCCGTGGGCGGCGGCACGAACGGCCGTCCTGCCCGTGCTGGTGCCGGCCATCGGTGCGGGAGCGCTCCTCGCCTGCCTCTATGCCATCAGCGACTTCGGAGCTGTGTCGATCCTGCGCTACGACACATTGGCCACGGCCATCTACTCGCAGTACCGCTTCTCCTTCGATCGGTCCAGCGCGGCCGCGCTTGCGCTCCTGCTGTTGGTCCTGGCTCTGGTCCTGGTATGGGCTGAAGGACGCATCCGACGACGCGTCGCGCTGGCCACGCCACACGGTCGGCGTCGCGTGCCGGCTCCGGTCCGTCTCGGGCCCTGGCGCATCCCGGCCGTCCTCTTCTGCCTCGCTGTGGCCGCGCTCGCGCTCGGTATCCCAGTGGCTACGATCAGTCTCTGGGTCCTCGATGGCTTGCGCGCGGATCAGACTCTCGCGTTCGGCCTCGACGCCCTCGGCGACTCGATCGTCATCGCCGCTGCCGCCGCTCTTCTGGCGGTGTCACTGGCGCTACCGCTCGCTCGCCTCATCAGCCACTTCCCGGGTCGAGCGTCGATGCTCACCGATCGCCTCCTCTACGCCATCTACGCCATCCCCGCTGTGAGCCTGGCTCTGGCCATCGTGTTCTTCACGCTGAACGGCGTGCCCGTGCTGTATCAGACGCTGTTCGCCCTGGTGATGGCTATCGGCCTGCGCTATCTGGTGCAGGCCGTCGGGGCCCTGCGAGGCCCGATGATGCAGGTCTCGCCGCGCACGGTGGAAGCTGCTCGTTCGCTGGGTGAGGGGAACCTCGGTGTGCTTCGGACCGTGACCATCCCGCTGCTGCGGCCGGGAATCGTCGCCGGCGCCATGCTCGTGCTGCTGTCGGGTCTCAAGGAGCTGCCGCTGACCCTGCTGCTGGCCCCGCCGGGCACCTCCACCCTCGCCACCGAGCTGTGGGACGCCGCGCGCGAGGCCTTCTACGCCCAAGCCGCGGTCCCGGCCGCGCTGCTGCTCGTCGTCTCCTTCATCTCGGTCGGGCTCCTCGTCCGACGTGGAGAGCTCGAGACATGACCGAGGTCACGCCCGCGGTCCGTCTCGACGGCATCAGCAAGTCCTACGACGATGTCCTGGCGCTCGACGACGTAAGCCTCGAGCTGGAGGCCGGCACCGTGCTGGCCCTGCTCGGACCGTCGGGTTGCGGCAAGACCACCGCACTGCGCCTGATCTCGGGCTTCGAGCGTCCGGACCAGGGCACGATCGAGGTCAACGGCCGCCGCGTGGCCTCGTCGACCGCGATGGTGCCACCGGAGCGGCGTCGCATCGGGTTGGTGTTCCAGGACCTGGCACTCTTCCCGCATCTCTCGGTCAGCGGCAACGTGGCCTACGGGATCCGGCGCGAACCCGACCACGGCGTGCGCACCGATGAGCTCCTCGAGATGGTCGGCCTCGCGGGCGACGGCGAACGCATGCCCCACGAACTCTCGGGTGGCATGCAACAGCGTGTCGCGTTGGCACGAGCCTTGGCGCCGCGACCGGATGTGCTCCTGCTCGACGAGCCCTTCTCCTCGCTCGACCAGGCCATGCGTACCCAGCTCCGGGCCGAGGTGCGCGAGATCCTGCGTGCGGCGCGTCAGAGCGCCATCTTCGTGACCCACGATCAGGGCGAGGCCTTGACGGTGGCCGACAGGGTCGCGGTCATGACGCGCGGCCGGGTCCTGCAGGTGGCGCCACCGGAACTCATCTACGCGGAGCCTTCGACCCCATACGTGGCCACCTTCGTGGGCGTGGCCAACCTCGTGCCCGGCGACGTACGCCCAGGTGCCGCCGACACACGCTTCGGGCCGGTGCCGCTCATCGACCCCGGCCGTCGTCAGCTGTCGGGCCACGGTCTGGTGCTACTGCGTCCTGAGCACTTCGCCATCGCCGAGGCGCCCGACGGCCCGGCCGAGGACGACGGTTGGGAGGTCATCGCCCGGCGCTTCTCCGGCTCGGAGATCCTGCTCGAGGTGCGCGCCGACGATGGCGAGCGCTTGTGGGTGGAGGCCGGCGGCCGGGTCCGCCACCTCGGCATCGGTGACCACGTCCGGGTCACGCTGCGCGAGATCGAGACCGTCGCCTTCGGGCGGCGTGCGCCAGAGCCCGCGGGCAGCGTGATCGACACGGCCACCGCTGCCGAACCCGCTCCGAGCCGCTCGTCTCGCTGAGCTAGCATCGCTTTCATGGACCCCATGGAAAGCTTCGTCGAGTGCGTGCCCAACATCTCGGAGGGCGCCGACAGCGAGACGCTCGACGCCATCGCCGACGCGGTCGAAGGGCACGCTGGCTGCTGGCTCCTCGATCGCAGCGCCGACGTCGATCACGGCCGAGCGGTGTTCACGATGGCCGGATTCCCCGGTCGCGTGATGGGGGCCATGGAGGCCGCGCTGGAGGTGGCCATCGAGCGTATCGACATGAACCGACAGGTCGGACGCCACCCGCGCATCGGCGCTGTCGACGTCATCCCCTTCGTGCCCCTCGGTGACACCACCATGGCGCAGTGCGTAGCCGGTGCCCGTGAGTTCGCCGAGCGCATCGCCGATCGCTTCGAACTCCCCGTCTACCTCTACGCTCGCGCCGCCCGCTCGCCGGAGCGCGCGAACCTCGCCGACGTCCGGCGCCCACGCTATGAGGGCCTGGCCAAAGCCATGGCACAGCCTGGTGGTGCACCCGACTTCGGGCCGGCCCGACCGCATCCCACGGCCGGCGCCGCCGTCGTCGGTGCCCGCCCGTTCCTCATCGCCTGGAACATCCAGCTCTCGACCGCCGACGTGGCCGTCGCTCGGCGCATCGCGACACGGATCCGAGCCAGTGATGGCGGACTCGAGGCCGTTCAGGCGCTCGGCATCGACCTCGTCTCGCAAGGCTGTGCACAGCTCTCGATGAACATCCTCGACCACGAGGTGAGCCCGCTCTGGCGGGTGTGGGAAGAGGCGGAGCGATTGGCCGCCGAGGAAGGCGTGAGCCTGCTCGACTCGGAGCTCATCGGTCTGATGCCTGCCGCGGCGCTGGTGGCGGTAGCCGATCACATCGGCTCGGCCTCGTTCCACACCGCCGAGCAGCGCTTGCTGGAGGCAGCTTCATGGCTGCGTATCAGGCGCTACGACCCGAGCATGGTCCTCGAGGTCAGGCTGGAACAGGCACGAGAGCGGTCTTGACTGGCGTCCGCAGGAGCGGCTGCTAGCGTCCGCGCTGCTCCAGCAGCACGACCGTGGTCTCGTTGGGCACGGTCGAGATGGTCACCTTCAGGCTGGGCACTGGCTGGGCCTCGGTCGCGCTCATCTCGTTGAGGAACTTCTCGAGGTCGCCCCCCGGCGCGGCAGCGGCTTCGGTCAGCGGCATCGGCACCACCATGTGGGCATCGAGTTGCCCCACGATCTCAGCCGCGTGAGGGGCGCTCAGTTGCGGCCCTACGCCAAGGCAGACCACGTCGACGTGGCCCATCTCGCGGACGGTGTCCTGGTCCAGCAGATGCCCGACCTCGCCCAGGTGAGCGACGTAGATCCCGTCAAGCTCGTATACGAACGAGGTGCTCATCCCGCGGGCGGCACCCTGCTCGTTGTCCCGGAACGTGCGCACACCCACGACCATCACGTCGTGGACCTCGTACTCTCCGGGGGAGTCGAGCACGAAGGCCCTCTCCAGGCTCGTCGGCAGCGGCACACCGAGCTGGTGTGAGGTCACACCGGCCTTGGCCTTGGAACCACGCCCGGTCACGACCGACTCGTCGGGGTGGCCGTACGAGACGATATCTGCGGTGAGGCCACGGCCCGTGGGCCCAGCGATGGACCGGAACGGGTCTGCGGCGACGACCCCCTCACGTCCCTTGAGACGAACACATGAGCCGCCGAACCAGGTGATTTCCATGAATCCGATGGTGCCACAGGCGCGCGCGGCCCACCGGAGGCACACAAAGAAGGAACGAGGGACGCCTGCCCAATCAGCGCCCCTCGTTCCAAGAGGGAGGGAGAGGGAACTGTGAAGATCATCTTCGCGGTTCCGTATCGAGAAGAGTAGACATCGAGCGTGAAGGCACCAGACCCCGAATGATGAAGAAACGCACATCTGGTGCACGTTCGGCGAAACGACCCATTCGTCCCGCTGGTGTTTGGGCGAAGGGCTGGCAGAATGCGGCAATGGCATCTCTCCGACACACCCTCGCTCCTGCCCTCCTGCTCACGACGCTCGTCGTCACGCCCGCCGCGGCACAAGAGGAAGCGTCCGAGCTGCCCGAAGGCTTCACCCAGAAGATGGCCGACCGCGTGGCCGAGGTCACGGACGCGGTCCCTGCGATCCGCCGCCTGCCGGCGGCCGAGGGGGTGACCTATGAGGTCATCGACTCGGAGGCGTTCCTGACCGGGCTCAAGGAGTCTCTGCTAGAGGAATACCCGCCCGAGTTCATCGAGGCCGAGGAAAACACCTACAAGCGCCTCGGGCTGATCGGTCCGAACCAGGACCTCGAGAAGCTCACCCTCAAGCTCTACGACCAGCAGGCGCTCGCGGCCTACGATCCGGAGACCGAGACGTTCTCGATCATCGGCCCGGTCGAGAAGATCGGCCCCACCGAGAAGATCATCGTGGCTCACGAGTACGGCCATGCCCTGCAGGATCAGGCCTTCGATCTCGACACGTTCTACGACGAGGACCCAGACATGGCCGATCGCATCTGGGCCGAGGCGGCACTGGTCGAGGGGGACGCCACGGCCGTGATGTACGACTGGGCCGCGCGCGAGCTCAAGCTCCGCGACCTCATCTCGGTCTCGGCGCAGGCGCTCACGCAACAGGATGCAAACAAGCTGGATCGCCTCCCGGACATCGTCACGCGCCCGCTCGAGTTCGCCTACATCGACGGCTACACCTTCGTCAATGCGCTCCGTGGCCAGGGTGACTGGGGTGCGGTCGACGCCGCCTTCGCTGACCCGCCCGTCTCGACGGAGCAGATCCTGCACCCCGAGCTCTACCCCAAGGAACTGCCCGTCGAGATCGAGTTGCCCGACATCGCATCGGCGCTCGGTGCGGACTGGGTCTCCAGCTACGAGCAGACGATGGGTGAGATGCAGACACACATCTGGCTCGCCGACGGCAAGAAGACGCGATCGCTGTTCCCGGCGCTGCCTGCGCAGTTGCCCAACGCCGACGCCGCGGCCGGCTGGGGTGGAGACCGGCTCGTGAGCCTCGACGGACCTGACGGGGCATGGGCCGTGGTGTGGCAGACGGCCTGGGATAGCACGGCGGACCAGAAGGAGTTCCGCTCCACGGCTCGGAAGGCCATGAATGACCTGCCTGGGGCGCATAGCGCGACGAATGCCGATGTCGTTGGAGGACTATCCTCTCCAGTACTCGTCCTGGTGGCCGACAGCGACGCGACCCTGGGGACTCTCAAGGACACCCTCGGTCTCTGACCTCTGACATCGCGAGCCGCCTGCGAGTGAAGCGAGGAGCGGCGGACGATGAAGAAACGGACACTTGCGTCGGGAAAGACCCAGATGGGTTCCCGGATCGCCCCACAGACCCACTCGGGTTGGCATAAGGTCCGCCTGCCATGACAGAGAAGAGGCCGGACGCCGGCGACGACAACATGTCCACCGATCCCCAGAGCACGCCGCCCGAGCCCGAGGAGGCCGAGATGGCGACCGAGCAGCCCGAGGAGGCCGAAGCGGCCGGAGAGTCCGAAGCGGCCGAAGAGTCCGCAGGCATGACCGAGGAGGGCGAGCCCGCAGAACCGGTCGGTGACGCGCCTGCCGCGGACGAGGAGGCTGCCGCAGACGTCGTCGCCGAGACCGAGGCCGAGGCAGCTGACGCCGCTGCTGCCGGAGCTGCTTGGACGACGACGCCCGTGGCACCGGATCCCGAGGCCACTGAGGCTGCACTCGCCGCACTCGCCGCCAAGCCCGAGGTCACCCTCGAGCCGCCTGAGACACCCCCCATCCCGCCCGGCGAAGAGCCCGAGGACGAGGGCACGCCCGTGCTGCTGGTGGGCGGCATCCTCGTGGGTGCATTCATCGTGGCTTTGGCCATCGTGCTCATCCTCTTCCGCCCGTTCGACAACCTGAGCGACGTCGACGCCTCACTCTCGCCCAGCCCGGCCGCGACCGAAGAAGCCAGCGAAAGCCCCGGCATCACGATCGTCGACACGCCGAGCTTCGTCAGCCTCACGCTCGAGCAGGCGGAAGCGACGGCCGGCGACTATGGCCTGGTCATCCGTGTCGAGACCGTCAACACCGACGACGCCGAACCCGGGACCGTCCTCTCGCAGGAACCCGAGCCCGGAGAGCCGGTCGAGGAAGGTTCCACCATCGACCTATCAGTGGCACAGGCGGTGCCCACCGGCTCTGTGCCCGACGTGTCGGGTCTGAGCGAAGAAGACGCCGAGACCGTCCTCGACGAGTCCGGCTTCGCGGTCGGCAACATCGACTACGTCTACGACGATGACGTCCCCGCCGGGGGTGTCATCAGCACCGATCCTGTCACCGATTCCGAGCTGCCCGAGGGCAGCACCGTCGACCTCGTGGTGAGCCAGGGTCCCGAGCAGGTCGCGGTGCCCGACATCGTCGACCTGGCCGAGGCCGACGCGCTCGACGCCATCGACGACGCCGGCCTCGCCGCGGGCAACCGCTCCGAGGCCTTCAGCGACACCATCGTCGCGGGCAACGTCAGCAGCTCCGATCCCGCCGCCGACGCCGAGGTCGCGCCCGGCTCCGAGGTCGACTACACCATCTCCATCGGCCCTGAGCAGGTCACGGTGCCCGACATCGTCGACCTGGCCGAGGCCGACGCGCTCGACGCCATCGACGACGCCGGCCTCGCCGCGGGCAACCGCTCCGAGGCCTTCAGCGACACCATCGTCACGGGCAACGTCAGCAGCTCCGATCCCGCCGCCGACGCCGAGGTCGCGCCCGGCTCCGAGGTCGACTACACCATCTCCATCGGCCCTGAGCAGGTCACGGTGCCCGACATCGTCGACCTGGCCGAGGCCGACGCGCTCGACGCCATCGACGACGCCGGCCTCGCCGCGGGCAACCGCTCCGAGGCCTTCAGCGACACCATCGTCACGGGCAACGTCAGCAGCTCCGATCCCGCCGCCGACGCCGAGGTCGCGCCCGGCTCCGAGGTCGACTACACCATCTCCATCGGCCCTGAGCAGGTCACGGTGCCCGACATCGTCGACCTGGCCGAGGCCGACGCGCTCGACGCCATCGACGACGCCGGCCTCGCCGCGGGCAACCGCTCCGAGGCCTTCAGCGACACCATCGTCACGGGCAACGTCAGCAGCTCCGATCCCGCCGCCGACGCCGAGGTCGCGCCCGGCTCCGAGGTCGACTACACCATCTCCATCGGCCCTGAGCAGGTCACGGTGCCCGACATCGTCGACCTGGCCGAGGCCGACGCGCTCGACGCCATCGACGACGCCGGCCTCGCCGCGGGCAACCGCACCGAGGCCTTCAGCGACACCATCGTCGCGGGCAACGTCAGCAGCTCCGATCCCGCCGCCGACGCCGAGGTCGCGCCCGGCTCCGAGGTCGACTACACCATCTCCATCGGCCCTGAGCAGGTCACGGTGCCCGACATCGTCGACCTGGCCGAGGCCGACGCGCTCGACGCCATCGACGACGCCGGCCTCGCCGCGGGCAACCGCACCGAGGCCTTCAGCGACACCATCGTCGCGGGCAACGTCAGCAGCTCCGATCCCGCCGCCGACGCCGAGGTCGCGCCCGGCTCCGAGGTCGACTACACCATCTCCATCGGCCCTGAGCAGGTCACGGTGCCCGACATCGTCGACCTGGCCGAGGCCGACGCGCTCGACGCCATCGACGACGCCGGCCTCGCCGCGGGCAACCGCACCGAGGCCTTCAGCGACACCATCGTCGCGGGCAACGTCACCAGCACCAGCCCTTCCGCCGACACCACCGTCGACGCCGCTTCGGCCGTCGACTACGTCATCAGCCTCGGGGTCGAGACCGTGGCCGTGCCCGATCTCGCGGGGCCCGCCGCCGATGCCCCCGATGCCATCAGCGCCGCCGGCCTCAGCGTCGGTGACGCGACCCAGGCATACAGCGACACCGTCGCCGCGGGCGACGTCATCAGCCAGTCGCCGAGCGCCGGCACCGAGGTCGAGCTCGGCACCGCCGTCAGCTACGTCGAGTCCCTCGGCGTGGAGCAGGCCGCCGTGCCGGACCTCGCGGGGCCCGCCGATGAAGCCGACGCGAGGATCACCGCTGCCGGCTTCGCCGTCGGCACCACCTTCGAGGTGAACAGCGACACCGTCCCGGCCGGTGAGGTCAACGACCAGAGCCCGGCCGCCGGTGAGATGGCTGCCGTCGGCTCCGAGGTCGACTACACCATCTCCATCGGCCCTGAGCAGGTCACGGTGCCCGACATCGTCGACCTGGCCGAGGCCGACGCGCTCGACGCCATCGACGACGCCGGCCTCGCCGCGGGCAACCGCACCGAGGCCTTCAGCGACACCATCGTCGCGGGCAACGTCAGCAGCACCAGCCCTTCCGCCGACACCACCGTCGACGCCGCTTCGGCCGTCGACTACGTCATCAGCCTCGGGGTCGAGACCGTGGCCGTGCCCGATCTCGCGGGGCCCGCCGCCGATGCCCCCGATGCCATCAGCGCCGCCGGCCTCAGCGTCGGTGACGCGACCCAGGCATACAGCGACACCGTCGCCGCGGGCGACGTCATCAGCCAGTCGCCGAGCGCCGGCACCGAGGTCGAGCTCGGCACCGCCGTCAGCTACGTCGAGTCCCTCGGCGTGGAGCAGGCCGCCGTGCCGGACCTCGCGGGGCCCGCCGATGAAGCCGACGCGAGGATCACCGCTGCCGGCTTCGCCGTCGGCACCACCTTCGAGGTGAACAGCGACACCGTCCCGGCCGGTGAGGTCAACGACCAGAGCCCGGCCGCCGGTGAGATGGCTGCCGTCGGCTCCGAGGTCGACTACACCATCTCCATCGGCCCTGAGCAGGTCACGGTGCCCGACATCGTCGACCTGGCCGAGGCCGACGCGCTCGACGCCATCGACGACGCCGGCCTCGCCGCGGGCAACCGCACCGAGGCCTTCAGCGACACCATCGTCGCGGGCAACGTCACCAGCACCAGCCCTTCCGCCGACACCACCGTCGACGCCGCTTCGGCCGTCGACTACGTCATCAGCCTCGGGGTCGAGACCGTGGCCGTGCCCGATCTCGCGGGGCCCGCCGCCGATGCCCCCGATGCCATCAGCGCCGCCGGCCTCAGCGTCGGTGACGCGACCCAGGCATACAGCGACACCGTCGCCGCGGGCGACGTCATCAGCCAGTCGCCGAGCGCCGGCACCGAGGTCGAGCTCGGCACCGCCGTCAGCTACGTCGAGTCCCTCGGCGTGGAGCAGGCCGCCGTGCCGGACCTCGCGGGGCCCGCCGATGAAGCCGACGCGAGGATCACCGCTGCCGGCTTCGCCGTCGGCACCACCTTCGAGGTGAACAGCGACACCGTCCCGGCCGGTGAGGTCAACGACCAGAGCCCGGCCGCCGGTGAGATGGCTGCCGTCGGCTCCGAGGTCGACTACACCATCTCCATCGGCCCTGAGCAGGTCACGGTGCCCGACATCGTCGACCTGGCCGAGGCCGACGCGCTCGACGCCATCGACGACGCCGGCCTCGCCGCGGGCAACCGCACCGAGGCCTTCAGCGACACCATCGTCGCGGGCAACGTCAGCAGCACCAGCCCTTCCGCCGACACCACCGTCGACGCCGCTTCGGCCGTCGACTACGTCATCAGCCTCGGGGTCGAGACCGTGGCCGTGCCCGATCTCGCGGGGCCCGCCGCCGATGCCCCCGATGCCATCAGCGCCGCCGGCCTCAGCGTCGGTGACGCGACCCAGGCATACAGCGACACCGTCGCCGCGGGCGACGTCATCAGCCAGTCGCCGAGCGCCGGCACCGAGGTCGAGCTCGGCACCGCCGTCAGCTACGTCGAGTCCCTCGGCGTGGAGCAGGCCGCCGTGCCGGACCTCGCGGGGCCCGCCGATGAAGCCGACACGAGTGCCATCGACCGCCGCCGGCCTCGCCGTCGGCACCCCTTCGAGGTAACCATGCGACACCGTCCCGGCCGGTGAGCGCCCTACGCACGAGAGCCCGGCAGCCGGTGAGATGGCTCGCCGTCGGCTCCGAGGTCGCACTACTCCATCTCCATCGGTCCCGAGCAGGTCACGGTGCCCGACATCGTCGACCTGGCCGAGGCCGACGCGCTCGACGCCATCGACGACGCCGGCCTCGCCGCGGGCAACCGCACCGAGGCCTTCAGCGACACCATCGTCGCGGGCAACGTCACCAGCACCAGCCCTTCCGCCGACACCACCGTCGACGCCGCTTCGGCCGTCGACTACGTCATCAGCCTCGGGGTCGAGACCGTGGCCGTGCCCGATCTCGCGGGGCCCGCCGCCGATGCCCCCGATGCCATCAGCGCCGCCGGCCTCAGCGTCGGTGACGCGACCCAGGCATACAGCGACACCGTCGCCGCGGGCGACGTCATCAGCCAGTCGCCGAGCGCCGGCACCGAGGTCGAGCTCGGCACCGCCGTCAGCTACGTCGAGTCCCTCGGCGTGGAGCAGGCCGCCGTGCCCGAGGTGCGTGAGCTGTCCCAGGAGGACGCCACGAGTGCCATCGAAGCCGCCGGCCTGACCGTCGGTGAGGTCCTCGAGCGCAACCATGCCAACGTGCCCGCCGGAGCCGCCCTACGCACGGATCCAGGAGCCGGTGAGATGGTCGATATCGGTTCCGCCGTCTCCCTCTTCATGAGCATCGGTCCCGAGCAGGTCGACGGTGCCCGACATCGTCGACCTGGCCGAGGCCGACGCGCTCGACGCCATCGACGACGCCGGCCTCGCCGCGGGCAACCGCACCGAGGCCTTCAGCGACACCATCGTCG
The DNA here is from genome assembly GCA_963752475.1 of uncultured Chloroflexia bacterium. Classification (GTDB taxonomy): domain Bacteria; phylum Chloroflexota; class Limnocylindria; order Limnocylindrales; family CSP1-4; genus JAFMJV01. Next base: position 321,828 of record CAVVYR010000008.1, on the reverse strand, counting down.
CGGGCAACGTCACCAGCACCAGCCCTTCCGCCGACACCACCGTCGACGCCGCTTCGGCCGTCGACTACGTCATCAGCCTCGGGGTCGAGACCGTGGCCGTGCCCGATCTCGCGGGGCCCGCCGCCGATGCCCCCGATGCCATCAGCGCCGCCGGCCTCAGCGTCGGTGACGCGACCCAGGCATACAGCGACACCGTCGCCGCGGGCGACGTCATCAGCCAGTCGCCGAGCGCCGGCACCGAGGTCGAGCTCGGCACCGCCGTCAGCTACGTCGAGTCCCTCGGCGTGGAGCAGGCCGCCGTGCCCGAGGTGCGTGAGCTGTCCCAGGAGGACGCCACGAGTGCCATCGAAGCCGCCGGCCTGACCGTCGGTGAGGTCCTCGAGCGCAACCATGCCAACGTGCCCGCCGGAGCCGCCCTACGCACGGATCCAGGAGCCGGTGAGATGGTCGATATCGGTTCCGCCGTCTCCCTCTTCATGAGCATCGGTCCCGAGCAGGTCGACGGTGCCCGACGTCGTCGAGATGGCCGAGGCCGACGCGCTCGCCGCCATCGACGACGCCGGCCTCGCCGCGGGCAACCGCACCGAGGCCTTCAGCGACACCATCGTCGCGGGCAACGTCACCAGCACCAGCCCTTCCGCCGACACCACCGTCGACGCCGCTTCGGCCGTCGACTACGTCATCAGCCTCGGGGTCGAACAGGTGGCCGCACCGGACGTGGTCGATAGCCCCGAAGCCGACGCAGCCGCTGCCATCGAGGCCGCCGGCCTCAGTGTCGGCGCTATCACCGACGCCTACGACGAGACCATCGTCGCCGGCAACGTCGTCAGCCAGTCCCCGTCCGCCGGGATGGAGGTCGACATGGGCTCGGCGGTCGACTTCGTCATCAGTGATGGTCCCACGCCGTTCGTCCAGGTCCCTGCCGTTCGCGATCTGCCGGAGGCCGACGCAGTGGCAGCGATCGAGGGCGCCGATCTGGTGGTCGGCGAGATCACACAGCAGACGCACGAGAAGGTCGGAGCCGGCGACGCCATCAAGACCAACCCGGCCGAGGGTGAGGAGATCTTGCTCGGCGAGTCCGTGAAGCTCTTCATCTCGACAGGCACCAAGTTCCGCACCGTCCCGGACGTCGCCGGCCAGGAGGCCGCCGCCGCTCAGGCCGCGCTCGAGGCCGCAGACCTCGTGGTCATGCCCGTCGAGCGCACCAACGCCAAGTACCCGGCTGGACAGGCTGTCAAGACCGAGCCCGCCGCCGGAACCGAGGCCGAGATCGGCGCCGAGGTCACGCTCATCGTGAGCAAGGGCCCCAAGCAGGTCGACATCCCTGATGTCGTCGGCATGACGCTGAGCGAGGCTGAGACCGCCCTCGCCGGCGCCGAGCTCAAGGTCGGTGCCGAAGCGGTGGTGGAGGATACTGCCGCCAAGAACACCGTCGTCGCGCAGGACCCCCCTCCCGGTGGTCAGGCCGACAAGAACTCGGCCGTGGACATCACCTTGAGCTCGGGTCCGCCACAGATCGTGGTCCCTGAGGTCAGGGACGTGGCCGCTGGCGACGCGCAGGCGAGCCTCGAGGCCGAAGGTCTCTCGGTCGTCACCCGCGAAGCCCACAACGCCAAAGTGGCCGCGGGCAACGCCGTCAAGACCCAGCCCGCTGCCGGCTCGCCGGTCGATGTCGGCTCGGAGGTCACGCTGACCATCAGCAAGGGCCCCAAGCCGGTGGTCGTCCCGAACGTGGTCGGCTCGAAGAAGGGCGCCGCCTCCACGGTCATCAGCGATGCCGGCCTCGTGGTCGGCGAGGAGACGTCTGTGGAGGACGCCACGGACAAGAACACCGTCATCGCGCAGGACCCTCCTGCCGATGCCGAGGTGCCGACGGGATCGGCCGTCAACCTCACGCTCAGCTCGGGGCCGCCCACAGCTGAGATCCCGGAGGTCAGGGATTCGCCCGCCGCCGATGCGCAGGCTGCCCTCGAGGGACTCGGCTTCGTGGTCCAGGCCCAGGAACGAAGCAACGCTTCGGTCGAGGCCGGCAACGCCGTCAAGACCGAGCCCGCCGCCGGTCAGGTGGTCGGTATCGGCTCGACCGTCACGCTGACGGTCAGCAAGGGTCCCAAGCCTGCGGTCGTGCCCGATGTCGTTGGCTCCAGGAAGGGCGCCGCTTCTGCGGCCATCACCGATGCCGGCCTCGTGGTCGGCACCGACGACCGCGTGGAGAACGCCGCCCCCCAGGGCACTGTCCTCAGCCAGGATCCTGCCGCTGGGAGCGAGGTACCGACCGGTTCGGCCGTGAACCTCACCATCAGCGCGGGTCCACCCCAGGTGGAGATCCCCGCAGTCAAGAACGTGCCGGCTGCCGAAGCGCAGTCGACGCTCGAAGGCCTCGGCCTGGTGGTCGAGACCAAGCAAGTCCATCACGCCAACGTCGCGGCCGGTGACGCCATCAAGACCACGCCTGCCGCAGGCGAGGTCGTCGATGTCGGCTCGGCCGTCACGATGAACGTGAGCAAGGGCCCCAAGCCCGCGATCGTGCCCGATGTCGTCGGTGACGGTCGTGGCAGGGCCGAAGCGGCCATCACGGACGCCAAGCTCGTCGTCGGTGACGTCAGCGTTGCCGACGACAACGCGCCCCAGGGCACGGTCCTGAGCCAGGATCCTGCCGCTGGGAGCGAGGTACCGACCGGTTCGGCCGTGAACCTCACCATCAGCGCGGGTCCACCCCAGGTGGAGATCCCCGCAGTCAAGGACTCGTCCCAGGCCCGGGCCGTCAACGATCTCGAGAACCTCGGGCTCGTGGTGGAGATCCAGGAGCGGACGAACAGCAGCGTGGCTGCTGGCAACGCCGTCAAGACCGAGCCCGTCGCCGGCGAGGTGGTCGATGTCGGCTCCACCGTCACGCTGACGATAAGCAAGGGCCCCAAGCAGGTCACGGTGCCCGACATCGTCGGCCTCGGCCAGGGTCAGGCGCAGGCCGCCATCGAGGAGGCCGAGCTCACCGTCGGCACCAACACCCCCGCCGAGAACGCGGCGCCATCCGGCACCGTCATCGATCAGAGCCCGGCCGCCGGTACCACGCTCGACAAGAACAGCACCGTCGACTACACGTTCTCGACCGGCCCGGCCATCGAGCAGATGGGCACCGGTGGAGACCTCGCCAGTGCTGAGGTCGCCTCGCAGCTCGACTCGATCGCCGCTCGGATCCAGCAGATCCGAGGGCTCGACCTGGGCAACACGCCGTATGACGGCAGCAATGCCCGCCAGCACGAGCTCGGTCTGGCCGAGCGCATCGGCATCCTTCGCGACACCGGTGCGATCAAGGCCGAGGAGCGTGCGCTCAAGCGGCTGGGCCTGCTCGAGGGCAACGCCGACCTGGCCGCGCTGCTCGAGACGCTCTACGGACAGGCGTTGCCGGTCGCGTACTTCGAGGACGAAGGCCATCTGTCAGTGCTGGAGCCGAACGACAAGCTCAACGCTTCCCAGCGATCTGAGGCTGCGCGTGAGCTGGATCGGGCGCTGGTCGACCAGAACTTCGGGCTTCAAGCCGCCCGCGTGGGCGACAAGACCCGAGGTGATCAGGCTCTCGCGGCATATGCTCTCGAGCTGGGCGACGGAACCTCGGCCATGATCGAGTGGTCGGCGCAGTACGGCAACGACGCGCAGACCAACGGCATCACCGTTCCTGGTGATGACGCGATCTACGCCTCCATGCCGCTGATCCTCCAGCGTGAGTACTCGTTCCCGTTCCTCGAGGGCCGCATCTTCGTCGATCGGCTCAAGAGTGACGGCGGTTGGGGCAGTGTCAACGGTGCCTGGGGCCGCTTGCCCGAGTCGACCGAACAGATCCTGCACCCCGCCAAGTATCCCGACGAGCGACCGACGACGATCGTCATGGACGGCATCGCCGCGCGTCTTGGGAACGGCTGGTCGGAGAAGTGGCAGCAGACCATGGGCGAGCTGCGCATCGGCGTATGGCTGGCTGACGGCGCTGCCGGCGAGCAGACCGGCCCCAAGGCGGCGGTGAAGCTGCCGAGGGCCAACGCCGCGGCCGGCTGGGGCGGTGATCGCCTCGTCAGCCTCGACGGGCCTGACGGCAGCTGGGCCATCGTGTGGCAGACCAAGTGGGATACCGAGCAGGACATCGAGCAGTTCGGCGATGCCGCCAACGCGGTCGTCGCCGGCCTCGACGGTGTCGGCCTGGTCGCTCCGGTCGATGTCTCGAGCGGTGTCTCGAACCCGGCGTTGGTGCTCATCGCTGACAGTGCCGAGACGCTCCAGTCAGTAGCCGATGGGCTGGGCGTGGCGGTCGCCGTTCCGCGCTGAGCATCCGGCCCGCGAGCCACGACAGAGAGATCGAAGGCCGGGCCACGAGCCCGGCCTTCGATCATGTTCGAGTGTCTCCGGCCGTGAGCCGGGTCGTCTACATCGATTCCGGGGCGGAGATACCGAGCAGGGCCAGCGAGTTGCGGATGGCTTCTTGTGTCACGCCGACCAACGCGAGACGGCCGGCCGACGTCGCGGGGTCCTCAGGGTCGACGACGCGGCGATCGCGGTAGAAGGCGTGGAACGTCGTGGCCAGCTCCATGGCGTACGTGGTGATGCCATGTGTCTCTTCGTCACGAGCGCCGTCCTCGACGACCTCCGGCAGTCGCAGTACCTCGCGGGCAAGCCCCGTGGCCACGTCATCGCCCTCCAGCATGCCGGCGAACTCCGTAGCGGGAGCGAGCCCGGCTGCAGCAGCCTTGGCCAGGATCGAGCTGATGCGCGCGTGTGCGTACTGCACGTAGTAGACCGGGTTCTCGGACGACTGCTTCTTGGCCAGCTCGAGGTCCACGTCGATGGGCGAACTGGGCGCGCGTGAGGCGAATGACCAGCGGGCCGCGTCGACACCCAGCTCCTCGAGCAGCTCGTCGAGCGTGAGGAACTCGCCCGAGCGCTTGCTCATGGGGATCTCTTCGCCATCTCGCACGAAGCGGACCCAGGCCACGAGCAGCATCTCGACTTCGTTCACGGGCAGGCCCATGGCCTGTGCCGCGTTGCGCACGCGAGCCACCGTGCCGTGGTGGTCGGCACCCCAGATGTAGATGAGCTTGTCGAAGCCGCGACTGAACTTCTCGGTCACGTAGCCGATGTCCGAAGCGAAGTAGGTCGGCTGGCCACCCGAGCGGTAGACCACGCGGTCCTTGTCATCCCCGAAGTTCGTGGAGCGGAACCAGGTAGCGCCGTCCTCTTCGTAGATGTGACCCGCCTCCTGCAGCCGTTCGACCGATCGGCCGACCCAGCCCTCGGTGTGCAGGCTCGATTCGCTCTTCCATACGTCGAAATGCACGCCAAGCCGTTCGAGGCTCCGCTCGATGCCTGAGCGGACGCGCTCCTGGGCCCAATCGGCTATGACGGCCTCTCGGTCGGCGCCGTCCTCGTTGGCTATCGCCCAGACATCGTCGGGGAGTTCCTGGGCGAGGTCATCCACGTAGGCACCGTGGTAACCGTCCTCCGGGATGTCCTGGCCCAGCTTGCGCGCGATGACCGAGACACCGAGGTTGCGGATCTGCAAGCCGGCGTCGTTGAAGTAGTACTCGCGCGTGACGCGATGACCGGCGCCCTCGAGCACTCGGCACAGGAGGTCGCCGACGAAGGCGCCTCGGGCATTGCCCACGTGCAGGGGACCGGTGGGATTGGCCGACACGAACTCGACGTTGAAGTGACGAGGTGACTCGGGCTCGACGCGTCCGAAGTCGTCACCAGCGGCTCGAGCCTCGTCGAGCAGGCCTTCGAGCCAGGCGGCCGAGAGGCGCATGTTGATGAAGCCGGGTGGCGCCACCGTAACCTCGCTGAGCGCACCGGCAGAGGGCACGCTACGGATGGCCTCGGCGAGCGCCTCGGCGATCTGCAGGGGAGATCGGCGCATCGGCCGGGCCAGCTTCATGGCCAGGTTGGCGGCAAGGTCACCGTGGTCGGGATTCGTCGGGCGCTCGATCTCGAACTCGGGGCGCGCATCGGCCTCGACCTGCGGCAGCGCCCCCGACGCGGTGGCCGCTTCCCAAGCCTCCTCGATGAGCCCGTGGACCCGGGCGCGGATGGAGCGGACCGCGGTCAAAGCGTGGCTCCGATGGACACGTCCATCTCCGGCTCGGCCAGCTCGACCGGTCCGGGGAAGACCTCCCTGGCGACCGCCAACGCGGCCTGGGGATCGTATGACTCAAGGATGTGGGTCAACAGCAAGTGAGCGGCTCCTCCGCGTCGGGCGACATCAGCCGCCTGTTCGGCCGAAAGGTGTTTGGCACTGGGGATCGGTTCGAGCGTGGACCAGAAGGCCTCGCACAACACGGTATCGCCTCCGCGGATCAGCGGCAGGAGGTCGTCCGCCTTGCCGCAGTCACCGCTGTAGACGAGCCCCGGTCCATCCGGATCGGCCGTGTCGGTGACCCGGTAGGCATGGCTGTTCTCGGAATGGGTGACCGGATGGGCCTGGACCGTGAAGGGACCCACGGGCCAGGTGCCCTCGTAGACGTCGTGGCCCTCCATGAAGTCGAGGAACCCATCCTCGCCCATGAATGCGTCGTAGCGCCCGCGCAAGCCGGCGGGTACGTGCAGGCCGATGCCACGCGGGTCGCCGTAGTGGTAGTAGAGCAGGTTGCGCAGCGGGATCAGGTCGACGTGGTGGTCGCCGTGCATGTGGCTGATGACGACGGCCTCGAGCGAGGCCGGGTCGCGATGAGGAAAGAGTGAGCCGAGCGAGCCCTGACCGAGATCGAGCAAGATAGCCCGCTCGCCGGTCTCCACCATGTAGCAGGAGGATGGTCGTCCCGGCCGCTCCGACCAGGCGGCCGAGGAACCGAGGATCGTGAGCTTCAGGCTCACGTCGAACAGAGAGGCACGCCGTGGATCATGTCCCTGCTCCCTGTCTAGCTGCTCGTGGTCGTCCCCTTCGCCAGACTGGCGACGACGCCCGCCGCCTCGTTGATGCGGTTGGGGAGGACCACCATACCGGCTTCCCGAGCGCCGGCCCAGTCCGAGCTACCGCCGCCGACGGCGAGGGTCGGGTTGCTACCGATGTCCCGGAGCGCCGTGGCGACCTCGAGCGCAGAGATACGGTCGACGTCCTGGACGACCGACATGATGGCAACGCGCGCGCGGTTCTGGCCGATGACGTGGACCCAGCTGGCGACCGGCACATCCGGCCCCAGGTAGAGGACACCGACGCCCTTCCGGCGCAACGCGACCGCGAAGGCCAGCGCGCCCAGCTCGTGTCGTGAGCCAGGCGGCAGGCCCACTACGACGAGCGGATCCGCGAGCGTGGCGGCGGCCTCGTAGAGCGCGGAGAGGCGACGGTGGACGGCGGCGCTGGCGGCATGCTCGGCCGCGACGTCGACGCGGCCCTCGCTCCAGGCCTGGCCGAGGGCGATGAGGGCGGGCATGAGCAGGTCGTCGACGATGGCCTCGAAGGAGCCGCGCGCGAAGATCTCGTCCAGCGCGGCACCGGTGGCGGCGATGTCCATGTCCGTGGCGGAGTCTACGAAGCGGGTGATGAGGTCCGCGGCCTCAGCGTGGCTCACTTCGGTGGTGCTGGCCGTGACGGGCTGCGGCCTGGGCGCGGGGACCGCGACCTCACCCTCGAGCACCGCGCGACTGGCCTCGCTCGCAGTCCAGCCGCTCTCTGTCAGTTCGCGCACGCGCATCAGCGTGGCGATGGCCTGGTCGTCGTACATCCGATAGCCCGAGGCCGTGCGCTTGGGACTGACAACGCCGTAGCGGCGTTCCCACGCTCGGATGAGTGGAACGCTGACGCCTGAGCGGATAGAAGCTTGTTTAATGCTGTACATGGTTTGTCGATGATAGCAGACTCTGTTTTCGCCGAATAGGGGTTGACAAGCCTTGTACAGCCCGGTAGTCTTCGACGCATCAGGTGAACAAACCGTTGACACACCACGAACGACACGCAGTGAGCGAGGAGGCCAAGAGATGACCCAACGGTGGTCCGCCTAACGACCCCCGACAAGGCGTAGAACGCCATACCCCACCACTCCCGAGGCGAGACGAAAGCTCGCCACTACGACCCCAACTGAGACGACTCCCGAAAGGACTCACGACCAATGCGCAACACCAAGATCCACATGATCGGCGCCGCCGCTGCTCTCGCCGCGGTCATGGCCATCCCGACCTTCGTCGCCGCTGACGGCCACGAGAACGCCAAGGTCCGCGTCGGCCACTTCAGCCCCGACGCCCCGGCCGTCGACGTCTACGCCGGCGACGACGCCATCCTCACCGACGTGCCCTTCGGCGTGCTCTCCGAGTACCTCGAAGTCCCCGGTGGTACCTACTCGATCGCCGTCGTGGCCGCTGGTGCGGACCTCGCGGACGGCGCCGTCATCGGCCCGGTCGATCTCGACTTCGCCGCCGGCACCATGACCACCGTCGCGGCCACCAACACCCTCGAGAACATCGAGGCCCAGGTGCTGGCCGACGAGCCCATGCCTGAGGACGGCATCGCCGAGGTCCGCGTGGTCCACTTCAGCGCTGACGCGCCGGCCGTGGACATCGCCCTCGACGGCGGCGACGTGGTCGTCGAGAACCTCGAGTACCCGAACGCGACCGAGGCTTACCTCGATCTGCCCGAGGGTGAGTACGACCTCGAGATCCGCGCTGCGGGCACCGAGGACGTGGCCTTCGACATCGATCCGCTCGATCTGGCCGGCGGCAACAGCTTCACCGTCTTCGCCATCGGCTCCCTCGCCGACGGCTCCTTCACCGTCCTTCCCGCCCTCGACGCTTCTGTCGAGATGATGGATGACGAGATGGCCGAAGAGGACATGGCCGAAGAGGAGATGACCGAGGAGTAACGCTCCCCGACTTCCCACACGCTGGCGGCGCCTACCCAACCTGGTAGGGCCGCCAGCTCACCCGCTTTCTCACGCAGAGGACCCCACAATGACTCAGCAACTCTCGATCCGCCGCAAGGCTGGTCTTCTCGGCACCGCAGTCGCGCTCGCGGCCACCGTAGCCGTTCCCTTCGCCACCGCAGCCCAGGATGAGACCGCCAAGGTCCGCGTCGGCCACTTCAGCCCCGACGCCCCGGCCGTCGACGTCTACGCCGGCGACGACGCCATCCTCACCGACGTGCCCTTCGGCGTGCTCTCCGAGTACCTCGAAGTCCCCGGTGGTACCTACTCGATCGCCGTCGTGGCCGCTGGTGCGGACCTCGCGGACGGCGCCGTCATCGGCCCGGTCGACCTCGACTTCGCCGCTGGCACCATGACCACCGTCGCGGCCACCAACACCCTCGAGAACATCGAGGCCCAGGTGCTGGCCGACGAGCCCATGCCTGCGGGCGACAGTGCTCAGGTGCGCGTGGTCCACTTCAGCGCTGATGCGCCGGCCGTGGATATCGCTCCCGACGGCGGCGATGCGCTCATCACCGACCTGTCCTACCCCAACGCCACCGAGTACCTCGCTCTTCCCGGCGGCAAGTACGACCTCGAGATCCGCGCTGCGGGCACCGAGGACGTGGCCTTTGACATCCCCGAGATCACCCTCACGGATGGCATCAGCTACAGCGTCTTCGCCATCGGCTCCCTGGCCGACGGCTCCTTCACCGTCCTGCCTGCCGTCGACGCCTCCGTCGCCGGTGTGCGCGTCGGCCACTTCAGCGCTGATGCCCCCAACGTGGACGTCTACGCCAACGGCGGCGCCATCCTCTCGGACGTGCCCTTCGGCGCCCTGTCCGACTACCTGTTCGTGCCGGCCGGCACCTACACCATCGAAGTCGTGGCCGCTGGTGCTGACCCGGCCGACGGCGCCGTCATCGGCCCGGTCGACCTGGACTTCGACGGTGGCACGCTGACCACGGTCGCGGCCACGAACGAGCTGGCCCAGATCACCCCGGTCGTCATCAACGACAAGCGCGTCACGCCGCGCGCCGAGGGCGCCAAGGTCCGCGTCGTCCACCTCAGCGCCAACGCGCCCAAGGTCGACATCGCGCCGGACGGCTCGAAGCGCAACGCCGCCATCTTCAAGAACCTCGAGTTCGGCGACGCCAAGGGTTACAAGAACGTGCCCGCCGGTGAGGTCGATCTCGACATCCGTGCCGCTGGTGAGCGTGCCAAGGCGTTCGACATCCCGCCGCTGCCTCTCGAGGACGGCAAGGCCTATAGCGCCATCGCCATCGGCCAGTTCCCCGACTCCTTCGACGTGATCCTGGTCGAGGAAGCGTCCCGCTAACCCGAAGCCTCCTGACATCCGTGTGAGGCCCGGCGTCCCCCCAGCCGGGCCTCACACGGCCACTCACGCAGATACACCGCTCGACTACGAACCGATAGGAAAGAAAGGTAACCCGATGTTCCTCAAGAAGCTTCTCGCCGGCACGCTGCTGGCATCCCTCGCCCTCGCCACCATCGCCCCCGGCGCCTCCGCCGCGATCGAGGGTCGTGGCACCGTCCCCTCCGACGCCAACGGCGTGACTCGCCTGGTCAACTTCAGCGCCAACAACGACGACCGCCTGTCGACGCTGATCACGGCCGCGGTCTGCACCCCCGGCATCGTGGAGGCCCTCCAGACCGTCCCGGCCGCGACGCTCTTCGCCCCCGACAACAAGGCCTTCCGCGCACTCGGCCAGGCCCTCATCGGCAAGCCGCTCAACTCGAGCAACGTTTGCCAGGTCGACGCGGTCCTGGGGAGCCCCGGCGCGCTGGCCCAGATCCTCTCGCACCACGTGTTCGCTGACGGCAAGGTCAACTACGCCACGGCCAAGTCACTCCGTCCGGCCAAGATCACGATGCTCGACGGCGAGCCCACCATCCTCCGCGGCCAGAAGAACCGCGTGATCATCGACTCGACCAACGTCATCGTCAAGAACATCCGCTCCAAGAACCTCCAGATCCACGTCATCGACGGCGTGATGATCCCGCCCTCCATCACCAAGGCTCTTTCCTCCTAGTCAGCTTCTACCTTCCCCCCTCTGCCAGTCGGGCCGGTCCCTCTACGGGGCCGGCTCGACTGATTCCGCATCAGCTGAAGTCGTCGCGATGTACCCGAGTCAGCGCTGGATGCGAGCGTGGCCCCGTCACTGACGCCTGACGCTGCGACAGCTGTCGAGGCATCGCCCGAGCCGGTCTGCGTGCCGGTGGACCCGGCCACCCCCCAACGGCGCGCCAAGTCTGACCGCAAGACCGGCAAGGTGGCGATGGTCGCGGACGGTGTCACCGGCGATACGCTGGGTGCGCAGTTCGCTTACAGCGGCAGCAAGCTCGACCCGTTGCCGGAGATCTTCGCCCTCCCATGTGGGCACGCCGCGATCGATGCGTTCCGGTCGGCGGTCGGATACGAGTGGCCGTGCGAGGCCGCGGCGACGGAGACCGACACCATGCCGGAGCCAGGCGCGGAAGCCATGGCCGAGGGCTTCCCGGCCGACACCGTGGCGGCTCTGCTCGCCGCGAAGGTCGACAAGAAGGCGACGTACAAGTAGGTCAAGAAGATGATCGAGCGTCTCTATGCGAACGAGAGGTACGCCGACGCGCTCGCCGGACTGACCGACTACACCGGTGGCGGGATCTTCGACGAGGGGCAGATGCTCTACTGGGTGGGACCAGTATCAGAAGAAGAAGGACACGCCGCAGCTGACCCGACAGTGGGCGTGCGGCAGCGCCCTGCTGGACTACCTCTCCGCCGCCCAGCAGTTGCGGGGTGCGAGCGACGACCCCAACCCGGCCGCGGCCAGTGAGGCGATCATGGGGATCGCACAGGCGCTGCGGTCGGCCGCCGTGAACGTCGGCGTCTCGAGGAAGGGCGTGGACGCATCACCATCACAGATGGCGTCCTCCATCCACTCCGGCCGGAGCGGCGGGCGCTCACGTGATGGCGGAGGGGTAGCGTGTCGGGAGGTCGGACTAGGAGACTGGTGTCTTTCGTGCCGCCGTCCTGACCGCCTGGAGATGCGAGATGGGTCGGCGATCGGAGCGGGGATCTGGGAATCTGGCGGCATGACGCTCGGACACAGCCCCACCCAGGCCGACATCTTCCGTTCCAGTGCGAGCTACTGCGAGGGTCGGGTCGCACCCGACTCGGTCTACGCCCTGCTGCACCGTGAGTGCCACCGACTCTTCCCCGACGAGGCCTTCGCGGACCTCTTCACCGACGTCGGGCGGCGCTCGGTGCCACCGATGATCGTGGCCGTGGTGATGGTGCTCCAGCGCCTCGAGGGCCTGTCCGACCGTGAGGCTGTCGAGCGCTTCAGCTTCGACGTACGCTGGAAGTACGCCTGCGGTGGGCTCGACTTCGACCATCCCGGCTTCAGCCACACCGTGCTCGTGGACATGCGTGCCCGCCTCGCGGGTTCCGAACATCCGGAGCGCATCTTCGAGGTCGCCCTCGGCGCGGCCCGCGAGGCCGGCCTCGTGGGTCGCCGCCGGGTGCTCGACTCGACGCCGCTCTATGACGCGGTGGCCACGATGGACACCGTCACGCTCCTGCGCTCGGGCATCCGCGGCCTGCTCCGGGTCGCGGGCGAGCGCGAGGACGAGCTCCGTTCCCTCCTCGGGCGTGACGACGACTATCGAAGCGGCGGCAAGCCCGCCATCGACTGGGAGGACGCCGCAGCGCGCGAGGCCCTCATCGATGCGGTCGCGACCGATGCCAGCGCGCTGCTCGTCGCGCTCGAGGGCGAGGCCATCGACGCGCCCCTCGCCGAGGCCGCCGCGCTGCTCGCGACGCTGCTGGGCCAGGACCTCGAGACCGACGGCGAGGGCACCTTCCGCATCGCCCGGCGGGTGGCGCCCGACCGGATCGTCAGCACGGTCGATCCCGATGCCCGCCACGGGCACAAGACCCAGGCCCGCAGCTTCGACGGCTACAAGGGCCACGTCGCGATCGACCCCGACAGCGAGATCGTGACCGCGACGGCCGTGACGCCGGGCAACGGCGGCGATGCGGCGGTCGCACCCGAGCTGCTCGAGGCCGAGCTCGAAGCCCGCGAGCCCGGCCCCGGCGTGCCACCCGTCGTCTACGGCGATGCCGGCTACGGCAGTGGCGCACTGCTCGAGACGCTCGAGACCGCCGGGGCCGAGCCGCGCATCAAGGTGCAGCCGTCGGTCGCCCTGGGTGGCCGCTTCAGCAAGGATGACTTCGCCATCGACCGCGAGGCGGCCACGGTCACCTGCCCGGCCGGGCTGACCGTCCCGCTGCGGGCCCGACGCCGCCGGGCGGCCGAGGCCAGCTTCGGGTCGGCCTGTGCCGCCTGTCCCCTCGCGGCCCGCTGCACGACCGCGAAGGATGGACGCAGCATCACGGTGGGACCCTACGAGGCCGCGCTCGTCCGGGCCCGCGCCGCGCGCCGGGATCCCGCCTGGCTGGCCGACTACCGGGCCACCCGACCCAAGGTCGAGCGTCGCATCGCCCAGCTCGTGCGTCGTCACCACGGTGGCCGTCGCGCCCGGGTGCGGGGTCGACCGAAGGTGGCGGCCGACTTCTCGCTGCTCGCGGCCGCGGTCAACCTGGCCCGTCTCGCGGTGCTCGGGGTCCTCGGTCCAGGACCGACCGAGACCGCGCAGGCCGGCTGAGCACCGATGACGGGGAGCGGGTGACCGGGGGCTACCCCCTGCGGCCGCCCAGGCCGGCCCTGATCGCCACGGGGACCCGGCCGGGCCACGGGCGGACCGTTCCGACCGACCCGCTGAAGGTCCGGTCACCACGGCGCGAGGCCATCCACCGGACTATCTCAGGCCGTGAGTGGCCGGTTTCACACCAGTCTCCTAGTGGCTCTTGCGCGCGGCCGTCCGCTCGCGGCGTTCTTCCAACCTGCGGGCGGAGGCCTCCATGTCCTCGAGGAACGTGCCCAGCTCGGCGCGGGCGGCCTCGGCGGTGGGGCTCAGGCCAGTGAGCTCGAAGAGGCGCAGCTTGCGCACCAGCGGCATGACGACCTCGTCGCGGTGGATGCGCAGGTCGTAGATGCCCGCGAGGGCGATCTCGGCCGCCTTGCGGCGGAACCCCGCGATGCCGGCCCCGGGCATCTCGAAGCCCAGGATCTCGGCCGTCACCGCCTCTACGGTCGCTGATGGATGTGCTTCCGCTGCCGCGGCGAGAACGTCGCGGTAGAAGGTGGCATGGAGGTTCTCGTCAGCCGAGATGCGGGCCATGATGCGATCAGCCACCGGATCGTCGGAGTAACGACCGGTGTTTCGATGGGCCGCCCGCGTGGCCACTTCCTGGAGTGCCACATAGGCCAGTCCCCGGAGTGGATCGAGGGTCGGTCGCTCGTAGCCCTGCTCGACCTGCGCCATGCGTGACTGCTCGAGCGCCGCCGGGTCGAGGTTGCGGGTGACCGTGAGGTAGTCGCGCAGCACGATCGCGTGCCGGCCCTCCTCGGCCGTCCAGCGCCCGACCCAGTTGATCCAGGCACCATCGCCGCTGCCGAACATGCCGTAGATGAGGCGGTGGTAGGAGGGCAGGTTGTCCTCGGTCAGGAGGTTGACCTCGAAGGACGTGCGAGCCACACCACTGAGGCGTGGCTGGTCAGGCGTCCAGGGCTCCTTGTCGAAGTCGCGACCCTGGCTGTAGGGGATGTACTCGTGCGGCAGCCAGTCCTCGGCGATCCCGAGGTGACGGTCGAGCAGGCGCGCGGCTGTCGGTTCGAGATCGATGAGCAACTGCTGGGCGTCATATGGACGCACCTGCACCTCACGGTGCGCCGGGGGCTCGAGCTCTTCGACCGGGGGCAGTGACTCGCGCTCTGACTCGTTCACGAGGCAAGCACGGTCCGCCCCCGCGAGTCAGGGACGATGCTGCGCAGGTCCGGCAGGGTGGACATGGCCTCGAAGGCCACTTCCGGTCCGGGGTTCGCACGCAGGCGGGCGCCAAGCTTGCCGGGCAGCGGTGGTGGGTTGCGCAGCAGGCCCCTGACCCCACCCGCGATGAGGGGACGCGAGGCCGAGTTGGGGTCGAGCGCGATGCCGGCAAGATGCCGCTCCACCGCGGCGGCTCCGTCGAACTGGTCGGTCGAGAAAGGCATCACCAGCATCGGCACCCCGAACGTCAGCGCCTCGGTGATGGAGTTGTTGCCACCGTGCGTGATCAGCACCGAGGCCTGCTCAAGCAGCGTCACCTGGGCCAGGCTAGGGCGGACGAGCCAATCGCTCGGCAGCTCCCCCAGCGCGGCCGGGTCGTTGTCGCCGACGGCCATGGCGACGCGCACATCGACCTTGCGAAGTGCGGCCGCGATGCGCCCGAGCACGTCGACACGGTCGGAGAGGAACGTGCCCAGGGAGACCACCACGAGCGGACGGCGGTCCGACTTCGCGAGCCAGGCCATCGTGCCCGGGTCCGCGGACTCCTGGCGAACGGCGCTGCCGATGAATGCGTGGCGCGGCAGCTTCGCCGAGCGGATGGGTCCGTGCATCTCGGCCGGATAGGAGTAGAGGACGAGCTCGCCGTGTGCGGCGAACGCGTCATCCACGCCATCCACGCTGGGCTCGATGGATCGGAGCGTCTCGTTGAAGGCGTGGGTGAAGGCGACGGTGACGCCTTCGGTGACCGCGCGAAGGTCGGTCAGGTCGACCGCATCAGGGCCCATGGCCGGGGGCCAGGCGGAGGGCATCCCGTAGACCTCGTTGCCGACCGGCAGGGCCGTCGGGTGGCCGAGAACGACGTCACCGTACGGCACGCCCAGCGCTCGAAGGCCGATGGCGGCGCTGAATGCGAGGTGGTCAAGGAGCACGGCCGAGGGGCGGACGTCAGCCATGATGTTGAGCACGCGCCGCGCCACCTGCTCCGGCCGCCACAGCAGGTCGGTGGCGCGCTGTTCGGCTTGGTAGCGCAATGTCGGCACCATACCCTCGCGAGTCGCCGCGAAGAAGGCCTGGAGCGAGCGTGCTTCGGCATCCTGCGCCGTCGCGCTACGCAGCATCCCGGCGTTCGAGCCACGCGACATGATGAGTTCCGTATGCTCCATGCCCGTGGTGCGCACCAGCGGTGCCATGGCCGGCCCGGTGGCTACGACCACGCGATGGCCACGCCGCTGCCAGGCGTCGGCGATGGTCAGCATCGGCAGCGCGTGCGACAGATAGTCCGGAGTGATGACGAGCAGCCTCATGCTGCTGTCTCGGTCGACTCGACGACGGCTGCAGAGAGCGTGGAGGCGCCCACGGTCACGCGATAGACGGCCGTGAGCGAGCGGGCCATGCGCTCGAGCGTGTAGCGATCCTCGACGGTGGCACGCGCGCGACCGGCAGTGCCTGGCCTCGCGGCCAGATCGAGGGACGCGTCGATAGCCTTGGCGAGCGCGGCGGTATCGCTGGTGTCGGTGAGCGTGCCGGTCCGACCCGGCTCGATATAGGTGGCTGGTCCGCCGGTGAGCGGGGCGGTGGCCGGCAGTCCTGCCGCCAGCGCCTCTACGATGGCCAGGCCGAACTCCTCCTTCGTCGAGGCGGAGGCGTAGCTTCCGGCGGGCCCGATGGTCGGACCCCAGCCACATCGGGCGGCCGCGAGCACGAGTGCCACGTCCTCATGAGAACGGCGTCCGAGCAGGACCACCCGATCGCGGAGTCGAGGATGATCTTCGAGGTGGCCCTGGATGCGCGCGAGCTCGGCAGCCTCTGCGGCTGAGGGGTCGTTGAGGTCGCCGCCGATGACCACGAGGTTCGCGCGTTCGCCGAGCGTCGCGTCGTCGGCGAAGGCCTTCACCAGCCGAGCCATGCCCTTGAGCTCGATGAGCCTGCCCGCACTGACGACGAGAGGCAGGCCATGCCGGTCGCTGGGCAGCCGGCGGAGGGCGTCATGCAGGTCGCGGAGGACTCCTGGTCGGTCTTCGGTGAGCGACACCTCCGTGGCAGCGTGCTCGGTCGCGCTGAGGTCGATGCCCTCGGCCACGACGGTGTGACGTGGGGGGCCCGATCGAAGGTCCACGCCGGTGAGCCGCTTGAGCTCGTCGGGCAGACCGGTGCGAGGGAAGAGCACCAGCTCGCGTGCCTCGTGAGCCAGGCGCTCCACCAGGCTGGCGCGGAACCAGAGCGCCGCCTGCGCGTCCTGTGTCGCGAACGTCCGTCGATCGAGCGTGCCGGCCGATTCGGCCGTGTCGATGGGTCCGTGAGGGTCGGGCGCGAACGTGAAGACGAGGGGGATGCCGTAGGAGAGCGCGACCTCTGCCGCCGCGTACGTCGCGGGGTCGGCCATGCGGGCGTGGACGACGTCAGGCAGGGGGCCGGCCAGGAATGCGGCTCGGACACCTCGGGCGATGGCCGTGGTTGCCGGCCATCGTGCGTTGAACGTACCGCCCTCTCCGCTTTCGAGCGAGAGCTCCTCGACGCGATGGTCAGGGGCCAGCGGGGCCACGTCCATCCCGGCGCGGACGATGGTGAGGGGCTCGGCGACTCGCTGTTGCCCAGCCAGCGCGTCGCCGAGCTGCGGAAGTAGGGTGGACAGCCCACCGGTCTCGCCGAGGTGGACCTGGGCCACGCGCATGCCGTCGCGATGTGGAGCGCGTCGAGGCCCCCGCCGGAGCAGCTGCCGGTGGGCGCGAACAGCCCGGACCGCTTCGCCGACGGTACCGTGCATCCCATCGAGGCCCGCTGGGAGTCGTCCGCGGTGTGGTTCGCTGAAGGCGAGCACCGCCGTTCGTCGTACGGCCCCGGCCTCGTCAGGGTCAAGCGCGATCCGCTCGAGCGCCACCCGTGCCAGCAAGCCGGGCACGAGCCCCATCGTCTCCACCACGTAGCGGCGTGCTGACGTGGTCTCGACCTCGGTCAGGACGGCTTCGAGCGCAGCCAGTACCAGATGAGGGTCGGTGGTGGCCCATGCCGCCAGTGCCTGCTGTGCGAGCATGCCGCCGAAGCCGCCCCGGCCGACCGCTCGTGCGACCGGCGAGACCAGCACTTGGGTGGTAGGACGGGCGCTGAGCGCCCAGAGTGTGTGCTCCTCGAAGCCCGGTCGACCGTCGCTTACGAGGTCGTAGAGGGCGATGGCAGCGCGGGTTCCCGGCACGCGGGCGAGGGCGTGCACCGCGGTCAGCCCGGTGACGGTGTCGGAGCGGTCGTCGATGGCCTCGAGGAGGGGCTGCATCAACGCGTCATCGACGCCATCGGCCCGCGAAGCGTCCACCACCGGCGTGACTTCGCGGAGGGTGCGCATGGCTTCGAGGATGGTCGGCGCGCGCCGTACCCGGTCGAGCGCGGAGGCGACCTGGATGGCCGGGTTTCCAGGGCTCCGCAGGAGCTCGACGCGAGGTGTGACACGGCGCGCGCCGTCGAGGTAGAGAGGGGCTTCGATCATGGGATTCGGATGGACGCTCAGGCGGCCGGTCCAGCCTCCTTCGCGGTGGCATCCCCGATGGAGACGCTGGTCTGGTCGGGACCGAGGTACGTTCGCAGCCCCTGTTCCAGGGATGTCAGCGTTCGCGGCATGCGTCGCATCAGCGGCTCGACGTCGACGGTGGCCGGCTGGTTGACGAAATCGACAGCGTCCGGGCTCAGCGGTGGGTTCGGCAGGAAGCGCATCGGCCAAGCGGCGAGCTTGACGAGCACGGCTGGTGCCGGGAGCAGCAGCTTGCCGGTGCCGGCAACGTCCATGGCACGATGCAGGACATCGCGCATCGAGAGCGTCTCGGGTCCGCCGATATCGAAGATCTGCTCGGCCGCGGCGTCGTCGACCAAGGCGTCGGCCGCGAGCTCGGCTACATCACGCACGAAGACCGGCGCCAGCTGCTGGCTGCCGAAGTTGGTCATGGGCACGACGGGGAGCACACGGGCGAAGCCAAGGAAGCGGTTGAGCGAGACGTCGCCGGGTCCGAAGACCCAAGTGGGCCGGATGATGGTCCAGCGCATGCCAGAGCCACGGACGGCGTCCTCTGCCCTGGCCTTGGCTCGGAACCAATGGCGCTTCGCGTCGTGTGCCGCGCCGGCGCCTGAGATGTAGACCACGGAGCCGACACCAGCCTCACGGCCGGCAGTCACGAGGTTCTCGGTGCCGCCGGCGTCGATCTCGTCGAAGGTCAGGCCCTTTTTGGGCTGCTCCACGGGAAGACCCGGGAAGGCCAGTGAGACGACCAGCTCGTCGACATCCTCGAGCGCGGCACGCAGCGTCTCGGGCTTGCGGATGTCGGCGACACGGATCTCGATGTCGTCGGGGAGCTGTCCGCGGGCGCCCTCACCCCTGGAGGAAAGGGCGATGACACGGCGCCCGCGGCGGCGCAGCTCTCGGGCGATCTCACCGCCCACGAACCCGGTGCCACCGGCGACGGCGACGACGGAGGGAGGGCCGTCGTCGCGTCGCGGGGCCGGTTCGAAGATCTGGTTGACAGCAGTGGTGCGGAAGTCGAAGACGTACTGCAGCTGGGCCTCGACCGCCAGCCGGTGGCCGAGGGCACCGAGGGGGCCGTACGGCATCTCGTATTCGACGCGGTCATCCATGCGGATGCCGCCTTCGACTTCGGTGAAGCGATGTTCGTGCACCCAGGACTTGTAGGGCCCGCGCTCCTGGACGTCACGGAAATGGTGGGGAGCGTCGACCGACTCGATGCGCGTCCGCCAGTTGGCGGGGATCCCGAAGAGCGGGCGGAGGGTGTAGTCGATCGTCGAACCACTCTCGGTCGACGGTTCGTCGGTATGGATCTGGAAGTCCATCGGGCGCGGCGTGATGCGGCCCAGATTCTCAGCGCGCGAGAAGAAGTCCCACACGGTCTCGAGATCGGCTGGGATGGTGTGGCGGCTGCTGAGGATGTGCTTCGTCATCGGGTCAGTCCTTGGTTGTACATGGTTTGTACACCGCAAATAGTAGGGCGTTCTGGCGTGCGCGTCAAGGGGTTGTACAATGTTGGCCATGACGTTGTACAAGGTTCGACCCAGAGATACCGTGGTGGTCTGGTTCCGGCGGGACCTGCGCCTCGCCGACCACCCGGCCTTGACCGAGGCCATCGCTTCGGCCCGCTTCGTGGTTCCCCTCTATGTCCTTGATGAGCGGCTGCTGGCGACTGCGGCACCCGCGCGGACTTCGTTCCTGCGCCGTTCGATGGTCGCGCTAGATGACGCACTCCGCGAACGCGAGAGCGGCTTGCTGGTGCGGTCCGGCGACCCGATCGTGGTCGTACCCGAGGTCGCACGATCCGTGGGCGCCGATGCGGTGCTGGCGAGTGCCGATGTGACGCCGTTCGCACGGAGGCGCGATACCGCGGTTGCGGCCGCGCTCGAGCGCGAGGGCCGAACGCTGGAACTGCGAGATGGCCTCCTCTTGGCCGATCCCGAACAGGTGCGCACGGGGGCCGGTCGCCCCTACACCGTCTTCACGCCTTTCTGGCGCAAGCTGCAGCGTGAGCCGCGTCGCCAGCTGCTGCCGGCACCGACGGCTGTGCCCACGGCTCCCGAACACCTGCGTGGCTCGCTCGAGCCGGAAGGGGAGGCCCCGCCATCGCCGGACCTGCCGGCGTCCGGAGAGGCCAACGCAGCGCTGCGCCTCGACCGATGGATCGCTGGTGGGCTCGCGAGCTACGCCAGCGGGCGCGAGCTCCTCGATGGCTCGGGAAGCTCACACCTCGGCGCTGATCTGCACTTCGGGACGCTCTCGCCGCTGCAGGTCGAGTCGGCCGCGAGCGAGCTGGGCAGCGAAGCTGAAGCCTTCACGCGGCAGCTCGCTTGGCGGGAGCTGTACCACCACCATCTGCACCATCAGGCGACCGAGCCACGCGGTCCCTCACCGCTCGCGTCAGCCTTCCGCACCGAGGCGGACGACCCTGCCGCGGTCGCGGCCTGGCGCGAAGGCAGCACCGGGATCCCGACGGTCGACGCGGCCATGCGTCAGCTCGCAAGCACCGGCTGGATGAGCAATCGGGCGCGCCTCATCACGGCCTCCTTCCTTACACGTCATCTGCTCATGGACTGGCGCATCGGCGAGCGGCACTTCATGGCGCATCTCATCGATGGCGACGTGGCCAACAACCGCGGAGGCTGGGAGTGGTCCGCCGGCGTGGGTCTGGACGCCCAGCCCTGGTTCCGTATCCTCAACCCCGTGCGCCAGGGTCAGCGCTTCGATCCCGAGGGTGGCTGGGTGCGCCGCTGGGTGCCGGAGCTCGAGCTCGTGCCCAACCGCTACGTGCACGCGCCGTGGGAGTGGGACGTACCGGTCGGAGGCTACCCCGATCCCATCGTTGATCTGGCCGAGGGCAGAGCACGTGCCTTGGCCGCCTTCAAGGCCGCGACAAGGGCAGACTGACTCGCTTCAGTCGGCTGCGGCAGCGACCTCGGCTCGCCGGGCAAGCTCCCGGACCGAGTTTCTGAAGATGGCCAGGTGGACCGGCAGCAACAGGTACCAGTAGAGGCGGCCACTCAGGCCGCGTGGCTCGAAGAACGCGGTCTGCACGATCCGGCAGCCGCCGGGTGCTTCGACCGTCTCGTACTGCAACCACGCTCGTCCCGGCACCTTCATCTCCGCGCGCAGGCGGAGCAGTTCGCCCGGGCGCACTTCCTCGACCCGCCAGAAGTCGACGGCATCACCCACGCGTACCCGCTGCGGATCTCGGCGGCCGAGCCGCATCCCGGGTCCGCCGACCAGACGATCGAGCAGTCCGCGCACCCGCCAGAGCGCGTTGCCGGACGGCCAGCCGGCATGCCCGCCCAACCGCTCCACTTCAGCGAACGCCTGTTCGGGGGTCGCTCGAGCCACGCGTCGCTGCCGGTCCACGATCATGCCCTCTCGGTTCTCGTCGCGCGCGAGGTCGGGTCGACCGGGAAGCCCCATCGAATCGAACCAGGTGGTCTCGACAGCGTGTCGGTCGGTGCGGTCGATGGCACGACGGACCGCGACCTCGAACGGCGTGGTCCGGACACCGAATGCCAGTGCCGGCTCGGGGTCTTGCACCACGACCTCATTGCGTAGTCCCTCGATGAGGGGGCGTGCGATCGATGCCGGCACGGGCGTGACCAGGTTGCACCAGTACGAGCTCAGGCGAGGCGTCAGTACGGGCACCGGCACCATCAGGCGCCGCATGCCCCTGAGGCGAGCGTAGGTGTGCATCATCTCCGCGTACGAGAGCACGTCCGGTCCGCCGATCTCCACGACACCGGCTCGCTCGGGATGTCCGGCGGCGCCCTTCAGGTAGTCGAGCACATCGCGGATGGCGATGGGCTGGCAGAGCGTGCGTACCCAACGCGGCGTGACCATCACCGGCAGGTGTTCGACCAGGCTGCGCAGGAGCTCGAACGAGGCGCTGCCGGAGCCGATGATGACCGCGGCTCGGAACTCGGTCACCGGGACGCCATGTGCGGCCAGCTCGGCGCCGGTCTCCTGGCGGCTGGCGAGGTGCGACGAGAGTCCTTTCGTGGGGTCACCCAGCCCGCCGAGATAGACGATATGACGAACACCGGCTTCACGGGCGGCCCGACCGAACCAGCGAGCCGCGCGCAGGTCGCGCAGCTCGAAGCCCTTCTCGCCACCAGCCATGGAGTGGGCCAGGTAGTAGGCGGTGTCGATCCCCTCGAGGGCGGCTGGGAGGGTCGCCGGGTCGAGCAGGTCGACGCGCACGACTTCGGTCTCTGGGAACCGCTCGGCGAGGCCGCGCGGATCGCGGCTGGCGAGGCGTAGCTGGTGGCCCTCGGCCGCGAGGAGTGCGACCAGCCGGCCGCCGACGTATCCGCTGGCGCCGACGATGAGGATGCGCATGCTGTCTCCGCCTGTCGCTAGGGGCGTCCGCGGCTCTTGGCCAGGGCGATCTGCAGGTCCTGCGTCATGCCCGTGCGGAAGCCGGCTTCGCTGATGGAGAGATAGTAGTCCCACATCCGCACGAAACGATCATCGAAGCCCATGGCCTGGACATCGTCGAGGTGTTCGAAGAACGACTCTCGCCAGGTCTTGAGCGTCAGTGCGTAGCTGTCACGGATGTCGCGAACATCTTCGAGCAGCAGGCCGGTGCCTTCGAGCGACTCGTGGATGGCCGCGAGGGATGGTAGGACGCCGCCGGGGAAGATGTAGCGCTGGATCCAGTTGGCGCCTTGCAGCTGGGCCTCGTAGGCATCGTGGGGGAAGGCGATGACCTGGATGCTGGCGCGGGCGCCGGGCTTCAGCGAGCGCGAGACGGCCTTGAAGTAGTCGCCGTAGTACTCGGCTCCGACGGCCTCGAGCATCTCGATCGACACGACTGCATCGTATTCGCCCGAAAGGTCGCGGTAGTCACGCAGCTGCACGTCGACGCGGTCACCGAGACCGGCCTCGAGGATGCGCTCGCGTGCGAGGTCGTGCTGGGCCTGGGAGATGGTCACCGTTGTCACCCTGGCACCGAGCTCGCCGGCGAGGTACAGCGCCATGCCGCCCCAGCCGGTACCGATCTCGAGCACGTGGTCATCCGCCTCGATCCCCGCACGCGCGGCGATCGAGCGGTACTTGTTGCGCTGGGCATCGGCGAGGGACTGGTCGGGCGACTCGAAGTCGGCCGAGGAGTAGGTCATGGTCTCGTCGAGCCAGAGGCGGTAGAAGTCGTTGCCCAAGTCATAGTGGGCGGTGATGTTGCGGCGCGAACCGGTCTTCGTGTTTCGGTTGCGGCGATGGCCGATGGTGCGGGCGATCTTGGCCGGTGTTCGCCACCAGCCCTTCGACAGCGCTAGCGCTTCGCGGTTGGCCACGGCCATGGAGATGAGGCCGACCAGGTCCGGACTGCTCCAGAGCCCGTCCATGTAGGCCTCGCCGCCCCCGACCTCGCCACCGACGAGGAGGCGCCGCAGGGCCTCGAGGTCGTGGATGTGCATCTCGCCCCGCAGCTCCGAGTCACGGTCGCCGAAGACCCGTACCGAGTCGTCGGGCAGGATCACCTTCAGGCTGCCCACTTGGATGCGTGACGCGGCCGACAGTGCCACGCGACTGGAGACCTGGGTCAGCAGGGAATCGAGGGGGCCGGCGGCCCGAGTGGTCAAGGAGCTTGCGCTCATCGGCTCACCTCGGAGTGCTTGCGGAAGGTGAAGCCGCGCCGCCACATCCGGAACGCGTGCAGGTGGATGGCTGCGATCGTCTTCTGTGTGGCCAGCGGGACGCGCAGGAGCGTGCGCAGCAGGTTGCGGTCGGTGAGGTGATGTCGTTCGGCCACGAGTGTCGCCGTGAGCAGGGGTTCACCGCGCTCGGTCTCGGTGATGGCGATGCGCACGCGACCGGGATCGTCCTGCACGCGGACGGTGTAGTGCGCGTCCATGTCGATGAATGGGGAGACGTAGAAGTCCTTGTCCATGTCGTCGACCCAGGCCTTGCCGCGGCGCTCGGGCCGCAGCGTATACAGCCGGCGCTCATCGTGTGTGTTGTGGACCTCGACGATGACGACTTGCATCAAGCCCTCACGGTCGCGGCAGAGGTAGAAGCTGGCCGGGTTGAACTGGTAGCCGAGCACGCGGGGAGTGGCGATGAAGGTGATGCGCCAGCCGTTGGTGTCGAAGCCCTCCTCCTGGAGGTGGCCGTGGACCGCGGCCCGCAGGTCGGTTGCCCCTGGCAGCCAGTGGTCGCGGTCACGGAGCGAGAGCACGTTGCGTCGGCCGCGACTGAAGAGACGCAGTCGGGCGTCGACCTCGTCGATCTCGTCAAGATCGAGCGCGAGGTAGAAGACATCGTGCTCCAGCTCGTAGGGCTTCGGCTGGGTGCGGCGGTGGCGCACCTTGCCCTCGAGCAAGTGCGAGCGCCCGCCGGGGGCGGCTGTCATGCTGCCACCGGGATCGGCTGCACGCCCGATTTGGCGATCATCTCGGCGGCCTGGAAGCCGGACCGACAGCCGTCCTCGTGGAAGCCGTAGCCCAGGTGGGCTCCGGCGTAGAACGTCATGCGATGGCCCTGCAGCGCGCCGATCGCAGCCTGACCGTCGAGCGTGTCGAAGGTGTACTTGGGATGCGACATCGGGCGCGAGACGATGACCTCGTCATCGGGGACGCGATCGCCGGGGTTGACCGACGTCAGGTACTGCGCAGGCGTGTCAAGCCGCTGGAGGTTGTTCATCCAGTAGCTCATGACCAGCTGCTTCCCGGGCTGGCGACAGTCGTCGGTCTCGACGTTCCACGAGCCGCGCGCACGGCGGTGTCGCGGCAAGAGCGATTCGTCGGTGTGGAGGACGACCTCATTCGTGGTGTACTCGAACAGGCCCAGCGCCTGACGCTCGGCCGCGTCGGCATCGTTCAGCAAGGAGAGCGACACGTCAGCGTGCGTGGCCATGACCACCGCATCGAAGTGTTCACTGCGACCGGACAGGTTGTCCACTGTCACGCCGCTCTCGTCGCGCCGGACGTCCACCACCGGGTCGCCAGCCACGAGCGCGTCATCAGGTAGCTGCTCGATGATGCGGTCGACGTACGTCATCGAGCCGCCCACCACCGTGCGCCACGGCTTGCCGTTGCCGAAGCCGATGAGCCCGTGGTTGTCGAGGAAGCGGAGAAGGTAGTCGATAGGGAAGTCCATGATCTCCGCTGCTGACGTCGACCACACCGCCGACACCACCGGCACCAGGAAGTGGTGGCGGAAAGCATTCCTGTAGCCACCTTCATCGAGGAATTCGGCCAGCGTCTCGCGTGTCCAGGCGTCTTCGTCGAGCCGCTGGCGCGCCGTGCGGTAGAAGCGCCGGATATCGTCGATCATCCGCCAATGCGAGGCGCGGGCGATCGAGCTGGGCTGCGCGAACATGCTGGTGGGCTTCCGAGAGCCGAACTCCAGACCGCAGGACGTACAGGAGTGTCCGAGAGACATCTCGGTCGGCTGGGTTTCGATACCGAGCTCCTCGAAGAGCCCGGTAAGGTAGGGATATGTGGGCTCGTTGTAGACGATGAAACCCGTATCGACGTTCACAGGGCCGGCTGCCGTCGGCACAGTGATGGTCTTCACGTGGCCACCTGGACGGAGATCTCGCTCGAAGATGCGGATGCGATGATCCTGGCGCAGCGCCCACGCGGCCGAGAGTCCGCTGACCCCTGAGCCGATGATGGCGACGTCCATGGTTTGTTCCCCTCGAATAGCGCTGAATGTACAGGGATGGTACAATGTTTGTACAACCCGCGCAACCCCCACAGGAGACTCAGATGACCAAGCTGCACGAGACGGTGGTCTCGCCCGTCGACCGCGAGTCGGCGTTCACGTACATCAGCGACTGGAGTCGTCAGGCTGAGTGGGACCCTAACACCGTCTCTGCGAGTCGGATCGGCGAGGGCGACGCCGAGGTCGGAGCTCGCTATGCCCTCGAGGTCAAGGGCTTCCGCTCGCCCCTCTCCATGGAGTACCGCATCACCGAACTGGTCGCGCCCGAGCGACTGGTGCTGGTGGGCGAGAGCCGATACGTCTGGACGGAGGACATCATCACGTTCACCGAGACCGAGGCTGGCACCCGGGTGGACTACGAGGCCGAGCTCAAGCTCAACGGCTTGCTCGGGCTGATCGAGCCGTTGCTGGGCCGCTACTTCGACAACATCGGCACGGGCGTGGTCGAGGGCATGCAGCGAGAGCTCGATGCGCGCGCGTGACCTGATCGACGGGTTGCTCGAGCTGACCATCGCCGGCAGCTTCAGTACCTTCGGCTACGTCGTCCGACGAAGGCTCTATGGCTGGGACGACCCTCCCCCTGGCGCCCTCGTCGGTCGAACGGTCCTCATCACCGGACCGACCTCGGGGCTGGGGCGGGCGACGACCGATCTGATGGCCGAGCTGGGTGCGCGCGTCGTGCTCGCAGGGCGGAGTGTCGAGAGGCTGGCTGCACTACGCGACGAGTTGGTGCGCGAGCATGGCGAGGACCGCTTCCCGATCGTGCAGGCAGACATGTCTTCACTCGAAAGCGTGCGAGCCGCCATCGCGCACGTGCTGGCAACCGAGGACCGCCTTGATGTCCTCATCGACAACGCGGGAGCCATCAACGAAGAGCGCCAAGTCACCGAAGAAGGCTTGGAGACCACCTTCGCGACGATGGTGGTGGGGCCGTTCGCGCTCATCGAGGGACTCCTGCCGCTGCTTGAGGAGAGTGGCGACGGCCGGGTCATCACGGTCGTGTCGGGTGGGATGTACTTCCAGCCGCTCCCACCCGACGACCTGCAGTTCGAGCGCGGACCCTACGACGGTACTCGTGCGTACGCGCGTGCGAAGCGTGCCGCCACGGCCCTGATGCGCGAGTGGTCGCGGCGATACCAGGGTCACGTCCGCTTCGATGCCATGCACCCCGGTTGGGCTGACACGCCGGGACTTGCCGAGTCCTTGCCCAGTTTCTACGAGTTCATGAAGCCATGGCTGCGGAGCCCGGCCGAGGGTGCCGACACCATCGCCTGGCTGGCGACCGACCAAGACGTCGACCGGCCGTTCGGGCGGCTCTACCTCGATCGTCGGGCCCGCCCCTTCGACCGGTTCCGGGCCACACGGCTCAGTGCGCAACAGCGTCGACGCCTGTGGGATGAGGTCGACGGATTGGCACACACCTCGACTCGTTAGCGATGCTCACGGTCTAGGGCTCCGAGAACCACTCCCGGCTGCGCGGACGGCGGAGCCCGATGACGACGATTACGAAGAGCACGACCGCCGCGATCGAAACCACGAAGCCACCTGGCGCGAACAGCATGATGACCGCGAGGGGGAGCAGCAACGACGTCAGCCCCATGGCCAGGCCGAAGGCTGCCTGCTTCTTCTGGAGCACCAGCGTGGCGGTGAAGATGAGATAGGCCAGCAGGGCCATCCAGACGATCCCGACGAAGGAGACCGGCGCCGCGATGGCCTGGTCGATGACGATAGGCATGCCGAGCCCGAGGACCGATAGCACGAGCAACGAGTAGCCCATGAACAGCAGCACGCCCGGCGGCATGGCCTTGATCACGTCCCACATCGCCTGATTGTCCCATGCACGCCGGATCGGCCGAAGGCGATACCCTGCGCGCCATGACCATCGACACTCCGGCCTGGGTCCGAGACGCCGTCTTCTACCAGGTCTTCCCCGACCGATTGGCTCGTAGTGGACGCGTGGATGCGCCCGGCGAGCTGGAGCCGTGGGAAGCAGCGCCCACCACGCAGGGCTTCAAGGGCGGCGACCTCTACGGCGTCGTGGCCCACCTCGATCGGCTCAAGCGGCTGGGTGTGACGGCGCTCTACCTCAATCCGGTGTTCGCCTCCGCTTCGAATCACCGCTATCACACCGACGACTACTACACGGTGGATCCGTTGCTCGGCGGGAACAAGGCCCTGCGCGAGCTGCTCGATGAGGCCCACGCTCGTGACATGCGGGTCGTGCTCGATGGCGTCTTCAACCACTGTGGGCGGGGGTGGTGGCCGTTCCACCACGTGCTCGAGAACGGGATGCAGTCTCCGTATCGCGACTGGTTCTACTTCTCGGACGACGTTCGTGCCGGGAAACGGGGGCTCTCGGCGTTCCCCAGTGAACAGCAGATGGCGGAGATCGCGCAGCGACACGCGGCCGGAGCGTCACTTGGCTCGGTCTCGAGTGAGGTCCTGGGCTACGAGGCCTGGTGGGATCTGCCGGCATTGCCCAAGATCCGGCTGGAACACCGGGCCGCGCGGGAGCACATCCTCGATGCATCGGAGTTCTGGATCCGCTTCGGCATCGACGGCTGGCGGTTGGATGTGCCCGAGGAGATCGAAGCCGACTTCTGGCGTGAGTTCCGGCCGCGCGTTCGGGCTGCGAACCCAGAGGCCTACATCGTGGCCGAGATCTGGCACCACAAGCCCGAGTGGCTGCAGGGCGACATGTTCGATGCCTTCATGAACTACCCGCTGAGCCGGGCCATGCTCGGGTTCGCGGCCCAGCATCGGCTGGACCCCGCCGTGCCGCTGCCGTTCGAGTACGAGGGCAAGATCCGCGCCTACGACGGCGCTGGGCTGTGGGCGGAGATCAAGGACCTGGAAGAGACGAATCCCCCGGAAGTGACGGCCGTGCAGTTGAACCTGCTCAGCAGTCACGACACGCCACGCTTCCTGACGTTCTGTGGCGATGACCTGGACGCCCTGAGGCTGGCGACGCTGCTGCAGATGACCCTGCCTGGTGCGCCCTGTATCTACTACGGCGACGAGATCGGCATGGCCGGCTCGGCCGACCCAGACTGTCGGCGGGCGTTCCCGGTTGACCCTGCCGAGTGGGCTGGCGAGCCTTCCGCCTGGGTCGCGGACCTGGCAGCGCTACGCCACTCGAGCCGGGCGTTCCGCGATGCCGACCTGGCATTGCTGGGCACGAAGGGGCCCGCCGTCGCCTACCTGCGGCGGAATGGCGACGACGCCTTCGCCGTGGTGGCCAATGCCGGCGACGACAGCCTTGCTTGGGAGGTGCCGCTGCCGATGCGTGCCACCGAAGCGTCGATCGTGCCCCTTCGCGGCAGCGCGGCAGGGGAGGGCTCAGCCGCGATCGATGGCGAGATACTGCGCATCGGTCTGCCCGGTCGCGCCGGGATGGTCGTTCGATTGTCCTAGCCCCTGGAAACCGGCTTCGGCGGTCGTACCTATACTCGGGCCGTGGCGCTCGTACGCATCGCGGTCGTGGTCGTCATGGTGCTGGCGGGACTCGTCGTCCTGTACGGGCTCATCCTCGACCGCTCAGGCCAGAACATCGCTTTCACCGTGGCTGGCCTTGCCGTGCTCGGGCTCACCTTCGCCTTCACCTCGGCCTGGTTCCTCTCACGTGCGCTGAACGACGCACGTTGGGGTCGAGCGGCCGGTTCGCTGCTCGGTGCAGCCATGGGCGGGCTCTTCGCGCTGGCGGCTGCCGGGTGCCTCGCAGCGGCCTCGATCTTCACCTTCATCCGCGCTTGACGGACACTCTCCGCGGGTCGGGTACACTCCTTCGGTCGCTGGCCCCCATCGTCTAGAGGCCTAGGACGCCACCCTTTCAAGGTGGAGATCAGGGGTTCGAATCCCCTTGGGGGCGCCACAACAACGCGCCTGAGTCATCAGGGACGACCTCGCCCGCCGAGAAGAACGGCTGAGCCGCTGGGGTCCACACGACTCGGGTGACCTGCCTGTCTGCGGCAGGCGAAGGAGTGTCCAGAAGCATGACCGGATGGCACCGGTCCCGATGGCTCTTGCCTTGCGTGGACTCATAGAGGCACCCTCATTTCCACTCTGGCACCATCCTGTGGTCGTAGGAGAATGATGCCATGAAGACTTGGTGGAAGGCGGTGGTGAGTTATCCGCCGTCATGGATCGCGGTGGCTGCGGTCGCGCTGGCCGTGGTGAGCATCCTCGTCGTCCTCGAGCCGCCGACGCTGCTGGCCATCGTTGTTGTCGCCGTCGGCATCATCGCCATCGTCATGTGGCCACTGACGCTGTCCGCCACCGGAACGCTGCGCAAGCTGCAGTTCGAGACGCCTGAGCTGCCCTACGTCAGCGAGGCAGAGTTGGGGGCGCTCAAACGCGATCTGGACCGGCTGGGGGACGAGCGCCCCGCCTACCAACTGCAGGCCATCGGTGAGAAGCGCGACAACCTCGTGACCATGCTCGACCGACGTCTCGAGGCCGGGGAGCTGACCTACGCCCGGTACCTCTCGACAGCCCAGCAGGTCTATCTCGCGGTGATCAGCAACCTTCGTGAGGTCGTGGTCGCCATGGGTAGCATTAGCACCATCGACCCGGACTACATCGACAACCGCCTCGAACAACTGAAGGAGCAAGGCGCCGCTTCGGCAGCGCCCGAGATCCGGTCACTCGAGGATCGACGCGCCCTCGCTATCACGCAGCAGGCCAAGACGACCTATCTGCTGGCCCAGAACGAGTCGGCGATGACGCTGCTTGACCGAACCTCCACCGCGCTCGCCGACGCGCCCATCGGCCTCGCACCGCAAGATGCGGAGGCGGCAATGGAGGCTCTCGAGGAGCTGGCCGACCGTGCCGGCAAGTACGCCAGCGCCTGACCGGGTACCAAGCCAATCCCGCCAAGGAGTGAACCGATGACCAGTGAGACGGACAAGGTCCCCGCCCTGAAACTCGATCTGAACGTCGAGGAGACCAAGGCTGAGGTCGTCGCGGTCGAGCCGACGGTCGACGAGGCCGTGGCCGCCAAGGCGGCTGAGTACGCAACCAGACTGGTCGCCTTCGATCCCGAGGACCAGGATGCCCGCGTCACCAGCCTCGAGGCGGTCGACGGCATGGGCCGCGATCTGCAGCGTCGCTCCGCGACCCGCAGTCGCTTGCTCCAGGCACCGCTGCGCGACCTCGCGCGCGAAAGTGAGGAGGGCGGGCCCGTCGCCAAGTCGCTCACTGACCTGCGCATCCAGGTCGAGAAGCTCGACCCCAGCGGACTCGAGCTCGAGCCCAGCTCCTTCAATAAGCTCCTGGGCATGATCCCCGGGGTCGGTACGCCACTGCAGCGCTACTTCATGCAGTTCGAGTCGTCGCAGGGCGTCATCGACGCTGTCATCCGTTCGCTCGAGAGTGGTCGAGACCAGCTCAAGCGCGACAACGTCACGCTCAACGAAGATCAGAAGAACATGCGTGAGTTGACGCTCACGCTATCCGACCAGATCGCGCTTGCCCGAGCGCTCGACGCCGCCGTCAACGAGCGGCTGGACCAGGAGATCCCCGAGGGCGATCCGCGACGTCAGTTCATCGAGGAGGAGCTGGTCTTCGCGCTCCGCCAGCGGACCATGGACCTGCAGCAGCAGCTTGCGGTGAACCAGCAGGGTGTGTTGGCCACCGCGCTCATCATCCGCAACAACCGTGAGCTCGTGCGCGGCGTCGAGCGCGCCATCGACGTGACCGTCAGCGCCCTCCAGGTCGCCGTCGCAGTAGCCATGGCCGTGGCCCACCAGAAGGTCGTGCTCGACAAGGTCGAAGCGCTCAATCGCACGACTTCCGACCTCATCGCGGGGACGGCGTCGCGCCTCAAGACTCAGGGGACGCAGATCCACCAGCAGGCCACGAGCACGATGCTCGACATGGAGTCGCTCAAGTCGGCGTTTGCGGACATCGACATCGCCCTCGATGAGATCTCGCGCTATCGCCACGAGGCGCTGCCGCAGATGGCCAGCCAGATCGTCGAGCTCGACCAGCTCACCAGCGAGGCCGAGAAGTCGATCGAGAAGCACGAGCGCGGACGCGCCAACGAAACCTCGCTCGACGTCAAGAGCGAGGCTTGATCATCGGACTCAGCAGGGAGACCGAAACCATGACCACCCGCCACCGACTCCCTCTCCTCATCGCCATGCTCGCTGGCCTGGCCGTCATCGTGGCGGCTTGCGGCGGCGACCTCGGAGGTCAGTCCGAGCCGCTCGACCAGGCCACTGCGGAGCAACGCATCAGCGAGCTGGTCGATGATATCGACTGGATCGACGCGCCGGTGACGCGCAAGGCAGCCGTCTCGCTCCCGGAGAAGGAGTTGGCAGACACGCTGCCCGACATCTCCACGTTCGAACTCTCGGTGGATCCGGGCCAGCGGGCCGACCAGGTCGTTGCCGAGGTGTTCGCCTCCACCGAGAAATCCGGTTCCGGCACCGATGGCTGGATGGTCGAGGCCGCCGAGTCGTTCAACCGCTCGGGAGCCAAGACTGCCGATGGGCGCGACGCCCAAGTCGCGATCCGTCGCATTGCCTCGGGAACGGGCTACCAGTTCATCGCCGCCGGTGACGACCTGCCGGCCGGGTTCAGCCCCTCGAACCATCTCTGGATCCAGATGGCCAACGCCCACAGCCCGATGACCTTGGTGACCGAGCAGACCGTGCCCAACGTGGCTGGCATCGTCATGAAGGACGAGACTGCCGACCAGCTTCGCGAGAAGTACGGCACGCTCGACACCAAGGCACTCATCCAGGCGGTCATCGCCGGCGAGCTGGTGATGGGCTACACCAACCCCTTCGCCTCCTCGACCGGTCTCAACTTCCTGCTCACCGTGCTCGACGACTTTGCCGCGGGCGACGAAGCGCGCCTGGTTGCGCCCGATGTCGCGAGCGTCTTCGAGGAGTTCCAGGAGCAAGTGCCGTTCGTGGCGTTCACCACGCTGCAGATGCGTGAGTCCGTGGAGAAGGACAACGGCACGCTCGATGCCTTCGTGATGGAGTGGCAGACGTACGACAAGACCGAGTCGCTGAGCTCGGGCTTCGAGTTCATCCCCTTCGGCATCAGGCATGACAACCCGCTGTACGCGTTCGATGCAGCTCCGCCGGAGGAGCGCGAGGTCCTCGAGCTCTTCGCCGCTCACCTCGAGAGTGATGAGTTGCGGCGCACGGCAGGCGACTTCGGCTTCGACCCTCCCGACTATGTCTCCGACGTGTCCCTGCCCTCGGGCGAGACGCTCATCGAGGCTCAGCAGTTATGGAAGGAGAAGAAGGACGCGGGTCGTCCCGTCTACGCCGTCTTCGTGGCCGACACCAGCGGCTCCATGGCCGGATCCCGGGTCGCGGCCGTGCAGCAGGCTTTGGGCTCAGCGCGGGAGTTCATCAATCCGGAGGCCTCGATCGGCCTGGTCGAGTTCGACGACACCACGCGCAAGGTCCTCGACATGGCGCCCTTCGACCTCAACCAGCAGGCCAGCTTCCAGGCCGCGATCGAGGACATGGATCCGGTCGGCGGCACAGCCATGTACGACGGCATCGTGCTGGGACTGCAGATGCTTGCCGAGCAACGACAGCTCGACCCCAGTGGCAAGTTCATGCTGGTCGTGCTGACCGACGGCGAGACCAACGAGGGCCTCGGCTTCGACAAGGTCGACGAGGCCATCGCGGGAGCGCGGATCCCGGTCTTCACCGTGGGCTTCGAGGCCAACCTCGATGAGTTGGGCCGACTGGCCTCATTGGTCGAGGCCGCCAGCTTCAACGCCAGCGAGGGCGACGTGGAGTTCAAGCTGGTGTCGCTCTTCAACGCCGGAGTCTAGGGAGACCACTTGAGACCACTCGCGATCTTCGTCGTCGGGGTGCTGTTGGTCTTCGGCGCTCTAGCGGCGGTGATCATGCTGTCTCGTGAGAGTGAGCGTGTCTTCGTGGTCGTGGACAGCTCGTTCCCGATGCGAGAGGTCTGGGCGCAGTTACCCGGCACGCTCGATGACATCGCCAGCCGCGGCGGCACCGAGTTCGCGCTCGCGACTGAGAAGGAGCTAATCCATGACTGGCAGGACGAGCTGCGCTTCCGCGAAGTCTCCCAGTTCGCGCCGTGCGACTTCTCGGGTATCGATGCCTACGCCGAGGCGAGCGACGCTGCTGAGCGAATCCTGGTGACCACGCCGGCCTCGTGCGCCACCGACACACTCGCCCACTGGACGGTGATCCAACTGCGGCCCTGAGCAGCCCTCCCTAGGTGTGGCAGGGACTGACCTGTGCCCTCCCCACGGTGTGCGAGCGCCGTGGTCAGCCGTCGCGGGTGCAGGCACGGGGGTCACCTCGCCCACCGTCACGCGCTCTCGGCGTACCACGCCAGAGGGTCGTCCACGCTGCGTTGTTCCCGAGTCCCCAAGACCACTTGGGGGCGCCACACCCTTCCTGTTCCGACTATCCGGCAGCGCACGCCTCGTTGCCCTTGTAGAAGACACACGCGACTTCTGAGTTCTCGTAGGGCCAGTAGACAACGACCGAGGTGATAAGCCCGTTCTCGTCGTACGTGCTGACGTCGATCCCCGGGAGCGTGAGCGACTCCCCGTTGCGGGCGCGCCCCGTCCAGGTCCACAGCGAGCCTCCGATAGACCCATCGTCGGCCATCCACTTGACCCACGTCGGGATCGTGGCGTGGGCACCGAAGAGCGTCCCTTGCCATGCGGCGCGCCAACCGGCGGCCCCAAGCGCGACGTCATCCATGGTCGCACCGGGGACAGCCAACTCGTCCAGTAGGTCGAGGACCTCGTCCATGCTCCCGAACGCCGCCGGATCAGCGATGATGTCGATGAGCGCCTCTTGCGTCTCGCTCGACCGCTGGTAGCGCTCGTCTCGCGCCCCGTCTTCTTCCAGCAGGGCGTCTCGCTCGGCCGTCACAGCCTCGAGTTCCGCCTGCACCCGTGCCACTTCGGCCTGCAGGTCACCGGAGTCTTCCGCTGCGCCCGCCTGGCTCGCACCCATGAACGCTGCCAGCACCGTGGCGGTCGCGAGCACTCTGATCACACTCCTGGCCATGGCCTCTCCTCGCGTGGGTCTCGTACCCAGTTGGTGATGCCATGGCTGTGATGAGGTTCCGATTCCGTCAGGCAGGGCGGGGTTCGGGCCTGAGGGCAGCGACACCGATCGAGGTGCGGTCGCGGCGCTCTACGGCCAAGCTCGTCCCGCCTCCGCGTGCCAGGCAAGCGGGTCTCCGGCGCTGCGTTGTTCCCGCGCCCTCAAGGCCCCTTGGGGGCGCTACGCCCTTCTTCCGGCTTGCCGACCGCTTGCGGCCGCCTCGATCCAGCTCGGCTGGTCACCAAGCGCTTGAGTGTGCCTCGATCCAGTCGGCCAGCTCGGCCTCGGTCATCTCTCCGGCTGCTACGGCGAGCACGGCCATGTGCGCATCAGCGTTGGTGGCGACCAGCTCCATGCCGTTGAGGTCAAGGAACGCGACCAGCGCGACCAGGGCGATGCGCTTGTTCCCATCGACGTACGGGTGATCCCTCATCAGGCCGAACGCGTACGCGGCCGCCAGTTCCGGCAGGCCGGTCTCAGGCGAGTACGACCAGCGGTGCCGAGGACGCCCCAATGCCGACTCGAGTGCGTTCTCATCGCGGATGCCATACGACCCACCGTGGGCACGGACCTGCTGGAAGTGAGCCTCGTCGAGCACCAAGCGTCGGAGCCAGCGTGGCTCACCGCCTCTCACTTAGCCAGTTCGTGCAGGGCTGCCCGATAGCGCTTCGCGGCGCGCCGCGTCGCAGCCAACTCAGCCTCGAGCTCCTCGGTGTACGGCGTCAGCAGGATGCCTCGCTCGGTCTCGATGGCCAGGACTCGGTCACCGGCGGCCAGATCGAGCCGGTCGACCATCTCCTTGGGGAGCGTGGTACCCACGGACCCGCCGACGCGACGGAGCGTTACGGACTTCGCCATGGCCCGAGAGTAGCACAAGTGTGCTACCCACCCTGAGTGACCAAGCATGACGACGGCGACGTCATCAAGGCACGCGTGGCAGGCGAGGGGGATCCCGGGGCGCTCTCCTCGAGTCGGATGCTCATCGAATCTGCTCTGTGCCTTGCCCAGGATGGGGGCCGGATCGCCGTCGGTGGTGGCTCGTGGACGCCGGCCTCGGCTCTTGGTGAGCAGCTGCTGGCGCGGCTCACCTCCCACGCGGGACTGAGCTTCGACGTCTTGGGATAGCCGCTCGTGCACCCGTGGTCTGCCGACGCACGGGCGCAGCGCTGCTATCGGCACGACGCTGCGGGGGCAGCCACCTCTACAAAGGTGCGCATGCCCGGATGGGCGTGGAGTATCTCAGCCAACTCCTTGTCCGGCGCTCGCGTGGGGAGCTCGGCCACCTTGAGTCCCAGGTTGGGGACGAGCGCTCGGAGCTGGTCGGCGTTCGGCGTCAGGATTTCCGGCAGTGAACCGATGGTTTCCTCGAGGTACTCCGGTGGCGCGGAGACCAGCCAGAGGGCATCACCACGAGCCAGGATGACGATCGACCCTGCTTCCGGGTCTTCGGGGTCGCTGAGCCGCGTCACGTCGACGTCGTTGACCTGAGCCTCTTCTACGAGCACACCAGGCATGTCCTCCTCGAACGTGGCGACGAAGAGCGGAAGCGCCGGCTGGATGTCGCTACCTCGGACCTGCAGGGCGATGATCGTCACGAAGGCGTCCTCGCTCAGCTGGGCGTAGCTGATGGCGGTCGCAGCATCATCGAGCGTCCCTCCAGCGGCCGAGGCGATCTCGTTGAACCGGGCGATCTCCGCGGCATCTTCAGGATCGCTCAGATCCATCTCACCGATGAGCTCCTGTCCGACGTCGATCTCGAGGTTGTCCAAGAGCGACACGCCTCCGACCGTCTCGGGGAACTGGGCCGCGAATTCCGCGGCATGCTCCTCCATCTCCGGCGTGCGCTCGATGGGCAGCGGTGTCTGGCCGAGGGCACTTCCCCCGAGCGCGAACAGCAACAAGGCAGCCATCGCCACGCTGAGTGGTCGGAACCTGATCATCTCGTCCCCCTTGGTCGCGAATGCACCAGCATTCTATCGCTGCCGTCACCCGCTGGAACCGCGGCGAGTGCTCTGCGCGGTGGGTCGCATGGCTCGGTACGCCGGATCGCAGCGCGGCCACGCAGGTGACCGAGCCAAGCGCCCTCGTCTTGCGGCAAGATAGTGTGGCGAGGAGGGGGCGATGGATCTGCAGCGATTCGTCAAGGCAACCACGATGGCGGCGGTGATGACGGTGCTCACCGCCGCGCCCGTTACGGCGCAGACCACCGAGTCGGAAGCAGAAGGCCTGTCCTCTTCACGGGCTGACAGCGGCGATCCCGAGGTCGTCATCGGTGCCTACTTCGCCGATGCGAGCCTCTGCTCCGAGAGCTACAGCGTGCTCGACCCCACGCCGAGCGCACTGTGTCTGACCGAGGCGATCGTGAGGCACCACGACGCGTTGTTGCCCCACTTCGAGGCTCTCATCGAAGCCCTCGACGAGGAGACATCGGCCCCCGACTCGGACTCGCTCGAGGCCGAGGTCGCCCTTGCCACCGCGGCCACCGTCCTGGGCGATCCAGGCCTATGTGCCGATCTGCCGATCGCTCGAGATCCGCGCCAGCTGCTTCGCGGCCATGGCGCAGATCGACGACGATCCGCGCAGGTGTGGGGACCTGCCCGACCCGGAGTCCGCGCTCGCATGTATCCACTACTACATCGAGACCGACCCGGGCGATGTGGGTGACTGCAGTCACCTGGGCGATATCAGCCTGGACGAAGAGGGCTTCGGCCGCCTGACCGGCGCCGACATGTGCCTGGGTATGGCGGCCAGGCTGAACGACACGCCGTACCTCTGCCGCGAGATCGAACACCCGGAATTGCGCAGCGGCTGCATCCTGGCCTCGATGATGCCGCCGCCCGAGGGTTGGACCGACTTCGAGATCTGTGACGAGATCGTGGGCATGAACCTCGACGAGCCCGACATGCAGTACGGCGTCACCAGTCCCGAGGGCCTGCGCGAGCTCTGCGGCTTCATGGCCCTGCTACATCCCACCGCCTCGTCGCAGGCTCTTCAGCTCTGCGACGGGCTGCCCACTCCGATGATGCGTGACCTGTGCCTCGCGGGAGCGGCGAGGAAACAGGAGGACGGCTCGTACTGCGACCACATCACCTCGGTACCCCTGCGTAAGGTCTGCTCCGACGTGGCTGCCGGAATGGAGGATGAGAGCACGCACGCCGCCGCCGATGCCTACGAAAAAGAGTTCCTCGCGGCGCTCGAGGCCTACGACGCGCCCGACCAGGTAGCCGGGGGCCACTTCGGGGACAGGACCGCGTGCACCCAGATCGCCGGGCTGGCTGACTGCACGCTGAACGAGAACCGGATCGCCTTCAAACTGAGCAGCGATGGGGATGTCGAAGGGACCGGCTCACTCATGGCCGAGATCCCGACGGAGTTCGAGCGATGTCCGGTCTGGGTGGCCCACGTGGAGATCACGTTCAACGGGGGCTTCGCAGGGATGCTGTCGCGCGACACGATGCGTGGTGTGGCACAGGTCGCGGCGCGTCTCGACACGCTGATTCCGCCGAGCGAGGGGGCGCCCTGCGAGCTGAAGGTCGAAGAAGGCGGCGATGAAGGGACCTGGGAGGCCACCCTGCGTGACGGCGCCATCGAAGGTGCATTCAGGTGGTCGGACGGCAGCGCCCTGCCCTTCATCGCGGAGATCAAGGCCGAGTGAGGTGCTGCACGATCCGATGGCCAGGGATGGAGGAACAGCTGTGAGATCGAGTCTGTCGTCTTGGGCTCGCCCCCGCGAGCGGGCAAGTCTCGGGTTGGTGACGCTCTTGGTCTGCGCCGTCACCGGCAGCACGTTCGCCGCGGACGAAGGTGGCGGTCAGGCCTCGTGGTATGCCACCGGGTCCTTCGATGAGCAGCACGGATTCGACTCCTCCAAGGTCACGTTCAAGTTCGATGGCGACACGCTGACCGGCAGCGGCTGGTTGGCTGCTGGCGATCGAAACGATGAGGGTGAGTGGGCCAGGGTCGACGTCACCTTTGCTACCGAGCACTATCCGGATCCGGGTCGAGCGGGCTGCTTCGGCGGTTCGGCCATCCTCCACCGCACGGGGGCACACGAGTCGGAGGCCGACCTCTTCAGCGATGACCCAGCCGATGAAGACAGTTGGGAGGCCTGTCCTGATGAGGGCGTCCTCGACGGTCGCCTCCACCGCTCCGATCTGTCCTTCGAAGCCCTCCAGATCGGGGACGACAAGCTGAGTGCGCTGCTCGACGAGACGCGCCACTCCGAGGCTGGGGTCGATCCGAGCGGCGAGGTCGCCTCGGCCACGGCGACACCCGTCGCACCGACATCCCCGCCGGCCACCCCCGCGCCCGTGGAGCCCACGTCTTCTCCGGAACCGCCCGTGCAAGAACCGGCTCGCGACCTCTGGCTCAACGAGAGCGACACCGTGACTCGCGTCGACCATCTGACGGGCGAGATCCTCGACCGCTGGGATGTCGCCCATCCGGACTGTCCACCAGGACGTGACGGAAAGCCTCTCGTGCAGTCAGACGGTAGGGCCGCATGGCTCCCGATCGTGGATGCCGAGTGGGAGACCCCTGTGCTCGAGTGCATCATCCGCCTTTCGCTCGATGGATCGGCCGAGCTCGAGGCCTATCCGGTGGCGACCGGCCGCAAGCCCACCTTCGTCAGCGATTCGGCCACCCTGGGCGAGGACCTCTGGGCGATCGTGTGGAAGAAGACGGACCCGCAAGGGACCCTCGAGTACTACGCCGACTGGTCGCTGGCCCGTCTCGACCGCTGGTCCGGCAGCCTCGCCACGGTGCTCCCACGGGTCGTCGCACTCGCCCCAACCGACGACGGGCTCGTGGTCCTCTACTCCCGTAAGGGCGCGAAGGACGGTGCTCGGCGACGACTCCAGCTGGGCATCGTCGAGCCGGGTGGGAAGGCCCCGCGTAAGATCCCGCTCGATGCCGACCTGCCGCGCACCAAGAAGGGCACGTACGTCACGCCTCGCCTTCGGCTCTCGGCCGGTCACGAGGGCTCGGTCGCGCTGTACGACGAGCTCGCCGCTCGGAAGATCATCGTGTTCGACCCGACCTCGGGCGCGGTCATCGGTCGGGTCGGTCCACCCGATGGTGCGACCGTCATCGGATCCGTCTGGCCGGTGTCCCATGGCGTCTGGATGAGCGGGCTGCTCGAGGGTACCTACGACTTCGCCGCCTATGTCCCCTTCGATGGCGGTACGGCGCTTGCCTTCGCCTGCAGTGAGGCTGCCACGGACTGCTACTCCCACGTGGAGACCGCGAGTGACTCCGGGGCATGGCTCAGCGCCTGGCCGTATGGCGATGCCTTCGAGATCGACCTCGACCGCGTGGTCATCCGTCGCTACGACACCGATGGCCAATCCTTGGCCGAGGTCACCGGCGAGGAGCTGTTCGGGACCGGGTGAGTCGGGCGAGCGGATCGGGGTCTCCATGGAGATACCCGCTGTTGCTGGCCGGCTGGGTATCGCCGACTCAGCCTGCAGGAGGCTAGCCGGCGAGCTCCGCAACGAGGTCACGAGCCATGGTCGCATCGGCCTTGGTGATCTCATCCGGGAGGTACGTCGCGAGCCTCGACCGACCGACTTCGATCCCGCGCATCGTCAGGAGCTCGCGCAGGCGGTCCGGCGCACCCGACCGGCCGAGCGCCACGACGACATCGACCCTGGCCATGAGTTCGTCCGTGTCGGCATCCGGGTCCGCGAGCACCGCCGCGACGAGCTGGCTCATGACGTCTGGGAAGGCCGCGGCGTTGCCGGAGACGATGGCTCGGCCGCCCGAGCGCAGGAACTGCCGCGAGAGCGAGTCGTTCCCAGCCATGACACAGAGATGCGCGGGCAGCGAGAGGTATGGCTCGAGCTCCTCGAACGTGCCCACCGAGTGCTTGACACCCGCGACATTCGGAAGCTCCAGCAGCGAGCTGAACAGGTCGAACGAGACGGTTGCGCCGGTCGCGTCGGGGTAGTTGTAGACGAAGAACGGCAGCTCCGGGGTGGCCAGCGCCAGCTGGTGGAAGTAGTCCCTGATGGCTGGCTCACTGACACGGTGGTAGTAGGGCGTGATGGCGGTCGTGCCGTCAGCCCCGACATCCTGAGCGTGGACCGCCAGAGCGGCTGCCTTGTGCCGGTCGACATCGCCGACGTGTGCGATCACCGGGATGCGACCATCCACCGCCTGGACGTAGGCCTCCAGCAGAGCGCGGCGCTCGTCGAGATCGAGGGTGATGAACTCGGCCGTGGTGCCGCCGACCATGAGCGCGCTGACGCCACCGTCGAGCAGGAACTCGACCATCGGCCGAACCAGATCCGGGCGCAGCTCGCCGCGGTCCCCGAGGGGTGTCAGAGGGGCCGCCACGACACCCTGGAACGATGCCGTCCAGCCGGTCTCTCGGTCGTATCCCATGCCCTTGGCCTCCCTTAGGGCCCGGTTCGGAATCGTCAAGGCCGACCGGTCCGCGTCGGATATGCTCATCACGGTAACTCATCCAAGTCAGCCGGAGCCTGACCGGAAGAGGTGCGGGCTCCAGGTAGCAATCTGGAGGAGGGTCTTCGAATGAGAAGGACAGGGACACTGGCCGTCGCGGTGGCGTTGGCGTTGACCGCGGCACCTATCGCGAGCGTCACAGCCCAGGATGAGGTCACGCTCCAGTTCTCGACCCAGAGCGTGCCGGATGACCATCACACCAAGGCCATCTACAAGTTCGAGGAACTCGTAGAGGCAGCGAGTGATGGCTCGATCCAGATCGAGGTCTTCGACAGCGGCAGCCTGTTCGACCAGAACGCCGAGCAGACCGCTCTGCTCCGTGGCGACATCGCCATGGCCTACACCAGCTCGCAGTGGCTCTCGGAGCGCGTGCCCGCGGCCAGCATCGTGGGCGTGCCCTACATGATCACGGACGTCGACCACCTGTACGAGGTGATGGACGGCCAGGTCGGCCAGGACATCTTCGGTGCCGCGGTCGAGGAGGCCGGTGTCCGCCCGCTGACCTCGATCTACCTCGGTACGCGGCAGCTGAACCTCAAGGACGTGGGCGAGATCATGACGCCGGCCGACCTCGAGGGCGTCAAGCTCCGCGTCCCCGACTCACCGAGCTGGATCGCCATGGGCGAGGCCCTCGGCGCGAACCCCACCCCGATCGCCTTCGGTGAGCTCTACCTGGCGCTGCAGACCGGCACGGTCGACGGCCAGGACAACCCGCTGCCGACGAACTTCAACGCCAAGTTCTACGAGGTCACCGACCAGATCGTCCTGACCGGCCACCTGGTCAACGACGTCTGGCCCACGGTCAACGAGGAGATCTGGCAGTCGCTCAGCGAGGAGCAGCAGGGCCTGGTCATGGACGCCTGGCTCGAGGCTCGCGCATACGCGACCGATATCGCGCTCCAGGCCGAGGCCGACCTGGTGTCCTTCTTCGAGGAGGAGGGGCTGGCCGTCTATGAGCCCGACCGCGACGCGTTCCGCACGCACGTGCTCGATGAGCTGCTCAGCAACGAGGAGCTGACCTCCACCTTCATGGAGGGGCACTACGACCTCATCCAGGAGCTGGCCGGCTAGGCGCTGACGCCAGGCTCTACCTGTGACACAGCGGAGATCGCCGGTCTCCAGGTTCGTTTCCGAGGTCCGCCTCGGCACGAAACCTCCGGATACCGGCGATCTTCTTGATTGGCCCGGCGACGAGCCGCGAACCACGACCCGCGTGGAGCGGGTCGAGGAGATCGTCGCCATGGTCTTCTTCACCATCATGTTCGCGTCGATCCTGGTCGGCGTGTTCTGGCGCTATGTCCTGAACGACCCCCTCATCTGGACGGTCAACGCGGCCGCCATCGCCTTCATCTGGACCGTCCTCATCGCGGCCGGTCTACCCAATTGGGCCGATGAACACATCCAGTTCGATCTGCTCTACCGACGGATGTCACCGCGCTGGCAACGCGTGTCGAGGATGGTCGGCAACCTGCTGCTGGTCGTCACCTTCGCGCTGCCCATCCCGGCGACCTGGGAATACCTCGTCTTCATCGGCGAGGACTCCGTCACGGGTCTGCCGCTCAAGTTCAACTGGGCCTTCGCGGTGGTCCTCTGGTTCCTGGCCGCGACCGTCTTCCACCGTGGGCGCCTGCTGATCAGGGACGTCCGTGACATCGCTCGTGAGCGGTCGGGCGAGGCCGGGTCCACATGAGCGTCGCCTTCGCCCTGCTGCTGCTGGTCTTCATCACCGCGTTCCTGATCCGTATCCCGCTGGCCTACGGGATGATGGCCGCGGGCATCGTCTACCTCGTCGCCAGCGGAACCGATCTGGGGCTCTTCGCGCAGGTCACGATGAACGGTCTCTACTCCAAGTTCGTGCTGCTGGCCGTGCCCCTGTTCATCTTCATGGCGCAGATCATGAACGACTCCACGGTGACCGAGAAGATCTTCCACTTCGCCCATGCCGTCGTGGGACGGATGCCTGGTGGCCTGGCGCAGGTGAACGTGGTCAACAGCGTCATCTTCAGCGGCATGAGCGGCAGCGCCGTCGCCGATGCGAGCGGGACCGGCCTGGTCGAGATCAAGGCCATGGCCAACGGTGGCTATCCCAAGGACTTCGCGTGTGCCACGACCGCGGCGACGTCCACCATCGGGCCCATCATCCCGCCCAGCATCCCCATGGTCATCTACGCTTATCTCAGCGCCACCAGCGTGGGCATGCTCTTCGCGGCGGGGATGCTCCCGGGACTCTTCCTCGCCGGGATGCAGATGGTGCTGATCTTCTTCATCGCCAAGCGACGCGGCTACCCGCGGGAGATGTGGCCGGGTCTGGGCCAGGCCGCGGGTCGGTTCCTGGTCGCGGTCCCGGCCCTGCTGACCCCGGTGATCCTGCTGGGCGGGATCTACAGCGGCGTGTTCACGCCGACCGAGGCTGCCGCCGTGGCCTCGATGTACGCGCTGGTGCTGGCGTTCATCGTCTATCGGGCCTTGGGACCGAGCGGGTTCTTCTCGATGTTCCAGACGACCGTGCGGCAGTCGGCGACCGTGGGGCTCATCGTGGGTGGCGCGTTCATCATCAACTACGCCGTGGCCATCGAGGGTATCCCTCGCGCCTTCGCCGACGCCATCCTCTCGCTGTCCCAGGATCCACTGGTCCTGCTCATCCTCATCAACCTGCTCTTCCTGGTGATGGGCATGTTCCTGGACACGATGGTGCTGCTGCTGATCATGATCCCGGTAGTGCTTCCGATCATGCGGCTCGTGGGCATCGACCCGGTCCACTTCGGGGTGGTCATCGTGCTCAACATGATGATCGGGCTCTCGACGCCACCCTTCGGCGTGCTGCTCTTCATCGTGTCGAGCACGACCCGGACCGCGCTGAAGGATGTGATCAGGG
The DNA here is from genome assembly GCA_963752475.1 of uncultured Chloroflexia bacterium. Taxonomy (GTDB): domain Bacteria; phylum Chloroflexota; class Limnocylindria; order Limnocylindrales; family CSP1-4; genus JAFMJV01. The sequence continues at coordinate 277,467 of CAVVYR010000008.1, read as the reverse complement.
AGATCTGGCCCTTCCTCGGCATCATGATCGTGGCCCTGATCATCCTGATCCTGTTCCCGGACATCGTCCTGTTCGTGCCCCGGCTGATGGGGTACGGCGGCTAGCTCCGGCAAGACGCCGTAGGTCCCCGCGTACCAGCGAGCGGGTTACGCAGCCCTCACGCTCGCGGCTCCTGGGGTCAAGGGCGTGGCCGAAATGCCGTTCGCGGTGGCGGGACTCCACCGAATTCGACGGCCCTCTGGTCGTCAAGGAAGGGACCCCAAGGGGGCGCCACCTCCTCGTGTCGCACATGATACGAGGCCCGCCCCTGACAGGACGAGCCTCGCTTGTAGCCGGGGCCGCGATGCGGCGACTCAGCCGGCTACTCCTCGGGCAAGGGCGTGGGCATGCCGAAGTGCCCGTGGATGGCCACCCAGCCGTCGTCGGTCCGTTCGAGCACCTTCGTCACCATCCATTGGCCCATCGGTTCGCCGGTCTCGGGATCGGCCATATCGATGTTGAAGGCGAAGATGACGACGTCACCCCGGACGGCCACCGACGGGTTGGTGATCTCGTAGTCGAAGGGCGGGATGAGCCCCTCGAAGCCAGCCAGCCAGTCCCGGACTGCCTCGCCCTCCAGCAGCGCCCCCGTGGCGTCGTTGAAGTACGTCGTCTCGTCACCGACCTCGCTCAAGTAGACCTCGGTCTCTGACTTGCCATACCAGGGGTCGAGCTTGCTCTGCTCGAGCGCGACCATCTCCTCGAGGACGGCCGCCTCATCGGTCCCGGCCGCCACTGCTCCACCAGCGGCCAGCGACGCGGTCAGGACTGTGGTCACCAGGACACGCAGCAGTCGAATGGTTCCGGTCATCTCGAATCCTCCTATGCGTTCGCGGGTGCTCCTCGAGCCCCGACATTGGGCCTTGGGTGCCGTGTCGCCGTCCGCACACGATCTACTCCTCGGCTCTTTCGTAGACGCGGTCGGCGTACGCCGCGACTCTGGGCTCGACGTCGTCTCGACTCCACGGTTCGAAGCTGAGCCGCTCGCCGTCCCAATCCCAGCGGTAGGTCGCCGGGAACTTGTATCTCATCGAGCCCTCGTAGGACGTCTCGGTGAAGAGATTTCCGTTGATGGCGTAGGTGCAGGGCATCTCCCAGCCCGGACCGAACGAGGCACAGGTCCCGTCCGCGTCGAACCGCACCGACTCCCGGTGGCCGTCGGTGGGCTCTAGGTGGCCGATCGGAAAGGCCACTTGGGCCTCGTCCTGTGCCACGGCTGCGCCGCCCAGCCCGCTTGCCAGCGCCAGTACGAACGCCCCCACCAGGCAGTGTCGCGATGTACGCACGGGATGATCTCCCTCTCGTGTCCGCTAGCCCTTCACGCTCTCTGCCATGTCGCTCGCGTACGGCTCGCCCAGGGACTCGAGCGCGGCCTCCACGGCCTCCTGCAGGGTGTCGCCGACACCCTCACCCAGCGGCTCCCCGTCGATGTCGTTTGTCGCGGTCGCCTCGTAGCGCCCGTCGTCACCCTCACGGATCTCGACCCTGGCCCAGACATCGAGTTGCGGGTGGCTCAGGAGGACGACCCGTTCGCTACCGGGCGCGGGTTGCGTCTCGTCCCTGATGAAGACACGGCCAAGGAACATGGCAGTCCTCCACCGGTTGCTGTCCTCGCCCCAGAGGCGGAACTGGAGCCGCTCGCCGTCCCAGTGCCAGTAGTACGTCGCCGGGACCAACTCGATACCCGGTCCGGGGTGGAACACCATCCCCGTGAGCAGGTCTTCGTTGACGGCATACGTGGCATCTGCGCCTCCGCTCCCGATGTACTTGCCGTCCTCACGGAAGAGCAGCGTCTGGGTGCCGCCGTCGTTCGCCGACACGAACCACGTCCCGATCGGCAAGTCGGTCTCCGCCACACGCAGGGGAAGCGTCTCGCCGACCGGGCGGTAGACGTGGCCCGAGTAGACGTCCTTGCGCTCCGGCCGTTTGTCGACTCCCCACGGCTCGAACGTCAGGCTCTCGCCGTCGTAGTCCCAGTAGTACGTCGCCGGCACCTGGGCCCCGGTCGGCTCCTCGAAGGTCATCTCCGAGAAGAACCTCCCCTTGACCCCGTAGGTGCACGGCACTTCCGCCCGTCGGCAGGTCCCGTCGGCGCGGAACTCGAGCGTGAGGCCACCCTCCTCGGACTCGAATGTGCCGGTCGGGAATGCCGTCTCTTCGATCGTCGTCGGCGAGGGCGAGTCGGTCACCGAGGCCGGAAGGACCTCGTCGTCCTGCTGCGTGGTGAGGACGCCGCTAAGCAGGAAGCCGCCGAACAGCGCCACGATGACGGCCGCGGCGATGAACTTGACTGCGGAGAACATCGAGGAACCTCCTGGCGGCGTTCGTCCGGTCGCCGGTGCGGACAGGCGTTCGAGGTAGGGCACGGGCCACCAGCGGCTCCACTGACGCGTTCGCGGCAAGCGCGACTCGATCTGAGCGGTACTGCGTCCGACGTCGCTCGGAGGGCTATCGCTGTCCTTGAGCCACGATTCGACGAGCGGGCCCAGCAACTGGTCATTCATCGCATGGCCACCCGGGGGACCTGCTGCGCCTGTGGCCCGACGCCGAGTGCGGCGCGCATCGACTTCATGGCGCGGTCCAGCCGGGAGCTGACGGTGCCCAGCGGGATGTCGAGGACCTCGGCCACCTGGGGCAGCGTCATATCGAGCAGGTAGTGCATGACGATGACGACCCGGTGGTCGACGGTCAGGTGCCGGAAGCCTCGCTCCAGCTCGTCGCGGTCGAGGACCGCCGCGAAGTCATGGGCCGCCCGCGGATCGCCCACGACCGGGATCTCCGTCTGGGGGATCCACCTTGGCCTTCGCTTGGCCTCGGCGTAGCACGCGTGGACGAGCACTCGGTAGGACCAACCCTCGAACTTCGCGGGCTCTCGCAGTCGGCGGATGCTGCGCCAGATATCGAGGTAGGCCTGCTGGGTGGCGTCCTCGGCCGCCTGGTGGTCTCGGAGGATTCCGAAGGCCAGCCGGAACAGCCGGGGGTAGTCAGTGGCGGTCAGCGCTACGAACGCATGCTGATCACCCTGTTTCGCCTTGACCACGAGCTCCTGGTCCATCGCCCCAATCCCTTGTCGACGATCGTGCGGACCGCCGTGAGGACCGAGCCTGTTCCGGTCCTCTACAGGGTAAGAGGGTCTCCAACCCGAATCTCGTCCCTGCAAGTGTCGGACGAACCATCGGTTGGGCGGGCCAGGTGATGTGTGCTCCTTCCTAGAGGCGCTTCAGGTGTGACCGTCGCGGTTCCTGCCCTTCGACGTATGTCTCGGCGACGTGACCGCGAAGACATGCTCAGCCTGTGGGACCGCCCCGAACGCGACCTTGCCGGCACCGGCACCGGTATCGATCAAGGACCTGCCGTCGAGGTCCACGAGCTCGAGTGTGGGGAAGAGCGCTCGGAGGTGTTCGGCGTACGGCATTGCTCGGCCCCGAGGCGAGATGGTCGACGTCCCACCATCGTCGGTGCTCGACGTCCGGCGTCAAGGGCCCGATCGCGGACCGTGAGCAGGCCAGGTCGATCCCGACCACGGTCGAGGTCGTGAAGCGACCCTCGCGCTGAGTGACGTACGCTGGTCTCGGACGTAGCGAGGGGGTTCTGACGATGAACGATCTAGGACTACACGCGCTCGTGTGGGTCGGCGGCTGGAGCCCGGCCGAGTGCCGGACGGCCATCGAGTCCACGAAGGAGGCCGGCTACGACCTCATCGAGATCCCGGTGCTGGACCCCAGCACCATCGATGTGGCGGACACGGCCCGGGTCCTCGAGGACGTCGGCATCAAGGCGACCTGCTCGCTCGGCCTTGCCTTCGATGCCGACATCTCCAGCGATGACCCTGAGATCGTGGCCCGCGGCGCTCGCCTGCTGGACGACGCGCTATCGGTCGCACGGGACCTTGGCTCACCCTATCTCTGCGGTGTCATCGCCGCCGCGTTGGGCAAGTACGACCGCCCGCCCACTGCCCTTGGCTGGGAGCACTGCGCCACCGAGCTTCGGGTGCTCGCCCAGCGGGCGGCCAAGTCCGACATCACCCTTGGCATCGAGGTCGTGAACCGCTACGACAGCAACCTCATCAACACCGCCGAGCAGGCCCTGCGCATGATCGACGACATCGGTGAGCCGAACGTGGTCGTCCATCTCGACACCTACCAGATGAACATCGAGGAGGAGGACTACCGGGTGCCGGTGCTGGCCGCTGGCGACCGTCTCGGCTACGTGCACATCAGTGAGAGTCATCGCGGCTACCTGGGCACCGGCACGGTCGACTTCGACACGTTCTTCGCCACGCTGCGGGAGCTCGGCTACGACGGGCCCATCGTCTTCGAGTCCTTCTCGTCGAAGGTCGTCTCGTCCTCGCTCTCGAACACGCTCGGCATCTGGCGCGAGCACTGGCAGGACGGCATGGACCTCGCGCGCCATGCCCGAGCCTTCATGGCCGAGCGACTGACCGACTGAGGGCCGCGCGCTATCGACCAGGCGAGGCATGCACGTCGGCCAGTGCCGCCGCGAACGAGTCGACCGAGCGCGTGATGTCCTCCCCGGTCGTCATCCATGAGCTGATGCTCACCCTGATGACGGTGCGGTCGTGCCACACCGAGCCGCCGGCCCAGCACTCTCGCAACTCCTGCACGCGCCGCATCGTCGCCGCGGTCAACTCGTCGGTCTCGCAGGCCACGAGGACCTGGTCGAGGAGGCTAGCCGACCTTCACGCAGACACCGATCCATTCACCATCGGATTCGCGAATGGCAACCCGACCCATCGAGCCGTCCTCGAGCCGGCAGACGTAGTCGGTCAGCTCGTGCTCGTCGTAGGCGAGGGCGCCCCGCCTGGTGAGGGCTGTGCGGAGCGACGCCAACCGCCCCACGATCCGGCTCACGATGCCGTCCAGACGGTCTCGATCCCTGAGTGCACGGGCATGGCTGAGGTGGCGTTCACGGTGACGGGACTCGGCGGATCCGATGGCCTTCTCATCGTCGTAGCGTGGGGGCAGCATGGAGGGTCTCCAATCGTCTGAACCGATGACGTCTCTGACAGGGCAACACCTGCACGGTGTCTGGGACGAGGTTCACTGCAGCGGGCAGGCGCAGCAGCAGCCAATCAATCACTACCTAGGTCATTCTTCATATTGCGCATCCGCCTGTGATGGTGTACGCGACCCCGGATCCGGCGAGCGAGGAGCTTGGCACGACCGCAGGCACGGGCGACCCGTTCAGCGCTGTGGGCAGAGCCTGTCCTTGCTAGAGCTGCTTCCGATACGCCGTTCGCTGCTCCTGCCCTTCGGTGTAGGTCACGACGGCATAGCCGGCCTCGGTCAGACGCCGATGGCGTGGATCGTCGTCCGAGGGTGGGTGCGGGAGCCCCAGGTGGAGCGCGACACCTCCGGCCCGTACCACGCGCTCGATCTCGACCAGCTCCTCCTCCAGGCGCCAGCCGATCGCACGACAGGTCAGGAGCACATCGGCCGTATCGGTCGCCAGCGGGATGGCATCGAGTGTCCCGTCGAGCACATACAGGTTGGTGTTGCCGGCGGCGGCCTTGTCGCGCATGTACACGCGCAGTCGTGCGACCGGCTCGACCGCGTAGACATGCCGGGCCACGCTGACCGCGCCGAACGCGACCTTGCCGCTGCCGGCACCAGCGTCGATCACCGTCTTGCCATCCAAGTCCACCAGGGCGGTGACAGCTCCGAAGTCCCAGTCGTTCATCGGGAGCGCATCGAACAGCTCGGGGGCCGTGTCATAGACGAGCAGGTCACCGATCTCCCACAGCAGTGTCTGCTCGGACGTCTCGAGGTCGGCGGCTTCGGCCGATGGGTGTTCGGCGAGCACGCGCGTCAGGTGGTCGGCGATGGGTGGGTGGCGCACCTCCAGGAAGCTGCGCATGTCCGGATGGGCGTGGAGTACCTCGGCCAGCTCCTTGTCCGGCGCTCGCGTGGGGAGCTCGGCGATCTGGTGGGCCTCGAGTGCGAAGAGGTCGGCCACTCTGAGCTCGAGCGTCGGGAAGAGGCCTCGGAGATGGTCAGCGTAGGGCACGGTTCGTCTCCCCGGTGGGATGGTCGATACATCGCCATCGTCGCCGCCCGACGGTCCGGGTCAAGGGTCCGATGGCACGCCACGTGGCTCCGCCTCGGACGGCCGCGAGGGCTCCCTCCTCTGCTACCCCGTCACGTTGTCTGCCATGTCGCTCGCGTAGGGCTCGCCCAGGGGCTCGAGTGCGGCCTCCACGGCTTCCTGCTGCGTGTCGCCGACGCCTTCTCCGAACGGCTCGTCATCGACGGTGGCGAGCGCCTCATAGCCTCCTGCAGGGAGCTCGTTGATCTCGACCGTGACCCAGACGTCGAGGCGAGGATCGCTGAGGAGGAGGCGCCGCATCGGCCCTGCCGGCTTCTCGGCCTCGACGTAGACGTGGCCAAGGTAGGCGGACTTCCGCCACGCATTCGCATCCTCTCCCCAGGGGGTGAAGCTGAGGCGCTTGCCGTCCCAGAGCCAGCGATACGTCGCCGGTATCCGCGCGCTGGTCGTGTCGCTGTGCGTTATCTCCGTGTACAGATCGTCGCTGACGACATAGGCCCCGGACGCGCCACCGGCGGGACTGCCGGACTGCCACCGGCCGCCCTCACGGAAGCTCAGCGATGTGCTGCTGTCATCGATCGCGTCGAACTCGCCAGTCGGGAACCCGGTCTTGATGGCAGGCAGGGGCTGCGTCTCGCCGACCGGGGTGTAGACGTGGTCCGCGTAGACGCTCTGGCGGTCCGGACGCTTGTCGATGCCCCACCGCTCGAAGGTGAGCTGCTCACCATCGAAGCTCCAGTTGTAGGTCGCTGGTACCTGTGCACCCGACGGATCCTCGAACGTCGTCTCGGAGAAGTACTTCCCGTTGACCCCGAAGGTGCAAGGCACCCCTGCCCGCACGCACGTTCCGTCCGGCCGGAAGTCCAACATGACCCCGTCCTCCTCGGACTGAATGCCCCGGTCGGGAATGCCTGCCCCTCGGGCACCGTCGCCGGGAGGACCTCGTCGACCTGCCGCGTGGTCAGGGCCCCCACGAGGAGGAGGCCACCGAACAGGGCCACGATGGAGATGGCGACGATGGCCTTGGCCGTCGACCACATCGTGTGCTGCACCGGGAGTGGCACTGGTAGCCATGTGCGCTGCTGGGGCGTCTCGTTGACCTCGGACGCGACGAGCCCGTACCGGTGCGTCGGGTCGGGGATCGTGTCCAGCGTGTGGTGGAGCCAGTCGTGGACGATCGGCTCGAGGTCGTGCCGCTCCTTCATCGGGCGCCTCCATCGTTGTTCGTGATCGCCAGCACCGAACGCGCGTCGGCCTCCAGCGATGCGCGCATGGCGTCGAGTGCGCGATGCACCCGCGAGTGCACCGTGCCGACCGGGATGCCAAGTGACGCCGCTACGGTCTCGGGTGCCAGGTCCAGGTAGTGGCGCAGGACGAGCACCGTCCGCTGCTCGAGCGTGAGCCGACGGAAGGCGCGCTCCAGCTGGTCGCGATCGAGCACCACGCCGAGGTCATCACGGCCGGGGACTTCGTCGACCAGCCCTCCGATCGTCCGCCTCGACCGCTTGGCCTCCGCGTAGCAGGCGTGGACGAGCAGCTTGTATGACCAGGCCTCGAAGCGGTCCGGATCGCGCAGCGTCGGCAGCTTGCGCCAGATCTGAACCAGCGCGGCCTGCATGGCGTCCTCTGCCATGTCGCGGTCGCGCAGGATGCCGTAGGCGACTCGATCGAGCCTGGCGCCGATCTCCGACGTCAGGTCCGCGAATGCTCGTTCGTCCCCTCCCTTTGCCTGGACGATGAGCTGCTGGTCCACGCCTCCCCCTTTAGCGCGCGGGTGCCCGGATCGGCACCTCCTTGATGATAAGAACCCCCGGAAGCCGCCAGCGCTTCCATCTTCGTCGGGGCTCGTGTGCCGCCGGCGTTCGCAGCTCGGCGGTAGCATGGCGGTCGACGCCACGCAGGGAATGGATCGCTGAAGCCGCTCGAGTCCACGACCAGCCGCCTACTCACGGGCCTGGCGCTGGCGCTTGCCCTGCTCATGCCCACGACGGCCCTCGCTGCCGACCAGGACGGGGACGGGCTGCGCGATGCCTTCGAGCGCAAGTACGGCGTGACCTCGCCCAAGTGGGCCGACTCCGACCGTGACGGGGTCATCGACTCGGCCGAGGACAACGATTGGGATCGCCTCAGCAACCTCGGCGAGCAGCGCTTCGGAACGGATCCCGGCAAGCCCGACACCGACGGCGACGGCAAGCGCGACGGCGGAGAGGACCACGATGGGGACGGCCGCAGCAACGCGCTCGAGCAGGATCAGCGGCCGGTGCCCGCGAACGTTCGACCCAGCCTCGCGACCGCTCCCAAGGACTACGGGGATGTCGCCGCCGGCTGCAACTCGGACCTCGGTTCGTCGACCCTCCTGATCTGCGGCTTCGGGCCCATCGGGAAGCTCGGCCGGGTCGTGCTCATGGGCGACTCGCATGCCGGCGTCCTGGTGGACCCATTCCAGCGTGCTGCCAAGGCCGACGGCTGGCGTCTCACGACCATGATCAAGGGCAGCTGCCTGCCGGTTCCGGGCATGATCCCGCGCGGACAGTACGAAGTCGATCAGGGCCGCAGCTGCCGAGCCTGGCGCGAGAAGGCCATCGCGGAGATCAACAGGAACCCGCCGGACCTGCTGGTCATCACCGCCAGCAAGAGCTATCGCACGCAGCGGGTCAACGGCACGGGCATCGCGCCGTTCCGGGTGCCGGGGCTGTGGGAGAAGGGCATCAAGAAGCTCGTCCGCCAGTTGCCCCGGAAGACCAAGCTGATGGTGCTCGGTGACGTGCCCCAGAACGCGGGCCAGCCGGTCGACTGCCTGCGAGGGAACAGCGATGACATGTCTCGCTGCCAGGCACGCCGGCTCTCGCCCGACAAGCGTGAGGTGGAGGTCGGTCAACGCAAGGGTGTCGCGGCCACGGGCCAGTACTTCGGTTCGCTCTACTACAAGATCTGCCCCTACGACCCGTGCCCGCTGGTCCAGGGCAACACGCTCATCTGGCGCGACAAGTCGCACCTCACCGGTACCTTCGCGCGCAAGCTCACCGGTGCCGTACGCCAGCTCATCACGCCCTATCTCACCGGCGATCTTCCCAAGCCCGACAAGCCCGACAAGCCCGACAAGCCGGACAAGCCAGCCAAGCCCAAGGAAGAGCCGACCGTGGAACCCGAAGAGCAGCCGACCGGGGAGCCCACGGAGCCCGAGGGGCCCGCGGAGCCCGAAGAGCAGCCGACCGAGGAGCTCACGCCTGAGCCCGCGGAACCCGACGAACAAGAGGGCTCCGAGGTCGACGCTGTCGACGAGACGGCCGCCGATGCCGATGCCGATGCGAGTGAGCCGACGGATGGCTCAGCCGGAGTTAGCGACGCGCCCCTGCACGCCCAGGAGACCAGCGAAGACGACGTGGCCGACTGACTCAGTCGTTCCGGGGTCAGTGGAGCGTCGACGCCGGCCAGTCCTTGCCGTCCGATGTCGCCCGGGCCGACGGTAACGACCACTCTTGCTGCTCCACGTAGACACCTGTCGCCCGGGTCGACCGTAGCCCGACCTCGCTGGCCGGATCATCGTCCTCCGTCGCCTCCAGGCCCACCTGCTATGCCCCGGCACGCTCGGAACTTGCAGCCACTGGCTGCTCTGGACTCCTGGAGGTGGCTACGAGCGTGACTAGGGTCGGCGGGAGCGACGGGAGTCCACCGTCCATCGTCCAGCTCCGCCGAGGTGTGCTCGGTGCGGCTCTGCTCCAGCGTGCCTGCCTGTGTGAAAGCCTAACTCTCCAGGATCCCAGGTCTCAGCCGAGGACAGCCATTCCCACTCCCCGCCGTATCCGCTGACGACGAGGTCGCGCCCGTGCCACTCGACGGTGCCAACACCGTCGAGGATGCCCACAGCGACGCGCTACTGACGGTCGTGGCTCCTCAAGAGCCAGCACTTCGAACACCTCCTGATCCCTCTTTGTGCACGAAGCACGAGTTTCCGATCCATGCCCTCTCGCTCACTACCACCCGACTTTGCGAGGGTGCATGCATGCAACGGGCCGGTCGCGGTCGATCCAGGTCGGTCTTCGTGGGAAGAGGCCCAGAGCGCGATCCGGACTTGCCGGGGGGACACTCGCTCACTACCGTGGAGAGGGACCGCGTCGCAGCGCGGACGGACACGTGGACAAGGGGGAAGTCATGCGTGGATCACGGTCGAAGTGGGCCGCTCTCATCCTGGGGACGGCGCTGCTTGCGTCGAGCGGCGTGGTCGCCGCCACGGAAGCCCCAGAGGCCGAAGCTGCTGACTTCGGAGGGTACGAACTGGTGCCATTGCTCGAGGACGCACCTGCCTACACCGGACCCTCGACGCCGACATCGCTCAAGGGTGTCCACGTCGGCCCGGCGGTGCGCGAGCACCTGACGCCTGAGGGTCGTCAGCGGCTCGCGGAGCAGGGCTTCGTCATCGTTCCCAGTCGCCACCGGCTCTTCCACGACGCCTATCCAGGTTGGGCGGCACTCGGGACGCCGGCATTCGTCACCACCGACGCGGCGTATCACACCTGGCACCTCGTCTTCGACAAGCTCCTGCGTGAGGTCGAGCAGCGTCGGTTGCTGCCCACGCTGGAGCAGTTGGTGGTAGGTATGCGCCAGAACGCCATGGCCCAGCAGGGGGAGTTGGCCGGCACGCCTCTGGCGGACGACGCAGCCCGGGTCTACGACCTGCTGAGCGTCACGGCTTCCGTACTCGGCCTGCCGGTCGACGACCTGAGCGAGCGGGCACAGGCGGAGGTGGCCCTCATCAACGACCACAGTGCCTCGGTCAAGTCGCCGGTGCTGGAGACCCTGACCGACTACTCGGCCTTCGCGCCGCGTGGCCACTACACGCGCAACGCGGACCTGCGGCGCTACTTCGGGGCCATGTCCGTGCTGGGCCAGCACGCCTTCCAGCTGCCTGGTGCACGCGATCCCGACGGCGCCGTCCAGGGCGAGACCGCAGGGCTCCGTCGTGCCATCCTGGCCGCTCGGACCCTTGTCGGCCACGCCGAGCTCGAGCCGCGGTGGCAGCAGGTCTTCGAGCCCACGGCCTTCCTCGTCGGCGTCTCCGACGACTACACGCCCTTCGAGCTCCGTGATGCCGTGGAAGCCGTGGTGTCTGCCGGCTGGACCGACCCAAGTCCGGTGGTCAACGACGAGACCATCCGCGCGGTCGCCGACGCGCTCTTGTCCGAGCGTCCCGTGCGCATCGATCCGGAGCGACCATCGGTACGGCTGATGGGCACCCGGTTCGTGATCGACTCGTGGATCCTCGACCAGCTCGTCAGTCCGAACGTGGGCACGTTGTTCGATCCGCGCGTGCTGGGTTCACCACTGGACTTGGCGGCCGCCTTCGGCTCGGACTTCGCGCTGGCCATCCAGGACGAAGCTGGCGAGACGGCCAAGGCCAACTACCCCGAGCAGATGGCAGCGATGCGATCGGCGGTAGCGTCTCGTCCCCGCGAGGCCTGGGGCCAGACCGTGTACGACGCCTGGCTCGCGGCGGTGGAGCCCATGTGGCTGCCACGCGGCGAGGCCTTCCCGGACTTCATGCGCTCTGATGGGTGGCGTACCAAGTCTCAGCAGACGGGCTTCGGCTCCTACGCCGAACTCAAGCACGACACCATCCTTTACACCAAGCAGGCCTTCGGCGATACCGGTGGCGGGGTCATGCCAGAGCCCGTGCGCCACTGGGTGGAGCCCGATCCGGTGCCCTTCGCGCGCCTGGCCGCGATGGCCAGGCTGACGCGAGACGGCCTGGTTGCCCGGGAGTTGCTGCCGAAGGCGCAGCGAGAGATGCTGGACGAGTACATCGAGTTCGCCGCCCGGTTGTCACGCATCGCGACCGGAGAGCTCGCCGGGGAGCGCCTGTCCGATAGTGACAACGACTGGCTCGAGTACATCCACTACGAGCTCGAGAGCCTGTGGGTCAGCAGCGGCGACAAGGGCAAGGACAAGTGGGAGCCCAACCTCGACGAGGACGCCGCCATCATCGCCGACATCATGCGCGGTCTGGACGCCACCAAGGGGACCGATGAGGTGCTCGAGGTCGGCACTGGCTACGTCGATCGCATCTTCGTCATCGTGCCCGGCTTCAAGGAGGACGACTGGCGCGTGGCCCTCGGCGGCGTGTACTCCTACTACGAGTTCCCCTGGCCCACGCCGGAGCGTCTGACCGACGAGCGTTGGCGCAAGATGCTCGCGACCGGAGAGGTGCCGCAGCGACCGGCTTGGCAGGAGACGCTCTTCCCGGCTGCTGGAGAGGGGGCATCAGGCGCGCCTGGACCCACGCCCAGACCGTCCAAGGTCGACATCGAGTGGCAGCTGGCCGACACCATCCCCAGCGCCAGCTGGAAGCGCTATCGACAGAGCCCGGCGGGCGTGGCCTTCGATCCCTTCGAGGCGGGTGCCCGCACGGGTGTGCTCTTCGACAGGTTGGAGCGGGACCTCCATCGCGCGGTCGACTACGTCGTCCTCTTCCGCTTCACGAACGGAGAGGACATGGAGGCCTACTGGAAGCGGCGCGCGCGCGCGGCTTCCTCGGCGGCAAAGGAACGAGAGGGGGCATGCCTCGACGGCCGAGCCGGCATCGGCACCTGGGCCCACGGGAAGGTCCTCTGCTATGTCTCCGACGTGGGCACGGCGCTGGTGCGCTGGACCGACGAGCGTACCGACACCTACGGGACCATGAACGGGATCCGCGGTGGCGGGCGCCTCAAGGCCGTGGCCAGGCAGTGGCAGTCGATCGCAAGTCGCTAGCCACGCAGGGCCTCCAGCAGGCGCCCCACGTCGTCCTCGTCGTTGTAGAGGTGGAAGCCCGCACGCAGCCGACCCGCGCGCAGAGCGGTGCGCAGTCCCTTGAGACAGCCGGGGTCGAAGTCGGGGTCCAACTCGAGCGAGACCATCGACGAATCGCTGGGCGGAAGCCGCAACTCGGCTCGCGCCGAGTTGGCCAGACCGATGTCGTGAGTGCGGATGGCCTGCACGCCCACCTCATTGAGCAGCGCCAGCGAGGCGGCGGTGCCGACCCAGGCCAGCCATCCGGGTGAGAGGTCGAGGCGGCTGGCGTCGGCGGCGAGTCGCAACGGCAGTCCGTAGATCGTCTCCCACGGCTTCTCGCCCGCGTACCAGCCGGCATAGAGCGGTGTCACGCGGTCGAGCAACCCTGGCCTAACCGTCATGAACGCAGCGCCACGTGGACAGAGCAGCCACTTGTAGCCGCCGGTGACGGTGAAGTCGTAGTCATCGGCTCTGAACGGCAGCCAGCCGGCGGCCTGCGTGGCGTCGGCCAACGTGAGTGCACCAACGGACGCCGCCGCAGCACGGATGGCGACGTCATCGGCCACGCAGCCGTCAGCGGACTGGACGAGGCTGAAGGCGACCAGGGCGGTGCCTTGGTCCACGGACTCGGCCAATCGGTCGAGCGGCGTCGTCACCACATCGAGGGCCAGGTCCTCGCGCGTAAGGAACGGGAAGAGGACCGAGGTGAACTCGCCCTCCGGCACGAGCACCCGGGAGCCAGGCTCCAGCACCGTCACGGCCATGGCCACCAGCGCGGAGACCTGTGCGCCGACAGCGACCTGTGAGCGTGCTACGCCGACCATCTCCGCAAACGATGAGCGTGCCTCCTCCACGAAGTGGTCGTAGCCGGGCGCGGTCGCGGTTCCGGCCTGCCACTCCGCGATGGCTGCGGTCATGGCATCGACCGCTTGCTGTGGCGGCAAGCCCAGGCTGGCGGTATCGAGGTAGCCGGCCGCGCCCGGGAACTGCCTCCGGACCCCCTCGTCGATCATGTCGCCGATGATGACAGGCAGACCATGCCTCGATCGCTCGGACCCTCTGCTACGATCGGCCCGTGACCGCGACCCGATTCCGCGGCGGCCGGATCATGGGTATCCGGATCCCGACCGTGTTCAATGAGAACGACGCCAAGCGCTGCGCCGGCTGCAACCAGCCCATCGAAGGGGTGCCCTTCCGTGTCAGCGTCATGGACAACGTCGCGCGCGAGGCCGCGCCCAGCTGGGCGGAGCAGGCCACGATCAACCCGGGTCCGCACCAATTCCACGCGAAGGACGAGTGCTTCCGTGCCTGGGCACAGGGCCGCGGACACTACGTTTGCCGACTCTCCGAAGTTCGTGAGCTCATGCGACCCACGCCGCTGCCCGTCGACCCCCCGGCCTGGGGCCTCTGCGACGGTAACCACCGCGAGGATCACGAGTTCATCCCGGCCTAGAGGCCAATAGGACCCGATGGACGCGAACGTCTGGCTCCCGGCGCTAACCGCTGCTCTCGCCATCATCTTCTTCGTCCTGCTCATCGACCAGTGGCGGACCCGCCGTCGTGGCTACCAGGCCATCTGGGCCCTGGGCATCCTCTTCTTCGGTGTGGCGGTGGCGTGTGAGGCCATCGCGGCCGCGGCCGGATGGAACGAGACGATCTACGTCAACTGGTACCTCACCGGCGCGGTCTGGACCGCCGGATGGCTGGGTCTCGGCAACGCCTTCCTGCTGGGTCGCACGCGCTTCGGCTTCGCCTTCGCCGTGTGCCTCTTCTTCGCCGGCCTCTTCACCTTCCTGACCGCCCGCGCCGATCCGGAGGTCTACGCCGACGCCAGCACCACGGCCATGCTCTACTTCCTCGTCGCGCTGGTGTTGGCGTTGGCGGTCTCGGTCGAGACGTACTTCCAGAACTGGCGCTGGCCGTGGATGGCCTTCGTGGCCGTCGCCGGCGCCACCGTGCTCTCGATCGTGCTCCTGGTCCTGTCCGACCTGCCCGCGCCTGGTTACGCGCTCGATCCCGAGACCGGCGTGCCCGTCGCTTCGATCCTGCCGCCGGAGCTGCGTCTGCTGACCCCGTTCATGAACGTCACCGGCGCTTTCGCACTCATCCTGGGCGCGGTGTTCAGCGCCTATGTGTTCATGCCCAAGAAGCGTGTGCTGACCTACGACATCGACCCCAACCAGGCGGGTGACCAGTTCCTGTTCAACCTGCTCATCGCGCCCGTGGCCATCGTGGTCAACTTCGTGGCTTCGCTGCCGGGCGCGCTGGTCGCGCTCTTCACGGGCAGGATCAACAGCCGCGTGCCGGCCACGCTGCTCATCGCCATCGGTGCCTTCATCCCCGCGGTGACCGATAGCCTCAACCGCTTCGGCACGACCGAGTGGTTCCAATTGGGCAAGCTCTTCAGCGTGCTCTTCCTGTTGGCGGGGTTCCTGGTCTCGACCGAGATCATGAGCGAGATCCGGGTGCCCTTCACGGACAAGGTCCTCTGGGCGCGCCACACCGAGGTCCAGGAAGCGACCGAATCCTGAACCGCGATCGCCCCGACCCGGTCGGCGTCGTGTTCATCGTCATCGCCGCCATGGGCTTCGGCACGCTCGGCCCCCTGGCCCGCTTCGCGTCGGACGTCGGTTTCACGGCCGTCTCGTTCGCCTTCTGGCGTGCGACTGCCTCGTTCATGGCCCTGCTGGCCTTCCTCGCTGTCGGTGTGGCCCTGCGGCGAGTGCCCTTCACGAACCTGCGCGATATCCCGCGCCGGGAGTGGGTCCAGCTGCTGGTCATGGGCGGCTTCGTGGCCGGCACCACCATCTCGCTCTTCTTCGCCTTCGAGCGTACGACCATCGCCGCCGCGCTCATCGTCTTCTACACGTTTCCCGCTTGGGTGGCGATCGCGGCCGTACCGCTCTTCGGGGAGCACCTGGGCGGACGCAGGATCGCGGCCATCACGCTCTCGGGCCTGGGCTTGGTGATGCTGCTGGCCGCACCCACCGAGGGCGATGGTGGCATCGACCTCATCGGTGTCGGGCTCGCCCTGGTGGCTTCGCTCTGCCAGACCGGCTTCGCACTGGTCGGGACCGGCGGGTTCCGGTCCGTGCCCGCGCTCCAGTCAGCCGCGACGCTGCGCACGTTCTCGGCTGCCATCTACGCCTTGTTCCTGGTGCCGCTGCTGGTCGTGCTGGGGCAGGGGCACACCATCACGGATCCACTCGGTACGGCCGAAGCCCCGATCCTCATCCTCACTGCAGGCATCGTCGGCGCCGCGATCCCGGCCGTGCTCATCATCGCCGGCTACCGTCGCATCGGGGCCACCCGCGGCGCGGTGCTGATGCTGGTCGAACCTGTCACCGGCGCCTTCCTTGCCGCCCTCCTGCTCGCCGAGCAGCCAACGGTGGTGCAGTTGGCCGGCGGGCTGCTGGTGCTGGTCGGTGCCGCGCTGGTCCAGATGATGCCCGTGTCGCGTCCCCGGCCGATCTCGCCGCCCGCTACCGAGTAGGACCGTCCGAGCGGTCCACTCAAGAGGTGACTGCCGACCCCTGAGCGGTCAGCGGGTCCGCGCTACACTCGCCTCTATTCGCGTCGGAGACACTCGCACCGACAGCCCAAGACCCGGGAGTGGCCCGGCCACACGCATGGAGGATCGATGCGCGTTCGCAAGGCAGTGTTCCCGGCCGCAGGCTGGGGGACCCGTTTCCTACCCGCCACTAAGGCACAGCCCAAGGAGATGCTGCCGCTGGTGGACAAGCCGGTCATCCAGTACGCGGTCGAGGAGGCCGTGGCCGCCGGGATCGAGCAGGTCATCATCGTCACCAGCAGCCAGAAGCGAGCGATCGAAGACCATTTCGACCACAGCTTCGAACTCGAGCACCTGCTCGAGACCAAGGGCGATATCGAGATGCTGCGCCGAGTGCGCCAGATCGGCGACATGGCGCAGGTCAGCTATGTGCGCCAGAAGGAGCAACTGGGCCTCGGGCACGCGGTGCTGATGGCCAAGGAGCTGGTGGGCCACGAGCCCTTCGCGGTCATCCTCTCCGATGACGTGGTGCAGGCGGAGCGCTCGTGCATCGGCCAGCTCATCGACGCCTACCAGCACACCGGCGGCTCCACGCTGGCGGTGATGGAGGTGCCCTACGACGAGACACGTCGCTACGGCGTGGTCGACATCGACGACCAGTGGACCGACTCGGACGACCGCCTCAACCGTATCCGCGGCATGGTCGAGAAGCCACAGGCCGACCCACCCAGCAACAAGGCCATCATCGGCCGCTACGTGCTGACGCCCAAGATCTTCGAGAAGCTGGAGCAGACGCAGGCCGGAACTGGTGGCGAGATCCAGCTGACCGATGCCATCGAGGCCCTGATGAAGGAGCAGGAGGTCTTCTCCTACGCCTTCGAGGGCACACGGCACGACGCCGGCACGACCATGGGCTGGCTCAAGGCCTCCGTCCAGCTGGCCATCGACCGCGAAGACATCGGGGGCGAGTTCCGCGACTACCTGGCGGGGATCGACCTGCAGTGACCCGGGCCGAGGACGTCGGTCACAGCAACGCACGCGGGGGCGACCCGCGTGGCTGAGCTTGGCACGCTCCTCGGAGGTCGCTACCGCCTGGACCAGGTCCTGGGACAAGGCGGCATGGCCACCATCTTCCGCGCCACCGACGCCAAGCTCGGGCGCGAGGTCGCGGTCAAGGTGCTGCGGCCGGAGTTCGGCGCCGATGCCCAGTTCGTCGCGCGGTTCGAGCACGAGGCACAAGCCGCCGCCTCGCTGAGCCATCCCAACATCGTCCAGGTCTACGACTACGGCAACGATCGGGCTGGCCCCTATATCGTCATGGAGCAGGTCTCCGGCGGCGACCTGGCCTCCGCCCTTGGCAAGAAGGGCCGCCTGCCACCGACCGCAGTGGCCAACATGGGCCAGCAGGTGGCCGATGCTCTCGCAGCCGCTCACGACGCTCGCCTGGTCCATCGCGACATCAAGCCCAGCAACATCCTGCTCTCGCCTGACGGCCGCGTGCAGGTGGCCGACTTCGGCATCGTCCAGGCCGCCGCGGGATCGCCCGTCACCGCCACAGGCATCACCTTGGGCAGCGTGCTCTACTTCAGCCCCGAGCAAGCCCGTGGCGACAGCGCCACCGCCGCCTCCGACATCTACTCGCTGGGCCTGGTGATGTACGAGATGCTCACCGGCCAGCGGGCCTTCTCCGGCGACTCGCCCGCAGCCGTGGCTGTGGCCCGTCTCAGCGGCGGGGTGCCCTCGCCCATGGCCGTGCGGGCTGAGGTGCCTCCGGCCCTCGATGCCATCGTGCGCTGGTGCCTGGCGGTCGATCCCGCCGCCCGCCCGTCCGCCGCCGAGCTCGCGACCGCGCTGGCCCGCTTCCGTACCGACCCCTCTGGCGCCGCGGCCCTGGCCGCCGCCGGCGCTGCCGCCGGTGCCGCCGGTCCACCCGGCATGTCACCCCTCCCGGGCACGCCCCGCCCGCCGACGCAGACGGCCTACGTGTCAGCGACCGCGCCCGCCGACCCCGAACGCTCGGGTTCAGGCCCCTGGGGCTGGCTGGCGGCAGGTCTGGGCCTGCTCGTCATCGTGGCCTCGGGCATCCTCCTCTTCCTGCTCTTCAGCGGCATCGGCGACGAACAGCCGACGCCGAGCCCGACGCCCGAGCCGACCCTGGAGCTGGTGAGCACCCCCAACTTCATCGATCTGCGCGAGGTCGACGCCGTCAGGCGTGCCGACAACCGGGGCGTGGTCCTGGAGATCACGTATCACGAGACTGACGAGGTGGCGGCTGGCCGCGTCATCGAACAGCTACCCGAGCCCAAGACGGAGATCCCGGCAGGCACGACGGTGCAGGTCACCGTGGCCACGCAGGTAGAGACAGTGGTGGTGCCTGATGTGCACGGCATCAAGGAGGACGTGGTCATCACGCAGCTGGAGGAGTCGGGGCTCTTCGCCGGAGAGCGTTTCACCGCCCCCGATGAGCTGCCTGAGGGCTACGTCGTCTCGACCGACCCACGGGCCGGCTCGTCCACGACCCGCGGCACGACCGTCGACTACACCGTCTCGCTGGGCCCTGACAGCGATGCCACCTCGGAACCGGTCGAGAGTCCGGCCGTGACCGCAGAGCCGACCCCGATCTTCACCCTCGAACCGACACCCTTCCCGTCCGCGGAGCAGATGCTTGTCGGCGACTTCATGTGTCTCGACCTGACGACCGCTCGCACGCTCCTCGAGGACGACGGCTTGCTCGTAGGCGCGACCTACCCTGATCCGCCGCCGGAGGAGACCTGGATCGTCCATGACCAGCTGCCCAAGCCGGGTGAGTCGGTGCCCGTGGGCGCCAAGGTGGACCTGATGCTGGCTGACCCGCAGGATCCGTGCCCGCCCGGTTGAGCCGCAGCGCCAGCGAAGTCACGTCCGAGCCCACGTGGCGCTGTCCTGAGTGCCACACGGTCCAGGCTCGAGCGGCGCGCTGTTGGCGTTGTTCGACGCCGGTGCGAACGTGCCAGTCGTGCCGCTCGTATCAGCCGTCGGTAGCCGCCGGGCTGGGCACCTGCACCGACGACCCGACGGGCGCGCTCATCTCCGCCTCCGATTCCCGGTCGTGCTGGGAGCCCGCGACCGGCCAGACCGGGACAGTGGAGAAGAGCGCGAGCGACGGGCTCTTCCCTGAGCTCGAGCCGGTGCCCGCGGCCATGGCGGCCGAACCCGCTCAGCCGGTTCGGACCAGATCGGCTATCCGCGAGATGCCCGATGGCGCGGTCCGGGCGAACCCGTCCACATACCGATCCGGGCGCACCAAGCCGGACCTCGAGACCGCCGGCCGAGCGGCCTGGGTGCCACCGGACGAAGACCGCCTGCTCGAGGCACCAGCGGTCGAGCCGGGGAAGCGGCTCACGACCAAGGTGCAGCGACGCCGGGGGCGCTGGTTCCGCTGAGGGCAGGGCCCGCCGCTACTTGAGGGCGATGTTGCGCACGAGCGACTTCTTGTCGCCGGTCGTGGACGAGATGACCACGACGCCCAGCTCGAGCGAGTCCGCCGGCGAGCTGCTGCCCTCGACCTCGACGACCCACACGGCACGGCCCTTGTCATTCGTCTCCCGGGTCTCCGACAGGGTCGTGCGGTTGGGGCCGCCCAGGTTGAAGTGCACCTCCGCATCGGACATCGGCTTGCGATCGGTATCGGTCACCTCGGCCACGATGCGGATCTCGTCGGGCGGATCCACCGATGCGGGGAACTTGAGCTTGACATTGGGCCGTCCATCGATGCGCCAGACGTTCACCGATGCCTCCTGGAGCTGCCCGGCCTGGTCCACCGAGGTGGCCACGATCTGGTTCTTCACACCGCGCTTCAGCGGCACCAGGATCGAGCCTTCTCCGCTCGAGTTCACCGTCTGCTCGGGCTGGTCGAACTTGTTGGCCTCGTTCCGGATGCGCACCCGGGCCCCGACCTCGGAACTGAACTCGACGGTCACGCCGTTCTCGTAGGTCTCGAACTTGTTCTTGGGCGAGTCGATGGTGAGGCGTGGAGCGTCCTCGTCGAGCGTGACCACGACGGGGTCCGAGACCGGACCGGGCCCGGCCGGGCTGCCCAGCGCCGCAGTCAGCGTGTTCTCGCCGGGTAGCAACCGCACTCCCTGCACCTTCACGGTCGTGCCCGGCTTGGGCTTCTCCAGGGTGGTGATCTCGTTGCCGGCGTAGACGTAGAGGTCGAGGTGCTTCTTGGGCACGGCCACGTCCTCGGGGATGTCGACACTCACGGCGATCTCGATCTCCGGAGTGAGCGTTCCGTTTCCCGGATTGGTGATGACCGGCCTGAGCACCGGCACGGGCACGTCGACGACCGTCGCGCTGGGGCTGGGGGCGGGACCGTCCTCGCCATCTGTGCCAGCGTCGGTGTCGGCTGCGGCTCCGGCCTGTGGAGGTAGCTCCTCGCCGGGATCGCTGGGGCTGATCATGGCCAGGAAGATGGCGCCCACGATGGCGGCGATGACGAGCGCCACGCCAGCCCAGCGGGCGGGCGAGACCTCCGGCTCCTGCTTCTTCTTGGAGCTGCGGCTCGAGCTTGCGCGTCGCGTCGTCCCGCCGCTCTTGGCCGAAGCCATGCGGCGACTGGTCGAGCGAGGCCGAGAAGTGACGTCGTCCATCCAGTCAGATTGTGGCACGCTAACGCGGAATACCAGTGGGGGCGTCTTGTAGAGGGGACCGTTTGACATCGAACCAGCGTGGAGTGCCATCGAGTCGGGATCGCGGATCGCGGTCGCACTCGATCGGAAGCACGCCGCCGCCGCCGCCGCCAGGCCCTATCGCCCGGGTGACACCCCGGATGCCCAGCGCTGACGTGGCCTCGACGCAGCTGGCCGCACTTCGGCCCGGTGTCCCTTTCGGGCTGCCCAACCTGCGACGCAACGTCTGCCCGCACTTCTACATGACCGGTCCGCGTGGCCCGATCCCGGTCCAGACCCCGCACCTGCTCAAGGCGTACATGCGCCAGGACGCCACGATCGCGCGCTGCCAGGTCCGCGGTGGGGTCCACCTCGACGCCGGCTACGTCACCGATGTCTGCCTCTCGGCGCGCTTCAACCAGTGCGTCTTCTACGAGGAAGAGATCGTCGCCTTCTGACGTGACGGACGCGCTGACTCGTATCCGCGCGCGGGGTCACATCGGCATCCGCCTCGGTCTCGGGCGGATGCAGGCACTCCTTCGGAACCTCGACGATCCGCAGGGCTCGCTGCGCGGCGTGCTCATCGCCGGCACCAACGGCAAGGGCAGCGTGGCCGCGATCGTGGCCTCGGTCCTTGCCGCTGCCGGCCACTCGACGGGTATGTCGCCCAGCCCGCACCTGCACAGCTACCGCGAGCGCGTGACCATCGACGGTGAGCCCATCGGCGCCGCCGAACTCGATGCCCTGCTGGAAGAGGTGCTCGAGGCCAGCGAGCCGGGCCGTGACGAGTTCGGGCTCGCGACCGAGTTCGAGCTACTCACCGCCGCGGCCTACCTGCAGGCGGCGCGCCGAGCCGTCGACGTCATGGTCATGGAGGTCGGCCTCGGCGGCCGCCTCGACGCCTCCAACACGTGGGACCCCGATGTGGCCGTGGTCACGCATGTCGGGCTCGACCACCAGGAGTTCCTGGGCCACACCATCGAGTCGGTGGCGGCCGAGAAGGCCGCCATCATCAAGCCCGGCGCGCGGGCGGTGACCGGTACCGAGGGTGTCGCGCTCGAGGTCGTACGCAGGCGCGCAGCGGAGGCCGACGTACCCCTGACCGAGTGCGCGCCGCTACCGATCGCGACGATGGATCTCGGAGGGCTCGTGCTCCGGCATGACCGGCTCGGGGACGTGCGGCTGCCGCTGCTGGGTCGCCATCAGGCTGCCAACGCGGCTATCGCCCTGGGCGGCATCGAGGCCCTTCGGGAATGTGGCGTCGCGGCGGTCTCCGACGAGGCCGTTCGTGCCGGTTTCGAGCGCACGCGGTGGCCGGGCCGGCTGGAGCTCATCGAGCGGGAGGGCCTCACCATCATCATCGACGGCGCCCACAACCCCGACGGCATGGCCGTGCTGGCCTCGACGGTCGATGCGTTGGCCGACGAGCTGCCGAGCGGCCGCCCCACGCTGCTGCTCGGCGTCATGCGCGACAAGGAGGTCGGCGACATGCTCCACGCCCTCGCCAGCTCCGAGCGCCTCCGTGCCGCCGGGTGCATCACGACCGTCGTGCCCGACACCGATCGCGCCCTGCCGGCCACGGAGCTCGCGACCGCGTGGGCCGACGCCAGCGGTCACCAGGCAGTCTCCATCTCGAACGCCGATGCTGCCCTGGAGCGGGCGCTCGACGCTGCCGTAGCTGCGGATGGGCCGCTGATCATCGCAGGATCCCTCTATCTGGTGGGTCGCCTGCGCGGCGCGCTCGTTGCGGGCACCATCAGCGATACCGATGCCTGAAGCCATCCGCGTCCGTGACCTCGAGCTGCGCTTCGGCGAGCGCACCTACGTCATGGGCATCGTCAACATGACGCCCGACTCGTTCAGCGGTGATGGCCTGTTCGCAGGCGGCAGTCCCGTCGTGGCTGCCGTGGCCCAGGCCCGGCGCATGGTCGCCGAAGGCGCCGACATCATCGACGTCGGTGGCGAGTCCACCCGTCCCGGCCACGAGCCGGTGAGCGTGGAGGATGAGCTGGAGCGGGTGGTGGCGGTCGTGGGCGCCATCCGCGAGGAATCCTCGGGCCTGCCCATCAGCGTCGACACGAGCAAGGAGCAGGTGGCAAGGGCGGCCCTCGAGGCCGGTGCGGACATCATCAACGACGTCGCCGGCGTCACCGCCGGGGCGGCCCTGGCACCCGTAGCCGCGGCCCACGACGCGCCCTACATCGTGATGCACAGCCGAGCTCAGCCGGTCTACGAGGACGTCGTGTCTGAGACGTTGGGGGACCTGCGCGCCACGCTGGAACAAGCTGAGGCGCAGGGCTGCCGACCGGAGTCGCTGATCATCGATCCCGGCATCGGCTTCGGCAAGACCGCGGAGCAGAACCTGGCCGTGCTGGGTAACCTCGCGATGCTGGCGGGACTCAACCGTGCCGTGCTCCTGGGCACGAGCCGCAAGTCCACCATCGGCAAGGTCCTCGACCTGCCCGCCGACGAGCGTCTGGAGGGCACGCTGGCCACGACCGCCCTCGGGATCGCCGCTGGTGTCGACATCGTGCGCGTGCATGACGTGGCCGCCAACGTCCGCACCGCCCGCATGAGCGATGCCATCATCCGAGGTGGCTGGACCGAAGGACAGACCCAGCCCTAGGAGGCACGCAGATGGACCGGATCTCGCTCGACTCCATGCGCTACGAGTGCCGCATCGGTGCGACCCCAGACGAGCGGGCCTTCCCCCAGATGCTGGAGATCGACCTGGTGCTCGAGGCCGATCTCTCGGCGGCCACGGCTACCGACGACCTGGCCGATACGATCGACTACGGGCCCTTGGTGACGATGACCGAGCGCACGACCGAAGGCCACAGCTATGCGCTGCTCGAGGGCCTCGCCGGCGCGCTCGCGCGGGGTGCGCTGGAGGCCGCGCCCAAGGCTGCGGCGGTCATCATCCGCGTCCGCAAGCTGGCCGTGCCGATGGACGCGTCGGTGGAATGGGCCGAGGTGGAGATCCGGCGCCAGCGTTGAGCGCTCGCGCTAGCTGCCCTCGGGACGGTCGCCCAAGGTCAGGCTCAGGTCCACGAGTTCATCTCCCCGCAGGACGCGCACCGTGAGGGTCTCGCGCGGCCGGTACTGCGTGAGGATCTCGTCGAGCGGGTTGTCACCGTCGACGCGGATGGTGTCGATGTGCGTGATGATGTCGCCCGCGCGCAGGCCGGCCATGTCCGCGGGGCTGCCGGGCCAGACGGCTGCCGCAGACTGGTCCGACGGCGTTTCCACCAGCGCGCCGTAGCCGAGCACGAGATCACGCTGGTCCTGCAGCGTCGGCGTCAGCGCGGTGTAGAAGATGCCCATCCAGGGCCGGCTGAGGGACTCACCCTCGACCGCCTGATGCATGATGGGCCGGGCCAGGTTGACCGGGATGGCGAAGCCGATGCCTTGGGCATCGCCGGCGATGGCGGTGTTGATGCCGATGAGCGTGCCGCCGGCGTCGACGAGTGCACCACCGCTGTTGCCGGGGTTGATGGCTGCGTCGGTCTGGATGAGGTTGCGCAGCGAGTCCACCGGATTGCTGCCGCTGCAGACGTCATCTACGGCGATGGTGCGCCCGAGGGCGCTGACCACGCCGGTGGTGACGGAGTTGGTGAAGGTCCCCAGCGGGCTACCGATGGCGATGGCGTGCTGGCCGACGCGGAGGGTCCCCGAGTTGCCCAGGTCGACCGAGGGCAGGTCGCGCGCGTCGATCTTGACGATGGCCAGGTCCGTCAGCGTGTCCAGGCCATGGATGCGGCCGGCATAGAGGCTGCCGTCAGCGAGCCGCACGGTCAGCGTGTCCGCGTCGCAGACCACGTGCCGGTTGGTCACGATCCAGCCATCCTCGTCATAGATGACACCCGACCCCACGCTCTCGTAGACGTAGATGCCGTCACGGCCACGGGGGGTGATGGTCACGACCGCCGGACTGACGTCCTCCACGGCGGCGGTCACCGCGTTCTGTTCCACTACCCGCACGATGTCCGGGTCCACCTGGGTGCTGGCTCCGGTCTGCTCGCCGACGGGTTCCGACACGATCACCCGCTGGCCGAGCTGCCCGGTGGCCAGCAGCAGCGTGTAGGTGCCCAGCGAGGCAAGCATGGCGGCCACGATGGCGACGGCCAGGAGCGTGCTCGTGCGACGCCTCCGGTGGGCGCCCGCTTGCACCGATGGCGGTGGCACCGAAGGCCGCCGTGTGGAATGGGGGCGGAGCGGCGCTCGTGGTTGCGCCCAGCCGTCATCGATCCACGACGGACGATGCTGGGGCGGCGGGCTGTAAGAGGCTTGCTGACGGTCGGCGTCAGCACTGGGCCGGTCGGCCATATGGGCGAGCTACTCCGGTCACGGGCACGGAACGACGGGCTCCCAAGACTAGGGCTCGCTGATTCAACCCCGGGAGTCGGCGGGTGAAGAAGCCGCAACGTCCCGCGGCAACGTGACCACGACCTCCGTCCCCACGTCGGGCGTACTGGAGATGGAGATGCGCCCGTGGTGCATGTCCACGATCGAACGAGCGATGGCCAGCCCGAGCCCGGAGCCGCCAGCCCGCTCCACGCGCCGTCGTGTACCACGATAGAAGCGGTCGAAGACGTGCTCGAGCTCATCGGGATCGATGCCCACGCCGGTGTCGCTGACGGCCAGGGTCGCGCCCTCGGGAGTGGCTTCGACCGTCACGTCGACGGCCCCACCCTCGGGCGTGAACTTGACGGCGTTGCCGATGAGGTTGCCCAGGACCTGGCCCAAGCGCGGAGGATCGTGTGGCAGGCTCACCTCGGTGTCGGGCAGATGCGTGCGCAGCGCCACGCCCTTGCGCTCGGCCATCGGCTCGGCATGGTCCACCGAATCCTCCACCGTCGTGCGCAGGTCTTCGTCACGCAGTTGCAGGGCCACCAGACCCGAGTCGAGCTTGGAGAGCTCCAGCAGATTGGCTGCCAGCCAGTCGAGCCGCTCCAGTTGCTGGCGGCTGCCGCGCAGGAACTCCTCACGCGTCTCGGGGTCCTCGGCCGCGCCCTCGAGCAGCAGCTCGTTGAACGTGCGCATGGCTGCGATGGGCGTGCGCAACTCATGTGAGACGTCGGCCACGAACTCGCGGCTGCGGTCTCGATCGGCACTGATGATCACGACGGACTCCTGCAGTCGCTCGGCCATGTCGTTGAAGGCATCGGACAGCTCCTGCACCTCCGGCGGGGAGTTGGCGGGGATCTCCACGCGTGCGTCAAGATGGCCCTCGGCCAGCAGGCGCGAGGTCACGGTCAGCCGGCGTAGCGGACGCGCCAGCCACTGGGCCAGCAGCAGCGCGGTCAGCAGGGCCACGACCAGGGCCACAAGAGCAGCGTTGAGCAGGACCTCGGTGATGGTGGCGGTGGTCTGCTCGTACGAGGTGAAGGGGTTGCTCAGAGTGACCGTCAGCCCCCGCTCGGGGGCGGACGGATACCAGAGGTCGTCGACCGTCGTGCTGAAGGTGGCCGAGAGGTCCGGGTCGCGCGTCTGGCCATCGTCGCCCGCGTCATCGGGATAGGCCACGTCGAGCTCCCAAACCGCGGCCTCGCCGGGCGCTGGTGCGAGGGCCACGTGCACGTCGGCCTGGGCCACGCGATCGGTCAACTCCCGCACGGAGCCCTCCTCGGCGTCACCGAGCGTCCACTCGGTCGATCCACCGGGTGCCGACTCGCCAGGCGTGATGAGTGGGCGAGTGCCACTGGCTGAGACCTCAGCCAGCTCGCCCGCGAGGATGGTGGCTACGGACTCGACGCGCGCGTCGAGAACGATCTGCTCCTGCTCCTGGAAGAAGCCCTCCAGCAGTCGCGGCAGGGACAGCAGGACGAGGCCGAGGACCACGGCGACCACGACCACGATGGCCATGAAGAGCCGGGTGCGGTAGCTCGAGGCGAGGGCGCGATAGCCCGTCGAGTAGTCGGGCGCGGAGGTGGATCCGCCGGCCATCAGCCCTTACTCAGCGCTCGGCGAAGGCGTAGCCGGCACCACGGATGGTGAGGATGAAGGTGGGATCGACAGGGTCGTCCTCGAGCTTCTCGCGCAGGTGGCTGACGTGGACGTTGATGGTCTTTTCGTCCTGGTCCAGCGCCTCGTAGTCGCGCACCAGCTCCAGCAGCTCACGCCGCGAGAAGACCCGTCCGGGCTTGGACGCGAGGTGGCGCAGGATCTCGAATTCCGTGGCCGTGAGGCTGATGCGCTTCTCGCCGCGCTGGACCCGGCGCCGGTCGAGGTCGATGACGAGGTCGCGGTGGCGGAGGAGGCGACCGCCCATGGCGTCCGCGAGGTCGCCGTAGGCACGACGCAGAAGGGCCTTGATGCGGCTCTGCAGCTCGCGCAGGCCGAAGGGCTTGGTCATGTAGTCGTCCGCGCCCATCTCCAGGCCGATGACCTTGTCCATCTCTTCGTCGCGTGCGGTCAGCATCAGCACCGGAGCCTTGGAGCCATCCGAACGCAGGCGTCGCAGCGTCTCGAAGCCATCGATCCCGGGCATGCGCACATCGAGCACCACGAGGTCCGGCGCGAGCTCACCGGCGATCTCGAGCGCTTCCTCGCCTGAACCGGCCACGGTGACCTGATAGCCCTCCTGCTCGAGGGCGTATTGGATTCCGCGGGCGACCGCGTATTCGTCTTCGACGATGAGGATGGTTGCTGACATAGAGTGCATCGATGGTACATCGGAGTGACATTTCGGCCGTACGTGCTACGATTCACGGCCGTCCACCCAGTAGGACGTCCGTCTGTCTGCCCAGAGCGGAGCAACCGTCCGCCTAGTCGGACCAACGATTTCCTAGAGGTCATCCAGTGAGCACCCGTCCGGTCGTGTCTGCCGAGCCCCGAGAGGTCGTCGGCAAGAAGGTCAGCAATCTGCGCCGTGAAGGCGTCCTGCCCGCCGTGGTCTACGGCGGAGGCACGGAGTCCCAGAACATCCAGCTTGACGCGCGCGAGTTCGATGTCCTTCGTCGCACCACGACCAAGAACACGCTGGTCGACCTGAAGATCGGCAAGGCCAGGGCCACGCCGGTGCTGTTGCAGGGCATCCACGAGCACCCGGTCAAGCGCAACCCCATGCACGTCGACTTCCAGGTCGTCTCCATGACCGAGGCCATCACCATCGATGTGCCCGTCAACTACATGGGTGACTCCACCGCCGCGGACAAGCTGGGCGGCACGCTGCTCCACCTTCGCGAGAGCGTGTCGATCAGCGCCCTGGCCACGGAGCTGCCGTCGGCTATCGACCTGGATATCACGCCGCTCGACTCGTTCGAAGCCGTGCTCCACGTGAGCGACCTCAACGTGCCCGAGGGTGTGGAGATCCTGACCGACCCGGAGGAGCCGCTGGCGCGCGTCCAGCCGCCGCGCGTCGAGGAAGAGATCTACCCCGAGGCTGCCGAGGGCGAGGAGCTCGAGGAAGGCGCCGAGGCTGCCGAGGGCGAGACCGAAGGCGAGGAAGCCACCGAGGGTGGCGAGTCCGCCGAGGACGCCGGCTAACCAGACACACCAAAGGGGCGCCACTCGGCGCCCCTTCGATCAGCAGGCGGGCGCCCGGATGGGCGCCCGTTTCGTCGTCTTTCGGTGAGTCGCGTCAGCCCTTGCGAAGCTCGTCGCGGATCTCGGTCAGCAGATCGACCTCGCTGGGACCGGCTTCCTCTTCCTCCTCTTCGCTAGCCCGGGCGGCCTGGATGGCCTGCATCGGCTTGACCACGACGAAGAAGATCGCGGCCGCGATGAGCCCGAAGGAGATAAGGGCGTTGAGGAACAGGCCGATGCGCATCTCTGCGTCACCGATCTCGATGACCCAGGTCGTGAAGTCGGGGATCCCAAGGAGCCCCAGCAGCGGGGTCAGGATGTCCTCCACGAACGAGGTGATGATGGTCCCGAACGCGGCACCGATGACGACCGCGACGGCCAGGTCCACGACATTGCCCCGGAACAGGAACTCCCGGAACTCCTTGATCATGCCTTCCCTCCTATGCACGAACTGACCGGGTCGCGCCCGGCGGATGCCGACAGCCTACGCTTGGAGTCGAGCGAATCCAACCCACGTCATCGACACGTCACGGAGCAGAGGCACCATCGCTGACCATGCGCAGAACACTCGTCACCAGCCTTGTGCTGGCCTTCTCGTTCTCCGCGCTGGGGGGCTCAGCGCTCGCCCAGGCCGAGACCGAACCCGACCCTTCGGCATCGCCCGCGACCGCCCCGGCGGCACAGGCGACCGACCCCACCATCGATCTCGTCGAGCCCAAGTGGCGCAAGATCACGCTGGATCGCGGCCCCGCAGCGCGTGAGGACCACACCTGGACCGTCGACGCCGAGGGGCGCTTCGCCTACCTCTTCGGCGGCCGCGACGGGAGCAAGGAGTACGGCGACCTCTGGCGATACGACCTGACCAAGGACGTGTGGAAGAAGATCAAGCCCAAGGGCAAGACACCCGAACCACGCTTCGGGCACAACGCCGTCTGGGCCGAGGGCCTGGGCATGGTCGTCTTCGCCGGACAGCTGGGTGACGACTTCTTCGATGATCTGTGGGTCTACGACGCGGACAAGAAGCGCTGGCGAGAGCTGCCGGCCAAGGGCCAGGTGCCCAAGCGCCGCTACGGCTCGTGCATGGTCGTGGGCCCGGATGGCCGCCTCTGGATCAGCCACGGATTCACCGACTCGGGCCGCTTCGACGACACCCGCGCCTACAACCTCAAGACCGAGAGGTGGGCGGTCATCACGCCCGACGGTCGCAAGCCCGGAGAGCGCTGCCTCCACGAGTGCTTCACCTCGGCGGCCGGCGACCTCGTGCTCTATGGCGGTCAGGACGACGGCAACTTCGCTCTCGGCGACCTGTGGTCGACGGGCAAGACCAAGACCTGGGCCAAGCACGACGAGCCGCGGGCCGATTGGCGACGGCTGTACGGCGTGACCGAGGCTGGCGCGGACGCCTACATCTTCGGCGGGGCAGGGGAGGACAACGCCAAGCTCTCCGACCTTTGGCGTGTCGACCGCGAGACGCTGGCCTTCGAACGCGTGCGTGTCGACGGCAACCACCCGGCGGCACGATCCGCCGGTACCCTCATCACCGATGTCGAGCGTGGCCGCATGCTGCTATTCGGTGGCGAGGCCGCGAACGGCGCCAAGTCCGATGTCTGGGAGCTGGTCGACACCGCCGCAGCGACCGACGATCCCGCGCCTGTCGAGACCGAGGTCGCGACGGCCGAGCCGGTGGAGGATCCGTCCGACCTGTAGCCGGCGGCCGCACGAGGATCACCACAGGAGCAGAACCGCGATAGCGGCTACTCTTGGGCCCAGCGCCTGCATACCCGGCGCATGCCCTACCTTCAGAGGTGACTACGTGACGGGCGAGCCCGCACCATATCCAGCAGCCCCAGAGATGCCTGACGCTCAGGAGCAGCCCAGCAGCCGCTCCAGGATCAAGGACGCCGTCGTCGAGATCGCCACCACGGTCGGCCTTGCCATCGTCCTCTATCTGATCATCACGACCTTCATCGTGCAGACCTTCCGCGTCGAGCAGACCTCGATGCAGAACACGCTGCAGTCGGGTGAGCATCTGCTCATCGACAAGCTCACACCGCGCTTCGATGACTACTCCCGTGGTGACATCATCGTCTTCCATCCCAACGGTGCGACCGACGAGACGCCGTACATCAAGCGGGTCATCGGCGTCGGTGGTGACAACGTGGTCATCGCCAACGGCCTCGTCTACGTCAACGGCGTGCAGCTCGACGAGACCGAGTACACCTACCCGGCGCCAGGCGAGAACGAGCCCACCGTGGCCAAGAACGCCGGAAACGAGTGGGACGTGCCCGAACGTCAACTCCTCGTGCTCGGTGACCACCGCATGCGCTCGACCGACTCACGCAACAACTCGGTCGGCCTCGTCGACACTGACGACGTCGTCGGACGGGCGTGGCTCCGCTTCTGGCCCCTCGGCACGCTGGGTATCGTGCAGACGCCCGAGTACCCGGAGCTCGACGCGGCCTGACGGCCGTTCAGCCGCGCGGTTCGTCCACCTCGTCCCGCCAGCTGTGGCTGGGCTCGTAGCCCAGCACCTCGCGCGCACGATCGATCGCCAGCAGCGTCTCGTGGCCGCGCACCTCACGCGTCAGGCGGACATCCGGATACACCTCGGCCATGAGGTCGCTGCTCGTGCGCGTCATGCACGTGTCAGCCGCCGCGATGATGGCGATCTCGTGTCCGGCGACCTCAGCGGTGAGTGCTTGTTCGACGGCAGCCGCGACGTCACGAGCATCGACGTAGCCCCACAGGTTCCACTTGCGCAGCAGGGGGTCGTCCCAGTAGCCGGGGAAGGCCCGGTAGTCCTCCGGCTCCATGATGTTGCTGATGCGCAGGCCGATGTAGGGCACCTTCGTGCGCCGGACGAACTGTGCGGCGATGGCTTCGCCAGCGAGCTTCGATAGCGAGTACGACGATTCCGGTCGGGAGGGGTGTGTCTCGTCGATGGGCGCGAAGGCCGGCGGCTCGTCGAAGGGCAGGCCGAGGACCGTCTCGCTCGAGGCGTACACGACGCGCCCAAGCTCCTGCGCCTCAGCCGCGGCGAAGACGTTGTAGGCCGAGAGCATGTTGATGCGGAAGGTCTCCGCGGGCGGTCGTACCTCAGGTGCCGGGATGGCCGCGAAGTGCACCACCGCATCCGCTCCCGCGAGTGCCTCGAGCGCCTGGCCCGGGTCGGTCAGGTCGGCCACGAGGCAGAGACCATGGGCGCTGCCGTCGTGCGTCCAGTCGACGTTGAGCACGTCGTAGCCCGAAGCACGCAGGCGCTCCACGACCCAACGGCCGCCCTTGCCGCTGCCTCCCGTGACGACGATCCTCATGGCTATGCCTCCGGGCAGGGTTCGCGCAGCTGTAGTGCCAGCACGTCCATCGCTTCGCCGACGGCGGTGATCGACTCACCGAGCGTGGCGATACCCGCGCCGATGGTCTCCTGGTCCTCGAGCTCATCGGCGATATCTCGCAGGTCCTGCAGCGACAGGATCACGTCCTCGACGGAGGGACCGAACTCCTCGCCCGCGAGGATCGCGAACGTCCGCGCCTCGCCCAGCGTGGCATCGACCGAGACGATGAGCTGGAGCAGCCCATCGTCGGAGACCTCGACGGAGCGCAGGAACTCGACATCGGTCCGCAGGTCGGCGCCCGATTCGCAGTAGGTCTTGGTGATGGGCGTGGGCTCGGCTTCGATGGTCGGGTCACCATCAGCGTCGAGGAAGCCGGTGGGGAGTGCGCGACAGGCGCTGAGGGTGAGGAGCAGCAGGGCCGCGAGGGCGATCATGAGTGTGGATCTCATGGCCTCAGTATGCGTCGCCCGGCTGCCTCTGGCACATCCGCAGCGCTACCCTCCACCGATGCTGCCCGCGGCGCCGTTGCCGTCGGCGAGCTGCGGCGTCCGGCACAGGAACCCGCGGCCGTCGAGCGGCTGACGATGATCCGCTCGGTGAAGGACCGCCTCGCGACCTAGGCCAGCAGCTTGCGCATCGCGCGAGCCAGCAGCTCCGGCTGATCGCCGTCCGGGTCGAGGGTCCGGTTCATCAGCAACCCGGTCACGAGCGCGTCGAAGACGACCGCGAATTGGCGACCGCTGAACCCGGGCTGTGTGCCTGACTCCCGCAGCTTGGTGTCCACGGCCTCACCGACGACTTCGGTGGTGTTCAGCAAGGATCGTCGCAGGCTAGGGTCCCGGACGGCCGCCAACCAGAACTCGACCAGCAGTACCTGCGTCTCGGGGTCGGACTCCGGTGCTGCCAACAGCTCCGCGGCCACGTCCGGCAAGAGCTCCAGCGGCACCTTCAGCACGGTCTGTGTGAGCGCCTCGTCATAGCGACCAGCCTCGCGTTCGAGAAGCGCACGGAAGAGATCCGACTTGCGGGTGAAGTTGGAATAGACCGCGCCCTTCGTGAAACCGGCAGCGTCGGCCACGTCGTCGAGCGAGGCGCCGTGGTAGCCCTTCGCGGCGAAGACCTCGATGGCTGCGTCGAGCAGCAGCTCGCGGGTCATCTCCTTGCGCTGAGCGCGTGACATACGTCCACCGGTGCCGGACTTGGTGGAGGACGGGGCTGCCTCTTCTGGCTCCCAGATCGCGCTCAGCGCAGCTCGAACCTCCGCCATGGCCTCTCGCATCGCTGCGCTCGTCTCGCGCTTGGCTGCACCCAGCTCCAGGCGCACCTCAGCTGCGGCCGCGCGCGTCTCGCGACGGATCTCGTCGGCGGCGTCTCGAACCGCCTTGTCGGCCTTCGTTTCCCTGGACATGGCTCGAAGGATACCACTTGGTATTCATATACTGAAAGGTATTGACATGCCAGACGGTATGTGGATACTGATGGGTATCCGGATGCCCACGACACAGGACACACAGCCAAGTACGAGGAAACAGGGAGCCATGCTGCTGGAGATCCACGACATCAGGAAGACCTACCGGAGACGCCTCCGGCGAGGAGAGGGCGTGCGCGCCAACGACGGCATCACGCTGCGGGCCGATGCGGGCCAGGTCTACGGCCTGCTCGGCCACAACGGTGCGGGCAAGACCACGCTCGTCAACCAGGTGGTCGGATCGCTCAAGCCGGACGCCGGCACCATCCACGTCGACGGCGTCGACCTCGTCGGCGACCCGAGCCACGCGCGACAGGTCTGCTCACTGCAGCCTCAGGCGCAGTTGCCCATCACCGGGCTGAAGCCACGCCAGGCCATCGACCTCATCGGCCGCATCCGTGGTGGTCAGTCGGCTGCGGTCGAGGCTCGGCGCGACATGCTCGTCGAGGCCCTTGACATCGGAGAGTGGCTCGAGACCGACGGTGAGAAACTTTCGGGTGGTGTGAAGCGGCTCGTCTCGTTCGCCATGGCGGCGATCGTGCCCGGTCGCGTGATCATGCTCGACGAGCCCACCAACGATGTCGACCCGGTTCGCCGCCGCCTCCTGTGGGATGCGGTTCGGGCTCTGGCCGACGAGGGCAACACCGTGCTGCTCGTGACTCACAACGTGGTCGAAGCCGAGCGCGCGGTCGACCGGCTAGCGGTCCTCGATGCCGGCCGCGTCGTGGCCGAGGGCACGCCCGCACAGCTCAAGGCCGATCTCGAGCACGAGCTGCGGCTGGACCTGACGCTCGAACCCCGGGCGGTGGTGGCGCCACGACCGTTCGTGCAGCGCTACGACCTCAAGGGTGTCCGCGCCCGCGCCATCATCGAGTCCTCGGATGCGGCCCTCGCCGTCGAATGGGCCCAGTCCCTGCGCGGCGACGGGGTCATCGGCGAGTTCTCGTTGACACCGGCCACGCTCGAGGACGTCTACGTCGACCTCGTCTCCCCCTTGTCCACCGACGCCCGGGCCGAGGCGCCCCTTGCGTCGACCCAGGAGGTCTCCCATGCACGCGCTGCGTAGCTACTGGCTGCTGATCGAATGGCAGATCTTGCGACTCCAGGCCTTCCTCGTGTTGGCGATCGTGGTACAGGTCGCGTTCGCCTTCGGCATCGTCGTTGGCTATCCACTGCTCTTCCCCGCGATCGACGAGATGACCGTGCTCTTCCTCGCGACCGGCGCCCCGGCCATCACGCTCATCACGATGGGCCTGGTGGCGTTGCCACAGGTAGTGGCCCAGGCGCGGATGGAGGGCTCGCTCGACTACATGCGCAGCCTGCCCGTGCCGAGGATGGTGTTCCTCATGGCTGACCTGACCGTCATGCTGGCCATCGTCCTGCCCGGTGTGGTCTTCGCGGTGGCGATCGGCTCCTGGGCACTCGACCTGACGCTCTCGATCAGCTGGACCATCATCCCGGCCGTGCTGCTGGTGGCTACGACGTCCGCGGCCATCGGCTACGCCATGGCCTCGGTCCTGCCACCGATGATCGCCATGCTGCTGACGCAGATCCTGGTCGTGGCCGTCCTCATCTTCAGCCCCCTCAACTTCCCGTCCAGCCGGCTGCCGGAGTGGCTGCAGGAGGTCCACGATGTGCTGCCGGTCGAGTCGATGGGTGAGGTCATCCGCGGATCGCTCGCCGCCGACACCTTCACCCTCACCGCCGGTCCCTTCGTCCTCCTGACCGGCTGGTGCGTGGTGGCCCTGGGTCTGAGCTACCTGACGCTGCGTCGCCGCGCCTGAGGGAGTCCGTCCTTGTAGCCTTTCCCCCGTGAACCAACGATCGACGTACGCCCCGGGGGAGGGGCCACTCACCTATCGGCGTGTCCTGCGTGAAGCGTGGGGCATGCTGCGCCAGCACTACCTACGTGTCGCGCTGGTGGCATTCATCGTCTTCGTACCGCCGCCGCTGCTATCGGTCTTGCTCGGAGGCTTCCGCGAGTCGCTCGAGGCGGACCCGGGGCTGGTCCGTGGCCTCGGCTTCATCATCGGGCTACTGCTGGCGACGCTCGTGCGGCTGGCTGGCCCGGTCGTCTACGCCGGCTACCTCGATGAGGCGGTCGGTCACGAGTACTTCAAGGGCCACCGCACCCACTTCCGCACCGTGCTCAAGTCGCTGCCCTGGGGCCGGTTGGTGATGGCGGACCTCATCCTCATCGTCGGAGCCATCATCGGCCTGGCGCTCTTCGTCATCCCGGGTCTCATCTGGATGACGCTCTTCGCGCTCGTCGGCCCGGTCATCGTGCAGGAGCGTCATGGGCTCGTCGATGGCTTCGGGCGGACCTACCAGTTGAGTCGCACGGCGTGGCCTCACATCTTCGCGCTGGTGGTCGTGCTGATCATCGCCGAGCACACGGTCCACGAGTGGGTGCATCACGCGCTCCATCACAGTGGGTTCTGGGTCGAGGTCAGCGCCTCGTGGTTGGTCTCGGTGGCGGTCGGTGGCTTCGTCGGACTGGTGGAGGTCGCGCTGGCGACCGAGCTGATGGCCCGCAACCCAAGGGCCCGATCGCGAGCCGACTAGCGACGTGGCCGGCACGGCGATTCTCGCCCGCGATGGAACAATTCGGCCGTTCGGGGTCTCTATGTGAGTAAGAGGCAACGCGGTCGGGCACGTTCCGGCGCCTTCGGGCGCTCCGACCACTCTCCCTCCTCTGGGAGACGCGCCGAGGGCCAGCTCTTCTCCTCCGGGCCCTCGGTGCGTTCCCTTGTCTAGCGGGTGGAAGGAGCCTGGATCCCCATCCAGGCACCCGCCGGTACATCGGCGCCGGCGGAGTCGGAGTCGCTACTGATCACTCGACGACGTCGACATACATCTTCTGGTGCTCGTGGTAGCTCCAGACGCGAGCCTGTGTCCCAGACGACCTCAGGGCACGGTGCCCATCACGAGGGGCCGCAGCGGGCCTCGTCGCGCGAATCCGGGGCTCGCGGTAGGCTCGAGCCGAATGTGCGGTGCCGTGCCGCCCGAAGGAGAGATGACGGTTCCACGCGTGCGTACGCCTGTGCTCCTCCTCGCGCTGCTGATCGCCACCATCGGCACGATCTCGCTGTCTGCCCCCGGGCGCGCCAGCGAGCCGGACGAGCCTGCGCCGTACCATCGCCGGCACTTCGACCTCGTCGACCTGCCGTTCGACCGGCTGCCGTGGACCGGTGACCAGCCGCCCGCGCTGGACGTGCCGCGGCCGGTCGACGAGAAGGGCATCGCCCTGTTCCGCTGGATCGACGGCGCGCTGTACTACCGGCCGGGCTCGGTGGCCATCAACGGCATGAAACGCATCGATGCCTTCCGAGACACGGGCGACCGGCGGCAGCTGGAGCAGGCGCGGGTGCAGGCGGACCACCTGCGCGACATGGTCATCGAGGAGGACGACGCCTGGTGGCTGCCGTTCTGGTTCGACTACCCGCCCGAGGGCCTCAACGCTCCCTGGTACAACGCCATGTCGCAGGGCCTCGCGCTCTCGTTCTTCGTCCGTCTGCACCGGGTCACGGGCGACGTCGCGCACCTGGAGGCAGCAGAGCACCTCTTCGAGAGCTATCAGCGGCTGGGGCGGCGCAAGGGCGGAGGCGACCGGCCCTGGGTCGCCTATGTCGCGGACGGCGGGTACCTCTGGCTCGAGCACTATCCCAACAGCCGCCCGAATCACGTCCTCAACGCGCACCTGCACTCACTCATCGGGCTCTACGAGTACTGGCAGCACACGCGCTCACCGGAGGCGCGCAATCTGCTCGAGGGCGCGCTCACCACGATCCGCGACCGCGCAGAGGCCTATCGCCGCGAGGGCAAGGTCAGCCTGTACGGCCTGCGCAGCCGAACCAAGCACTTCAAGTACCACCAGGTGCACATCTGGCAGCTACGGCTGCTCAGCCGGATGACCGGCGACCCCTTCTTCCGCGAGCTGGCCGTCAGCCTGGCCGAGGACGCGGTGCCGAACCGCGATGTCGCCGGACGTCCGGTCGAAAGCCGGATGCGAGCTGTGCCCAGCAAGGCGCCGCAGGCGAACCGGCTCTCGCACTACCCCCTGGTGCCCGAGGACTACGAGCTGGCGGCCTGACTACTCCGAGGTGACGCGGCCGAAGGGACGGGCACTGATATCGCCCCACACGCCGGCCTTGACGTAGACGTCCTGGCGGGCGAGCGCGAGGGCCGCCGCGGCATCGTCGGCACGCACCAGCAGCACCGACGAGGTCAACTTGTCGCTGTAGGCCCCGGCCTCGATGATCACACCCTCCTCACGCAGACGCGCCACGTTGGACAGGTGTTCGCCGCGTACGGCAGGGCGCTTCTCGGCGGCCTCGGCGGTGTACTGCGCTTCGACGAGGAAGACGGACTCGACCTTGATGCCGGCTGGGATGTCGCTCATGGGGTGCCTCCGGGGCGGTGCTTTCTGAGTGGGCTTGCCCCTAACCGTACGATGAGGACCTCATGACCGTCATCGTCCGCCTGTCGCTCGCGCTCCTGGCCGTTCTGGCCGTGAGTGGTTGCCAACTCCTCTACCTCGGCGTCAGCGAGGAGCTCGACATGGAGCCGCCTGATCGCTTCCCCGAGATCATCGGGGTCCAGCTCGTCTCGAGCGGTGATCGCGTCTACGACGTGGTCGTGAGCATCTCGTCGCCGTATGACAGCCCGGAGCGATACGCCGATGGCTGGCGTGTGCTCGACGAGGAAGACAACGTACTCGGGACGCATACGCTGATGCACGACCACGCCAACGAGCAGCCCTTCACGCGCACACAGCCGGGGTTGGAGATCCCCGAAGGGGTCAGGACCATCACGGTCGAGGGCCGGGACCTGGTCAACGGCTATGGCGGGGGGACGCTCTCGATCGACATCCCCGAGTGAGGCCGCTCCGTGCTGGGATGGCGGCCAGTCTGCTGACGGTGCTGGCCTGTGGCACGGTCCTGGCCGACCCGGCAGGTCCGCCGGTGGAGCAGTTCGCCGACGTCTGCCTGGAGGTGGGTCCTGGCTCGCTATCCGCCCAGGACTGGGCGTCCGTGGCTGCGGCCGTAGACCAAGCCGTCGCCGAGCGGCCGGCGCTGTTCCCGTCTCCGCAGCTCGACCAGGCGCCGTCGCGGCTCGACATCACCAGTGGCCATCTGCCAGCTACGCCCGGCTACGCTGGGTGCCTCGAGCCGGGAACCACCTGGACCGCTCGCTTCGGTCGCGACTTCCTTGAGCTGGGCGCCGACCAGATGCTGGCGGAGGCGCCCACCACGCCCGGCATCGACTCGGACGTCACCATCGACTGGTATCCCGACGAGACGCGCATGCGCACCCTGCTCGCATTCGCCGGCCCGCTCGACATCCCCAACGGCACCTGCTGGATCGATGATGTCCTCGCCGTGGATGCGGAGACCGGAACGGTCGTCGCCAGCGGCGAGCAGGGCGTGAAGACGAGCCCCTTCGCCGAAGGCGCCTGCGGCCGCTTCTTCGATCACCTGCCGAACGGGGGCGCAGGAGAACAGGCGGTGACCCTGCTGCCCGCGATGGTGACCCTGGCCGACGGCAGCAAGCTGCGCTTCGTGGCCCAGGATGTGTCGGTGTCGGAGCTCTCGGTCTCGGTTTCGGGACGCCTGGACCGGAGCTAGGTTCGGCCGTTCTCCTGGCGCCAGGCCTCACCGACCTCCTCGGCGACGGCCTTGGCCACCTCTTCGGCCGAGCCATCGCGGGACAGCTCCTCGGTCCAGGCCCAGGCTTCGAGGTACTCGTCGGAGTCGGCCAGTCCTTCAGCCATGGCCACGCGGTCGATCTCCTGCTGGAAGGGCGGCGGAAGCATCTGCGACACGGTGGCGCCGTTGTCGTCGGTGGCCTTGACCTGTGATGGGATGCCGCGCCACGACATCACTCGATAGCTCGCCATGTCCAGAGCCTACGATAGCGGCGGGGTGCGAAGGTGATCGGGAAAGTCCCGCGGCGGGTCGGCACGAAGCTCTGCCGCGCGCGCGCTGTGGCGCTCCCAGCGTTCACGCAGCCAGTCGTAGTCGCGCTGGTGGAAGGGGCAGACCGCGATACAGATGGAACAGCCGTTGTTGCGCACGAAGTAGGGCAGACAACGCTCTGACTCGATCCAGGTCGTGCGGCCGCTCTCGTGGCGGATGGGCTCGGTGCTGATGGCCTGCGGCGGGCACTGGCGCACGCACTTGACGCACTCTCGGCAGAAGTCCTCGATCCAGGCGTGCTCGTCGGCGGTGCTGCCGGGCAGGTCCTCGATGCTGGTGAAGACCGCCGCGAGCCGGACACGCGGTCCGAACTCAGGCGTGATGAGCAGTCCGTGCATGCCCTGCCGGCCAAGGCCGGCCGCCTGTGCCAGCGGCGGGTAGAGCGTGAGGCCGC
Source organism: uncultured Chloroflexia bacterium (assembly GCA_963752475.1). Taxonomy (GTDB): domain Bacteria; phylum Chloroflexota; class Limnocylindria; order Limnocylindrales; family CSP1-4; genus JAFMJV01. The sequence continues at coordinate 237,732 of CAVVYR010000008.1, read as the reverse complement.
CCAGCGGATGCCCGGCCTGCGCCGAGTAGCCCAGGCTTCGCAGGTGGCGGGCGATCTCGTTGGCGGCGATGCCCAGCCGGTCGTACGTCTCGTGCACCATCACCGCCGAATCGGGACTGGGTGAGGTGTCCATGCGCGCCCTGTCCATCTCCATCGTGAGCACGATCGCGTTCGGGTGGAGCACGGCTTTGCCCTCGAAGACGAGCTCCGGCGGGACCGTGGTGTAGCCGAACGTGTCGACCGCGGTCGAGCGGATGAAGGCCTCGAGCTCGGCGCGCTCCGCGTCCGTCATGGTCGTACGGGGGTCGGCCGGGTTATCGTCGACCTCCGAGAGCGAGGCGGCGATGTTGCGCGCGCTCGAGAGCACGTGCGGGAGGGAGCGGGGGAAGCCGGGCATCGGCCGATGCAGACCCTCGACCTCCATCGACTCGGTCACGATCTCGATGCGCCTGGGGGACCGCTCGTTCGCGTGGACGCCGCCGGGCCGCGCTGCGAGGTCGTCCTCGAGCTTCCACGTGGGCACCAGGATGCGCCGCATCAGCAGCCGCTTGAAGCGTCGGATGCCGCCTTCGAGAGCGCGTTGGGCGAAGCCCGGCTGCGAGGGTGGGGCCGCAGTGCTCATAGGGTGACGCTAGGACAAGATCGGAGCGCGTGCACGGAGCGCTGACCCGATGCGGCTACGCACCACCAGCGGAACGTCATCTATGGCGCAATCATCGGTGCGGAGATACTGTTTTCTGTGATGCATCAACAGCCATCGCCGCTTCGCTATGCTCGCACTTCGCTCGTGGCGATCGTCGCTGCCCTGGTACTGATCGCGAGCCTGCTCCCGAGCGCAGTCGTGGCAGCCGCTCAGGACCCCGCCATCACCGCCAAGCTGGCCCAAGCGCACGTGCCGGGTCGGGTCATCGTCACGTACAAGAAGAGTGCTTCGGTGTCGAAGAAGTCAGCGGCCGTCCGTGGCGTCAAGAGCAAGTCGGTGCGGCGCCTCTCACCCAAGGCCTCAGGCAGCGTGGTGGTGGAGCTGGCGCCCGGGCAGTCCATGGCCGCTGCGCTGGAAGAGATCGGGTCTCAGCCCGGTGTGGCTCTCGTTCGGCCCGACTACCTGATCCGCGTCGCGGCGGACTCGAACGACCCCTACTACACGAACGGCAGCCTTTGGGGTATGCACGGGGATTCGACCTCCCCGCCGCAGACCTACGGCAGTGGTGCTGGCGAAGCCTGGGCCGCGGGCCACACGGGCTCGAGCGACGTGGTCATCGGGATCATCGACCAGGGGATCCAGGTCGATCACCCGGACCTGGCCGCGAACATCTGGACGAACCCGGGCGAGATCCCCGGCAACCTTATCGATGACGATGGCAACGGCTATGTCGACGACGTCAACGGCTACGACTTCTACAACGACGACGGCATCGTGTTCGACAGTGCCAGCACCGACTCCCATGGCTCGCACGTCGCCGGCACCGTTGGGGCCAAGGGCGGCAATGGCACCGGTGTGGCCGGCGTCGACTGGAACGTGACCTTGATCTCGGCCAAGTTCATCCACGGCCAGTTCGGCTCATACAGCGACGCTGTCAGGGCGATCGACTACGTCACCGATCTGAAGTCACGCTACGGACTCGACATCGTGGCCACGAACAACAGCTGGACCGGTCCGGTCGACGACCCCGACCTGGTGGATGCCATCGAGCGGGCCGGTGATGCCGGCATCCTGTTCGTCGCCGCGGCTGGCAACAGCGGCAACGACATCAGCGATGGTGCAGATCCGGAGTATCCAGCTGCCTCCGAGTGCGATCGGACCGCCGCCGGTGGAGCGCGGGGTTGGGACTGCATCATCTCCGTCGCCAACATGACGTCCGGGGGTGAGCTCGCGACCGCTGCCAACGCTGGCACCGACTCCAACTACAGCGCCACCAACGTGGATCTGGCGGCCCCGGGCTCGGGCATCGTGAGCACCACGCCGACCGACACCTATGGGTGGATGAGCGGCACGAGCATGGCGGCTCCGCATGTGGCCGGCGCCATCGCGTTGTGCAAGACGGTGGGCCCGACGCTCACCGCGAGCGAGATCCGCAGCCACGTCATGAGCTCCGTGGCCTCGAACTCGGACCTCACCAGCACCACGGTCACCGGTGGTCATCTCGACATCCCGGCATTGCTCGCGCTCTGCGGCGGTCCCATCCCCACGCCCGACATCGTGGGCGAGACCCAGGCCGACGCGAACACGACCATCACCGATCTCGGGCTCACTGTCGGCACGGTGACCTCTGTCTACCACGACACGGTCGCCGCCGGCGACGTCATCAGCCAGTCGCCGAGACCTGGCACCGGCCTCGATGCCGACGATCGGGTCAACTACGTCCTCAGCCTCGGCCGGCCCACCGTGCCCAACCTCGTGGGCCTGACCAGCACGGCCGCTGAGTCCGCTCTCAACGACGCCATGCTCGTCGGTTCGCCCAGCAGCGAGTACCACGCCACCGTCCCGCTCGACGAGGTCATCAGCCAGGGCACGCCCGCTGGCTCCACCGTGGATACCAGCACGCCGATCAGCTATGTCGTCTCGCTCGGGCCCATCGACGCCCCGAACATCGTCGGGCTCTCGAGCACGGCTGCCGATGCCGTCATCACCGGCGCCGGCCTGACCGTCGGCTCGGTCCTCACCGAATACTCCGACACCATCGATCTCGACGACGTCATCAGCCAGGTTCCCGTGGCCGGCACCCACCTCGGGCCCGACGACCCCGTCGGCTACACCAAGAGCCTGGGCCAGCCCATCGTGCCGAACCTCGTCGGCCTCACCGACACAGCTGCGGAAGCCGCTCTCAGCTCGATGACCCTTGTGGGCTCCGCTTCGACCGTCTACCACGCCACGGTCCCACTCGACGAGGTCATCAGCCAGGGCACACCCACTGGCACGACCGTCCCCACTGGCGCGACCGTGAGCTACGTCGTCAGCCTGGGCCCGACGGTGATGCCCAACCTCTCCGGCATGAACGCCACGCAGGCCGACGCTGCCATCGGTACGGCCGACCTCATCGTCGACGAGGTCACGAGCGCCTACGACGACGATGTGGCCTCTGGGCTCGTCTTCGACCAGGATCCCGCCGCCGGCACGCCTCTCGGGTCCGGTGACCTCGTCGACTACGTGCTGAGCCTGGGCCGGCCGGAGGTGCCCGACATCACCGGCATGACCGCGGCCCTCGCCGACGCGGCCCTCGCCGACGTCACGCTCCACCCGGGCAACGCCACGAGCGCCTACGACGACGACACCGCCGAGGACCTCGTGGTCAGCTCCCTGCCGATCGCCGGCACGCCGGTCGGAGTCGGTAGCGAGGTCGACTACGTCCTGAGCCTGGGCCGGCCGGAGGTGCCCGACATCACCGGCCTGACCGCGGCCGCTCGCCGACGCGGCCCTCGCCGACGTCACGCTCCACCCGGGCAACGTCACGAGCGCCTACAGCGACTCCGTGGCCAAGGACCTCGTCATCAGCTCTACACCGGTCGCCGACACCGAGGTCCTGACCGACAGCAGCGTCGCCTACATCCTGAGCCTGGGCAGGCCGAGGGTGCCCGACATCACCGGCATGACCGCGACGGACGCCATCGACGCGCTCGCCGACGTCACCCTCATACCCGGCTCCGTCACGAGCGAGGTCAGCACGTCCGTTCCAGCGGGTTCGGTGATCAGCCAGGGCACGCCCGTCGGCACCGAGGTGAACACCGGCATACCGGTCGACTACGTCCTGAGCGACGGTCCGATCGTGACCCCGGACATCGAGGGTGATCCGCAGGCCATCGCCAACGCCGCCATCACCGGCCTCGGGCTGACCGTGGGCACGGTCACGTCCACCTACAGCGACATCGTCGACGCCGGCCTCGTCATCAGCCAGGACCCGATCGCAGGGACCGGCCTGGTGACCGGCGATCCCGTCTCCTACGTGCTCAGCCTGGGCCAGCCGCAGGTGCCGGATCTCATCGACCTCACCGAGGCCGCCGCCAACAGCGCTCTGGCCGACGCTTCACTCACCGTCGGCAGCGTCTCCAGCGAGCACCACAGGACGGTGCCCCAGGGCTCGGTCATCAGCCAGGGCACCGAACCCGGCACGACCGTTCCCACCGCCACGCCCATCGACTACGTCCTCTCGGACGGCCCCATCACCGCGCCAGGCGTCGTGGGCGGGACGGCGTCAGCGGCCGACACGGCGATCACCGACCTCGGCCTCACCGTCGGCTCCGTCTCCGACGCGTACGACGACTCCTTCGCCGTGGGCCTGGTCGCCAGCCAAGACCCCGCCGCCGGCACCGACCTCGGGCCCGGCGACGCCGTCGGCTACACCCTGAGCCTCGGACAGCCGCGGGTGCCCGACCTCACGGGCCTGACCACGAGCGCCGCCACTGCCGCGCTCACGCCGCTCACGCTCCGGCTCGGCACCGAGACGACCGAATACCACGCCACAGCCTCCGCCGGCACCATCATCAGCCAGGGCACGCCTCCCGACACCAGCGTGATCACCGGCTCGGCGGTGGACTACGTGCTGAGCCTGGGCGCCGAGCCGGTTCTTGTGCCGGACCTCGAAACGCTGACCGAGATCGACGCGGACCTGGCTATCGCTGGTGCCGGCCTGACCAAGGGCCCCGTCGACTCGACCCATGACGCAGCGCCTGCAGAGACGGTCATCGGCCAGGATCCTGCCAAGGGCACGCCCGTCCTGCCCGGGACCGCAGTCGGCTACACGCTCAGCCTCGGCCCCGCGCCCACACCGACTCCGACACCGACCTCCCCGCCGACGACGGCACCGGTCGTTCCCTCGACGGTGATCGTGGATGACAAGTCCAGCCGTTTCGTTCGAAAGGGGGCCGGCTGGAGGGCCAAGAGGGCCGGGTACGCCACGCGCTCGCTGTGGGCGCCGGTGCGCAAGTCCTCGGTCAAGCGGCTGGGGCTATGGAGGCCCGTGCTCGATGCGGCCGGGCGCTACCGGATCCTGGCGAAGGTCCCCGGCTATGCCAGCACCAAGCGAGCGAGGTATCAGATCAGGACCACCGACGGCTGGGTCACACGCGTACGCAACCAGCGCAAGACGCGTGGCCGATGGGTCAACCTCGGCGTCCACTCACTTGCGGCGCGTCCCGTCGTGCGCCTCACCGACAAGACCCGCGAGCCGGGCAAGTCGGGCCGCAAGGTCGCCTTCGATGCCATGAGGTTCGTGCCCGTAGGCCCGTTCCCGGCACTGTCGACCGCCAGCGTCTCGGAGGCGGTCACCACACCCGAGCCCACATCCGCTCCGACCGTGCAACCCTCCGCGACCTCCGCAGCCACGACATCGCCCCTGACTGAGTCCACGCCCGAGCCGACACAGACCCCTGATGCCGCTGTGGCAGCGCCGGCAACGCCATCGGAGTCGCCCGAGCCTTCGCAGGCGCCGGAGGCCGCGCCCACATCCACTCCTACGCCGCAGCCGACTGCTCCACCGCTGGCGGAGCTCGAGCCCACGGCGACCCCGACGCCCGAGCCCAAGCCGACCTCGACACCTGAGCTGCAGGCCACGGCCGAGCCCGATGTCGTGCCGACTCCGACTGCGGAGCCCACGGCCGTCGCGGAGCCGATGCGCACACCGACACCCAAGCCCACCGCGGCGCCCACACCAACGCCCGCGCCCACACCGACGCCCGAGCCCACCGCGGCGCCCACACCAACGCCCGCGCCCACACCGACAGCCCGAGCCCACCGCGGCGCCCACACCAACGCCCGCGCCCACGCAGACACCAGGGCCGACGCCTACGCAAACGCCAGAGCCCACGCCCAAGCCGACACTCGAGCCTGCGGCGACGCAGCCCACCACGACACCGCAGCCCACCGCGACGCCTGCGCCTGCGCCGACGCAGCTGGCGCCTGCCGGGGAAGCCGAACCCGAGCTGTCGACCGAGTCCGGGCTGTCGCCCACGGCGCAACCCAAGCCGAAGCCCAAGGCCGCACCCACGCCACGACCAGCGCCCAAGGCGACACCGGAGCCGGCTCCGCCGCGACTCCAGACCGAGATGTCTGGCTCGATCGTCCGCGTCGATGACCTCGACGGTGGCTTCAAGCGCTTCGGCACCGGCTGGCAGCGTGGCCCGGCAGGGCTCGCCTCGAACCACTGGTACGTGCCGGTGCGCAACAACGTCGAAGCGCACTCGGCCACTTGGCGGCCGCAACTGCCGGTGGCGGGCGCGTATGCGGTCCAGGTCTACATCCCGGGCCCGCATGCCACGTCACAGAAGGCGGCCTACAAGATCAAGACCGCCGACGGCTGGGTCACGCGCGTGCGCGATCAGTCGAAGCGCCGCGGAGGCTGGGTCGCCCTTGGCGTCCACCGCCTGACGCGGACGCCCATCGTGCAGCTCACCGACCAGACCGGTGAGGATCCCGCGAGCGGTCGCACCATCGCGTTCGATGCGGTCCGGTTCGTGCCAACGGCCGCCACGATGGCCAAGATCCGGACGGCCGGGCGCGGATAGCAGCAGCTCGTGGAGTGCCTGCAACACGCTGGCTTGAGGGCAGGCCCTTGCCCGTTGTGGACAGCGGTCGCCCCCATCGACCCTGGGCTCGCTTGTAGCCACCACCGAGGCCATCGCGTGACGATCGGCCGCCGGTCCCGAGCGTGCAGGGGCATAGCTGGCAAACCCGGCGAACGCCGAGGCGGACGATCCGACCAGCCTTGCCGGCCTACGGTCGGCTCGGACGACAGGTGTCCACCGAGTTCGGCCCAGTCGATCGACAGCGTCGCCAGGAGCGACGCCTGACTACAAGTGGTCGAAATCGTCTCTCTACCACGTGACCTGGGCACACTGATGCCCCACGGTCGCCCGCGGGGCCATCAGGTTCGTCTTGATGTCGTCAGGCGAGGAGAGCGCCTGGCGCGAGCGTCAGTTCAGGTAGCCGCCTTCTCATGCTCGTCGACCTCGATGCTGGTCAGCCGGAACGAGAACGGCTCGTCCTCCTTCTTCTCGAAGTGCAGGATCGAGCCCTCGGCCACCGAACCCTCGCTCAGCAGCGGCCAGTGCATCTCGACCGACTCGATGTCGATGCCCGACTCATCGCCCACCTCCAGGTAGACGTCGGTCACGCGCTGGGCGTGCGCTTCCTTGGCGTGTTCGACCACGATCTCCAGGATCCGCTCGGTGACTCCGGCTTCATGCATGGACTGGCTCCCCTAATGGCGACGCAGAGGACTGCGCACGCAATGCCCCGACAACCTCTGTCGCCGCGACCGGCACGGCCTCAGCGATGGCGTCGCTCAATTGTTCGCCGAAGACATCGCCTCGTTCGATGACGATGCCCACGACCTCGATGTCAGACGGCAGGTCCACGCCCATCGCGCGTCCTGCTTCGATGGCGGCCGGCAGGGGGGCGTCGTGTGACGAGTCCAGATGACTGGCCACCCGAGTTTCCACATCCGACAGTGACCTGCGCCAGACGCTACCGGGCGCGACTTCGGGATCGATGATCGCATCGACGATGATCGCGCGCCGATACCCGACAAGGAGTTCCATCAGGCTTACGCCACCGACACACGCCTGCTGCAGGCTGGCGCCGTCATGGTCGAGTTCGTCCAGCTCGTCGATGACGCGCCACCCGACACCATCATCCCCAAGGATCGGATTGCCAAGTCCCACGACCAGGGTCTCGCCGGGTTCGGCGATGCGCAGGCCATAGGGCTCGAGCGGGCTAGTCACGGCGCAGCTCCTTCACGGCGTTGCCGTCCTTGTCGCGGATGGTGACGACCATGGCCATCTGCCCCGGCATCGAGTGCGTGGCGCACCCGAAGCAGGGGTCGTAGGCCCGGAAGCCCATCTCGATGCGGTCGAGCAGTCCGTCGGTCACGACGGTGCCCTTGGAGATGAGGCTGCGTGCAGCCTTGTCCACGGACATCGCGATGGGGCCGTAGTTGTTGGTCGTGCCGACGATGAGGTTGACGCGCGTGATGACGCCGTTCTCGTCGGTCCAGTAGTGGTGCGTCAGGGTGCCGCGCGGTGCCTCCACCGTGCCCACACCCTCGGTCGGGATCTCGGTCGGGACAGCGCGGACATCCGGCGAAGTGATCTCCGGGTCGTTGACCAGCGCCTGCACCGTCTCGGCCGCCTGCATCATCTCGACGAGCCGGGCCCAATGGGTCGCGCCGCGGCTGTGCACCGGCGTGCCATCGGGTGAAAGCGTTTCGAAGTACTGCTCGTAGGCGGCCTGGGCCTTGGGCGTGGCCATGCCGGAGGCGACGTTGAGCCGGCCCAGCGGAGCCACCGTGTAGATGCCGGAGTCCTTGCCGTCGACAAGGCCCTTCCAGCCCACGTTCTTGAGGTACGGGAACTTCAGGAACGTCCACGGCTCGACCTTCTCGTCGATCCAGTCGCGGTAGTCCTTCGGCTCGTACTGGCCGAAGACCTCACCGTCGGGCGCGACGACCTTGATCTGGCCGTCGTAGAAGGTGACCTTGTCATCGGCGTCGACGAGGCCGCTGTAGTACGTCTCGTGGGTGTAGAGGTCGCCCTTGACGATCTCCTCGATGGATTCGTCCTCGAGCATCGAGGCGAACAGCTCCAGACTGAAGCCTCCGAACTCGACCATGGCGTCGGCGAGCGCCTTGATCTCGTCCCGCTCCTCTTCGCTGATGGCCTTGGTCTGGCCACCGGGCACCGAGGTGCAGGGATGGATGCGCCGGCCGCCGATGATCTCGATGATGCGATGGCCGGCCTTGCGTGCGTCGATGACCTTGCCGCCGACCTCAGCGCCGACCTTCTTGACCACGCCGAGGATGTTGCGCTCGGCCTTGGGGGCGTCCGGCCCCATGATCAGGTCCGGTCCGCTGAGCACGTAGAAGTGCGTCGCGTGGTCAGTCACGTAGAAGGCGTTGTAGAGCAGCTCGCGCAGCATGCGACCGGTGCGCGGCACGGCGACGCCATACGCGGCATCAGCCGCCTTGGCCGCGGCCATGTGGTGAGCCTCCGGGCAGACGCCGCAGATGCGGTTCGTCAGCGCCGGCATGTCCTCCACCGGACGACCGACACAGAACGACTCGAAGCCGCGCAGCTCGGGGATCTGGAAGTAGGTGTGTTCGACGTCTCCGGCATCGTCGAGGAGGATCTCGATCTTGCCGTGACCCTCAAGGCGAGTGACGGGATCGATGGTGATGCGTGTCATGCCCGACCCCCATGGAGCAGCGAGGCTGCGAGGCTGAAGCGATAGAACTGGCCGACCGTGTCCGGCAGACCCTCGAGCACGCGCTCGATGTCTTCCGGTTCACTGGCCTCGACCACCGAGGCGTATGCGCTCAGCAGTCGAGCGCCGAAGTCATTGACGCCGGTCGTCGCGCCGTAGCAGCCGATGCACGGAGCACCTGCCGCCGGACACTTGGCACCGCAGCCGTCCCGCGCCGCCGGACCGCAGCAGGGCAGGCCCTGCTCCAGCAGGCACAGGTTCGGATCGACCTCCGCGAGCGTCTGGATACGCTTGAACTCCGTGATGGTCTTGACGCCACGCTCTCGCTTGCACTCGTCACACACGGTCGAGTTGCCGGCGCCGAGCACGGCGCCCTTGGGCGGCAGCGGGCCGGTGCCGTCAAGAGCGGCGGTGACCGCCCCCAACACCTCCGCGATGCGCTCGGTCTCAGGCGGGCAGCCGGGCACCGAGTAGTCGACATCGACGACCTGGCTCAGCGTCTGCAGTCGCGTCTGAAGCGTGGGCAGTTCGAGTTCGCCGTGGGGCGATTCCCACGGTCCGTTGGGCGTGCCCGCGCCGTTGACGTCGTTCAGCTCGGGATCGAAGGCGGCCGCGAAGACCGCCTCGATCGGACGCTGGTTGGCGAGACCGGGGATGCAGCCTTCGCTGGCGCAGGACCCGAAGGCCACCAGCACCTTCGACTTGGCCCGCAGCAGGTGCGCCATCTCGGCGTCCTCGTCGGTGCGGATGCCGCCGTCGAAGAGGCAGACGTCGATCTCGCCATCCTCCATGTCGCGGACGTCCTGCCGCTTGCCGTCCATGGCTGCCGGCCAGAAGACCGGTTCCCAGCGCTCGGTGAACTCGATGAGCTTCATGCCCAGGTTGAGCACAGCGACGTCGCAGCCACCGCAGGCGGAGGCCCAGTACATCGCCAGCTTGTAGCGGGGCTTGACCTCGGCTTCGGCCGGGGTCGCGGCTTCGGCGGTCATGCCTCCACCTCCTCAGGCTGGAACGCTGGAGCCGGCGCTTCAGGGCGCGACTCCAAGGCGACTCGGATCTCGGGCGGGATGGGGCCAAGCGCCTTGACCTCGGCCACGATGCGGGCCATCTCGTCAGCGAAGCGCTGGCCCTCGGCGGCGCTGGCGTAGAAGCGCTGCAGCCGGGCCGGCTCGATGCCCAGGTCGCTGAGCATCCGGCGCAGGAAGATGAACCGTCGCAGGGCCTTCACCGACTGGATGCGGTAGTGGCAATCCTCTGGCCAGCAGCCGGTCATGATCACCGCGTCCGCGCCCTTGGCGAAACCCTCGAGGATGAACTCGGGTTCCATGCGTCCGGAGCACATCAGGCGGATGAGCCGGACGTTGTGCGGGTACTTGGTACGGGCCGTGCCCGCGAGGTCCGCCGCACGGTAGCTGCACCAGTTGCAGGTGAAGCCGAGGATGAGCGGCTCGAAGTCGGCAGGCGCCACGGGCGCCGAGTTCCCAGGCTGGGTCGCAGGTGCGGTCATGCCGTCACCTCCACTGGCTCATCGGTCGGAACGCCGGCGGCACCGTCGGTGCTGGCCAGCAGCCCGTCGATCTGGGCCATGACCTGCTCGTGGCTGAAGCCGCTGCCGGAGATGGCGTTGGCGGGACACGCGGCCACGCACACGCCACAGCCCTGGCAGAGCTTGGGATTGATCTCGGTGACCATCGCCCCCTCGTCGAAGGTGATGGCGCTGAAGGGGCAGAGGTCGTTGCAGATGCGGCAGCCGGAGCAACGTTCGGCATCGACGCTGGCCCGGTAGGGCTCCATGGCGATCTCGCCCTGGGCGATACGGCTCAGGATGGTGGCCGCGGCTGCGGCGCCGTTGGACACCGAGGTCGGGATATCGCGAGGCCCGAGCGTGGCGCCGGCAGCGAAGACGCCGTCGGTCATGGTCGCGACGGGGTCCAGCTTGGCGTGGCGCTCGATGATGAAGCCGTCGGTGCTGCAGCCGACGCCGAACATGCGGGCCACGTCGGTGGCGTCCGCCTGCGGTTCCAGACCGGTCGAGAGGATGACCATATCGGCCGGTACGCGGCGCTTGATACCAGCGAGGGTGTCCTCCACCTGCACGATGAGCCGGCCCTCGTGGCCCTCCTCCTCCGGGTAGCGCAACGAGTCGGTGACCTCCGCGACGCGGCCGCGGATCATCTGCGTGCCCTCGTCGAGGATGCGGTTGTAGAACTCGTCGTAGCCCTTGCCCGGCGTGCGCATGTCGATGTAGCACTCGTACACGTCAGCGTCCGTGTGCTCCTTGACGAGATGCGCGAACTTCAGCGACTGCATGCAGCAGATGGCCGAGCAGTGCTCGTTGGTGTTCTTGTCGCGTGAGCCGACGCAGTGGACGATGGCCACCGACTTGGGCTCGGTCACGCCGTCGCGCAGGACGATCTTGCCGCCGGTGGGGCCGGCCGCGTTGCTCATCCGCTCGAACTCCATCGAGGTGAAGACGTTGGGCAGTCGGCCGTAGCCGAAGGCCTCGATGCGACGGGCGTCGAAGGGCTTGAAGCCGGTGGCGAGCAGGATGTTGCCCACGTTGAGCTCGACATACTCGTCGGTCTGGGTGAAGTCGATGCAATCGACCGGGCAGAACTTCTCACAGGCCTTGCACGTGCCCTTCTGGAAGTAGGTGCAGTCGTCCGGTGTCAGCACCGGGTACTTGGGTACCGCCTGCGGGAAGGGCGTGTAGATGGCCTTGCGATAGCCGAGGCCGGCCTCGAAGCCGGTGTCGATCACCTGCACCGGGCACTTCTCCCAGCAGATGCCGCAACCGGTGCAGTCCGCCTCCACCACCATGCGTGGCTTGTGCTTGACCTTGATCTTGAAGTCGCCGACCGAGCCGGAGACGTCGACCACCTCGCTCCAGGTGTGGAGCGTGATGTTGGGATGCGCCCCCGCATCGACCATCTTGGGCGTGAGGATGCAGGCCGCGCAGTCGAGCGTCGGGAAGGTCTTGTCGTACTGGGCCATGTGGCCGCCGATCGACGGTTCCTTCTCCACGATGTGGACCGGGTAGCCGGCATCGGCGATCTCCAGCGCCGCGGTGATGCCCGCGATGCCGCCGCCGACGATGAGCGTGGCGCTGTTGACCGGAGCGATGAGCGGCTCCAGCGGCACCTGCTCGGCGACGCGGTAGACGCCGCCGGCGATGATGGCCTTGGCCTTCTCGGTGGCCTTGGCCTTGTCGGTGTGGACCCACGAGACCTGCTCGCGGATGGACACCAGCTCGGCGAGATAGGGGTTGAGGCCGGCGTTGCTGCTGGCCTCACGGAACGTCTTCTCGTGCATGTGCGGTGAGCAGGCACCCACCACCACGCGCTCGAGGCCGTACTCCTCGATGTCCTTGGCGATCAACTCCTGGCCCAGGCTCGAGCACATGAAGGGGTAGTCGCGCGAGACGACCACGCCCTTGTCCTTGAGTTCCTCGGCGGCCCAGTCGCGGACCTCTTCGACATCGACCATGGCGGCGATGTTGGTGCCGCAATGACAGACGTAGACGCCGGTCTTGGGGGCGGTCATCGCAGCTCCTCCTCGTCCTCACGCGGTGCGGGTGAGGGCAGCGTGGGATCTCCTCGGCGGCGTCGCTTGGGCTTGGCTGCCTTGGCCTTCTCGGCCTCTTCCTCCTCGGTCAACGGGGCCTCGATGCCGATGTTGGCCAGCGCCGGACGGGCCGAGATGATCTCGCGCCCGAAGCCGAGCTTGCCTGCCGGCATGCCGTAGGCCAGGCCCATCAGCTGGGTGAAGAAGAGGATCGGCATGTGGTGGTCTTCGCGGAAGTGGTGGTTCATCTCCCGCTGGTAGAAATCCACGTTCATCTGGCACATGGGGCAGACCGTGACCATGGCATGGGCCCCGACCCGCTCGGCCTCGACGATGAGGCGGCGGATCAGCTCGAGGCCCGTCTCCGGGCTGATCTGCGTCATGTGGCCGCCGCAGCAGTCGGTGCGGCGTGAGTACTCGACCACGTCAGCGCCGAGCGTCAGCAGCAGCTGGTCGAGCGCGTGTGGGTGCTCGCGGTGCTGCCAGCGGTCGTCGTAGTCCGGCCGCGAGACGAGGCAGCCCATGTACGGTGCCAGCTTCAGGCCGGTGAGCGGGCGCGTGACGTGCTCGCCGACCTCCTCGAGACCGATGTCATCGATGAGGATCTCGAGCAGGTGCCGGACCTTGACCGAGCCTGGGGTGTAGGACATGCCATCGGCACCGAGAGCGTCGTTGACGTTCTCGGCCAGCTCGTCGGACTCGCGCACGTAGGCGTCCGTGCGAGCGAGGTTGACGTAGCAGGCGGAGCAGGGTGCCACCAGGGTGTCGGTGCCGTTCTTCTGCTTCTCTGCCAGGGCCAGGTTGCGCCCGACCAGCGCCTGAGAGCGCAGCGGACTGATGCCCATGTACTCGGTGGCGCCGCAGCAGTTCCAGTCGTCGAGCTCCTTGAAGCCGATGTCGAGCTCGGGCAGGACCGCCTCGATGGAGTCGTGATAAGCCTTGCCCGTGCCGTCCATCGAGCAGCCCGGGTAGTACATGTACTGCGTGGCCATCAGTGCGCTCCCCCGCTCTGCGGCCGCTCTTCGAAGACGGCGCGCTGCTTGGCCTGCTCGATCTCGGTGGCGCGATCGAGGATCGCGTTGAGCCCGTCGATGTCCCTGATCTTGTGGGGACGGAAGCCCATGCGGCCCTTGGTCACCATGCCGATACCGGAGGTGGTCATGCCCGGCAGGCGCGTCATGTAGTGGCGCAGGTAGTGCTTGGCTACGAGGCCGACCTCGAAGCTGCGGCCGTACTGGTGGATGTAGTCGACGAAGGTCTTGCTGAAGTCGGGCGCCACGTGGCTCGGGACCCGGCCGTCCTGGGTGGACTTGGCCTTGAGCGCGTACATCACGTCGGGGATGTGGATCTGCTGCGGACAGCGGACCGCGCAGAGGTAGCAGCTCACGCACATCCAGGGCGTGTTGCTGTCCATGACCTTGTCCTTGGCCCCGGCGCGGACAAGCGCAAAGATCTGCCGTGGCGTGTGGTCCATGTCCGCATACGAGGGGCATGACCCTCCACAGGTCCCACATTGGATACACGTCTCCAGGCGGGAGTCAGCCGGGATCATGGCGATGACTTCCTCTTGGAACGTGGCCGCTCGCTTGCCCCCAACGGGAGCTGGCGGTGGCGGAACAGCAGCCTTTGGCATCACTACGCCTCTTCGTGCTCAAACACCCGCGGACCGCGCGTCACCACGGTTACCGCGGGCGTAGTTTTCGGACGGCTATGTGTCAGACATGGCCCACGACTCGGGTCGTCGGTCAGCCAGGGGGAAAGCCTCCGGTGGCTCGAGCTATTCGGTTGCGCTCAGCGTCTTCCTCGGTGCAGGTGGCCAGACAGGGCCGACCGGCCCGTGTGGACCGGGCCTAGTGCACACGTATTCATAAACCCCGCGCGTGTGCGATAGAAGCGCCCGATGGAGGGAGAGGGGTGGGTATCGGCCGCCTAGCTCTGGTCGATGCCGGTCTTGGCGCTGGGCGGGCTGAACACGTCGAAGGCGACCACGCGCTCGAGGGCCTGGAACCCATGCGGCACGAACGCCGGGAACACGATGACCTCGCCCGAGCCCAGCACTTCCTCGCGGATCTCGTCCGAGCCGATGGTGCCGATGCGAACCAGCAGCCGCCCTTCGAGGATCATCGTGATCTGCTCGTTGTGATGGACGTGGGGCTGCACGTCGAGGCCCGCATCGAGGACGAAGCGTGCGACCATCGCTCGCTCCCCCTTCACGAGTCGGCGGGTGGCCCTTTCGATGGGATGATCCGGTTCGATCGCGTCCCACGAGTAGCGGGTGGCGGTCGTGGCGGCAGGGTTCTCGTTCATCGCCGCAGTGTCGCACCGCCGTCCAGCGCCGATCGCAACGCTACAGTCGGGCTATGCCCGAACCGCTCCTCGACGCCCGCGGCCTCTCCAAGACGTTCCGGAGCGGCCGTGGCTCGGGCCGGCGTGAGGTCCGGGCGGTCCAGGACGTCTCGCTGGCCATCGAGCCCGGACAGACCCATGGGCTCGTGGGTGAGTCGGGATCCGGCAAGTCGACCACCGGCCGCATCCTGCTGCGCCTCGTCGAGCCCGACGCCGGGACGGCCACCTTCCGTGGCCAGGACCTGTTCGCTCTCGACGGTGCCGAGCTCCGTGAGATGCGCAAGCACATGCAGCTCATCTACCAGGACCCGTACTCCTCGGTCGATCCGCGTTTCCGGGTGCGCGACATCGTGGCCGAGCCGTGGGTCATCCACCGGCTCTACGACAGCCACGAGCGACGACGACGTGCCGATGAGCTGTTGGGGCGAGTGGGCATCGACCCCTCGCTGGGCGATCGGCGCCCGAGCTCGTTCTCCGGTGGCCAGCTGCAGCGCGTCGGCATCGCGCGCGCCTTGGCGCTGGAGCCGGACCTGATCATCTGTGACGAGCCCGTCTCTGCGCTCGATGTCTCCGTCCAGGGCCAGATCCTGAACCTGCTCATGGACTTGCAGGCCGAGCGCGGGATCGCCTACCTCTTCATCGCTCACGACCTCGCCGTTGTGCGCCACATCAGCCAGCGTGTCTCGGTCATGCGCGAGGGGCGCATCGTCGAACATGGCACGCGTGACCAGATCTTCGAGCGACCGCAGCACGAGTACACGAAGGCGTTGCTTGCCGCGACGGGCAAGGAGCCCGCGGTTGAACAGGTCGAGCGCCGCCCAGGCGCCCAGTGAAACGCACCGGCCCAGGCGCACCTGCCCGGGCGCCCAGTGAAACGCACCGGCCCAGGCGCCCAGTGAAACGCACCTGCCCAGGCGCCCAGTGAAACGCACCTGCCCAGGCGCCCAGTGACACGCACCTGCCCGGGCGCACCGGCCCAGGCCCTCCCTCGCGAACCCTACCCGCGGTGCCGCTGTGGACAGATGTCGTCGGAGTCGACCGTAGTCACCCTCGTAGCCACCGATCCGGGGTCCGCGGGACGACCGGCTACCAGCGCTGAGCGTGGCAGGGCATAGGCGACGCCGGATGCGAGTGGCTCGGAGACGTGAGCTGGTCGTGGTGTGCGACTACGGTCGACTCCCACGACGGTTGACCACCGGAACCGGCCGGATGGGCCGATAGCGTCGATGGGGGCGACGACCGGCCACGAGCGGGTGCTGGCGTCGATGGGGGCGACGACCGGCCACGAGCGGCTGCTGGCGTCGATGGGGACGACACGATCCAGCCGGCCCCCACGGGCGACGACCGGCCACGAGCGGCTGCTGGCGTCGATGGGGGCGACACGATCCGGCCGGGCCGCCCCGGGCGCCGAAAGAAGCGACGCTGCGCGGCCGACTGCCCCAGCCGACCAGAGATGCCCTGGTCGCCCGGTCGGCTAGGTGCTCCGTCGTACCCGTGGGTCGATGGCGATGACGGCCAGGTCCGCAAGCAGGTTCACGAACGCCACGAGCAGGCCGGCGATGATGCCGATGCCCACGATGAGCGCCGTATCGAGGCGCCTGAGTCCGAGCAGCAGGTCGGCCCCGAGTCCCGGCATGGAGAAGGCCACCTCGACGACGGCCACGCTCGAGAAGAGTCCCGCGAGGTCCAGCGCCAGGATCGACAGCAGCGGCAGCAACGCGTTGGGCAGCAAATGCCGCCAGCGCACCGACCAGGCCGACTCACCCATGGCCTCGCTGAAGGCGACGTAGGGCTGGCTGCGCTGCTCCAGGAGCGACGTGCGCAGCAAGCGCGCCAGCACCAGCCCGAAGGGGATGCCCAGCGTAAGCACCGGCAGGATGTACGCCGCCGGTGAGCCACCGCCGCCGAGGGGGAAGATGCGCAGCCGGAAGGCGAAGACGTAGATCAGCAGCAGGCCCACCAGGAAGGCCGGGATGGCCGCGGTGAAGCCGGCCAGGATCACCAGCAGGCGGTCGACGAACCCGCCACGGCTGACGACCCAGAGGGCGAGCGGGATGGCGATGAGCACCTCCACCAGGAAGGCCAGACCGGTCAGCAGTAGCGTCGTCGGCAGCGAACGCAGGAGCGCATCGGTCACCGGCTCCGCCTTGGCGAAGCTGTAGCCGAGGTCGCCCTGCGCCATGCGCGCCATCGCCTCGACGTATCGCACCGGCAGCGGATCGTCGAATCCGTAGGCCTCGCGGATGCTGGCCAGAGTCTCGGCGGACGCTCCAGGGCCGGCGAGCTGCCGGGCGGGGTCGCCGGGGATGAGTTCCACGAGCAGGAATCCGGCTGTGGCCACGATCCAGACCGTGATCAGCGCCGCAGCCAGCCGTCGCGCGATATACCAGCCCATCAGCGTTCCTCGGTCCGCGTGCGCAACGCCTCACCCACGAGGTTGGCGGCCATCACCAGCACGGCCAGGAAGACCGCGGGGATGATGATCAGCGCCGGGTGGCTGCGGTAGTAGCTGCGATGCGCCTCAAGCATCGAGCCGATCGACGCCTCTGGCTCCTGCACGCCCGCGCCGAGGAACCCCAGCGCCGACTCGAAGAGCACCGCCCAGCCCACCGAGAGCGCGGCATAGGCGCCGACCACGGGCAACAGGTGAGGCAGGATGTGACGTAGCAGCACCGTGCTGGCCCCGCCGCCCATGACACGTGCCGCCTCCACGTAGTTCCGCTCCCGAAGCACGACCGCCTGCCCGTACGTGACACGAGCGATGGGTGCCCAGAAGACGGCCGCGAGGCCGACGATCAGCGAGAGCGTGCCGCGGCCGAGGATGGTCGAGAACGATGCCGCGAGCAGCAGCCCGGGGATGGCCAGGCCGAGGTCGGTGAAGCGCATCAGGACCGATCCCGCGAAGCGCTTCGTGTTGGCGGCCAGGAGTCCCACGGCCACACCCGCGAGGGTGGCGATGGCCACGGCCGAGAGCGCGGTCAGCATCGTCAGGCCGCCGGCGTGGATCGTGCGCGCGAGCATGTCCCGTCCTCGTGGGTCGGTACCGAGTGGATAGCCGTCGGCGGCGACGGGCAGGGGTTCGCCGAATTCGGTCAGACCATCGAGCGACTCGTACGTCGGGTCGACCGGCGAGAGCAGCGGGTAGAGGACCACCAGCGCCACAAGCACGAACAGCATCCCCGCGCCGATCCACAGGCCCCACGGCCGGGGCTCGCCCGCGGGTGTCGCAGCGGGCGCCGGGATCGGCGTCGGGCCGATCACGAGCCGCGCTCCAACGGGAAGTGGCAGGCGACGCCCTCGTCGGCCGGCCAGTCGTAGCGCGGCTCCTCGTCGAGACAGCGCTGCTGCGCCGCCGGACACCGGGGCGCGAAGGCGCAGGCGGAGAACGTCCCTGGCAGCGTCGGCGGCTGACCCTCGATGACCTGCAGTCGCTCTCCGGGCCGGGCGGCCCGAACGGACGACTCCAAGAGCGCAGCCGGATATGGGTGCCGGGGCTCACGCAGCAACCGTGCGGCCGGTCCGAACTCCACCATCCGGCCGGCGTACATCGCCGCGATGTGGTCGGCCATGCGCTCCAGAAGCCGCAGGTCGTGGGTGATGACCACGACGCTCGTACCGAGCTCTCGCACCAGCGGCAGGAACGAATCGATGACCTGGACCTGCACCAGGGCGTCCAGCGCGGTCGTGGGCTCGTCGGCGATGACCAGCTCCGGCTCACAAGAGAGGGCGGTGGCGATGGTCGCTCGCTGCAGCAGCCCGCCCGAGAGCTCGTGCGGGTAGCGGCCCATGACGCCTTCGGGCTCCGCCACGCCCAGGCGGGACAGCAGATCTGTGACTCGAAGGTCGGCTTCGCCGGCGGACAGACCGCGATGCAGCTCCAGCGGGCGCCGGACCTGCGGACCGACACGGCGCAGCGGGTCGAAGGAGCGGAACGGATCTTGGGGCACGAAGCTGACGCGCGTACCCCTCAGCCCGGCCGTGCCATCGAAACCGGGCGCGCCGATGCGCTCGCCATCGAGCCGGATCTCGCCGCCACTGATCTCCCGCGTACGCCCCAGCAGCCCGAGCACCGCCAGACCGAGCGTGGACTTGCCGCAGCCGGACTCGCCCACCACGCCCACCACGCTGCCTCGGGGCACGGACAGGTCGACCCCCCGCAGGATGTCGCCGGCCGCCGACGTGACCCACAGGCCCTCGACGGCCAGCAGAGGCGCTGTCATCGGTAGGGCCGTGGTCACGGACCCTTGAGGATCAGGCGTCTGCCTTCACCCAGGCCTCGGCCCAGAAGAAGGGCGCGTAAGTGGCGATGGTGGGGATGTCTCCGACGCGCTCGGTGAAGACGGACTTGGGCGTGACCTCCATCACCGGGATGCCGGCCAGCTCGTCGATGAGCCGCTGCTGGACGTCGAGGAGTGCCGCATCACGCTCAGGGCCGAACTCCATCGATTCGGTGGCGAAGAAGGCCTCGTCGATGGCCTCGTCGCAGAAGCGCGAGATGTTGAGCACGTCGATCGTGTCGCAGATGAAGTTCGTCGAGATGAAGTCTTGCGCGTCGGGATAGTCCGCGCTCCAGTACGTCGACGAGATGTCGAAGGCTGCGGGGTCGTAGATGGCGTTGTAGAACTCGCCCTTCTGCAAGCCGATGAGCTCGACCGTGAACCCGACAGCCTCCAGGTCCTGGGTCAGGGCCGTGGCGTTCTGCGTGGTGTACGGATCGGTGACGTCGTAGACCACCTTGACCGGGCTGCCGTCGTAGCCCACCGACTCCAGCAGCGCCGCCGCAGCCTCCGGATCGTGAGCATAGGTAACGGTCCCCTCCGGATCGGACTGCACCGAGGTGGAGCTGATGAGCTGGTTCCAGGGCTTGGCCAGGCCACCGAAGCGGACGGTGAAGTCGGTGGTCATGGCGTGGGCCACGGCCTGCCGCAGATCCTTGTCCGCGAAGATGCCGTCGTTGTTGAGCGCGAGGTAGAAGATGCGCGGGCCGACGGAGTCGACGAGCGTCACGCCGGGTGCATCCTCGAGCTCACGCAGCGACTGTGGCGAGAGCGCGAACTGGTCGAAGACGCCGTCGGTCTCGCCCGTCTCGAGACGCAGCTTCTGTGTGTTTTCGTCCACGCCCAGGTCGACGAAGATCTCATCGAGGTACGGCAGCTCCGGATCGACGTAGCCGGGGTTGCGCACGATGGTGATGTCCGAGCCCTTGTTCCACTCGGCCACGTAGAAGGGCCCGGCGCCGACAGGGCTGTTGCCGAAGTCCTCGCCGCGCTCTGCCACCGCCTCCCGCGGCACAGGCCAGCTGGTGGCGATGGTCAGGCCCAGCAGGAACGTGGTCGTGGGCGCCTCGAGCGTGACCTCGAGGGTTCGATCGTCGATGACCTTGAGGCCCTCGACCGAGTCGGCCTCGCCGGCGTTGAACGCCGCCGCGCCCTTGATGGGGAAGAGGTAGCCACTACCCCACGACGGGGCGGGCGCCCCCACTGGGGCAGGGCTCAGTGCGCGCTCCATGCCGTAGGCCACATCGGCTGCGGTCACCTCGCGCGGTTCGAAGTCCGGGCCAGCGAACATCGCACCGGGCTTGAGCTTGAAGGTGTATACGAGGCCATCCTCGGAGACCTCCGGCATCCCGTCGGCCAAGGCGGCTTCGAGCTCACCCTCGGGGTTGAAGTGATACAAGCCCTCGTACAGCGCGCCCGCGACCATGTTGTAGTCGAGATCCAGCACCTGGCTGTTGTCGAGCGTGATGAGGTCGTTGGCAGCCACGAGCTCCAGGCGTCCGCCGTGCTGTGGCTCGACGCCCTCCGCCGACACGACGACCGATGGGAGTATGGCGGCCGCCAGCACGATGCTGAGCAGCAGGGAAGAGAGCAACCTTTTCACGACGAACCTCCGTACACGCGTAGCCACTCCGAGTCTACGTTCGCGGCAGGTGCAGCGGCAAGGTGATCGGGTGGGCCTCGCGGGCCCTATGCTGAAGCCATGGACACTCGAGCCGCTGCCGACGAGGCAGCCGCCACCATCTGCGAGCGTGCTGGACGTGCACCGGCGGTCGGCGTCATCTGCGGCACCGGCTTCGCCCCCTGCACCGACATCCTCGAGGGTCGCGTGACGATCCCCTTCGCGGATCTGGGCTTCCGCCCCAGCGCAATCCCCGACCACGTCAACGAGGTCGATGTCGGCGAGCTGGACGGTGTGACCGTCGCCGCTGTCAAGGCCAAGGTCCTGCCCTGCGACGACGCCACCTGGCAGGAGAGCGGCCTGCCCGCGCGCGCGCTGGCCCGTGCCGGCTGTCGCACGCTGCTCTACTCGGCCAACTCCGGCTCGATGCGGGAGGACGTGACCCCGGGCTCGTTCCTGGCCTTCACCGACCACATCAACTTCAGTGGCTTCAACCCGCTGTCGGTCGAGCGCTACGGCCAGGGATGGGACACGCCCTACGTCTCGATGGCCGAACTCTACGAAGCAAGGCTAACGAGCCGTGTGGTCGCCGCGGTCGAGGCTGCCGGCGTGCGCCTTCCTACCGGCGTCGCCGGCTACTGGACCGGCCCCAGCTTCGAGACACCGGCCGAGATCCGCCTGGCGCAGATGGCCGGCTGCTCCATCTCCTCGAACTCGTTCCTGCCGGAGGTCATGGCCGGCTACCACGCGGGCATGAGGGTCGTGGCCTTCACGTTCGTCTCGACGATGTCGGCCGGTATCGGGCCGCCCATCGATCTTGGTCCCGTGCTGGACATGACCCACCGAGCGCACGCTGACTACCGCACCATCCTGCGTGCCGCCATCCCGGTGCTGGCCGATGGCTGAAACCCTGCTCGAAGCCTATCTGCCGACCGTACGTGAGGATGCACGCGGGACCGTCCGTGCCCTCGCCGCCGCCATCGATGCTGCCGGTATCGACCTCGACTGCAAGCTCACCTACAAGATGCTCGTCTACACGTTCGCACAGCGATGGCACGAGTGGGTCGTGGCTATCGGTGTCTCCAAGGCGACGGTCAACCTGCGCTTCCTCTACGGCACGGAGCTGGATGACCCCGCCGGAATCCTGCGTGTCGGCACCAGCACCGCCGCTCAGGCGGACTACCAGAGAGCCCAGGATGTGGACGCCGAGCTTGTCACCGCCTACGTTCGTGAAGCGGCCGAGAAGCATCCCAACACGCCCTGACCGGCCGCGGGCTCAGCCCTCCGAGGAGGTGGGTTCCAGGACGTCGATGGGGTCGGACGGAGCCCCCTCGCGCTTGGCCATGAAGATGAACGGCAGCGCCAGCGCGCTGACCGCACCGGAGACCATGTACGACGCCGCGTAGCCGGACATGTCGGCCACGCGTCCCAGAGCAGGCTGCGCCACGACGCCGCCGAGCGAGCTCATCAGGGAGTCGAACGAGAGCACCGTCGCGCGCTGCTCGGAGGGGATGACGCCGTTGAGGAAGGCTTGGCGGATCGGTCCCGCGATGGCGGCTACCAGGGCCCAGGCCACGAGCAGCGCGATGGCCAGGTAGAAGGCGGTCATGCCCATGTCGTCCATGTTGAAGCCGACGACGGCGATGGCCACGAGGATGATCGACTCCAGCGCCACCGCCAGGAAGATGGCGTTCGTGCGCAAGTTGAAGAAGCGCCGCGCGATGGGTACCGACAGGCCGCCCACGATCTGGGCACCGGCCACGATGGCCGCAGCCAGGCCAGCGATGGAGTAGGCGTTAGGGTCGCCGTAGAGCTCGAGCAGGTAGGGCTGCATGGCGTAGAACGCATAGATGCCGATGCCGCCGGTGAACGGCGCGGCCAGCATCATCCAGCGCACGGGCCGATTGCGCAGCCCGCCGTCGATGGAGCCGCGCGTGATGTCGCCCAGCGCTTCCCGCGTGCTCACGTCGGTCTTGGGCTTGAAGCCCAGGTCGCGCATGAACCAGAACGCGGCCAGCAGCGCTACGCCGAGCAAGATCGCGCGCAACACGTAGGGCACGCCGAGGTTGCTCATCTGGGCCACCACGCCACCGAGCACCGAGCCGCTCAGCATGGCCACACCGGCGATCGTCTGGCCACGGCCGAAGACCGTCTCGAGGTTGCCCTTGAAGCCCGTCGCGCCGAGCGCGTCTACCAGCCAGGCCTCCGTCGCGCCGCTGAAGAAGGTGAAGCCGAGGCCGAGCAGGATCGAGGCCAGCGCCCAGCCCACGAACGGCGCCGAGACCTGCCACATCACGAGGTACAGCAGCGTCGAGAGCAGCAGCGTGCCGGCACCGAGCATGAACGAGAGGCGCCGGCCGCGGGTGTCGGCGATGACGCCGGTCGGGACCTCGAAGATGACCATGCCGACGCTGAAGAAGGCGTTGGCTGCGAAGGCCTCGGTGTTGCTGAGCCCGGCATCGAGCAGGAAGAGCGTGTTGACGCCCCAGATGAACGAGGCGGCCAGCGTGGTCAGCAGCGTGAGCAGCAGGTAGACACGCTGGATCTGGCCGGCGGTGTGTCCGTTGGCGGGGGGACTCGTCATGGGCCGACTCACACTACACGCCGTGTCCAGCCCATCGGGCTAGGCTTGGTCCATGCGAGACCCCCACGAGATCATCACCGAGCTGGGGCTCCGACCACACCCCGAGGGCGGGCACTACGCTGAGACTTGGCGAGCCGAAGCAGGGGCAGGGGAGCGGCCAGCGGGCACGGCCATCTACTACCTCCTGCGCGCCGGTGAGCGTTCCCACTGGCACCGTGTCGATGCGGCCGAGGTCTGGCACTACTACGCGGGTGACCCCCTTGCGCTCTCGATCGCGTCGGGGTCCGGCGATGCACCTGCTGAGCGCCACATCCTCGGGCCTGATCTGGGTGCCGATCATCGACCACAGCTCGTCGTGCCCGCGGGAGACTGGCAGACGGCCGAGCCCCTCGGGGCCTGGACGCTCGTGGGCTGCACCGTTTCGCCGGGCTTCGACTTCACCGGCTTCGAGCTGGCCGAGCCCGACTGGGAGCCCGGACCATGATTCGCGTCGTCGGCGCCAACCCGGCCATGGACCGCATCTCGACCTGGCCGCCGCTCCGACTGGGCGCGGTCAACCGGGCGGTGCAGGTCTCGGTGGTCCCCGGCGGCAAGGGCTTCAACGTGGCCCGGGCCGCCTTGCGCCTGGGAGCGTCGGCCGCGGCCTATGGGTTCCTCGGTGGCGACGTGGGTGAGTCGCTGCGCGGTTTCATCGCCGCCGATGGGGTCGAGGATCGCCATACGACCATCGCTGCCGGCACCCGCGTCTGCTTCGTCATCGTCGAGCCCGATGCCGAACGGACGACCGTGCTCAACGAGCCCGGCCCGGCCGTGACAGAAGCCGAGATCGGCCGCCTCCTCGATGACATCCTGGCCGACGCTGCCGAGGACGACCTGCTCGTCATCTCTGGCAGCCTGCCCGACAGCGTGCCCGCCAGCGTCGTGGCCGAGATCCTCGAGATCGGCCGCACAGCCGGATCGCGCACGGTCGTCGACATCCATAGCGAGGCCCTGCGCGTGGCCTTCGCCAGCCGGCCATGGATGCTCAAGTGCAACCGCCGCGAGCTGCTGGAGCTGTTGGGTGCCGCCGATCCCGACGCACCGATGGGTATCGTCGAGCTGGGCGCCGAGATGCAGCGCATCCGTGAGCACGGGATCGAGGTCGTGGTCGTGACCATGGGCGCGGAGGGTGCGTTGCTGGCTGATGGCGACGGCGTCGTGCATGCCGTCGCGCCCCAGATCGAGGAGGTCAACCCGACCGGCTCCGGGGATCTCTTCCTGGCCGGCCTGGTCGTGGGCATCGAGGAAGGGCTCGCCCCGCGTGACGCGATCGCGCTCGGTGTCGCCTGCGGCACGTCCGGTGCCACGCATCTGCCCCCCGAGCTGCCACCCGACTTCGAGCTTGAGGCCTGGCGGGCTCGCGTCCGCGTCGAGCAGGTATCCGACCGATGATCACCCTGGGGATCGACGTGGGCACCACGCACACGAAGGTCCTGGCGCTCGAGATCGGGACCGGCCGAACGCTGGCGGTCGAGTCCGCCCCCACCCCGGTGCTGCGCGACGAAGCCGGCGAGGCCCATCGTCCAGCGCAGGTGCTCCAGACCGTGCTGGAACTGATGGGCTCCACCGTCCGCCGGTTGCCGGCCGGAGCTTCGGTCGATGCGCTCTGCGTCGCCAGCGTCGGCGAGGAGGTCGTGCTGCTCGATGCCGAGGGTCGGCCCACCGACGACGTCATCACCTGGTACGACCCTCGTGGCCTAGCGGAGGCCGCCACCTACATGCGTGGGCCGGGAGGTGAGCTGCCGCTCACGCGCCGCTGGCCGCCTGACGCCACGTTCTCGCTCTTCAAGCTGCTCTGGATCCGCGACCAGCGGCCGGAGACGCTGGAACGTGCCGTGACCTGGACCGACCTGGGCGACTACGTGCTGCACGGCCTGGGCGCCGACCTGGTGATGGATTGGTCGCACGCCTCTCGTGCCGGTGCCTTCGACATCGTCGAGCGGACCTGGAATCAGGCCACCATCGAAGCCACGGCCATCGAGCTGGAGTGGCCACGCCTCGTCCCGGGACGGACCGTCATCGGTGAGTTCGATCCCGTGCTGGCGCGGCAGCTCGGCCTGCCATCGGGAACGGCCCTCGTGAGCGGTGGTCACGATCACCTCTGCGGTGCCTACGGCGCCGGCGTGCGCTCGACGCGAGAGCTCTATCTCTCGGCGGGCACCTCGGAGGCGCACCTGTCGTTGCTGAAGGCGCCCCTCGAGGGCGAGGCTGCCAGAGGCATCGATCAGGGCTGCTATGTCGACGACGACACCTGGTACGCCCACATCAACATCCACTCCGGCCATTTCTTCCAGCAGTGGCGGGCACTGCTCTTCGATGGCGTAGAGGACGAGGCCATGTACGAAGCCGTGGCCAGAGCGGACAGCAGTGGCATCGACTTCGAAGTCACCGACGACCTGCGTCTGGTCGCCTCGATGCCGTGCCCTACGACGCCGACCGCGCGGCCGTCATGCGCGCTGTGCTCGAGGGGTTGGCGCAGCGCTCGGCCGCCATCATCGCGAAGCTCGAAGCTGCCTCCGGGCGGCCCTACGAGCTGGTGCTCGCAGCCGGACATCCCACGCGCGTTCCCTTCTGGCGTGAGTTGCGCAGCACCGCCTACGAGCGGCCGATGGCTCGCGTGACCGAACCTGAGACGACGGCCTTCGGCGCCGCCGTGATGGCCGCTCATGCGCTGCAGGGCAAGGCCCCGACCGACATCGTGGCGGGTCGCGAGGCGTCGAGCTAGCCCATTAGACTCTGGGCATGGCGCGGTTCGGCTACGACCACGAGGTCCTCGAGCGGTTCCCGAATGTCGTCGGCGGGGTCATCCACGCAGACGGCGTAAGGAACCGCCCCGCACCTGCCGAGCTCAGCGCGGCCTTCCACGCCGAGCAGGCCTCCGTGCGCGAGCGCATCGGTGAGACACCGCTCTCGGAGCTGCCGACCCTGGCTGCCTGGCGCGGCGTGTTCCGCGGCTTCGGCGTCAACCCCACCAAGTACCGCTCGGCTGCCGAGGCCTTGCTGCGGCGCCTCACCAAGGAGGGCGAGCTGCCCTCGGTCAACGCCCTTGTCGACCTGGCCAACCTCGTCAGCATCCGCTATGCCTTGCCGGTGGCGGTCTTCGATCAGCGCGACGTGAGCGGCGGCACGACGGTGCGCCTGGCCCATGGCGGGGAGGCCTGGGCCGACCTCGGCTCGAGCCAGACGGCCCACCCGGAGCCGGGCGAGGTCATCTTCAGCGACGACGACGAGCGCGTGAGCGCGCGCCGTTGGTGCTGGCGCCAATCGAAGGCGAGCGCGGCACGCGAGGACACGGTCGAGGTCCTCATCACCATCGAGGGTCACCACGACGCCGCGCCAGACGACATCGACCGGGCGGTCCGTGACCTGGAGGCGCTCCTGGGCTCGTACGCTGCGCCGTCCACGGTCTATGCCGAGGTCCTCGACGCGGGACACCCCGCTTTCAGCCGATGACGCTGCCGTGAGGGTCACCCGCATCTGGGCTGATGACGGCGGCACCTCGCACTTCGAGGACATCGACATCGCTCTCGAGCCCGCCGACTTCGCGCCACCCGCGCCACCGTTCGATGTCTCGGCGCCGTTGCCCGCGGAGCGCGCGCTGCTCTTCGAGTTCCCGGCCGGCTGGTTCGGCGACTGGCACCCCAGCCCCCGACGGCAGCTCTACTTCAACCTCGGCGGCCGCTTGGAGGTCGAGGTCGGCGACGGCCAGATCCGCCACATGGGCCCCGGCGACGTCGCGCTGCTCGAGGACCTGAGCGGCACCGGCCACGTCACGCGCGTCGTCGGCGAGGAGCCATCCCGCGGCGTCTTCGTCCAGCTGCGAGAGGACGCGCCCTGACCTTCGCTCTTCGCCGGTGCATCACACTCGAGCAGAGCGAACGATCCACCTGAACACAAAGGATGCAACATGCGCTTCGGCCTGGACCTGTCGATCTTCGGGGAGTATGCCGACCCCGATCTGCTGGCGGACGTCGCTGTGGCCGCGGAGGGTGCAGGCTGGGACGGCTTCTTCCTGTGGGATCACCTCGCGACCGACACGAGCCCGAGGTGACCGATCCTGGATCGCCCTGTCGGCCGCGGCCGTCCGTACCGAGCGCCTCATCCTGGGTCCGATGGTCACGCCCCTGGCGCGCCGCCGGATGACCAAGCTGGCTCGCGAGACCGTGGCCCTGGACCACCTCTCCGGTGGCCGACTCATCCTGGGCGTCGGGCTGGGCGCCAACGACGAGCGCGAGTTCGCGGCCTTCGGCGATGAGGCCGATCCGCGGATCCGTGCCCGCATCCTCGACGAGAGCCTGGCCTTGCTCGACCGACTCTGGTCGGGTGAGCCCGTCGACTTCGAGGGCGAGTACATCCATGCCGTCACGGAGCCGTTCCTGCCACGCCCGCTGCAGCGGCCGCGGTCCCGATCTGGGTCGCCGGTACCTGGCCCAACAGACGTCCCATGCGTCGTGCGGCCGCCTGGGACGGCGTCTTTCCCATCAAGGCCGGAGCCGGCTTCGAGTACCAGATGACAGCCGCGGAGATGTCGGAGGTGAGGGCCTTCGTAGAGGCCGAGCGCCAGGACGACGGTCCGTTCGACCTCGTCCATGCCGGGCTGCTCAGCGGCGAGCCCGAGGCTGACTCCAGGCTCCTGGCTCCGTACGTCGAGGCCGGTGTGACCTGGTGGCACGAGCACATCTACCCCGGCCGCATGAGCGTGGCCGAGCTACGTGATTTCATCCGCCTGGGGCCTCCGCGCACCAGCTGAAGGAACCGCAGCGACGCTGCCAACGTCATAGCCGTACCCACCGCAAAGAGGTACGACCATGCGTTCCCTGTCCCGGATCATCGTCATCGCGCTGGCGGCGCTGTTCCTGCTGCCGGCCGCGGGCCGCGCGCAAGACGTCATCATCGAGCCGCCGATGCCGCCCGACTGTCCGGCTGCTGGTGGCCGGTGACGGAGATGGCACAGCTCGACGGTATCGAGGCCGACATCGAGGTCAACGATGGCGTGAGCATCGCCCGCTATCGCTTCGATCTCTCGAACCCGGCAGAGCCCGGCCGCGGTGGCCCAGGCGCCGAGGGCCGCATCGTCTTCCCGGTCCCGGCCGGCAGCTCGGTGACCGACCTCGTGCTCTCCGGTGGCCCCGAGACCCTGGAGGGCAAGCTGCTCGACTCCGACGATGCCACGCGCATCTACGAGGACATCGTCCGTCGTCTCATCGACCCCGCGTTGCTGCGCTCGCTCGAGGGCGACATGTACGAGGTGCGGGCCTTCCCCGTGCCTGCGGGTGAAGAGCGTTCGGTCAGCTTCAGCGTGACCACGCCGCTGCTGGCTGAGGGCGAGCAGGCCATCGTGGAGGTGCCCTGGTCGCGCATGTCGCCACGTCCCGCGAGCGGGATGGTGAGTGTCGACGTCGACGTGCCTTGGGAGGTCCGCTCGGCCATCGCGCCCGGCTTCGACCTCGACGAGGAGCGGCGTGGCGAGGGTGAGATCGGCGTCGGTTGGGAGTCAGCCGACGATTGGACCCCCGGCACCGACTTCCGCCTTTACCTCTCAGGGGGCGAAGGCCTCATCGATACCCGCCTCCTGACTTACCGAGAGTCGGGCGACGACGGCTACTTCAACCTTCTCTTCGCACCCGTGGTCGAACTCGACGAGACCGTCGCGCGCGACGTGGTGCTGGTGCTCGACCGCTCCGGATCGATGGAGGGCGAGAAGATGAGCCAGGCCCGTGACGCGGCCGAGTACGTGCTCGACAACCTGGGCGCGGACGACCGTTTCGCGGTGGTCGACTTCTCCCGCTACGTCCGTACGTTCGCGGACGAGCTCCATCCCGCCTCCGATGCCGATGAAGGCATCGACTACGTGCGCGACCTGAGCGCCGGCGGCAACACCAACATCAGCGGTGCTCTCGAGACGGCCATGGAGTTCCTCGACGGGGAGCGCCCGGCCACCATCGTGTTCCTGACCGACGGTCTGGCCACGGTCGGCATCGAGTCGGCCGAAGGCATCCTCGAGCTGGTCGAGCGCAACGCGCCCGAGCGCACGCAGCTCTTCGCCTTCGGCGTGGGCTACGACGTGGACACCGTCCTGCTCGACGCGCTGGCGACCGAATTCACCGGCTCCAGCCACTACGTCACTCCCGAGCAGCGCATCGATACCGAGGTCGCTCGCTTGTGGGAGATGGTCTCGACGCCCGTCCTCGCCGATATCGAGGTCGTCATCGACGGCGTCGACACCTTCGACATGGCTCCGGCCGGCGTGCCCGGCATCTTCGCCGGAAGCCAGGCGCTGCTCGCGGGCCGCTACGACGGCGCCGGCGAAGCCACCGTCACCGTCACCGGCAACTCCGCCAACGGACCCGAGACGTTCGCCTACGACGTCCTCTTCCCCGAGCGCGACACCGACGATCCCGCCATCTCCCAGCTATGGGCCCAGCGCCGCGTGGCCGACCTCATGACCGAGCTGCGCATCGAAGGCGTCCGTGACACGCTGGTCGAGGAGGTCGTGGAGATCGCCAACCAGTTCGGCATCGTGACCCCCTACACCGCCTATCTGGCCGAGGAGCCCGATGCACGACGGTTGTTCGCGGCCGACGGCGACGACGCCATGCTCGAGATGGCCATGGACGAGGCCGAGGCGGTCGCGAGTGCGCCGGCCTCGGGTGCCTCCGCGGTGAAGGCAGCCAAGTCCGTGGGTGAGATGCGCGAGGAGGCCGAGTTCCGGGCCAACACGATCATGACGACCGAGGTCGTGGGTTCGCACTCCTACTACTTCGTCGACGACACCTGGACGCGTGACGACTACGAAGAGGGCACCGACGCACCTGTCATCGAGGTCGGCAGCGATGAGTTCCTCGAGCTCATCGCACGCGATCCGAGCCTGGCCGATGCGGCCGCACTCGGCGAGCGCGTCGTGACCGAGGGTCCTGACGGCTGGATCACCATCACCTGGCCGAACCTCGGCGGCTGATCCCCGAACCAGCAGCACACAAGAAGCGCCGGGGTCCATCGAGGGCCCCGGCGCTTCTTCGGTATTGACGGCCCTCTGTCGGGGGTCGACGATGGGCCGAAACGTATAGGGGGGAAGAGCGATGCGACGTGGCTGCATGTCTTTGCTGTTGACCGGCTTGCTCGTCGGTCAGGTTGCTGTGGTGGTCGCGCAGGACGACGCGACCGAGGGAGGTGAAACCCAGCGGATCCCCGTCCCCGAGGCTGGCGTGGCGCTCTCCGTGCCGGCGGCTTGGTCCGCCGACATCGAGATGCGCCAGAAGGAGGACTGGGGCCTCTACGACGAGGGCTTTGCCGAAGAGCCGGTCCCGTTCTGGAAGGTCATCTACGCCAGCGACGGCAGCGGCAGCTGGTGCGACCTGACCTGGTATCCCAGCTACCCACTCGCTCTGGATGCACATGCCGAGCGCTACGAAGCACTGATGACGCCCAGCCACAGCGACGTGGAGCGGCCGATCGAGGTGACGGAGGTCGAGCTACCCGCGGGCGAGGCCTATCGCTTCGACATCCACAACGAGCCCAGCGCGGCCTACACCACGGTCTACCTGCTGGCGAGTGGTGACGATCACTATCAGCTGCAGTGCGTGGCTGACGAGCCAGCCGACGACGGCTGGCTGGCGCTGGCGGAGTCCCTGGAGCTGTCCAGGGGCGGGGCCGAAGAGGGGGAGCCTGCGTGACGAACCGAAGACTCAGGCGGTAGGCACCAGCACTCGCAGTGCGGCTGGACGGACGCGAGCGTGGAGGCCGCCCTCGCCGACATAGTCGCCGTCGACCTGTAGCGGCATGGGCTCAGCGGCTCGATCTCGATCGATCTGCCGCGCAGGCGGATGCTGGCATCTCCGCCCCGCCACCGAGCTGGGTGCGTCGCAGCTGGTCCTGCAGGCCACGCAGGCCGCTGACCGGGCCCGACGGCGCCCACCACGATGACCTCCAGCAGGCCGTCGGACGGGTCGAGCGGCAGCCGCAGGTCCAGCCGGCCCGGCACGAGCTGACCCATGTTGCCGATGAGCACGATGGTGGCGCCCGTCTCGAAAGTCTACCTCGTCGACGGTCACGCGGCAGGGCGTCGCTGTAGCGCAACATCAGCCGTGCCCCCTGGACGAAGTAGGCTACCGTCCCGATGCAGCGCTTGAGTCCATTCGAGTCGTGGCCATGAGCTGGGCGTCGAAACCGGCCCCGCAGCCGATGAGGCACATCGAGGTCTCCGTCCTGCCGTCCACCCGGTCGCTCACCTCTCCGAGGTCGATCATGCGCGCGACGGCGTTCGCGAGACATCGGCCGCCTTCAGTGGCGCGAGCGGGATAGCGAGCGCCGCGGCCACCTGGTTGCCGGTGCCGGCAGGGATGACCCCCAGCGGCACGTCCGTGCCGGCGAGCACCCCCGCGATCTCGCGCATTGTGCCGTCACCGCCGACACCCACGACCGAGGCCACACCGCTCGTCGAGCGCCTCCTGGCCACCGGCGCTACTTCGCTGGCCTCGGCCGTCTCGACCAGCCGCGGCTCGGCGCCGTCGCGCTCGGCCAGCACCTCGCCGAGGCGCTCGGTCAGCGCCGCCAGCGTGGTTGCGTCTCGGGATTTCGAGGCGTGTGGGTTGATGACGACGAGGCGAGCTGGGCACGGCCTAGTAGGGCTCGGGGATGAAGGTCTGGTCGTCGATCGGCGGGCGCACGTAGCCCTTGTCCGGCTGGCGCGGCGGCAGCTCGATGGGCTCGGGCGTCAGGTCCTCGTAGGGGATCAGCGACAGCAGGTGGCTGATGCAGTTGAGGCGGGCGCGGCGTCTTGCTGTCGGCGTTGACCACGTACCAGGGCGCCTGCTTGATGTCGGTGTGGCGCGAACATCTCGTCCTTGGCCTTGGAGTACTCGACCCAGCGGGCGCGCGACTCGCAGGTCCATCGGGCTGAGCTTCCAGCGCTTGGTGGGGTCGTCGATGCGCGCCTGGAAGCGGCGCTCCTGCTCCTCGTCGCTGACCGAGAACCAGTACTTGATGAGGATGATGCCCGAGCGCACGAGCATGCGCTCGAACTCGGGGCAGGAGCGCAAGAACTCCTGGTACTCCTCCTCGGTGCAGAAGCCCATGACGCGCTCGACGCCGGCGCGGTTGTACCAGCTGCGGTCGAAGAGCACCATCTCGCCGGCCGCCGGCAGGTGCGGCACGTAGCGCTGGAAGTACCACTGCGTCTTCTCGCGCTCGGTGGGCGCGGGCAGGGCGACGACGCGGCAGACGCGCGGGTTGAGGCTCTGGGTGATGCGCTTGATGACGCCGCCCTTGCCGGCGGCGTCGCGGCCCTCGAAGAGGACCACCACCTTCAGGCCGCGCGCGCGGATCCACTCCTGCAGCTTGACCAGCTCGATCTGGAGCTTGGCCAGCTCCTGTTCGTAGAACTTCTTCGGGATGCCCCTGGGCTTCTCGGGTGCTGCCTCAACCCTGCTGCCTTCTTGGCCTTCGGCTTCCTGGATTTGTCGGTCTTGGCATTCTTGCTGGCCATGTCGTCGATCCTCCCCGTGGTAAGGGTCAACGGTAGACCGCCGTGCAAGTGCCGGTCAGGTGGCGCAAGCAGGCGAGGCGCGCGCGTTCGAGGGGATCGGCTGCGTGATGGAGGTCACCTGACCGACGCCTTCCTGGAGGCCCCTGGTGGCCCAGTCGTAGACCTTGGCGACGTTGTTGTCGGCGCCCTGGATGGCGACATAGAAGGCCGGGCTGCCGAGCGTCTTGCCGCCGACCTTGAGCTTCTTGCAGTCGGTGGCGTTGTCAACGAAGCGCAGCTGGGCGGTCTTGTTCTCTCGGTAGCAGCCCTGCGCCTGCCAGCCGCCGAGATAGATGCTCTGGGACTTGGTGCCGTCGGCGCAGGTCTGGCCGCCGGCCGAGGTGTCGGGCACGTTGTAGTTCGACATCACCGAGCCGAACTCGGTCATGGCCCGGCTGCCGTCGAGCAGGTAGTAGTCGACCGACGAGACCGTCTTGGTGTTGGGGCGGCAAGTGACCGCGGCCCGCGTGCCCTTGGGCAGCGCCGTGCGCAACGGGCTGCAGTAGTTGCTGATGCGCGTAGGGATGCCCTCGAGCAGGACCTTCTCGGAGGCGTTGAACGAGGTCGTCTGGGTGTTCGGCGCCTGATCGACCTTGGGGGAGTCCTCCAGCTGGGTCAGACTCTTGGTGATCTTCCTGTTCTCCGCTTCGAGCGCCTTGATGCGCTGGCGGAGCGTGGGCACGTTGAGCTTGTCGGTGTCCGTGCGCAGCGTGTCGATCTCGCTCCGGAGATCGCTCAGAGCGGCCAGCAGGGTAGCCAGCTGCGTGGGCGTCCAGGCGATGCTGGGCAGCTCGAAGGTGAGCGCCAGGTCGCCAAGGTTGTCGTAGAGCTCGAGCTGCTCCCCGTCGATGGCCCAACCACCGACGCTGCCGAGGTTGGCCAGGTAGGCATCCTCCACGTCCTGTGCCGGGCCCTCGCAGAACGCGAGCGTGACCGACATCTCCTCGCCGAACTCGATGGTGCTGCCGTCGAGGTCGTAGAAGCCGCTGAACCGATTGCAGCCGCCCGACCCGGAGGCCGTGCCATCCTCGAGGCGCAGCGTGGCGTTGACCTCGAAGGGCACCGGAGCGGTCTCGCCGGCCTCCTCGTCGTAGTAGCTCACGAGTGACCAGTCGGTGTATTCGAGTTCGATGGGCTCCTGTGCCAGGGCCGGGCCGGGTAGCGTGAGGAGCATGCCGGCGGCGACGACGGAGCTGAGAAGACGGTTGTTGATCACCAGGTGATACCCCCTGCTCTTGACGACTAGGGCAGAGGGCGAGGGTACACCGCCTTCGGCCCGAGCGCTTGGCCTCGCTCACCATCGGCCGAGCCGAAGCGCTTGCCCAGCTCACCCGCAAGGACGATGAGGACGACGGGGATGACCAGGGCGCCGACCATGGTGAGTACCACGACGTCGCCGCTGAGCGAGGCCGCGATCACCAGCGCGGCCGTGATGTTGCGCTGCGCGGTGGCCAGGCCAGCACGATCATGTCGTTCTGTGAGCGCCCGACCCCGCAGATGTAGCCGACAACCAGGGCGGCCACGAGCACGATGGCGACGCCGATGAAGACCCACGAACCGATGGCGCCGAAGACGTCCTGCCAGGAGACGAGCAGGGCGGCCACGATGCCGACCATCAGGCCGGTGCTCGAGATCTGGCCTGCCTGGCCCACGATGCTGTCGGCGAACTCCTCGTAGCGCGCCTTGACGAAGAGGCCCGCGCCGAGCGGGATGAGCATGAGCACGATGAGCGAGCTGGCGATGTCCCAGGCCTCGACGGTCGCGCCCTCGACCACGAGGGGCACCACGATCGGGGCATAGACCACGGTCACCACCATCAGCAGCCCCACCATGCGCAGGTCGCGTAGCGGCTCCACGATGCGTGGCACGGTCAGGCTCAGGCCCATCGCGGCCATGCCGGCCACGATGAACAGGAACATGCCCACCTGGGTCACCAGCAGCGCTTCCTCGATCATCCAAGCCTCCCTCCGTTGCGGTCCATTCCGATGCTCCGCGTCGTTCGAGGCTCGCGAAGGCGTCGGTGCGCCAGTAGAGTAGGGCGGCCATGACCAGTCAGACCTTCCGCGCCAACGTGGGCATCGCCGTCGCTCGTGCTGATGGGCTGGTGCTCGCGCTCGAGCGTATCGATCAGCCAGACCGCTGGCAGATGCCACAGGGCGGCCTCAACGTGGGCGAGGAGCCGGCCGAGGCCGCGCTGCGCGAGCTGCAGGAGGAGACGGGCCTGCGGCCCGAGCACGTCGAGCTGTCGGCCGAGCACCCCGAGTGGCTGGCGTACGAGCTACCGCCTGCCCGTCGCCGCGACAAGCGCAACCGGGGGCAGGTGCAGCGGTGGTTCCTCTTCCGCTTCCTGGGTACCGACGATGACATCGACCTGACCCCGCCCAAGGGCGAGCGTCAGGAGTTCAAGGCGTTCCGCTGGATGGACCTGGCCGAGCTGGCGGAGGGGATGTGGGAGGTCAAGCGCCCGATCTACACCGCCCTGGTCGAGGAGTGGGCCCAGCGCCTCAAGGAGTGGGCCGAGCCGATCTGAGCGGCTACTCCTTCGCGATGACCTCGTGCTCGGCGCCGGCCGGGAGGGCGTACGTTCGCTCAGGGAACAGCGCCCAGGCGATGTCATCGCCTGGCTGG
The DNA here is from genome assembly GCA_963752475.1 of uncultured Chloroflexia bacterium. GTDB lineage: Bacteria > Chloroflexota > Limnocylindria > Limnocylindrales > CSP1-4 > JAFMJV01. Next base: position 201,957 of record CAVVYR010000008.1, on the reverse strand, counting down.
TGGAGACCGTGCGACATCCACTCGGCGTCGACCGCGAGCATGTTGTCCTGTCCATCGCCCAGCTCGAGCTCGTATTCGACGTAGGAGCCGAGGAAGGTGCTGCCCTTGACCTTGGCACGCAGCTCGCCCTCAGCGATGCGCACCGACTCGGGCCGAGTCACGACGACGGCCGTACCACCGGGCTTGTGGCCCTCGCCGGCGGGGATGGTCAGGTTCGTTCCCAGAAGGGAGACTTCGACGTTGTCGCCGTCGACCGCAAGGACCTCGCCGCTCAGGAAGTTGGCTCGGCCGATGAAGTCGGCCACGAAGCGCGATGCCGGCCGGCGATAGATCTCATCTGGCGCTCCGGCCTGCTCGATCTGGCCGGCGTTCATGACGACCACGACATCCGATAGCGCCATGGCCTCGGCCTGGTCGTGCGTGACGTACACCGATGTCGTGCCCAGGGCCCGCTGGATGCGGCGGATCTCCGAGCGCAACGAGACTCGGAGCTTGGCGTCGAGGTTGGAGAGTGGCTCGTCGAAGAGCAGCACGCGAGGTTCGATGGCCATGGCCCGCGCCAGTGCCACGCGCTGCTGCTGGCCGCCGGAGAGCTCGGCGATCTTGCGCCCGCCGAGACCGTGGAGGTTGACCAGGTCCAGGGCGTTCTCGACGGCCTGTTCCAGATCCTTGCCCTTCTTGCCCTGCAGCTGCACGCCGAAGGCCACGTTGTCATGCACCGTGAGGTGCGGGAAGAGGGCGTACGACTGGAAGACCATGCCCATGCCGCGCTTGTCCGGCGTGAGCCGGGCGATGTCACGGTCGTCGACCATGATGCGTCCGGTGGTCGGGACTTCGAACCCGGCGATCATGCGCAGCGTGGTGGTCTTGCCACAGCCCGAAGGCCCCAGCAGCGTCACGAAGCTGCCACCGGCGAGCTCGATGGTGATGTCGTCGACGGCCTTGATGATCGATCCCTCGGGCGACTTGAAGTGCTTGGACAGCCGGTCGAGCAGGACGGTCGCGGGCGCGCTCGCGTCGCGTCGGGTCTGGGCCGTGGCTGTCATCGGGTGCCTCCTGATTCGCTGGCCTGCTCAGCCCCTGTGCGTGTCCCGACCACGAGCGACAGGATGCCGATCGCAGCGAGCACGATGAGGATGAGCAGTACGGAGTAGGCGAAGGCGTTGCCGTAGCGCGCGTTCTCCGTTTCGTTGAGGATCTGCGCGGTCATGACGCGCACCTTGGGCGTGGTCAGGAAGATGACGGCGCTGATGGCGGTCATCGATCGAGCGAACGAGTAGATGAGCCCGGCCAGGAAGGCGGGTCGGATGAGCGGCAGCGTGATGCGGCGGAAGGTCGTGGCCTGGTTCGCGCCCAATGAGGTCGACGCTTCCTCGATGGTCGGATCGATCTGCGAGAGCGAGGCCACGCCGGTGCGCAACCCACCCGGGGCCGAGCGCACCACGTAGACCATGGCGATGGCGATGGCGCCACCCAGCATCGCCGCGCCACCGGTCAGCTTGGGGATGATGGTGAAGCCGGCGATCTCTGTGGGCGTGTTGAAGGCCAGCAGGTAGCCGATGCCGAAGATGGTGCCGGGGATGGCGATGCCGAGCATGACGCCGAAGTCGAGCGCGCCGCGACCCAAGAACCGGCGACGCACGACCAGGAAGGCCACGACCACACCGAGTACGCCGGCTATCGGCGTCGCGATGGCCGACAGCGTGACTGTGTCGGTCACGGCCTTGGTGCCGTAGCCGAACAGGATCGACCGCCAATGCTCGAGCGTGAATTCGTGGTTGACGCCGAGGAGCTTGGTGAAGGAGCCGAGCACGATGGTGCCGTAGAGCGCGATGACCAGAGCCACCACCGCCAGCACGCTGCCGAGCAGCAGCCAGCGGACCCAGCGGCTCTTGATCTCGGAGTGTCTGCCGCTGGGCTTGCCCGAGACCGACACCACCGAGGCCTTGTTGGCGAAGTAGCGGTGCGCGAAGTAGACGATGAGCGCGGGCACCAGCAGCATCACCGCCAGCACCGAGCCGGCTGTCAGGTCGTACTGGCCGATGATGGCGATGTACATGCGGCTCGCCAGCACCCAGTAGTCGCCGCCGAGCACGAGCGGGTTGCCCAGGTCGGCGAGGGCCTCCACGAAGAGCAGCAGGAAGGCCGAGGCGATACCCGGCGCCAGCAGCGGCAGCTCCACCTTGCGGAAGGTCCGCCACTTCGAGGCACCGAGGTTGGCGGCGGCTTCACCCAGCGACGGGTCCAGGGCCCGCATCATGCCCATGAGCATGATGTAGGCGATGGGGAAGAAGGTCAGGGCCATGACCGCGGTGAGACCGAACGGTGGCACCTGGATGTCGACGATGGGGATGGCCACGTCGGGCCAGGAGTAGATGTCGACGCGGAGGCCCAGGATGTCGCGCGTGATGATGCCGCTACGGCCGAAGAGGCTGATGGTGGCCACGGCCAGGGCGAAGGGTGGGCTGACGATGGGTAGCAGCGCCATCACGTGGATGAGCATCTGGACCCAGCGCGGCTTGGGCACCCGAACCTGGACATAGGCGAACATGAAGGCGATGAACGTGCCCAGGCTGGCCACCGCCAGGCCCAGGACCATGGTGTTGACGAAGATCTCGTTCTGGACGGTCGTGAGATAGCGCTCGAAGACGGGGATGGCGTCGGGTGAGAGCGCTTCGCGGATGACCGAGCCCACCGGGTAGACGATGGCGATGAGCACGAAGGCGACCGACACGAGGATGGCCGCGATGACGATGGGGTCGAAGGCGCGCCGGCCGCCCTTGGGTCCGGCTTCGTCGTCCGGGAATCCCTCGGGCAGGGCGCGGCCGAGGGCGGCGTCCTTGACTTCGGGGCGGGGTGCGGTCTCGGTCATGCGCTCACGTAGAAGGACGAGGCCGGGTTCGACCCGACCCCGCCCGTGTGCTGCTGGGGCTCACGAGCACAGCAGTAGCGGCGATGCTCGTGAGCGCGAGTGCCGGGCTACTCCTCGGGAGCAGCGGCGACTTCGTCCTCGAACTGCTGAGTCAAGCGCGTGCGTGCCTCACCAGCGGCCTGGAAGTCGTAGTCGACCAGGTTGACCTGCGAGATGTCGACTGCGAACTCGCTGACCTCAGCCTCCGGGTTGGTCGGCAGCTGGAAGGCGCGAACCTCCGGGCCGATCGACTGCGTATCAGCCTGCAACGCCCAATCGATCCAGGTCTTGGCATTGTTCGGGTGCGGCGCGTTGGCGATGAGCGCCTCCGCACCGATTTCGTAGCCCGTTCCGTCTGCGGGGAAGACGACCGCGAGATCCTCGTAGCCCTCGTCGATGTTGGCGATGCAGTCGTGGCTGAAGATGATCGACACGGCGATCTCACCACGGCCGGCCATCGGGCCCGAGGCCGAGCCGGACTTGGTGTACTGCAGGATGTTCGGATGCAGTGCCTTGGCGTACTCCATGGCGGCCTCTTCGCTGCCGAGGCGGAGTACCTGCGTGAAGAAGGTGGTGTAGGCCGTGCCCGAGCTGGCGGGGTGGGCCATGGCGATGTTGTCTTCATACGCCGGGTCCAGCAGGTCGTCCCAGGTCTCCGGCATCTCGATGCCGAGTTCCTCGACCACGCTGGTGTTGACACACAGACCGAGAGCGCCGACGTAGACGCCGGTCCAGACGCCGTCCGCGTCCTTCTGCTCGTCGGCCACGACGGCCGCGTTGGGGGAGATGTACGGCTCGATGAGGCCTTCTTCGTTGGCTGCGATCTGGCCGTCGGCGGGGCCGCCCCACCAGACGTCGAATTCGGGAGCCTCGGCCCCGGCCCGTAGGCGTGCCAGGGACTCGCCCGAGGACATGCGCACGTAGCTCGTGGGGATGCCGGTCTGGCTCTCGAACTCCTCCACCATGCGTACGCACCACTGCTCCTGCGGCGTGCACAGGACGACCAGCTCGTCCTCCGCCTCCTGCGCCACGGCGGTGCCGGCGAAGCCGGCGACCAATGCGCCGGAGAGCACGACTGAACCTGCGACCTTGAAACGGGTCATCCGATGAGTTCCTCCACAACTGGGTCGGCGGCGTCCCTCTAGCCGACCTCCTTTGAGGGGGCACGTTAGCACACCGGTACCCGTCGAAATCGCTTTCTATCGAACCTTCAGGTCCGGCCGACCCGAGTGCCCGTGGGTCAGGACGCGAAGCAGTCGGGCGAGGGAGGTTTGGCCGGTGAGCGGCGTCTCGCCGTCGCCGTCGAGCAGGTCGAGATCGGAGTCGACGAATCAAGCGACCGCGGCCCAGGTGTCGGGCCGCGGTCGCTCGGATGCGAGGGTTACTTGGCCGAGGTTTCGAGTGCCTGGTCGATGTCCTCGATGATGTCGTCGATGTGCTCGATGCCGATGCACAGACGGATGAGGTCCGGCGTGACCCCGGCCTGCTGCTGCTCTTCCGGCGTCATCTGGCGATGTGTCGTGGAGGCCGGATGCGCCGCCAGCGACTTGACGTCGCCGATGTTGACGAGGCGCTTGAAGACCTTCAGCGCGTCGTAGAACTTGACGCCGTTCTCGTAGCCGCCCTTGACACCGAAGCTGAGCAGGCCCGAGGGCTTGCCGTTCGTGTACTTCTGCGCCAGCTCGTAGTACGGGGAGTCCGGCAGGCCGGCGTAGCTGACCCACTCGACCTGCGGGTGGTCCTTGAGGTGGGCCGCCACGGCCTTGGCGTTCTCCACGTGACGCTCCATGCGCACCGGCAGGGTCTGGATGCCCTGCAGGATGAGGAACGCGTTCAAGGGGCTGATGGCCGAGCCCGTGTTGCGCAGCGGCACGGTTCGCGCTCGGGCGATGAACGCGGCCGGGCCGAAGGTCTCCGTGTACTGCACGCCGTGGTAGGCGGGCTCGGGGTCGGTCAGCATCGGATAGCGATCGCTGTGGGCGGCCCAGTCGAACTTGCCCGCGTCGACGATCATGCCACCGAGCGAGTTGCCGTGGCCGCCGATGTACTTGGTCAGGGAGTGGATGACGATGTCCGCGCCCCACTCGATGGACTTGGTCAGGTACGGCGTCGAGACGGTCGCATCGACGATGACGGGCACGCCGTGGCTGTGCGCCATCTGGGCGATGCCCTCGATGTCGGCGATGTTGCCAGCAGGGTTGCCGATGGACTCGAGGAAGACCGCGGCGGTCGCCCCGTCGATCAGCTTCTCGAGCGCCTCGGGCGAGTCGTCCTCCGCGAAGCGGACATCGATGCCCTGCGCCGGGAGCATGTGTGCGAACAGCGTGTAGGTGCCGCCGTAGAGCTGGGGCACGCTGACGATGTTGGCGCCGGCCTTGGCGATGGTCAGGATCGAGTAGTTGATGGCTGCCGAGCCGGCCGACAGAGCCAGGCCGGCGATGCCGCCCTCGAGTGCCGCTACGCGCTGTTCGAGCACGTCAGCGGTGGGGTTCATGATGCGGGTGTAGATGTTGCCCGCGACCTCAAGGTTGAAGAGGTCGGCGCCGTGCTGGGCGTCATCGAACTCGTAGGCTACGGTCTGGTAGATGGGCACGGCCACCGACTTCGTCGTGGGGTCGGTCTCGTACCCGGCGTGGATGGCCAGGGTCTCGTCTCTCATGGGGGTCCTCCTGCTCTGCTGTCGAGCTGCTAGGCGTGGCGGCCGAGGCCCAGCGGATCATCGGGATCGATGCCGGGCATGAATGGCTCCTGTCGGTCGAGGCCGGTGAGCTGGTAGACCAGCCCCAGCCAGTTGTTGAAGAGCGCGCGGCCCGTGTCCCCCCAGGTGTTGTCCAGGAAGTCGTCGATACTCGCCTCCGGGAACCCCGGATCATCCTCGCCATGGGCCTGGGCGGCGAGGGCGTCGCGGAGATAGGACTGTGCCAGACCTTCGGACTCTGGCGTGAAGTAGTGCTCAGGGTACGGCGGAGGCTCGGGCACCTCGCCCGCGAGGAAGCGACCGACCTCGCGTTTGTACTCCTTGAGCAGTGAGTTGCGGTCGTATTCGGGATGACCCTGGAAGTAGACGATGCGGAAGCCGTCGGCGCTGGTGGCCAGATGCACGCCGGCGACCTCCGACTCCGCCAGCACGCGCAGGCCCGCGCCGTCCCACTCCTCGCGCGGGATGTCGTTCCAGCGGGAGTGCGGGGCATCGAAGCGGGTGTTCACGTCCTGCGTCAGCGGGTGGGTGCGATCGCACACCCGGTGGCGGTAGACGCCCCACAGCTTCTGCGGGAACGGGCGGCGGTCGATGCCATAGAGATGCTTGACCAGGGCGTGGGTCGCGAGGCAGGAGCAGAGGATGCTCGTGACGTGGTCGGCGGCCCACTCGATGACGTCCTGTAGCGGCTCCCAGAAGGGCTCCAGGTCGATCGAAGGGTTGGTCACGTTGGCGCCACTGATGATGAGCGCGTCGAGGCCGCGCCCTTTGAGCGAATCGAAGTCAGCGTAGAAGGCCTCGATGTGGGCCAGTGTGTCCTGACTGCGGGCGAGGCCGGGCACGCTGAAGGGATAGACGTAGATCTGCGTGATGCGGTTGCAGGCGCCGATGAGGCGCATGTACTGCTTCTCGGTCACCAGCAGGGCAGCGTCCGGCATCATGTTCAGCAGGCCCACGTGCAGCTCGCGGATGTCCTGGTGCTCCGCGCGCTCGACGCTGAGCACATCCTCGCCTTCCGCGCGCAGACGCTCGAACGTGGGCAACGCGTTGTGGGCGACCAAGGGCATGCGCGGTTCCTCTGGGCTGAGGGGACGCTGGGTGCGTCAGGGGATAGTAGCCAAGACGATGGGCTGATGCGCCCGTCGCAGGACGACGCTCGGCAGGAGGGGCCGCCTCGGGCGGTCGCTAGAGTCGATCGCGATGCCCGACATCCGCGCGCGAGTGCGCGCCCGTGGTTCCGCATGGCTCAGACGCTGGGGACCGTTGCTGCCGCTGATGGTGGCGACGAGCATCGTCATGCTCGGCTTCGGGGCCATGATCCCGGTGCTCTCGCTGTACGTGCAGTCGCAGGGCATCAGCCCCGCCAGTATCGGCATCATCATCTCCGGCTGGGCCATCGGCCGACTGATCGCCGAGCCGCCGTTCGGTTGGCTGGCCGACCGCTACTCGCGCAGGCCACAGATGGTGGTGGCGCTGCTGATCGTGGGCATCACCAGCATCCTCATGCTCGTCTTCACCTCGTCGGTGGAGCTGTTCCTGCTGCGCTTCATCGCCGGCATCGCCAGTGGCATGTTCGGACCGGCGGCTCGCGGCGAGCTCGTGGACGCCACCGACCCAGGGACCCGCGGCCAGGCCTTCGGCTACTTCAGCGCCTTCATGAACGGCGGCTTCGTGCTGGGCCCGGCCATCGGCGCCTTCGGCACCTCGATCTTCGGTGGCTACACCTTCCCCTTCGTGTTCATGGGCCTGCTGGGATTCGTCTCGGCGCTCTTCCTGTGGCGAGCCCCGGCGACCCGCACGCGCGTGCCGGACCTGGTGCACCGCGACCAGGAGACCGAGTCCTCGCTGGCCAAGACCGGCATCCATGCGTCAGCGGCAGAGCGTGTCTACGCCGAGCCCGAGCCCCGGCCACCGACGCAGGCGCCGTTGCGCGCGGTCTTCAATCGCACGCTCATCGCGGCGGTCATCGTCGGCTTCGGCCTACAGCTGAGCTTCGGCATCTACGACGTGGTGTGGCCGTTGTTCATGATCGACCTCGGGGCCGATGTGGCCTGGATCGGTATCACCTTCATGCTCCTCGGGCTGCCCTCGATGATCCTGGCGCCCCTCTTCGGTCGCTTCGTCGATCGCTGGGGCTCGATCCCCTTCGTGGTCGCCGGCAGCCTCGTGATGGTCGGAGCCGGGATCACCTTCGCTCTCTCGACCGACCCGGTCACGCCGGCGGTAGCGGCCACGATCGAGGCGGCCTTCGCGGCCATGCTGGGCACGGCCCTGTTCGCCATGGTCGCGGCTGGGTCACCGGCGGGCCGAACCGCGCTCGCGCAGGGCATCTACGGCTCGGTCGGGACCAGTGCCGTCATCGTCTCGACGATGCTCTCGGGTGCGCTCTACGAAGCCGGTCGGGCGCTGCCGTTCTGGTTCTTCGCGGGCACGGTGGCGTTCACCTTCGTGCTTGGGATGGTCGTCTACACCGGCTTCTTCGGGCGCCTGCGCCGGCAGCCCCGAACCGTGCCCGGCGAGGCTGGAGCCTAGGGCGTCTCTGGGGTCGTCCTCGCGTGGGCGCTCGACCCTGGGTGGGGCTGCTTGTCACGCGCTTGCAAGGCACCGCGCCGGTGTGATGTCGCGAACGCGGCGTCGTGACGCGCACCATCGTGACCTGCATGGCTGAACTCGATACCACTGGAGGACCCAACGATGACGAACTACGGAGTTCCGCCGACTGCACCCACGACCAGCGAGGGCCGCCACGATCAGGCGGGCATCCCGCCACAGCCGGCTGGCTGGCGCGGCCTGAACCCGATCTGGCTGCTGGTCGCCGGCGTCGGCACGCTCGTCGTGATCCTGGCCGCCGTCCTATGGTTGGCCTCCAGCGGCGACGACGCGCAGGAGACGCGCAACCTCAGCGTCAGCGATGTGGTTGCGGAGGGCGGGTCGATGGTCGGCGAGCAGGCCGTGCTCACCGGCCGCATCGACGAGCTGCTGACCGACCGGGCGCTCGCCGTGGGCAGTGACCTGGCGCCCGACCACGTGCTCGTGGTCATCGCGCCCGACGCACTCCTCCGTGGCTATGGCCTGGCCACCGGCGGCAGCCTGCCCGTGACGGTGGGCGAGACCTATGAAGCCGGCAATGTGGTCCAGTTCGCGGGCAGGCTCGAGGAGTTCCAGCGTGACCAGATGGCCGAGGAGTTCGGCATCGTCCTGAACGAGGAGATCTTCGCTGAGTTCGAGGGCGAGCCGGCGCTGGTCGTGGACCGCCTCGACGTCACCACCTATGGACAGCCGCTGCTCGTCGGGGACGACGGGCCTGCGGCCTAGGAGGTTGACCGTGCCGTTTCGCGACTGCTTGGGTGGGCTCACGCGAGGCGCATCAGGAGGAGGATGGAGATGCCTGAGTGGAGTGACAAGGACGAGCGCCAGTACGAGCACATCAAGGAGAGTGCGCAGAAGCGTGGCCGGTCCGGGGATGAGGCAGAGGAGATCGCGGCGCGAACCGTGAACAAGCAACGTCGCGAGGAGGGGCGGACACCGTCCGCCCGGACCTCGGGCACCGGCAACCCCAACACGCCCCTCGAGGAGCGGACGCGGGACGAGCTCTACAACCGCGCACGAGAGCTGGACATCGACGGACGAAGCTCGATGGACAAGTCGGGCCTCGTCGATGCTATCCGGGACCGATCCTGAGTCGGATCAGAGCCCTCTGACCGTCGGGACTAGGAAGGGCTCCAGGCCCCGCTCAGGACCAGGGCCACCATCAGGGCATCGATGCCGAAGCCCAGGATGAGCGCGGGCGAGTAGAAGAGCAGCAGCATCAGGCTCGAGGCGGCTGCGGCCCCGACCATCAGGCCGGCCCACCAGTCAGTCGGGATGACGACCCCGATGGTCACCAGTGCCGCCAGCAGGCTGAACGCGAAGGTCGCTCCCATGACCACGAGGCCGATCGTCCGTACCAGCCCAGCGTCGAGACCCAGGCGGCGAACGAGCCACGAGCGACCGAAGTCGAAGGGGTACTCGCTCACGCCCGCGTAGTTGCCCTGGCCCTTTGGCTTTGGGAAGACGAACATGAGGTGGACCCAGCCATGGGCGAAGACGAGCACGGCCAGCAGCCATGGCCCAAGGGCGACGTCGTTGATCAGCAGCAGCCACACCACCAGGGCGATGACGGCAACGGCGATAGCGAGCGGGGCAAGGGCACGCTCCAGGCTCATGGCGCAGGATCCCCTTCTGCTGGCAGGCGTTCGGCGAGCACCTCGGCGAGGTGGCGCGCGCGTCGGCCCGAAAGCGATTCGATCTGTGTGCGGCAACTGAACCCGTCGGCCAGCACGGGCGCGTCAGGGGCGGCTTCCAGTGCCGGCACCAGCGACAACTCTGCCACCTTCTGGCTCACCTCTTCATGGCCGGCCTCCGCTCCGAAGTTGCCGGCCAGGCCGCAGCAGCCGGTGAGTTCCTCACCGATGGCGATGCCGTTGCGCTCGTAGACACGTCGGTCGGCCTCGACCCCGAGCACGGCCTGCTGGTGGCAGTGGGGCTGGGCGATGGCCGGGACCTGGTCCCCGCGCTGTGGCGGGGCCACGTACCCCACGCGGTCGAGCAACTCGGCCAGCGTGGTCACGCGTCTGGCCAGGCGCTCCGCTCGGGGGTCATCGGGCAGTAGCTGCGGGAGGTCGGCTCGGAGCATCGTTGCGCTCGAGGGCTCCAGCACCAACACGGGCTCGTCGCCGCCCAGCTCGGGCGCGCCAAGGGAGCGTTCCAGCACACGGCGGGTGGTGCCCAGCTGTCCGGTGGAGTGCCAGGTGAGCCCGTCGCAGACCCAGCGCGCCGGGACCGTGACCTCGTAGCCGGCATCCTCCAGCACTCGAACCGCGGCGTGGCTGACCTCCGGGGTGAGGTGGTCGTTGTACGTATCCGGCCACAGGACCACGCGGCCGTTGGCTGCATCGGGCCGCGGGCGGGGTCGCCAGTCGCGCGTGAAGGTACGCCGGGCGATGCGCGGGATGCCACGCGACGGGGCGATGCCAGCGAGCTTCGAGAACAGGCGCCGCGATAGCCGTGGCTGGGTGATGGCATTGACCAGGCGCGGCACGCGCGCGGTGAGCTTGAGCCAGACCGGCAGCCAGCCCAGCGAGTAGTGCGACATCGGGCGCAAGCGGCGGCGATAGTGGTGATCGAGGAACTCGGCCTTGTAGGCGGCCATGTCCACGCCCGTGGGGCACTCACTGACGCAGCCGCGACAGCTGAGGCAGAGGTCCAGCGCGTCCCGCACTTCGGTCGAGCGCCAGCCGTCATCGGCCAGGTCGCCCACGATCATCTCCTGCAGCAGGCGCGCGCGGCCGCGCGTGGAGTGCTGCTCGTCGCGCGTGGCCCGGTAGCTGGGGCACATCTGTGCCACTCCCTGCACCGAGACGCAGCGGCCGACGCCGATGCAGCGCTCCACCGCTGAACGGAAGTCACCGCCGTCCTCGCTGAACGCCTGCTGGGTGACGGTCGTGAGGCGCGTTGGCGCCGTCGCGCGCAGGTCGGCCGTGATGGGCGGTGGGTCGACGATGATGCGCGGGTTGAGCCGGCCGCTCGGATCCCAGGTCCTGCGGAAGGCGGCGAAGGCCTCGATGAGCTCAGGGCTGAACTGCCGCTGAAGCAGCGGGCCACGCGAGCGCCCGTCACCGTGCTCGCCGCTCAACGAGCCGCCGTGGCGCACGACGAGGTCGGCTGCGTCTGACACGAAGCGCTCGTAGCGCTGGGGCCCGTCGGGCGCGTCTAGGCCGAAGCCTACGCGCAGGTGGATGCAGCCCTCGCCGTAGTGGCCGTAGCTGATGGCCTGCATCTCGTGCTCGGCAAGCAGCGCGCGCAGCTCCTTCAGATACGCGCCCAGGCGTTCAGGCGGCACGGCCGAGTCCTCGAACCCGGGCCAGCCCTTCGTGCCGTCGGCGAAGCGAGCCGAGTGGCCGGCGCCATCCTCTCGGATACGCCACAAGGCGGCGAGTGCGTCCGGCCCGTCGATGAAGCGCACGTCGGGTGCGTCGAGCTCGCGGCCGATGGTGGCGGCCAGGGCCCGCGCATGGGCACGCGCACCCGCGGCATCGTCCGCCCGGGCCTCGACCATCAGCCAGGCTCCGCCGTCGGGGAGGCCGACGTCGGCCGCCTCCGCGTGAGCCAGGGCCAGCAGCTCCGCTGAGAGCGACTCGACCGTGAACGGCTGAGCGGTCAGCAGGGCCGGCACCGCATCGGCGCCCTCGATATCGTCGCCGAAGCCGAGGACCAGCAGCGCACGTGACGCCGGCGGGCGTACCAGCCGGACCACGGCTCGGGCCACGATGGCGCAGGTGCCCTCAGTGCCCACGAGCGCCTTGGCGTGGTCTGGTCCGTGTTCGGGCAGGAGCCAGTCGAGCGCGAAGCCTGAGACGCGGCGGGGCCACGACGGAAGTTCGCGCCGGATGAGGTCCTCGTGCTCGGCGGTGAACGCGCGTAGCTCGTAGGCGAGGGGACCGTCGAGCTCTGGCCACGCGGGGTCGGCCGGCCTTGGCGGTGCCCCCGGGCTGGTCAGACGCAACTTCGTACCGTCGGAGCGGATGACGTCGAGGCCGAGGATGTTCTGTGCGGTCGTGCCCCAGATGACCGAGTGCGAGCCACAGGCGTTGTTGCCGATCATCCCGCCGAGCGTGCAGCGGCTGTGAGTCGAGGGGTCGGGACCGACACGCAGCCCGTGGGGAGCAGCCGCGGCGTTGAGATCGTCCAGGACCACGCCGGGTTCGACGACCGCGTAGCCCGCGACGGGGTCCAGCTCCACGATGTGCGCCAGGGAGCGAGTGGCGACGACCACACCCGCTCCCAGCGCATTGCCGGCGATGCTGGTGCCGGCGCCCCTCATGGTCACCGATACGCCTGCCTCCGCGCAGGCCCGTACGACAGCGGCAAGCTCATCCGTCGACTCCGGCTCCGCCACAAGGGCAGGCAGGGCTCGATAGAGCGAGGCATCGGATGCGAAGAGCGCCCGCGCGCCGGCGTCGTCGCGGAGACGATCGCCGAGAATCATGCGCAGCCGACCTTCGACCTCCTCGGGCAGGACCTCGGCCGTCATGACAGCACCGTGAAGCCAACGGCCGTGGCGGCGATGGCCAGCTCGCGATCGTGCGTCGCGAAGACCGTCTCGTCATCCTCTGTCGCGCGCGCGAGCAGGGCGCTCGACAGGTGCATCGCATCAAGCGTGCGCAGCATCGTCGGGAAAGGTTCCGCGGCACGGACCTTGACCTGGTCATCGAGCTCGATCAACTCGAATGAGTCGATGATCTCGAGCAGGTCTGCGCGGATGCGTGCGACTTCCTCCTCTGCGAGGGACCCATGGAGGCGGGCGCGGTCCAACGTGCGCAGGGCCTCGATCCGCAGCAGTTCGCTCGAGAGCGGCCGGGTGATCTGCGACCAGGCTTCGAGCCGATCGGGTTCGGCGAAGGCCACCCGCAGGACGACCGACGTATCGACGTAGGCCCTCACCGGTCCCCGCGCTCTTCGAGCAACAGCTCGGTCGAGGGGATGCCGAGTTCCACGGGCTGACGCTGACGGTCACGTACCGGCGCGAACTCGGTCCTGGCCGGGATGATGCTCACGCCAGGGGTCGCCGGCCTGACGGGCACGATACGAGCGATGGGCCGATCTCGGTCCGTGACCGTGACCTCGGCGCCGGCTTCCACCGCGCGCAGGTGGCGCGAGAGGTGGTCTTTGAGCTCGGCGATCTTCACGGTCTTCATGGCCACATCTAGCCATGAACGAGTGGGACCCGTCAAGCTTCAGGAGCCTGGCTGCAGGGTCAGGCGGTCGAGGACGATGCCCTCGTCGTTGAGGGCCTGATCGAGGCGCAGCCGCAGTTCCGACGAGATGCGCCAGCGATCGGCCGCCACGACCTTCCCGCGCATGACCGCGATGGCGCCGAGCTCGTCCGAGTCGTCCACGAAAGCCAGGCCCGGCGCCTCGATGATGGCTTCGGCGAACTCCCGCTCGGCCGCCACCTCCCGGCCCACGCGGTCCATGACCTCGGCCACCCTGACCAGGTCGCCCTGGCGGATGCCACGGACGCGGACCTCGGCCGCGGCGAAGATGCGGGTGCGATTGGCCACGCTGCGCAGCTCTCCGTTGGAGATGGAGTAGACCGTGCCGTTCACATCGCGCACGACCGTTCGCCGCAGCCCGACGCTCTCGACGGTGCCCTTCCAGGGCTTGTCGGCAAGCTCGATGTTGTCGCCCTGGAAGTACTGACCTTCCACGATGATGAGGATGCCCATGAGGTAGTCGAGCACGATCGACTGGCCCGCGATGGTGATGCCCGCGATGAAGAGGCCGATGAGCAGGAGTATCCATTCGCTGCCGGTGACGCCCACGAAGATGAGCACCGCCACGGCGATGATGCCGATGCGGATGAGCGTGGTGACCAAGGCCACGATCGTGGCCGAGCGCTTCCTGAGCTCGTGGTCTTCCACGCCGGCGCCGGTGAAGTCACCCTCCGTGGCGCGCAGCGCGCGACGAACGAGGGTGTCCACCACCGACCCGCTATAGGCGTAGGCCAGCACCAGCACCCCGCCGAGGATGACCAGCCATAAGAGGTTGTCAGCGAACCAGCGCGTAGCCTCCTGCAGACTCTCCACGCGCAAATCCTAGTAGACCAGGACCGGCCCGTGGGCGGCGGCCATGGTGCGCACTGGCAGGTAGCGCCGCGGATGCGGTGTTGGTGTCTGGGTCGGCGCCCGACCCTGGAGGTGATCGTCACCGAGACCCCGGCTCACCTGCAGCGACGGGAGGACCCGGAGACCGGTCTGGCGCTCATCGATCTGGAGGCCAGCGACACCGTCGATCGCAGCTTCTCGTTGCCGCTCGACGACCCGCTCTGATACACGGCCGGGTGCGTCCCGGCCACCATGTCCGATCCTCAGGGGCCAGGCCACTACACGGACTCGGCCAGCTGGCGGTAGCGGTCTCATCCTTGGACCCGCTCCGGTCGTTCCAGATGGCACTACGTGCCACTCGTCAAAGGGCGTAGCCTGAGGCTCGATTCCCTAGAGGGAGGATCGATGCCGGAGCCTACCGACGCCGCGAACGGCGCAGCCATCAGCGCGGAAGACCTGCGCTTCAGTTACGGCGACCACGAGGCCGTCAAGGGCATCAGCTTCGACATCGCGCCTGGCGAGATCTTCGGCTTCCTCGGCCCCAACGGTGCCGGCAAGACGACGACCATCAAGATGCTCACCGGCCAGCTTCGGCCCAAGGCGGGCGTGGTGCGCATCCTGGGCCGGGACGTGGGCCGTGACGATGCCGAGGCGCAGGCCCGGATCGGTGTCTGCTTCGAGGAGAAGAACCTCTACGAGGCCATGTCGGGCACGGAGAACCTGCGCTTCTTCGCCTCGCTCTACGGCGTCGACGGCGTGGACACCGATGCCCTGCTCGAACGTGTCGGGCTGGCCGACCGGGCCGGTGACCGCGTGGGTTCGTACTCCAAGGGCATGCGCCAGCGGCTGATGGTGGCGCGCTCGATCCTGCACCAGCCCAGCGTGCTCTTCCTCGACGAGCCCACCGACGGCCTGGACCCGGTCTCGTCGAAGGCCATCCGCAACATCATCCGGGAGGAGGCCGCGCGTGGCGCCGCCGTGCTGCTGACGACCCATGACATGTGGGAGGCGGATGAGCTCAGCCACCGTGTGGCCTTCATCAACGAGGGCCGGATCTACGCCATCGACACGCCCGAGAACCTGAAGCTGCAGCACGGGCAGCGCTCGGTCAAGGTGCGCCGCCGGGACGGTGGCGGCGTGGCCGAGGAGAGTTACGCGCTCGATGACCCAGCGGTCGGCGAGCAGTTGCGCGCTGCCGTCCAGGCCGACGGGCTCATGACCATCCACACGGAGGAATCGACCCTGGAGAACATCTTCGTCGAGATGACGGGTCGGACACTCGAGGCATGACCCTCTCCCGACGCGGCGCGATCGTGCGCGCGATCGTGGCCAAGGATCTGCGCGAGTTCAGCCGCGACCGGCTGTGGATGGTGCTCACGCCGCTGATGCTGGTGTTCTACGTGGGCATCCTGTGGCTGCTGCCCAACACGGTCGACGAGTCCATCAAGGTGGGCGTCTACGCCCGCGGTCTGACCGGCTCCTTCGCCGAAGCCTTCGACTCCGACGCCGTGCCGACCGATGCCGCACTCGAGGTCGTGCCCTTCGAGAGCCCCGAGGCGCTCGAGACCGCTGTCGTCGAAGGGGGCGAGGTCGAGATCGACGGCCAGAAGCACGCCCTCGACATCGGCATCTCGTTCCCTGATGAGCTCGCCGCCTCACTCGCGGCCGGCGAGTCCGCGACCGTGACCATCTATGTCGACGCCTCGGTGCCGGCCGAGGTGCAGACGGCCATGGATGCCTTCGTGCGCGAGGCCACCTACGCCATGGCCGGCGTGGACCTGCCGGTGACGCAGCCCGAACAGGAGCTCATCGTCGTGGGCGAGGACCGCGTCGGTACCCAGATCACGCCGCAGGACCGTCTGACGCCGCTCATCGCGGTGATGGTGTTGCTGGTGGAGTCGATGGCCCTGGCCGGCCTGGTGGCCGTCGAGATCCAGAGCCGCACGGCCAAGGCCGTGGTGGCCTCACCCGCTTCGGTGGGCGACCTGCTCAGCGCCAAGGGCCTGACCGGTACGATCCTGGCCTTCACCCAGGCGGGGCTCGTGCTGCTGCTTGTGGGCGCTTTCGGCCACGAGCCGTTGCTGCTGGTGCTGGCGCTGCTCATCGGCTCGGTCATGACCGCCGGCTTCGGCATGCTTGCCGGTTCGGCCGGGCGTGACTTCATGACCACGATCTTCATCAGCATGGTCTTCATCATCCCCATGGCCGTGCCTGCCGTCTCCGCACTGTTCCCTGGTGCGGCCTCGGTCTGGGTGCAGTTCCTGCCGACCTACGGCTTCATCGAGACCATCGTCGGCGTCACGGCCTACGGCGAGGGCTGGGCCGACAGCGCCGGCTACCTGCTCATGTCCACGGTCTGGTGCGTGATCATCTTCGCCGCCGGCTGGTTCGTACTCCGAAGGAGGGTGGAGGCACTATGAACCTCCGCATAGCCTGGGAGGTCCTGAAGAAGGACTTGCGCCTGGGTCCACGCTCACCCATCTTGTTGTGGGCCATCGTCTTCCCGGTCGTGGGCACGTTCGTGGTCCAGATCGTCTTCGGCTCACTCTTCGCACCGCAACCACGGCTGGGCATCGTCGATGAAGGTGGCTCGCAAGTGGCCGTCGAGATGACCGCGGTCGAGGGCATCGAGACCAGCTTCGTGACGGATGAGGCTGCCCTCACGGCGCTTGTCGGCGAGAACGACCTCGATGCCGGTCTCGTCCTGCCGGCCGGCTTCGACGAGGCCGTGCGGGCCGGCGAGCAGCCGGAGCTGCAGTTCTTCGTGGGCGGTGAGTCGCTGGCTTCGAATCGGCTCATCCTGGCCGTGACCACGCTCGACGCGGTGCGCGCGGTCGAGGGCGCCACGCCTCCGGTGGACGTGGAGGTGGTCTCCACGGGTGAACCGCTATTGCCCATGTCCAGCCGCATGACGCCGCTGCTGGTGCTCTTCGCTCTGCTCATCGCGGGTGTCTTCGTGCCCGCCTTCAGCATCGTCCAGGAACGTGAGAACGGCACCATGACGGCCCTGCTGGTCTCTCCCGCCCGCGGTGTGGATGTGCTCGCGGCCAAGGCCGCGATGGGCCTGGTGCTGGCCTTCCTCATGACGCTGGTGACGCTCTGGCTCAACGACGCCCTCGGCACCCAGCCCGCAGCCCTGCTGCTGAGCGTGCTCATCGGGGCCCTCATGCTGGCCGAGATCGGGTTGCTCTTCGGCGGTGCGGCCAAGGACTCCAAGACGCTCTTCGCGTTGATGAAGTCGGTCAACATCCTGCTCTTCGCGCCGGTGATCTTCTACATCTTCCCCGATTGGCCGCAGTGGATCGCCCAGATCTTCCCGACCTACTGGATCATCGACCCCATCTTCGAGGTGGCCGTCCAGGACGCGGGCCTGGCTGACGTCATCGGCCAGCTGACGGTGGCGCTGGCCATCTGTGCGGCGCTGGTGCCGGCGGTCGTGCTGGTCTCGCGACGCATGACCCAGCAGGTCGTGGCCGCTGCCTGAAGCGGGGAGGCTGGCTCCGTGGCCGACGAGCGCCTCGAGCTCCGCTTCTACGCCGAGCTGTGTGACCTCCTTCCACGGCAGCACCGCGGTGGCCGCATCAGCCAGCGCCTGATCGAAACGCAGTCGGTCAAGGACCTGGTCGAGTCCTACGGCGTACCCCACACGGAGGTCGAGGTCGTCCTCGTCGATGGCCGCTCGGTCGCCTGGGACCACCGACCCTCGGCCGGGGAGCGGGTCAGCGTCTACCCGGTCTTCGAGTCCTTCGACGTGCGGCCCCTGGTGCGGCTACGGCCGGAGCCGCTGCGGGAGACGCGCTTCGTGCTCGATGGCCACCTGGGGGCGCTGGCGCGGCGCTTGCGCCTGCTCGGCTTCGACAGCCTCTATCCGGCTGAGGCCGATGACGGTGACCTGGTGGAGATCTCCCAGCGCGACCAGCGCATCCTGCTCACGCGCGATCGATTCCTGCTCCGTCGGCGCGCGGTCACGCACGGCTACCTGCTGCGCTCGGATCGGCCCGACGAGCAGCTGGCGGAGGTAGTGCGGCGCTTCCAGCTGAGCCGATGCCTGGAGCCGTTCACGCGCTGTCCCGCCTGCAATGGCCTGCTGCGAGCAGTAGCCAAGGCCGACATCGAAGACCGTCTGCCGCCCGGGACGCGCCGGACCTATGACCGGTTCCGTACCTGTCCTGATTGCGGGCGTGACTACTGGCGCGGCGCCCATCGTGCGCGCCTCGAACGACTGGTGGCCGAAGCTCGGCGGGCCGAGGGGTGATGTGTTGATGTAACCATAGTTGATGCTATGATGCCGCCATGCGAACGACCGTCACGCTCGAGGCCGATACCGACGCTGCTGTGCGCAGGCTCATGCGCGAGCGAGGACTGAGCTTCAAAGAGGCCCTCAACGCGGCCATCCGAGCAGGCCTTGGTCCGCGCGCCGAGCGGCCGCCGTTCAGCACCCCGACGTATGCCATGGGCGCCTCATCGGCATCGATCGACAAGGCCCTGCGTCTGGCCGCCGATCTCGAGGACGAGGAGATCAGGCGCAAGCTCGAGCTTCGCAAGTAGCTGGTCGTGCGAATCGTCGACGCCAACGTGCTGCTCTACGCGGTGAACTCCGATTCGGCGCATCACGCGGTCGCACGCGAGTGGCTGGATGACGCTCTGGCGCAGCCGGTCACGGTGGGCTTCGGTTGGGGTGTCGTACTCGCCTTCCTGCGCATCAGCACACACCGGGCGGTGTTCGAGCGGCCGCTCACCGCCGAAGAGGCGATCGAGACCTGCCGAGCGTGGCTGTCGCAGCCGTCGGCAGTCATCGTCGAGCCCACCGCCCGTCATCTGGATGTGCTCGCCGGCCTGCTCGTGGCTGCCGGGACGGCCGGCAACCTCGTGAGTGATGCGCACCTGGCGGCACTGGCCATCGAGCACGCCGCCGAACTCGTCACCTTCGACGCCGACTTCGGTCGTTTCGCGGGATTGTCCTGGCTCAGGCTCGGCAGCTGAGCCGAGCTGGTCGTATCGGCCTCAGTCCGACGCCAGCCACTCCAGCGACTCGGCCAGGGGCAGGTAGCGGTCCGCGGGCGTCGGGTCGCCGACGCAGAACAGCGCCAGCAGCGTCTCGCCGGATGGGTCGGCGAACGAGTAACGGATCGCCCGTGTGCCGTCGTCGAAGCTGATGTCGGCGAAGCCGGTGCGGCCGGCGGCGAGGTCGAGGTAGTCGGTCTCGTTGACGCTGAGGTCGTCGCGGGAACCAGCAGTGGCCACGTACTCGTCGTGCATGCCATCCACGGTGTCCCAAGCCTCAGCTGCGGGGACCGCGCTGTAGTCACTGAGCGCACAGACGGCGGTCGTCGCTGGTGGCATAGAGCAGGCCCTGGTTGGTGGAGCTGCCACGGACATGCCATTTCTCGGGAAAGGCCATGGCCACGCCGGCATCGGGTCGGCTGACGGCGGGGTCGAATGGCGTGCCCTCGCCCTCTATGGTGAGGTCCAAGGTCTGCGCGATCGGTAGCCAACGATCCTCGGGCAACTCGTCGCCACGACACCACAGCTCGTGTACGAAGCCGTCTTCCCAGACCGAGTACACCGACCAGCGGCCGCCGTCCTCGTTGCCAGCGAAGTCGATCCGTTCGGCCGGTCCGGCGGGCAGCTCGAGCGATTCGCGCTCGATGAAGATGTAACCCGAGCCCGGCGCCAGCGTGACCTCGAAGTCGTCGACATCGGTGATGAGGTCCGGGAAATCCGACCGGCGGGCGCCGAACTCGCACCGCTCGTCGACCTCGACGGCGTTGATGAAACGTCGGGATGCCTGGTCGCCCTTAGCCTCCTGGCGCCAACCGGCGGGGAAGGTCAACGAGGCGCGCACGCCGGGATCATCGTCGGACTGGGCCACCACGGTCGGGCCCTCCGCCTCCTGCGCCACGGCGGCACCCCCGGACCAGACCAGGCCTGTGACGAGCGCCAGCGCCAGCGCCGCTATTGCACGCCCCATCGGTCGGCTAGGCCCCGTCGAGGGCGATGCCTGCGGCCTTCACGTCTTCGGCGAATGCGGCCTGGGCCTCGAGGGAGGGGTCGTACTTGGTCGGGAAGCAGACGAGGCGGTCGAGCCCACTCTCGTTGAACTCGCCGAGCAGGTCCACGCGCGCCTGGCCCGCCTCGGCGAAGTCCTCGTCATACGTGTACATCGAGAAGCGCAGCGTCGCCGGATCGCGACCGGCGGCCTCGCACATGGCCTTGACCTCCGGCATGCGCTCGGCCACGAAAGCCGGCGACTGGAAGACCCAGTTGAGCTCGTCGGCGAACTTCACGGCCAGGCCGGCAGTGCGCTTCCGGCCGTTGCCACCGACGATGAGCGGGATCTTCTCCTGGATGCTGCGCGGTTCGTTGATGGCATCGATGACGTGGACCCGCTCACCCTCGTATGTGGCGTGACCGGGCGCGATCATGCGCGTGATGACCTCGAGGTGCTCCTCGAAGGTGCTGATGCGCTCGCCGATGGGCGGGAAGCCGTAGCCGTAGGCGATCCACTCATCTTCCTTCCAGCCGGCGCCGATGCCGATCTCGAAGCGACCATCGCTGATGACGTCGAGGGTCGAGGCCAGCTTGGCCGTCAGGGCCGGGTTGCGGAAGGCGGTGCAGATGACCATGTGGCCCAGGCGCACGTTCTCGGTGGCCATGGCGATGGCCGAGAGGTGCGTGAAGGACTCGAGCGTCATCTCGTCTTCAGGCTCGGGGACGGTGGTGAAGTGGTCGAAGGCCCAGAGCGACTCGAAGCCCAGCTCCTCGGCCTGCTTGGCGAGCTCGACGGTGTTGGACCAAGCCCGGGCCGGGTCCCAGCCCTTGTACTCGAGCTTCCAGCCCTGGGGCGTGATGAGTCCGACTTTCATGGGAGAACCCCCTTCGGAGTTGCGATGGCTACGCGAGGAGCGGTGGTGTGGCCCTCAGGCTACCGTCGGTGGCGCAACTTCGCCGTCGGTGTCCCTGGCGTCGTACGGGGCCCCTTCGGCCAGGTGGCGGATGGGCTTGTCCTGCAGTCCGAGCGTGACGAGCGCAAGCGCCGCCAGCGTTACCACCAGGCCGATCCAGAACGTATCGGCGATAGCCAGCGAGAAGGCGGCGTAGATCCCGGCCACCAGCTGCTCGACGATGCCCTCGAGCTGCGGCACGAGGGCCAGCTGCTCGCCGAGCGAGGCCTCGCTGACCTGTGTCAGGTCGCCACCGCCCGAGGTCGTGAACTCCTCCACCATCCCTGCCATCCGCTCGGGCACGCCGGCGCGGACGAGCTCGGGCGTCAGTCGCTCGGAGAACGAGTCCGCGAAGACCGTGCCCACCAAGGCCAGGCCGACCGACGCGCCGATCTGGCGGAAGAAGGTCAGGTTGCCCGTAGCGACACCCAGTCGGCTGAACGGCACCGATGCCTGCACCACGATGGTGAAGACGCTGAGGGTGGGGCCGACACCGAGGCCGCTGATGAACATCCAGACCCAGAGCACGGGCAGATCAGTGGTCGCTGTCAGGCGCGTCGAGAGGTACAGGCCACTCGCAAGCAGCACCAGCGAACCCACCAGCAGCCACTTGTAGCGGCCGGTCTTGCTCACGATGATGCCGCCACCGACTGAGCTGATGATGACGCCGAAGGTCAGCGGCAACAAGTAAAGGCCCGACTCCGTGGGGCTGACCTCCTGCACGAACTGGAACCAGCGCGGCAGGAAGACGATGGCCCCGAAGAACGCGATGGATGTCACGAAGACAGCCATGATGGTGACCGCGAAGTTGCGGATGCCGAAGAGCTGGGGCGGCACGATGGGCTCCTTGGCTCGCGCCTCGATGAAGATGAAGATGGGCGTCAACACGGCGGCGATGAAGATGAAGCCGCCGACCGAGAAGTCGGTCCACGCACCCGACTGCTTGTTCGTCAGGCCGACCAGCAGGAAGACCACGGCGATGGCGAAGACCAGGGCGCCGAGGAAGTCGAGGTTGCGCACCGAGGTGGTCGCCTCGCCATGGACCGAAGGCAGGTAGCGCCACACGATATAGAGCGTGACGATGCCCACCGGAAGGTTGACGAAGAAGATCCAGTGCCAGCCGAGGCTATCGGTGATGAAGCCACCGAGGAAGGGGCCCAGCACGGCCGCGATGCCGAAGACGGCGCCGAAGAGACCCTGGTAGCGACCGCGCTCGCGTGGTCCGAAGAGGTCGCCGATGACCGCCAGCGCGATGGGGAAGATGGCGCCGGCGCCGATGCCCTGAACACCACGGAAGATGACGAGGCTCTCGACGTTCCAGGAGATGCCGCAGAGGACCGAGCCCAGCAGGAAGACGCTGACGCCGAAGAGCAGCATCAGCCGGCGGCCGTAGATATCGCTGAGCTTGCCGTAGAAGACGCCGGTGATGGTTGCCGTCAGCAGGTAGCTGGTGATGACCCAGGTGTAGAGCTCGTTGGTGCCGCCGAGCTCGCCCACGATGCGCGGCAGGGCCACACCCACGATGGTCTGATCGAGGGCCGAGAGGAAGACCACGAGCAGGACCGCGAAGAGGATCTCCATCTTCCGCCGGTGGGGCAGGGAGAGCGCAGGGTCCATCTCCTGCAGCGTCGATTCATGGGCGTGCGTAGACAAGGGCTTCCTTCAGTCTGGTCTTGGGCGGTGCTAGGTTACAGGCGATGGGCGCGCATGAACCGCCGCGTGCCACCGCGTGGGTCGCGTCTCACCAGCGCTGGTGCACCAGCGGCTTGGCCAGCTGCTCGTAGAGCTCTCGGATGCGCGTCATCGTGGGCTCGTCGAGGGCCGGCAGGTCGGCGGCAGCGGCGTTGCCCTGTGCCTGCTCGGGGTTCTTGGCCCCGGGGATGGCCGCGGTCACGCCCTCGTGCATCAGGATCCAGCGGAGTGCCAGCTGCGCGGTGGTAGCACCATCGGGCACCAGCCCCTGCACAGCCGCGACGAACTCCAGGCCCGCGTCGTAGTCGAGGCCCGCGAACGTCTCACCCACGTCGAAAGCGGCACCGTGGCGGTTGTAGTTGCGGTGGTCGTTCTCGGCGAAGGTGCTGGCTGCGTCGTACTTGCCGGTGAGCAGGCCCGAGGCCAGGGGCACGCGCGCGAGCACGCCCACATCGTTGGCCAGGGCCTCGCCCAGGAAGCGGTCGGCCGGACGCTGCCGGACCATGTTGAAGATGATCTGCACCGATGCGGTGCCGGGGTACTCCATGGCCTTCTGGGCCTGCTCGATCTTCTCCACGCTCACGCCGTAGTGGCGCATGACACCCTCCTCGACCATCTCGTCGCAGGCTGCGAACAGCTCGGGCGTGTAGTAGACGTCGAAGGGCGGGCAATGCAGCTGGACCAGGTCCAGCGTCTCGGTGTCGAGGTTGTCGCGCGAGCGCTGGGTCCAGGCCGCGAAGGCCTCGGGCGTGTAGTTCTCCAGCTTCTGCTCCACGCGGCGGCCCATCTTGGTGGCCACGTAGATGCGCTCGCCCGCACGCTCCTTCAGGAAGCCCGCGATGACCCGCTCGGAGCGGCCGTCGCCGTAGACGTCGGCGGTGTCGATGAAGTTGATTCCGGCATCGGCGGCAGCGTGGAGGGCGGCCAGGGAGTCCTTGTCGTCGACGGTCCCCCAGTCAGCCCCGATGGCCCACGCGCCGAAACCGATGGCGCTGATCTCGTAGCCAGTCTTGCCAAGTCGTCGGTACTGCATGGCATAAGCGTAGCGGGACACGGAGCCGGGGTCAGCCGATCGGGCCCGCCCGCCTCGTGCCGAGCGTAGCCGAGCGGTCGATCTCCTCTCCGCGACGGAGCACGGACATGCCGACCGTGTCACCGAGGCTGTAGCTCAGGATGCTGGTCCCGAGTGGGCTGTCACTGCTGACCGCGTCCGCGACCACACGCCACCGCCTACGACTCGATCCGGGCCGCCGCGTCGAGAGGGGTGGCACAATCGTCTCCTACGTGTTCGGACCGTCACTGCCGGACGCTCATGGAGGATCTCGCCACGATGAACACACGCAAGTCGCTGATCGGTGCACTGGCCGCATCGATGCTCCTCGGCGCGCTGCCCGGCGTAGCCCTGGCACAGGACGCCGAGGCCGAGATCACGCCCGAGGGCGTGGAGTGGGCGCTTACGACGTTGGCTGGCGATGCCGTCCCGGCCGAGGTCGAGGCCACCCTCTTCCTCAGCGGCGGCGAGGTCGTGGGCAACGCAGGCTGCAACTCGTTCTTCGGCAGCTACGAGCTCGATGGCGAGGCGCTGACCTTCCCGACTCCGTTCGGCTCAACACTGAAGATGTGCGAAGAGACCGCCATGGCCGTCGAGGGCGCCTACCTGCCACTGCTGCAGGACTCCGCGACCTGGGCCATCGACGACGAGGGCGCGCTCAGCCTGGCCGACGCCGAGGGCGCGGTGCAGCTGGTCTATGGCGAGGCCCCCGTCGACATCACCGAGAGCGACATCGAGACCCTCGTGGCTACGCTCGGCGACCTGCAGGCCCAGATCGACGAGGCTAGTGCCGAGGTCGCGGCACTTGCCGAGGCGACTGCCTCGATCCCGGTGAACAAGTTCGACAAGCGCGTGACGCAGGTCGAGAAGGACGTGGTCAAGCTCCAGGACAAGACCAAGGGCCTCAACGTCGACGGCATGAAGGGCCGCATCTCGGAGCTTGAGCTCGAGACGGCCTCGCAGGCGGAGAAGATCGCCAGTATCAATCTGACCATCAACAAGTTGCGTGATCGGATCAAGGTGCTCGAGGCCACCGCGGTCGACCACGAGGACCGCATCGCCGCGCTGGAGGCATCGCAGACCCCCGCGACCGAGTAGTCCGCACGCCCCAGGAAAGCCGCCGGTGGGCGACCGCCGGCGGCTTCTTCATGCCTAGGTGTCGGCGAAGATCGTGGACCAGTCGTCCTTCATCGATACCGTGGTCCTGTCGGCCTGTGCAGATGCGCCGCCGTCGTAGGCGTACTCACGCTCCACGTCATCGTGGCGCAGCAGGAGCGCCAGCGATGGACCCGCGGTCGCCGCGGTGTACTCCAAGACCTGCGCGTCACCGGCGTTGCTGCCGGCCGCGAGGATCGGACGCCGGCCGAGGCCACGGATGATGTTGCCGACCTTGGCCGCACCCTCGTTGGGGTCGCCCACGATCTCTCGGGTCCGCAGCATCCGAGGCACACCGGAGCTGCGCTCCAGCTCATAGCCCACCTGTGCGCCGGCGACGCCCTCGGGCGAGACGCCGAAGAAGCGCTGGCTGATGACGCGCACGAACTCCGTGCCGATGCCGGTCGCGAGGTACACGGAGAAGTGGCGAGCCCGCAGCTCGCCGATGAGCTCGAGCATGGGTCGATAGCGCGTCTGGGACCAGGGCACGCGCAGCTCCGGGTGTGCGCTGCTCTCGAACCAGGCCACGACGCGGGCCTCGTACTCCTCCGGCGTCAGGCCAACGTGCAGCTCCGAGAGCGCCAGCATCACGTTCACCGCTCCGAGTCGGGCGATGGCCGCTCGATCCCAGTCCAGCACCGCACGGTACTCGGGCCGCCGCGCCAACTCGGGACGTGACTCGTGGGCCGACCGGAGCTCGGCCACGAGGAACTGGAGCTGCGGGTTGTGCGGCCGCTCACACCAGAGGGTGCCGTCGACATCGAAGACCGCCACGCGTCGCTCGACGGGGATCGTCTCGGCGTCGTCGAGAAGGATCTCGATCCGGTCGCGCGTGGGTCCCGGTCGCCATGACGGGAGCTTGGCCTGGGTCATGGACGGACGCTCCTTGAGAGGTGGTTTCGTGCCGCTAGCGTACGCGGCCTGTAGGCTTGCCCGCATGGACCCGAACCGAAGCTTCACGCGGGGCGATGTGGTCACGGGCCTGCCGTCGTCGGCCGCCGGGGGATCGGACGAGAGCGCCAGGACTCGCATGCTGCCCGTCCTGCCGGACCCGCTACCCCAGAGTGCGCCACCAGCCTTCCACACGCTGGTCAAGCCCACCGGCGCCGTCTGTAACCTCGACTGCACCTACTGCTTCTTCCTTTCGAAGGAGGCGTTGTATCCAGGCAGCGGGTTCCGCATGACCGACGAGACCCACGAGCAGTACATCCGCCAGCTGATGGAGGGTCACCGCACCGACCGCGTGACCGTCGCTTGGCAGGGCGGCGAGCCGTCGCTCATGGGCCTCGACTTCTTCCGCGACACGATGAAGCTGGTGGAGAGATATCGGCAGCCGGGTCAGGCCATCGAGCACACGCTCCAGACGAACGGGACCAAGATCGACGCGGAGTGGGCCGAGTTCTTCGCCGAGCACGACTTCCTCATCGGGCTTTCGATGGACGGCCCGCCCGAGCTCCACGATGCCCAGCGCGTGGACAAGGGCGGGAAGGGCACGCACGAGAAGGTCATGGCGGCGGCGCGGGTGCTGCAGGAGGCCGGCGCGGAGTTCAACATCCTGTGCACCGTCCACGCCGTCAACGGTGATCACGGCAAGGAGGTCTACCGCTTCTTCCGCGACGAGGTCGGTGCCAACTTCGTCCAGTTCATCCCCATCATCGAGCGAGCGACGCCGGAGCTCCTCGAGATCGCCGAGGCCGGCTGGGGTGACAGCAACAAGGCTCGCCCACTCTACGAGCAGAAGGGCGACCTCGTCACCAGCCGCTCCATCGGTCCCGAGCAGTTCGGGCGGTTCCTCGTCGATGTCTACGAGGAGTGGGTGCGGCGCGATGTGGGCACGGTCTACGTGCAGATGTTCGACGTCACGCTCGCGAACGTGGTCGGTGCGCCTCCGGGCCTGTGCATCCATACCGAGACCTGCGGCCGCGGCCCGGCGCTGGAGCACAACGGGGACCTCTACTGCTGCGACCACTTCGTGGAGCCCGCCTACAAGCTGGGCAATATCCACGAGACCCACATGGTCGACCTGGTGGCCTCACCGAAGATGGAGATCTTCGGGTTGGACAAGCGCGACACGCTGCCGCGCCAGTGCCTCGAGTGCGACGTGCGCTTCCTCTGCCACGGCGGCTGTCCCAAGGACCGCTTCCGCGACGATGCCTACGGAGAGCCCGGCCACAACTACCTCTGTGCCAGCTACCTGGTCTTCTTCCGCCATGTGCTGCCCTCGATGGAGGCCATGAAGACGCTCATCGAGGCGAACCGTCCACCTGCTGAGATCATGCTGTCCTACTCGGTCGAGGATGCGGCCCGTGGACGAAATGACGCCTGCACCTGCGGCTCCGGGCGCAAGTTCAAGCGTTGCCACGGCGACCGTCCACTGCCCTCGCGCAGCGCCCTCGAGGAGACCGTCAAGTCGTTCTACAGCTAGCGCCAGGCACCCGATCAGGACGTGGAGCTGCCGGGCGGTAGAGCCTCGCCGATGTCTACGAGGCCCACCACCCGGCAGGAGGAGACCGGAGGCGGTCTAGGCAGGAGCCTTAGATCCCGCCGCTGATGATCACGTTCTGCCCGTTGACGTAGGACGATTCGTCAGAGAGGAGCCAGATGACGGTGGCCGCGACCTCGGCCAGGGTGCCGGTACGACGGAGCGGCACAGCCCCGATCATCTCCTGCGCCACGACGGCAGGGTCGGTGGAGTAGTACTGCGAGTTCGCTCGCGCCTGCCGCTCGACTTGGCGATCCCACATCAGGCCCTCCCCGATGAAGGCCGGCGAGATGGCGTTGACGCGGATGCCTAGTGGAGCCAGGTCCTTGGAGGCCGAGCGCGTGAGGCTCATGACCGCGCCCTTGGAGGCACTGTAGGCGGGCATGTTGGCGGCACCTTCGACGCCGGCCATGGAGGCCGAGTTGACGATGGACCCCGGCTTACCGGCGCGTCGCAGACGTTGGGCCGCCTGCAGCAGGACATGGAAGATGCCGTTGACGTTCACGTCCATCACGAACTGGAAGTCCTCGATGGGGTAGTCCTGAAGCGGCAGCAGTTCGCCCTGCACGCCGGCGTTGTTGAAGACGAGGTCGGGCGTGCCGAGCCGTGACCCCACCTCGTCGAAGCAGGCCGCCACGCTCGTCGTGTCGGTCACGTCTGCGGGCATGACGCTGACACGGTCGTCGTCGCTCGCGGCGGCACACGCGGTCCGTGTGCGTTCCAGACCCTCCACAGCGCGGTCCAGGTCAGTAAGGACAACGGCGGCGCCGGCCTGCGCGAGGCGAACAGCCACGGTGCGGCCGATGTCGCCACCAGCCCCAGTGACCAAGGCGACCAAGCCCGAGAGGTCGTAGCTGGCCGGCATGGATCGCTAGCCCTCCATCTCCTCGGCCGTCTTCAGCCGTAGCCCGTCGGCGCCGAAGACGTGCACCTGCCCCACGACGTCGATATGCGTCTTGTCACCCCGGGCGACCTTGTAGTCGGCATCGACCCGCACGCGCATGCGCGTGGGCTCGCCAAGATGCTCCAGCTCGGCGAAGACGAAGGTCTCCGATCCCAGTTCCTCGACGACCTTTACCTCTGCCGGGGCGCCCTCGCTGCCCAACGTCAGACCCTGCGGACGGACGCCCAGGGTCAGGTCGGCGCCGCCGGACTCCGAGACGGCCTTAGCCACGGCCGAGTCGAGATCGGGTCTCAGCGAGCCAAGGACCACAGAGCCGTCCTGGGCGTGCGTGGGCAGCAGGTTCATGGCCGGGGAGCCGATGAAGCCGGCTACGAAGAGATTGGCCGGGTGGCGATAGAGCTCGCCGGGCGTGTCGCACTGCTGCATCACGCCGTAGTCGAGGATCGCCACGCGGTGGCCCATGGTCATGGCCTCGACCTGGTCGTGCGTGACGTACACGGTCGTCACACCGAGCCGCGCCTGCAGGTCGGCCAGCTCGGCGCGCGTTTGCACGCGCAGCTTGGCGTCGAGGTTCGACAGCGGCTCGTCCATGAGGAAGACCTGCGGGTGCCGGACGATGGCACGGCCCATGGCCACGCGCTGGCGCTGGCCGCCGGACAGCTGCTTGGGCTTGCGGTCGAGGAATTCCTCCAGGTCGAGGATGCGAGCCGCCTCGCGCACCTGCTTCTCGCGTTCCGCCTTGGGCACCTTCTGCTGCTTGAGCGGGAAGCCGATGTTCTGGGCCACGGACATGTGGGGATAGAGCGCGTAGCTCTGGAAGACCATGGCGACATCGCGGTCCTTGGGTTGGACCAGCGTGACGTCGCGATCGCCGATGTGGATCGTGCCCTCGTCACAGGCCTCCAGCCCCGCGAGCATGCGCAGCGCCGTCGACTTGCCCGAGCCCGAGGGTCCGACGAGCACGAGGAACTCCCCATCGTCGATGGTCAGGTTCAGGCGATCGACCGCCGGCTGCTCGGTGCCGGGGTAGATCCTGGTCGCATCTCGGTACGTGACTTCTGCCATGACTCCCTACTTGACTGCACCCATGGAGAGGCCTCGGATCATCCGCTTCTGCGCGACCCAGCCGGCGATGACGACCGGCAGGATGGCCAGCGTGGAGGCCGCCGACAGCTTGGCCATGAACATGCCGCGCGTGGTCACATTGGTGCTGACCCAGACCGGTACGGTCGAACCCTCCACTGGATTGAGCTGCACGGCAAGGAAGAACTCGTTCCAGGCGAAGATGAAGCACAACAACGCCGTCGCTGCCACGCCAGGCGCGACGATGGGCAGCATCACGTCTTTGATCTGCCCGTACAGGCCGGTTCCGTCCATCTGCGCTGCCTCGATGAGTTCACGGGGTACTTCCCGGAAGAACGAGTTGAGCATCCATACCGCGAGCGGCAGGTTCATGGCCGTGTACAGGATGATGAGCACGAGGTGGGTGTTGAGCAGCTGTAGCTCGCGGGCGATGATCCACAGCGGCAGGATGGCGGCGACGATGGGCAGGAACTTGGTCGAGATGAAGAAGAAGAGCGCGTCCCGCCAGTTGCCGATGGGGTAGATGGAGAGGGCATAGGCGGCCGGGATGGCTAGGACGAGGACCAGCACCGTCGAGACGATGACGATGAGGAACGAGTTGTAGAAGGCCTCACTGAAGCTGAGTAGTCCGGGGATCGTCTCGGTCACGGCCTGCCAGCGATCGAGCGTGGGCTCGAAGAGGAGTTTGGGCGTGGTGTTGGCGTCCAGTTCCGTCTTGAAGCTGTTGAGCACCATCCAGAAGATGGGGAAGAAGAAGAGCGCGGCCACGAGCCAGGTCACGATGCCGAGCGCGGCCGTGCCCCATCGCGATTCGCCGCGTAGTTGCTTGTCGCGTGCGGTCAGGGTCATGCCGTCTCCTGGCGCTGGAAGAGGCTGGAGAGGACGCGGAGCGCGATCGTGGCGATGATGATGGTGGCGATGACCACGATGATCGAGTACGCGGCTGCCTGTCCGAAGTCCCAGCCCCCGCCGATCGAGCGCTGGTAGACGAAGTAGGGGACGTTGGTGGAGCCTGGCCCGCCGCCGGTCATGACGTCGATGTGGTCGAACACCTGCAGCAGGTAGATGGCGCCGAGGACGATGCCCAGCTCCATATACGGCCGCAGCATCGGCAGCGTGATCTGAGTGAAGATCCCCCGGCCGGTGGCGCGGTCGACGCGCGCGGCCTCGAGGATGTCGGTCGGCTGGCCCTGCAGCCCCGCGAGGATGATGAGCATCATGAACGGCGACCACTGCCACACGAGCACGACCACGATGGCCCAGAACGGGTAACGCTCCACGAACGGGATGGCGTCGATCCCGAGCGGCTCGATGATCGCGTTGAGTACGCCGAAGGTAGAGCTGAAGATCTGGTTCTTCCACAGCAGGCCGGCGACCACGGGCATGATGAGGAAGGGCGTGATGAGCAGCGTCCGGGCGATACCGCGACCGAAGAACTGACGGTCCAGCAGCAGCGCCAGCCCCGTGCCCACCAATAGCGAGAGCAGCACAGCGGCGGTCGTCATGCCGATCGAGATCCCGACCGCGTCCAGGAAGAAGGTGTTGGAGTACCCCTCGGTGAAGTTCTCCAGCCCGGTGAAGTCCGGACCCCGCGGCGGGACGATCTTCCAGTCCTGCAGGCTGAACCAGATGTTGAAGAGGAAGGGGATCTGCGTCACCACGATGGTGAACAGCAGAGCGGGTAGGAGCGGCAGGCGCCTGCGCCACTTGTCCTTGCGCTGGAACTCCGCGATCGCAGCGGCTCGCTCTCGAGCAGCCTGATCGGAGTTCTGCGGCTCGGCGTTGGTGGTCACGACGGTCGGCCCCTCCTACCCGTGTTTCTCGCCTAGCGCGAGTCTAGTGGTTCCTTACCACTCCTCGCCTTCCACCTCGGAAGCGATCGCATCGCAAGCGGTCAGTGCGTCGTCCACCGAGACGTTGCCGGCGATGGCCGCCGAGATCTGCTCGGTGCAGCGGGTACCGACGTCCTGGAACTGCGCCACACCGACGAACTGGATGCCGGGCAGACCCGGGCGCTCCTGCAGGCCGGGCATGTCGATCGGCGCCTTCTGCATGGCCTCGAGATAGATGTCCGCGAACGATGCCGCGGCTTCCTGGTACTTGGGGTTCTCGTAGAGCGAGGCGCGTGTGCCCGGGGGCACGGTAGCCCACCCGCCTGGCAGCAGGTCGCCAGCCACGGCCAGGTACTCAGGCCCGGTGGCCCAGCTGATGTACTCCCAGGCCGTCTCCTTGTCAGGCGCGTTCTCGGGGATGGCGAGGGCCCAGGCCCACAGCCAGCCAGCAGAGTCGGTCAGCTTGGTCGGAGCCAGCGCGTAGCCGAGCTTGCCCTTGATGGGGCTATCGTCGGCCTCGAGGTTGGCCGCGGCGACCGTCGCGTCGTACCACATGGCCGAGTTACTGTTGAGCATCTGCTGGGTGCACTCGTTGTAGCTCGCGTTGGCGGCGTCTTCCTGGCCCGCGTCGGCAAGCAGATCGACCCAGAAATTGACGGCTTCCGCGAACTCGGGCTGGTCGACCTGCGACTCACCGATGGTGTCGTTCTCACCGGCCAGCCACCAGGTCGCCCCGAAGGTGTTGATGACCGTGCCGAGCGGCCCGCCCAGGTCGCCCCAGCCGGGCTTACCGCGCAGACAGATGCCGGACATCTCATCGGAGTCGATGGTGCGGGCGATCTCCGCGACCTCGTCCCATGTTGGCTCGCGTGGCATCTCGATCCCAGCCTCGTCGAGGACGTCCTTGCGATACATCACGTAGGACGATTCGGCGTAGAACGGGGCCGCATACAGGCCACCCTCGTAGGAGAGGCCATTGCGGACCGCGGGGATGATGTCGTCGAGCATGTACTCCTCGTCACCCTCGGCGAATTCGTTGAGGTCCACGAGCCAGCCGTTGCGGCCGAACTGCGGGGCCTCGAACATGCCGATCATGACGACGTCGAACTGCTCGCCGCCGGCGCCCACGTCGCGGGTGACGATCTCGCGGAGCGTCTGCTCCTCGAGGATCACGTAGTTGACGTTGATGCCGGTCTCCGCGGTGAACAGCTCCGGCGTGAGGCTGGCGATGTCCTGCATCTGGGGGTTGCCCACGATGGCGACGTTGATCGAGCGCTCGTCCTGAGCCAGCGCGGATCCCGCGATGGCCGTCGAGGCCACCATCGAGAGCGCCAGCGCAGTGGCCGCTACGCGTGGGCCGTTGCCACGCGCATTCCTTGTGAACCACATAGGCCTGATCCTCCTTGAAGCGGGCCGTGAGCCCGCAACCTCCTGGAGCGTGAAGATGCACGCTGGACTGCATCCTAGTTGGAAGGTCCTGTGAAAGCAACCCGCTAAGCAGAGATACCCACAACGAATTGGGGCTTTTCATCTGTGTTTGTGTTGGAGTAGGGTACGGGTATGACCGCCGATGACGGCCGCCGGCGCCGCCTCGAGCTCTCGGCCCAGAGCCTCAGCCGGCTTGACCCACGGATCACCATCCCCGCGTACGACAGGAGCGTGCTGGGCCGCGGCATCGTCCACATCGGCGTGGGTGGGTTCCATCGCGCCCACCAGGCTGTCTACCTTGATGATGTCTGTCGCGCCGGCGTCAGCGAGTGGTCGATCACCGGTGCGGGCGTCCTCGCCTCTGACGCGCGCATGGCGGAGTCCCTCGCCGCCCAGGACCACCTCTATACCCTCGTCACCCGCGACGAACGCGGTACGGACGCTCGGGTCATCGGCTCCATCACCGACTACGTGCTGTCGGCCGGTGACCTCGAGCCGTTGGTGGCCCGTCTCGCGGCGCCGGAGACGCGCATCGTCTCGATGACCATCACCGAGGGCGGCTACCCCGTCGACGAGTCCAGTGGCGAGTTCGCACCTCCGTCCGCCGGTGAGCTCCCGCCGACCTTCGTCGCTTTGGCGCGCGCGTTCCAGGCCCGGCGCGACGCGGGCCTTGCGGGCCTGACCGTGCAGAGCTGCGACAACGTCATGGGCAACGGCGACGTGGCCCGCACGTCTGTACTCGGCATCTGCGCCATGGTCGAGCCTGGCCTCGAGGACTGGGTCACGCAGAACGTCTCGTTCCCCAACAGCATGGTGGATCGCATCACCCCGCAGACGACCGATGCCGATCGTTCCTTCCTTGCCGAGGAACTCGGGCTCGTCGACCGCTGGCCGGTCGTGGCCGAGCCGTTCATCCAGTGGGTCATCGAGGATGACTTCGCCGCAGGCCGCCCGCCCTACGAGGACGTGGGTGTGCTGATGACGTCTGACGTGCGACCGTACGAGACGCTGAAGCTGCGCATCCTCAACGCCGGTCACTCGACGATCACCTACATGGCCGCGCTGGTCGGCCACGCGTACATCCACGAGATCATGGCCGACCCGCCGCTCGCGCGCTACCTGCAGCAGTTCCACGACCAGGAGGTGACACCGTCGCTGCCACCGGTCAGCGGCGTGGACGTCCCGGAGTACAAGCGCGTGGTGGCCCAGCGGTTCGCCAACCCCGAGGTCAGGGACCAGGTCTCGCGGGTCTGCCAGGACGGGACCTCGAAGTGGCCCAAGTTCCTGGTGCCGACCGTGGAGTCACAGTTGGAGCGCGGAGGCCAGATCAAGCTCTCGGCCCTGGCCCTGGCGTCTTGGTGTCAGTACCTCCTGGGCACCGATGATGCCGGCTCGGAGATCACGCTGTCGGCCGATCCAAGGCTTGCAGAAGCCCAGGCGTTCGCACGCGCCTCTCTCGACGATCCGGCGGCGTTCCTGGGCTTCGCCGACGTGTTCGGTCAGCGACTGGGCGCCGACCCACGGTTCGTGTCGGCGTTCAGCGACGCACTCGCGGCGCTCCGCGACGTGGGCACATATGGCACGCTCGAGAGGTGGCTAGACCGAGACGCTCCATGACCCAGGCCGGCGAACCCGCGAACGATGGCCGCCAGCGGGATGCGGGCGCGCTGTTCCAGGCCGAACGGCGGGCGCAGATCCTCAAGCGTGTCCATGATCGCGGGCGCGTCGACGTCGGCAATCTAGCCGACGAGTTCGGTGTCACCGGCGAAACCATCAGACGGGACCTCAGCGAGCTGCAGCGCGAGAGGCTCGTGCGCCGAGTGCACGGCGGTGCGGTGCCATGGCGTGGATCGATGCTCGTCCCCAAGTTGGCCGTGCGCGAAGAGCACATGATCGCGGAGAAGAGACGAATCGCACGCGCGGCCCTGGCCGAGGTCCCCGAGCGAGGAACACTCATCGTCGATTCGGGCAGTACGGCACTGCACCTTGCGGACCTGCTCGACCGGGACCGTGATCTGGTCGTCGTGACCAACTCCATCCCCATCATGCGGTCGCTCGCGAACACCGAGCGACCAAAGGTCATCGGGCTCGGAGGCAAGCTCGAGCGTCGGACGATGGCCTTCGTCGACGAGGCCGGCGTAGAGATGCTGGGCGAGATCCGCGTCGACGTCCTGTTCTTCGGCTGTGACGGGATGTCGCCCGAAAGCGGCTACACGACGCCGTATCGCGCCGAGGTCGCCATCAAGCGCGCGATGATGGCGTGCGCACGAAGGGTCGTGATGATGTTTGACCACTCCAAGGTCTCGAACGACCAGCTGTTCCGCTTCGCTGAGATCGACGAGGTCGATATCGTCTACAGCGACAGCGGCATGGACGACACGACCGCATCGCGGATCGAGGAGCAAGGCCCTCGAGTCGTCCGGGCCTGACAGTTCGTGCTCACCCCCAGCGAGCTGGAGGCTATCGCCGTCGAGGCGGCCTCCGAGGGCGCGCGGCTCGTGCGCGCCTCCGCCGGCGACCTGGGACCGGTGACCGTCAAGTCCACCCCGACCGACCCCGTTACCGCACTCGATGTCGCCGTGGAGCGGGTGATCCGAGTGGTCCTCGCCCGTCGAGCATCGCACTCATCAGTGCTGGGCGAGGAGGGTGGCGAGATCGTTGGCTCATCCGGCATCGGCTGGGTCGTCGATCCGATCGACGGGACCGTCAATCTCACCTACGACTTGCCCGTGGTGAGCGTCTCTATCGCAGCGACCGTCCATGGGGAGACCGCCGCCGGCGCAGTCGTCGATGTGCTCCGCGGCGACACCTTCAGCGCCGCTCGAGGAGAGGGCGCGCGGCTCGACGGCGTGGCCATCGAGCCGCGCGCGACCACGGAGCTCTCGGCCGCGCTCGTCGGGACCGGGTTCATGTACACGCCCGAGGGCCGCGCCATGGAGGCCGAGTACGTGAGGCGACTCCTGCCGGCCGTTCGGGACATCCGCTGCATGGGCTCCGCCGCGCTCAACTTCTGCTGGGTCGGTTGTGGACGGCTCGACGGCTTCTACCAACGCAACATGCAGTACTGGGACTTCGCCGCCGGCGAGATCGTCGCTCGCGAGGCCGGCGCCACGATCTCGGGACCCGACGCGAACAACGGCAAGCTGATGGTGGCGGGTGCCCCGGGCATCCATCCAGAGCTTTTCTCGCTCGTCGCCTAGCCCGCAGAAGCCTCCACCGCCACGAGCTCCCGGCAGTGGTCGACGAGCGAGCGTGCGCCGGACGAACCCCGTGCCTTCCAGGCCTCCCAGACCGCGATGAGGTCCTCATCGGGGACCGGCTCCGCCATCCGCGCCACGGCCATGACGGCTTCCCACGATCCGAACGTGCGAACGTCGAAGTCGCCTCGTCGTACGAGCTCGGTGATGTAGTAGCTGTGGACGCGGTCCAGCAGCTCGGGCGTTGCGCCGGCGAGCCAAGCGCTGCGATCGGTCGGCGGACGCATCAGTAGTGAGCTACGCACGAAGTCAGCGGTGATGTCGCCGCGCGCGGCATCGAACCAGTCGAGGATGATCGGGCCGCGGTCACTCAAGATCACGTTCGCCGGATGGAAGTCTCCGTGGCAGAGGGCCGTGCCCGCCGGCAGCGCCGCAAGTAGCCCATGGGCCTTGCGACGGTCTTCCTCTGTGATTTGAACGGCTCCGCCGACCTTCTGGCGTAGTCGGTCTCTCATGGTGCTGAGCTCAGATACGTTCGTGCGCTGGATCTCCAGCTGCAGCTCGACAAGCTGAACGACGAGCGCCGGCACGCTCCGCGGTTCGGCCTTCATGCGCTCCCACATCGACGTGCCCTCGATGCGCTCGAGCACGATGCCAGGCCGGCCGTCGAAGTCGACCACGCCCTCGGTCTCGGGCACGGGCAAGCCGGCGGCGTGAACGCGAGCGATCGTGTCAGCCTCGATCGAGGCCCAGTGCGCCGGGATCTCCGGACGCAAGACCTTGACCACCCTCCCCGCCGACCACTCCCAGAGGTCGGACGTGTTGCCGCGGGCGATCGGCGCACCGCGGGCTCTTTGGTCGAGCATCGGCCGAGTATCGCAAAGTGGCCCTGTGGTGTCACCAGCCCATGGCTACAGTGGCCGCATGGGGAGGTTCATCGTCGCCCACGACCTGGGTACCAGCGGCGACAAGGCATCGCTGCATCACGCGGATGGGCGACTCATCGCGGCCCACACCGCGCGCTACGCGGTCGACTTCGGGTCGGGCGGCAAGGCGGAGCAGGATCCTGATGACTGGTGGCGAGGCGTGTGCGAGGCCACCCGAGCACTGCTGAGCGAGACCGGGACCGACCCCGGCGACGTCGCCGCCGTGGTCATGTCCGGTCAGATGATGGGTGCCACGCTGGTCGATGAGCGCGATGAAGCCATCCGCCCAGCGCTCATCTGGGCCGACACGCGCGCCCAGGCCGAGACGCAGCGGCTGATCGAAGCCGTCGGTGCCGAACGCGGCTACGACCTCCTGGGCCACCGGCTCGACCCGACCTGCAGCCTGCCCAAGATGATGTGGTTGCGCGAGCACGAGCCCGAGGCCTGGGCGCGGACGAGCTGCGTCCTGCAGGCCAAGGACTACGTCACGCTCAGACTGACCGGCCGCCGCTGCATCGACCCCTCGGATGCGTCCGGCACGAACGCCTATGACCAACACGCCGGCGACTGGTCGGACGAGATCTTGGCGACCGCCGGGATCGAGCGCGATGTGCTGCCGGAGATCCTCCCTTCAGCTTCTGTGGCCGGCGGCGTCACACGGGTCGCCTCCGAGCACTCGGGTCTGGGTGAGGGCACGCCCGTCGTGGTCGGTGGCGCCGACGGCTGCACCTCGGCGCTGGGCGTTGGCCTCGTGGGTGCCGACTCGGGTGCGGCGGTCACGCTCGGCACCTCGGCCTGGATCTCGGCCGCTGCAGACCGCCCCGTACGCGACCCGCGGCAACGCATCATCGCCTTCGACCACGTGGTCCCGGGCCGCTTCGTGCCACTCGGCGCGATGCAGTCGGCCGGCGCCTCGCTGCAGTGGCTCGCTTCGGTCGTGGGGGTCGCGGGTGACCAGGTCGGTCCGCTCGTGGAGGAGGCGGGTATGGCCAAAGCAGCCGAGGACGGCCTCTTCTTCCTGCCCTACCTGCTCGGTGAGCGTGCCCCCATCTGGGACGTCAACGTCCGCGGCTCGTTCGTCGGCATCGAACACCACCACACCCAGGCCCAGCTGGCCCGTGCCGTGCTCGAGGGCGTGGCCTTCAACCTCTACGGCGTCTTCGAGGCCATGTCGGAGTCGGTTCGCCCGATCGAATCGATCGACGCCGTCGGAGGTGGCGCCAAGGGCGACGTCTGGCTGCAGCTCATGGCTGACACCTGGGGCGTGCCCATCCGACGGCGCACGATCGTTGACGAGGCCAACTCGCTGGGTGCGGCCATCATCGGTGCGGTGGCCGTCGGGCTCGTCGATGACTGGTCTGCCGCGCGGGAGCTGTCGGAGGTCGAGGCCGTCTTCGAACCCGACGACGCGGGGCACGAGCGGGCGATAGCCGGCTATCGACGCTTCATCGACCTGTACGAACGTCTGCGTACCTGGTTCGTCTAGATCCCTGACCCCGACTCGTCCTGCGTGGCGCGCGCGTCACTGGTGCGCTGCCAGGGCCAGCGGCCCTCGTTCTCCATCGTGATCGACCAGGCCAGGAAGGTCCGGACGACGACGAGGATGCCCAGCGAAAGCACGCTCTCGATGTCAAGGTCCAGTGTCACGGTCTTGATGACGTCGGCGGCGATGAGGAGCTCCAGGCCCAGCAGCAGCCAGCGCGACATCTCGCGTCGGAAGGCGACGTAGGTCACTGCCCCACGGTCGGCCAGCTTGGTACGGGCCGAGACGATGGTGGCCGCGACCACGCCGATGCCGATGACCAGCACGCCCGCGATCTCGATGAGCGTGGCGGTGACCTCGGCCAGGTGCCAGTCGTTGAACTCCATGGATGCGTACGGTAGCGCAGCGACAACCCTCCTCGCCGCCACCGCTCTCTCCGGGCCGCGCCGGCCGGGACTGGGGTCCGGGTACTGGCAGCGGCCACACGATGGGCCCCGTTCCGATGTCATGGCGACCGGGCCCCTTTCGCATCCGAGAGGCGCGCATAGCGTCCGTCCGCTTACATCGGCCTGACATCAACAGGATCGTCGGCTGACGGGCGGGCACGAGAGTACGAGTCACGAGAAGCCCACACGAGGTCCCACGTTCCATGGCAACGCTGACGCAGGCAGGCAACCCTCCCTTCACCCGCCGCGCACGCACGCCTCGAACGTGGCCCTTCCGCTCCGCGGACATCGTGGTGGTGCTGGCTGCGGTCGGGCTTCTCGTGGCCGGCATGTGGGTCATCCACGGTGGACTCGACGGCCTGGGCACGCCGGCCGGGCTGGCAACGGGTCTCGGTCAGATCACGGCGTTGACCGGGACCTATCTTGCCCTCGCCCAGATCGTGCTGATGGCCCGGGTCCCCTGGATCGACCACGTGGTCGGCAGCGACAAGCTCATGGCCTGGCATCGCTGGCTGGGCATCGGCACGATCACGCTCATCCTCTCGCACGTCGTCCTCACGACCACCGGCTGGGCCATGAGCTCCGGCAGCGACTTCATCGGAGAGTTCCTCGCCCTCAACGGCATCTGGGACATCCTCATCGCCACCGTTGGCACGGCCATGCTGGCCGTCGTAGCGGTCACCTCGCTCCGCGCTATCCGACGACGGCTCTCGTACGAGACCTGGTACGGCCTGCACCTCTATGCCTACCTCGGCATCGCGCTCTCATTCCTGCACCAGGTCACCATCGGAGCAGACTTCATCGGTGACTCGGTGGCCGTGGCCTTCTGGGTCGGGCTCTACGTGATCACCTTCGGCCTCCTCGTCTGGTACCGCGTGCTGACCCCGATCCGCGTGTCCGCCAGGCACAAGCTGCGTGTCGCCGCGGT
The DNA here is from genome assembly GCA_963752475.1 of uncultured Chloroflexia bacterium. Classification (GTDB taxonomy): domain Bacteria; phylum Chloroflexota; class Limnocylindria; order Limnocylindrales; family CSP1-4; genus JAFMJV01. The sequence goes on along the minus strand of CAVVYR010000008.1, from coordinate 162,152 downwards.
CGTGCCCGAGGCGCGAGGCGTGGTCTCCATCTATCTCACCGGCCGTTCCCTCGAGCAGCTGCCCGTGGCCGCCGGCCAGTTCTTCCATATCCGCTTCCTGCGGCGTGGCGGCTGGTGGCGTCCGCACCCTTTCTCCATCTCTGCCGCGCCCAACGGTGAGTACCTGCGCATGACCATCAAGGACCTGGGCGACGACACCCATCGCATGATGACGATGCCCGAGGGCACGCCGGTCTTCGTCGAGGGTCCCTACGGCGCCTTCACCCCCAACGTCATCACCAGGGACCATGTGGTGATGCTGGGGGGCGGCGTGGGCGTGACCCCGTTGCGCTCGATCCTCGAGGCCCTGCCACCGGGCGAGCAGCACATCACCTTCCTCTACCGCGAGGGCGACCCCGCCGACACCATCTTCCGTGAGGAGCTGCTGGCGCTGGCCGCGCGACACGGCGCAAAGCTGCGTTTCCTCGAGGGCCATCGAGGCTCACCCGAGATGCCCATCGACCCCCTCGCGCCCGAGTGGCTCCATCGCCACGCGCCGCACCTCACCGGGGCCGACGTGCTCGTGTGCGGCTCACGCTCATTCACCGAACGGGTCCTGTCCAGCCTCAAGACGCTGCGGGTCCCTGACAGCCAAGTCCACGCAGAGAGATTCGGGTACTAGGCCATGACCTATGACGCTCGCGAACCATCGCGCCTGCCTTTGCGGGGCACCATCGCCACCGTCGGCACCGTCAGCGCGCTGACCCTCCTGCTCTCCTTCCAGGGTGGCCCGCTGGCCTCGACCGGATCGGTCACCGCGGCCGATCACGGGGCGCTGGCCACCGACGAGCTCATCGCTGCCGACGGCACCACCGAAGCCGCCACCGAGTCTGCCGCGGCCGAGGCAGTCGTCGAGCGAGTCACCTACACCGGTGACGTCGCAAGTATCCGCTGGGGCGACGTCCAGGTCGCGGTCACCATCGAGGGTGACGACATCATCGACGTCGAGGCCCTGCAGATGCCGGACGGCGACCACCACACCGTCGAGTACAGCGAGTACGTGGAGCCCATCCTGCGCGAGGAGGCCATCACCACCGACTCGGCCGAAGGCCTCTCCGTCCTCTCTGGCGCCACCTATACCAGCGAGGCCTACGCGCTGTCGCTGCAGTCCGCCCTCGATCAAGCCGAGGCCGAGGCCGAGCCCGAAACCGCGCCCGAAGTCAAGGCTGCCGATGCCGAGACCGAGCCCGAGTCCGAGCCCGAGGTCGTTGCCGAGGATGCTGATTCCGCGACTGCGACCGACGAGATCCGTACCGCCACCGGCGACGTCGTCGGCATCCGCTGGGGCGACGTCCAGGTCGCGGTCACCGTCGAGGGCGACGACATCATCGACGTCGAGGCGCTGACCATGCCCGAAGGCGACCAGCGCACCTCCGACATCAGTGACCGCGTCGAATCGATCCTGCGCGACGAGGCCATCGCCTCTGACAGTGCGGACGTCAACGTCATCTCCGGGGCCACCTACACCAGCGAGGCCTACGCCGGTTCGCTGCAGTCCGCCCTGGACCAGCTGGGCATCTGATGGTCGCGGAGCCGGCGCCGAAGCCCGGCCTCACCACACGCGACCCTGGGCGCCGTCGTGTCGAGCGCGCGATGGGCACGATGATCAGCCTCTACCTTCCCGAGGGCGGCGCTGACTCGCCCGCCGCCGACGCCGCCTTCGCCTGGCTCCACGAGGCCGAAGAGCGATTCAGTCCGTTCAAACACGAGAGCGAGGTCAGCCGCGTGATGCGAGGCGAGATCCCGATGTCCCGGATCTCGGTCGACCTGCGCGAGGTCTTCGAGATCGCTGACGTTGTCAAGACGCTCAGCGGCGGCGCCTTCGACGTCCATGCCCATCGCAGCGATGGCCGGCCCGATCCGACCGGGGTGGTCAAGGGTTGGTCGGTCGACCGGGCCGGCGCCATCCTCTCGGCCGCGGGCATCGACCGCTTCTACCTCAGCGCCGGCGGCGACGTGATCGTCCGTGGTGGGCAGGAGCGAAGCGTGCCTTGGAGGGTCGGGATCGCTCATCCCTTCGCGCCGGATGCGGTGGCGCTCGTGCTGCAGGGGAACGATCTGGCCGTGGCCACCTCCGGGACGACCGAGCGTGGGCATCACATCACCGACCCGCAGACGGGTCAGGCCGCCGACGAGCTGCTGACCGTCACCGTCGCCGGCCCTGACCTCGCGCGTGCCGACGCCTATGCCACGGCCGCGTTCGCGATGGGCCGCGAGGGGCTACGCTGGGTCGAGGCCCTGCCCGGCTACGACGCCGCCGGCATCACGCACGATGCGCGGCTGATCACCACGCGGGGGCTCGACCGCCTTCGCGCCTAGGTCGTGATCTCGTGCTCGCCAGTAGCGAGGTCGACCGTCAGCTCGATGCCGAGCCGGCCATGGATCCGGGTCATCCGAAGCAGGCCCTGACCTTCGTCGGTGACCTCGAGCTCACCCTCGAACGCGGGGTGCTCGTGGCGCAGGCGCACGAGCTCGAGCAGCCGCTGCACCACCGGACGCTCCAGGGCCGACTCGATCTCCCGAGTGGTGTAGTCGTGGCGGTTGACGGCTCGACCCTCGCCGGTGCGCTCGGCGGTCTCGAGGTCGTTGGCGCCAGCCAGCAGGCCCACGTAGTAGAGCTGGGGCACACCGCGCGCGAAGAGCTGGATGGCCCGCGCCGCGAGGTAGCGCTCGTCGTCCTCGCCGAGCGCGGAGTAGTAGGTGCAGTTGAGCTGATGCACGTCGGGACCGTCACCGGGGTCACCGAGGATGCGGTTGACGTTGCCGCCCTTGGCCACGAGGTCATCGGCCAGGTCTGACATCTCCTCGTGGCTCAGGATGCCCTCGAGATCGGGTCGCACGGGGATCCCGTCATGGCAGTCGAGCGTGGTGAACTGCCGATGGGGCGAGTCGGCCAGGTGCTCGGCCAGACGGCTCGCGTCGCGCGCCCTGAACGAATGGAGCAGGAGGCCCGGCAGCACGAAGTCGTAGGTCCAATAGCCGCGCGCGCTCAGCTTCCGATGTGTCTCGTAGACATCGTGGATCTCGGGCAGGACCACGAGGTCGTGCTCGGCCGCCGCGCTGACGAGCCAGTCGAGGGCCTCGTAGATCTCGGGCTCGACCATGAAACAGCTGGTGCCGGGCTTCTTGACCACGTAGCCGACCGCATCGAGCCGGACGATGGCCACGCCGTGGCCCGCGAACCACTCGAACCAACCATCGATGAGCCGGCGGGTGGCCTCCGAGGTGAGGTCGAGATCGATCTGTTCGACCCGCCCTCCGAAGCCGAACGTGGTCCAGATGGTCTCGGTCTCGCCGGTGTCCCCGATGTCGAAGGTCGAGAATGGATCGTCCGGCTTGCGCAGGAAGATGCGCGCGACGTCGTCGGCCGGCGGATCACCGTCAGGCCAGATCTTGTCGAGGGTGATGAACAGGTCCGCGTGCTCGGACGCCCGACCGTGCCGCAGGAAGTCGGTGAACTCGGCCGACCTGCGGGACACGTGGTTGACCATGAGGTCGAGCAGGACGTCGTGGTCGCGACCGAGATCGGCGATGTCGTCCCAGCTGCCGAACCGCGGCTCGATGCGGCGGTAGTCGATAGGCGCGAAGCCCCGGTCGCCCGAGGAGGGGAACGGCGGCAGGATGTGGACACCGGCGAAGGCCCCGGCGAGCGGGCCACGCAGCAGGCGTGTGACGTCCGCGATGGTGCCGCCGAGCGAGTCGGGATATGTCAGCAGCTGCGGGCTGCGACGCATCGTTGGACCAGCCTAGTTCGGGGGCGGCGCGAGGGCATCGACCGCGGTCTCCCAGTCGTCTGGCAATGAGGCTCCCGGTCGAGACATCAGCCGCAGGAACAGGTTCGATGCCGTGTCCTCGACCACAGCCGTCGGCTCGCCGTCGCCCATTCGCCAACTGCGCTCCAGGTTGATGGCATGCAGCAGGACCGGCTGCACCTCGCCCAGACGTGGCAGGTAGAGCTGGTCGAACTCGTTCAGGCCGTGCCTCGCGACCCGATCGAGCAGCGGCTCAGCCTCACCAGCGGCGCCCTGTGCGTCCCAGCGGTGGAGGCCCGTCTCGATGACCATGCGTCGGATCCAGAAGCCGAGTGCGGGATCGTCGACATAGGTCCACACCTCCGCAGCCGGGTCGGCGTCCGCCAGCTCCTCGAGCATGTCCGAGAGCTGCAGGGAAGCCCACTCGAACGGGTCGACCCCATCGGGCAGGCGTGGGCGCGAGATCCGTTCCTGAGGCAGGTCCCGGCAGATGGTCGCGGTCCGTCCGTGCACGCGCGCCACGTGCACGACCAGATCCGTGAGCGACCAGGTCGGGTACTGCGGCACCTCACGATCGGGCGTCTGGCGGCCAAGCTCGATGATGCGCCAGGCCTCGTACTCGATGGTGGCCAGGTCTCGCTCTGCGTTCATGGTCCGAGTCTAGGGCCAACCGTCGTGGACACAAGCGAGTAACACCGCTTCCGCCTCGAGGAAGATGCCGTTCATGGCCGCGGTCTCGTGGTAGGTCATGAACAACCGCTCGTTCGGCAGCTCCTGGCGGACCAGCACGTGCGTCCACTCGGGCTCGCCGCTCTCGAAGTGATCTCGCGCCACTTCCTCTGCGAACGTGGTGGAGACGAACGTGCGCCCGGGCCGCGGTTCGAGGCGGCCCTCGAGCGACACGCCCCGCCAGACGGTCACCTCACGCAGGCCGAGGCGGCCCAAGAGCGAACGCACGAAGGCGAGCCGCGCCACGATGTGCTCGGAGCGGCGTTCACGCGACCAGCGGCCTTCGAACGTGGTCGGACTTCGCACGACCCCGCCGGTGTAGTCAGCGAGGCCGAGCTCGGCGAGCACGATGCGGTGGCCCTTCACGACCTCGCCCGATCCGGGGTTGCTGACGAAGACGCGGGTGAGCGCAACCTCGAGGTCCCACAGCTCCCGCTCGCGCATCCAGGCCTCGAGGTCGGCGGCCAGCACCGGATCACCGCGGCGTGTCGACGGGTGGGGCAGGGCTCGCCCTTCGGCCAGGAAGCGCGAGTGGCTTTCCAGCCAGCCTGCGGCTTCGGCCTGTCGCTCGGCGATGCGCGCCTCGGTCCGCCCTTGGTCTTCGGGCTCAGCCTCGATAGCCAACCGTCCGGAGAGCCGCTCGATGGCGGCCTCCATCTCGGCGACTTCAGCGTCGGTCGCGCCTGGCCCTTCGGGCTCGAACTGGAAGTGGCCGGCCTGTTCGAGCGGGATCTCCCAGATGGCGCCGGCATCCTCGAAGCCCTCGATACGGATGTCGACGAAGCCCGTGGCCACCCGAACCGCGGCCACCGAGACCGGTGTCCGGCGAGGGTCGAGCAGTCGCCCGCGCACGCCTGGCGTGAGGTGGCGCAACGTGCCCGGCTCGAAGTCGTCGTCCGGACGTGGGCGCTCGGCCTGCTGGTAGATCGGCATCGCCGCGAGTCTAGGCCCGCGTCGCGGAGCCGGTCGCAGCTTCACGTCCTGCGAGTCCTCATCGGCTGGGGTGAGGTTGGCGGTCGACCTGAACTGGGCCACGTCACCCGCGTACCGGCCGACGACTTCGCGGGGCAGATGGAAACCGAGGGGACTACGCTCGACGCAGCTGCTAGGGATCGGACGACCCAGGAGGAGAGGTTCGATGGGGGGAACAATGCGGCGTCTCGTCGCATCGTCCATGTTGTCAGGTTCGCTTCTTGTCACCGCCGTAGCCTGTGACCCCCCTTGGGTCGAGGTTGCGAACTACCTCGAAGCGCTTCCGAACATCGAGCTGGAGGAGTTCACGTACATCCCCCCGGCCCCAGCCACACCAGCGCCTGCCGCGGAGCCGGACCCGACAGGAGCGACCCATACCTTCACGGTGGACGACTGTGCCTGTGTCGGCGTGGACATCCCGCTGCTGGATGACTCGTCCAGCGCGCGCAACGACATCTACGTGTCGAAGACGTGGCCCTCCGGAGTCGAATACGAGGCTGATGGGGGCCTGGTCTGTGACTGGCAGACCACCCACGTCTCAGTAGATCTCAGCGGCACCATCCGTGCCAACCTGAAGGTCACCAGCATCGCCGACCGACACCAGGCCCAGGCGTTGTTCGGAGACCTTGGCCAGCGGGTCGCCGAGCAGCAGCCGTGGTGCGAGCAGGACCCGGAAGCCTGCACGGTGGCCGTGGCTGACTATTCCGATGGATCGGCCTACCTCGTGCGGCAGTACATCTACGTGGGCGGTGACGGGGTCGTCAAGCCCAGCAACCACCACGCCGACCTGGCTCGTCTGATCCAAGGGCCCGACAGCTCTCTCGTCTACGAGCTGGGGGTCACCCATCCAGAGCTAGAGCTGGGTGACACGTGGGTGGTCGATGTCACCACCGCGGTCGAGGCCTGTGTCGCCCCGCTCGCCCAGTAGCCCCCAGGCGTCAGCACCTCAGCCCGGGTGCCAGCCAAGGATCCTGTCGGGCCTGATCTCGAGTGCGCAGTAGCCCTCATCGGGCAGGGCCTGCGAATACTCGAGGGCGACGTCCTCGCCGTAGCGGGTCCAGGCCCACTGTGCCTTGGTTCGCAGCTCCTCAGCCGGCAGCTCGTGGACGGTGGCTCGTCCATAGACGAGCGCGATCTCGGTGGGTCGTTCACCGACCTGCTCGACCAGCAGCATCAGGCTCACCCGCGGGTCGAGCCGCAGGTTCTTCGTCTTGCGCTGGTTCGTGCCCGTGATGACCCAGAAAGCCTCGCCGTCGTGGCCGTACCAGACGGGGACCGTGTGGATCGTGCCGTTGGGGTTGGTCGTCGACATCGCGATCGTCTGGGCGCTGTCGATGCAGTGCTGCAGCGCTTCGGGGCTGAGGGCATTCATGTAGCTCAGGCTACTGCAGTGGTGGCAAGCTCCAACGTAGCCCGATAGATCCCGCTGCGTGTGATCCACACGGGCTGGTCCGCCCTGTGCGCGGTCCGCGCTGCGCGAGCCCCGCCGGCTTGGGCGCTTTCTTGCCGTAGAACCATACAGGCGATATGGTCTCCCGTATGAAGACCACGCTGAATATCGACGAGCACGTCATGCGCCAGGTCAAGGCTGAGGCCGCGCGTCGCGGCACGACCATGTCGGAGCTCGTCGAGGCTGCCCTTCGTCGCATGCTCGAGCCGGAGCCGTATGAGCCAAAGCCCACGCCTCTGCCCACGTTCCACGGCGGTCGCGAGCTCGTCGATGTGTCCGATCGCGAAGCGCTCTACCGGGTCTTCGACGAGGAGTGATGTTCGTCGCCGACACGAACGTGTTGCTCTACGCGGCGAACGAGGACGTTCCCCAGCATCAAGCCTGTGCCCGTCGGCTCGCGGAGTGGCGTACGAGCCGGGAGCCCTGGTTCCTGACGTGGGGTATCTGCTACGAGTTCGCACGCGTCATCACGCATCCGCGTGTCTTCGAGAACCCATGGAGCAGCCGCGAGGCGTGGGGCTTCGTGGAGAGTCTGCTGACGACGCCAGGTCTGTCGGTCCTCACCGAGACAGACCGCCACTGCGCAATCGCCAGGGCTGTCATCGCAGAGACACCAACCCTGAAGGGCAGCGTCTTCCACGACGCGCATACGGCCATCCTCATGCGCGAGCACGGCATCCGACGCATCGTCACCAACGACGCCGACTTCCACCGCTTCGGCTTCCTCGAGGTCATCGACCCGCTCTCGGCTGTCTGACGCTGTCCGCGAGGATCGTGGGAACCGAACCCGACCGGCTAGGGTTCGCGTTCACCCTGGGGGCAGAACCGTCCGTCTCGGCCGAGCCCTAGACTGGCTGGGTACCGCCCGCCGTCCAGGAGCCCGCCATGCCCGACTTCCAGCCGTTCGTGATGGAACAGATGATGTCCGAGTGGGAGAACGTCGTCGACGTCAACCTCTCGGAGAGCGGCGTGCACCCGATGACGCTGGGCGAGCTCCTGGCCATGGACGGCCGCGAGCCCAACGATCTCGCTGACATCGGCCAGTCCTACCCGCAGGCCAACGGCACGCCCGAGCTGCGCGAGAACATCGCCGCGCTCTACGACGGCGCCACCAGGGACGATGTCCTGGTCACCATCGGTGCTGCCGAGGCCAACTACCTCGCGGTCAACACGTTCCTCGAGCCCGGTGACGAGATCGTGCTGGTGATGCCCAACTACATGCAGATCTGGGGCGTGGCCGTGAACCGCGGCTGCCGCGTCAAGGAGGTCCACCTCGAGGTCGACAAGGATTGGGCCCTGGACACGGCTGCCCTCGAGGAAGCGGTCACGGCACAGACCAAGATGATCGCCGTGGTCAACCCCAACAACCCCACCGGGCGGATCATGAGCACGGCCGAGATGGACGCGGTCGTGGCTGCCGCGGAGCGGGTCGGGGCCTGGCTGCTGGCCGATGAGGTCTATCGCGGTGCCGAGCGTGAGAAGGACGAGACGCCATCGTTCTTCGGCCGCTACGACAAGGTGCTGGCGCAGGGTTCGATGAGCAAGGCCTACGGGCTGCCAGGCCTGCGCGTGGGCTGGACGGTCGGGCCGGCCGACGCCGTCGCGGACATGTGGCGGCGCCACGAGTACACGACCATCGCCCTCTCGATGCTCTCCGATGAGCTCACGCGAACGGCCCTCTCGCCGACGGTGCGACCACAGATCCTGGCCCGAACGCGAATGCTGCTCAAGGGTGGCTATGGCCTCCTCGGGGAGTGGCTCAGCGAGCAGGATGGCGTCCTCACCGGGACCCCGCCGGATGCGGCCGCCATCACGTTCCTGCGGTACGACCTCGGCATCAACTCGACCGAGTGGATGGAGCAGCTGCGCGACGAGTCGGGCCTGCTCATCGTGCCCGGCGACCACTTCGGCGTGGACAAGCACATCCGCCTGAGCTTCGCGGTGCCGGAGCCCGAGCTGCTCGACGGGCTGGCTCGCCTCGGCGACTCGGTGAAGAGGCTCCGCTCCTAGCCGGAGGCCGGCACCAGCGTCTCGGAGTCCGGGAGCGAGATCGCCTCGGGCGGTGCGTGCGCGGCGGCGTCCGCCTCGTCCGCGAGTGAGGGCGCGCGATCGTGGCCCTCGTCGTCCTCGGCCTCCTGCTGCGCCCGGACGGTCTCAGGGTCGATCTCGCCGGCAAGCTCCCAGCGCATCTCCTGGAAACGCTCGGCGCTCGCGTGGTAGTGCTCATCGACGTCGGCCCAGCGGGACACGCAAACGACGGCGGCATCGCGATAGGTGCGCCACGCCCGCACCAGCGCGATCTCCACGCTCGGCTCGGCGTCCTTGGGGATAAGCGCCAGGCCGACTGCGGCCAGACCTCGTCGGAAGGGCGCCAGCGACTCATCGAAGAGCTGAACGAGCGATTGCGGGATGCCGGTTCGGCTGTCCCGGGGTCGAGGCACCAGCCCGCTGCTGTAGGCCGAGACGTCCGAGGAGCTCATGCCAGGGACCTCGGGGATCCAGAAGTCGCACCCCTCGATGCCCTCCTCGACCATCTCGCGGGTCTCGGCGATCTGCTCCTGGGTCCACAGATGGAGCTCAGCCAGCTCGTCGTCGCTCAGGCGGGCCATGACCTCGACCGACGCTCGGCGGGAGGCATCGAGTCGTCGTTCGGCCACCGACGCGATGTGATCGGAGGCCGCCCTACGCAGCGCCTCCTGCGGGCCGCGTAGCGCATCGAGGGAAGCGGTCGCGAGGCGTCGTGCCTCGGCCGTGGCCAGATCCAGTTGCATGAGCTCTTCGTCCACGAGGCCGAGTATTCGGCTGGGCTCGTCGGCAACCAACGTGACCATCGGATCATGACCGGTCCCAGCTTCGGACCGTCATCGAGGTGACGGTCGACCCGGTCTTCCTAGCGCCGCTGGCTGCGGTAGCGTCGGATGAGAGCGTTGGTGGAGGAGTCGTGTTCGAGTACCGGCTCAGCCTCGGCCATCAGCTCGGCCGCGACCTTCCTGGCCAGGACCTTGCCCAGCTCTACGCCCCACTGGTCGAACGAGCCGATGTCCCAGATCACGCCCTGCGTGAACACTGCGTGCTCGTAGAGCGCGACCAGCTGCCCCAACACCGCCGGCGTCAGGCGCCCGGCGAGGATGGTGTTGGACGGGCGGTCGCCCTCGAACGTGCGATGCGGCACGAGTGCTTCGGTCGTGCCCTCGGCGCGCACCTGCTCTGCGGTCTTGCCGAAGGCGAGTGCCTCGGCCTGGGCGAAGACGTTGGCGTTGAGCAGGTCGTGATGGTCGGCGATGGGATTCAGTGACTCGCTGAAGGCGATGAAGTCGACCGCCACCGCCCGCGTACCCTGGTGGATCAGCTGGTAGAACGAGTGCTGGCCGTTGGTGCCGGGCTCGCCCCAGTAGATGGGCCCCGTCTGGTAGTCCACACCACGGCCGTCGAGGGTGACCGACTTGCCGTTGGACTCCATGGTCAGCTGCTGGAGGTAGGCCGGGAAGCGCTTGAGGTACTGGTCGTAGGGGAGAACGGCCAGTGTCTCCACACCGCGGAAGTTGGTCTGCCACACGCTGAGCAGGCCCAGCAGCGCTGGCATGTTGCGCTCGACAGGCGCGCTGCGGAAGTGCTCGTCCATCTCGCGGAAGCCGGCCAGGAGCTCACCGAAGCCGTCGGGCCCCAGGGCGATCATCGTCGAGAGTCCGATGGCCGAGTCCATCGAGTAGCGTCCGCCGACCCAGTCCCAGAAGCCGAACATGTTGGCCGTGTCGATGCCGAACTCGGCCACTTCCCCGGCGTTCGTGGAGACGGCCACGAAGTGTCGGGCGACCGCTGCAGGATCGCCCAGGCCTTCGAGCAGCCACTCTCGCGCCGAGCGGGCGTTGCGGATCGTCTCGAGCGTGGTGAACGTCTTCGACGCGACGATGAAGAGCGTCTCGGCGGGGTCCAGGTCGCGGGTGGCCTCCGCGATGTCTGTGCCGTCCACGTTGGAGACGAAGCGGAAGGTCAGGTCGCGGGTCGCGTAGTGGCGCAGGGCCTCGTAGGCCATGACCGGGCCCAGGTCGGAGCCGCCGATGCCGATGTTGACGATGTTGCGGATGGGCTTGCCGGTGTGGCCCAGCCAGGAGCCCTCGCGCACCTCGGTGGCGAAGCCAGCCATGCGGTCGAGGACCTCGTGCACCTCCGGCACCACGTTCTCACCATCCACGCGGACGTCCGCGTCGCGCGGGGCCCGCAGGGCCGTATGCAGGACGGCGCGGTCTTCGGTCACGTTGATGCGCTCGCCGCTGAACATGGCCTCGATGCGCGAGCGCAGCCCGACCTCCTCGGCCAGGACCACGAGCAGGTCCATCGTCTCGTCGGTGACCTGGTTCTTGGAGTAGTCCAGGTACAGCCCGGCGGCCTCGGCCGTGAGCCGCTCACCGCGGTCGGGGTCGGTGTCGAAGAGCTCGCGCAGGCTGGTGCCGGCGATGTCGTCGTGGTGAGCCCCGAGCGCGCGCCATGCGGCGCGTTCCCTGAGCGGTGGGGTCTGGTTCATGGCTGGTCTCCTGGGCATCGTGGATCGCGACCCGACGTCGTGTCTCGCAGCCTGACACAACGACACCCGGCACGGCCGAGAGGGACACGGGTGCGCTGCCTGAAGGTCGCCACTGCCGCCCACGCCGCGGTCGGCTCGGACGGTCTCACACGAGCAGGCTCAGCGTGAGTAGGATGGCCGAGGCCGAACTGGCCAGCAGGCGCACGTGGTTGCCGCGAGTCCAGCGGACCTGGTAGTCGGTCCACATGGTCACGCCCTCCGCGCTCCTCGCGGGGACGCCCTCGAGGCGGTCGTTCAAGGGCACGTTGTAGATGCCCGTGATGACGATGGTCGCGAGGTAGGCGCCTGCGCCGGCGATGATCATGCTCGACGCGGGCGGGTCGAAGTTCACGAAGGCCGCGGCTGCCAGGCCGAGGCTGACGAGCGCCGTACCGAAGAAGATGGTCATGAAGCCGCGGGTCGGTGCTTCGAGGTTGATGGCCTGCATGGCCGCCGCGCCTTCGCTCGGGGGCAGCCGTCGCAGGCCGGCCATGGTGAAGGTAGAGAAGGTGAAGTAGACGCCGGCGTTGAGGCCGGCCCCCACGATGGCGACGATCGTGAGAACGAGTCCGAGGTCGAGGTCCATCAGGCGGCCACCTTCCCGTTCACAGCCCAGGCGCCGGCAGCGGCCGCGTCACGGGCGTACTCGCCGAAGTCACGGGCCGGCCGGCCGAGGGCACGCTGGACGCCGTCGACGGTCTTCGAGTTGCGTCCGTCGAGGACTTCGTCGAAGAGGAAGGCAGTGAGTTCGATGACCTCGGATGGGACGCCCAGGCGAGCCATCTCCTCGGTGTACTCGTCGAGGCTGATCGGCAGGTAGCGCACGTCACGGCCGCTGGCCCGGGCGATCTCGGCCACGGCCTGCGCGAACGTCAGCGAGCGCGGACCAGTGAGCTCGTACAGCTGGCCGATGTGCGCCTCGTCGGTCAGCGCGGCCACGGCCACATCGGCGATGTCATCGGCGTCGACGAAGGGCTCGGGCGTTTCGCCGGCGGGCAAGGCCAGCACACCGGACATGATGCCGTCGCGCATGAAGCCTTCGCTGAAGTTCTGGGCGAACCAGGTCGCGCGCACCACGGTCAGGTCGGCGCCTGTGTCGCGCACGGCCTGCTCGGCACGCTCGGCCTCGGCCTCGCCTCGACCGGCCAGCAGTACCAGCCGCTTGACACCGGAGCCCACGGCCTGCTGGGCGAACGCGCTCACGGTCTCCACGGCTCCCGGGGCCGCGATGTCGGGGTAGTAGGAAATGTAGGCACGCGAGACGCCCTCGAGCACGGGGCTCCAGGTGGAGCGATCGTGCCACTCGAAGGGGGGCGTGCCGGTGCGGGAGCCAGCGCGGACGGGCAGGCCCATCTCGGTCAGCCGCTCGACGATGCGTCGACCGGTCTTGCCGGTGGCCCCCAGGACGAGGGTGGAATCGGGGTGGGTGTGCATCTCGCACCTCCATGCAAAGGGTTGATAGCGCTAGCGTCAGCCACAATGGCTGGACTGTGAATGCCCGTACCGCCGCTGGTCATGCTCGAACGTCCAGCATCAGTGGACGAACCGGCATGCGCCATGGAGACTGTGCCCATGACCGCCTTCGACCCCTTCCCGCCGTCCGACCCGCTTGGGCAGGCCCTGCACTTCCTGCGCATGAGCGGCGCCTTCTACTGCCGCTCCGAGTTGACCGAGCCGTGGGGCATGACCCTGCCCGCGATGCCTGCGTACCTCTGGTTCCACGTCGTCCTGCGTGGGCGCGCGCGGGTCCTCGGGGATGAGGGCGAGGTCACCGTGCTGGACGCGGGCGACTTCGCGCTCGTGCCCCACGGCGAGGGCCACCGGCTCGACAGCGAGCCCGGGGCCGAAACACCCTTCATCCTCGACCTTGAGCGGGAGCTGGTCAGCGACCGCTACGAGATCCTGCGCTACGGCGGCGGCGGGACGCCCACGATGCTGCTCTGCGGCGCCGTGCGCTTCGATCATCCGGCCGGCCGGGAGTTGGTGGCCTCGATGCCGCGCACGATCCACCTGCAGTCCGCCGAGTCGCCGCGCCTCGACCGGATGTACGGAGTCATCCGCCTGATGGCGGCCGAGGCGGAGGAACTGCAGCCCGGCGGCGAGGCCGTCATCACCCGGCTCGCCGATGTCCTCGTCATCCAGGCCGTACGTGCCTGGATCGAGGCCGATCCGGCGGCTCAGACCGGATGGCTGGGAGCGCTCCAGCACCCACAGGTGGGTCACGCGCTCGCGCTCATCCACGAGGATCCGGCGCGCGAGTGGAGCGTGGCCTCGCTGGCACACGAGCTGGCCATGTCACGCTCGGCCTTCGCGGCCAAGTTCAGCGAGCTCGTGGGCGAACCGGTCATGTCGTACGTCACGCGTTGGCGCATGTACGTGGCCAACGACCTGCTCCAGCGCGATGGCACGACGGTAGCCGAGCTGGCGGGTCAGCTGGGCTATCGCTCGGAGGCGGCCTTCGCGCGGGCCTTCAAGCGGATCATGGGCGTCCCGCCCGGAACGGTTCGACGAGCTGCCGAGCCCACGCCCATCGCCATAGACTGACAAGGTGGATGACACCCCTCGCTCCATCGACGTCGCCGCTCAGGTCCATGCCGCCGAGGAGCGGGCGCGGCCGTACCTGCTGACGACGCCTGCCGTGCCCTCGATCGGGCTGAGCTCCGCGGTCGGCTCGGACGTCGTGCTCAAGTGCGAGAACGTCCAGCACACGGGCTCCTTCAAGGCGCGTGGGGCCGTCAGCAAGGTCCTCTCGCTGACCCCCGAGGAGCTGGAGCGTGGCGTCATCACTGCCTCTACCGGCAACCACGGGGCCGCCGTCGCCTATGCCGGCAGCATCGTGGGCGTAGCTCCGATCGTCGTCGTGCCCGACAACGCCAACCCCTCCAAGCTCGCCGCCATCGAGCGGCTCGGCGGACGCATCGAGGTCCGGGGCACCGATTCGGTCGAGAGCGAGCTCGGCGCCAGGCGCGCAGCCGAGGAGCGCAGCCTCACGTTCGTCTCGCCCTACAACGATCCGGCGGTCATCGGAGGGCAGGGCACGCTCGGCCTGGAGCTCCTCGAACAGGTCCCGGACCTCTCGGCCGTCTTCGTGGCGGTGGGTGGCGGTGGCCTCTCGAGCGGCGTCGCCGGGATCATCAAGGCGCAGTCGCCCTCGGTTCGGGTCATCGGCTGCTCACCGGCGAACTCGGCGGTGATGTACCACTCGCTGCGGGCCGGCGAGATCCTCGACATGCCCTCCGATCCCACGCTCAGCGATGGCACCGCCGGCGGCGTCGAGCCCGACGCCATCACCTTCGGCCTCCTCGCGGAGCTGCTCGACGACTTCGTGACCGTGGAGGAGGACGACATCCGGGCGGCCTTCCTTGAGCTCATCGAGGTCGAGCATCTGCTGGTCGAGGGCTCGGCCGCCATGGCCTACGCCGCGGCCAAGGCGCATGCAAGCCCGACCACAGGGACGACCGCGGTCATCCTCTGCGGCGGCAATGTCGGTGTCGAGAAGCTGCGGGTGATCCTGGGCTGATGCGCATCGTCGAACGCGCCCGCATCGAAGCGGTCCTCGCCGGCCTGGATCTGCTGCCGCTCACCGAAGAGGCCTTCCGGGGCTACTCGGCCGGCCGGGCGATCGTGCCGCCGGTGGGCGAGCTGCTGCTCGAGAAGGGCGAGGTCCACATCAAGTATGGCGCCGTCACGGGCGACGACTACTACGTCATCAAGGTCGCGAGCGGCTTCTACGAGAATCCGTCGCTGGGCCTGGCCTCGAGCAACGGTCTGATGCTCGTCTTCCGCCAGGACACCGGCGAGCCGGAGGCGGTGCTGCTCGACGAGGGCCATCTGACCGACGTGCGCACCGCTGCGGCCGGGGCCGTGGCGGCACGGCTGCTGGCGCCACCAGAGGTGGAGCGCATCGGGGTCCTCGGAACGGGTGTGCAGGCGCGCCTGCAGCTGATGCAGCTGGCGCCGCTGTTCGAGACCCGCGAGGTCGTGGCCTGGGGCCGGGACCGTCAGCGGCTCGAGGCTTACCGTGCGTCGATGGCCGCGTCCGGCTGGGAGGTGAGGGCGGCCGAGTCGCCTGCCGAGGTGGCGGCCACCGCGCGGCTCATCGTGACCACGACATCCGCGACCGAGCCGCTGCTCGCGGCGGCCCAGGTTCGGCCGGGCACCCACATCACCGCCATCGGCTCCGACACGGCCGAGAAGCAGGAGCTCGGCGCCGACGTGCTGGCGCTGGCCGACGTGGTCGTGGCCGACAGCCTGGAGCAGTGCCGTTCGCGCGGTGAGATCTCGCGTGCCGTGGCTGCCGGAGCCATCGAGTTCGAGAAGGCGGTGGAGCTGGGTCGCGTGCTGGCAGGGGAGGCCGTCGGGCGCACGTCCGGCGGGCAGATCACGGTCTTCGACTCCACCGGCGTGGCGGTGCAGGACATCGCGATCGCGACCGCTGTCGTGGAGGCGGTCACGGCCGGGTAGCAGCACCTCGGCCCGTCATGGAAGCATTCGTCCTCTCTTTCGTAGTCATCTTCCTCGCCGAGATGGGCGACAAAAGCCAGTTGATGTCGTTGGCCTTCGCCACTCGATACCGTGCCGCCACCGTGCTCGTGGCCATCACCGGGGCCACGGTGCTCCTGAACGCCGGCTCGGTCATCGTCGGCACCACCATCGCGATGGCACTCCCGACCGAGCTGATCCAGGTCACGGCAGGCATCGTCTTCCTCGGCTTCGCGGCGTGGACGATGCAGGGTGACGGGTCCGATGAGGACGCTCACCGACTACGAGCGGCGCTCCGGCGGTCGGGCGTTGTTGGCGATCGGCGCCGCGTTCTTCCTCGCCGAGTTCGGAGACAAGACCATGCTCGCAGCCATGACCCTCGCCACCACCGAGGAGCCGCTTGGCGTATGGCTGGGATCGACGTCGGGGATGGTCGCTGCCAACGCCATCGCAGTAGCCATCGGAGCGGCGATCGGCACGCGACTGCCGGAGCGCTCGATCAAGCTCCTCGCCGCCGGAGCCTTCGCCATCTTCGGTGTAGCCCTGGTCGCGCAGGGCCTTGGCTTGCTCTAAGGAGCCGGGCCCGTCTACGACTCTGGCGAGGCGCTTGGCGCGGCCGAGGGGCTGGCCGATGGCGAAGCCGAGGGGCTGGCCGATGGCGAGGCCGAGGGGCTGGCCGATGGCGAGGCGGAGGGGCTGGCCGATGGCGAGGCCGCTTGGCTAGGCCGAGGGGCTGGCCGATGGCGAGGCCGAGGGGCTGGCCGATGGGGCAGCCGTCGCGTCGGGCGCAGGCGAGGGGCTTGGCGAGGCAGCGACGGAACGCGGCAGCTCACAACGCACCCTGACGCCGCGGCCCGAGCCCTGCCGGCAGATGTCCTTTCCGCTTCCGCCGAAGATGCGGTCGTTTCCGGGCCCACCGAAGAGCCGGTCAGCGCCGCGCGCGCCCACCAGCTTGTCGTTTCCGGGCCCACCGCACACGATGTCGTTGCCTCCGCGACCACGGATGACGTCATTGCCGCCACGGGCCACGATCACGTCGCGGCGCGGCGTACCGACGATGGTTTCGCTTAGCGCCGTACCGACGATGGTCGCGGCGCGGCCGGCACAGGTCTTCTTGGCCGCGAACGTGGGGGCCGCCACGGATGCGGCTGCCATCGATGCTAACAACGACGCGGTCGCCGCGATGGCCACCACGCGGCCCAATCTGGTCTGCTTCACGGGATCTCCTTGTGTCCTTGACGGCTTGATGATCGCGAGTGACACAGCCACGGGCTGTGGATGCCTGATGGCCGGTCCGACCAGCACCAACTCTTCGGTGGCCGTGAACATATTCGCCACTGCCACGGCGCGGAATGGGCGAACGTCTGGCGGAGCCATCGGACCTAGGTCCGAACCCGGGTCCGCCAACGCTGGAGTGTCTGCTGCCATCACCCGTCAGGAGGCCTTCAGCCTCTCGAGGGTCTCCGTGATCCGCGCCGCGATCTCGCTCGGGACGACCCTGTCGGTGTCGCGCAGCTCTCCGAGTGTCTCCTGCAGGCTGACGAGGCCGGCATAGAGTGGAGGGCAGGTCGGGCACTCGGCGAGGTGACCCTCGATGGCTCGTCGACCCTCGTTCGGCAGCTCATCGTCGAGGTAGGCCGAGATCTGGCTGCGAGCCTTCCAGCAACGCATCGGCTGGGCGAGACTGGCAACACGCTTGGGATCATCCTCTGCGAGAGCACTCACCAGCATCATCCTTCCGCGGCGTAGGCGCTGTTTGGCAGCCGGCAGCCCGATGTCGAGCGCGTCGGCGATGGCAGGCGTGGTCATCCCGGCCGCGTCATGCAACACCACGACGGTGCGATAGCCGACCGGCAAGCGTGCGAGCGCATCCTCGAGGTCTTCGCGTTGCTCGGCACGGGCCATGACCTGAGCCGGGTCCACGGTGTAGTCGTCATCCCGCCAACGATCCTCGACGTCAGCGAGGTCGACTTCGTCTCGCCGAGCACGGGATCGGTCGATGGCGAGGTTGACCAGGATGCGATTGAGCCATGGTCCGATGGGTGCTCCGGACCGAAGCAGGTCCTGCTTCGACCAGGCTCGGAGCGCAGTCTCCTGGACAAGGTCCTCGGCCCGCGCGGGATCTTGCGCCAAACGCAATGCCAGCTTGGTCAGCCGTGGTAGCTCACCAGACAGCCGAGTCGCGAAGTCGGGCTCAGGAGCGAGGGACTGAGCCCGGACGGGATCAGGCTCGGTCCGTGACCCTCCGCCGGGAGGCCGTCAAGGCCTTCGTATCGACCACGGTTCGTCGCTAGCGGGCGCAGGAGCGGACATCGGAGCCGCGGAGCGGGCCGCCGAAGAGCGCACTGAAGATGCAAACGTCGAACGCGCCGGCGAGCAGGGGCACGAGACCGACAGCCGCGAGGACGATGCCGGCTGCTCCTCCGAGGGCGAACAGCCCGATGGCGATGAGGGCGATGCCACCGACCATGCGGCCGATCCGGCCCCGCGTGGACGACATGCACTGGCCGAACCAGCTTGCAGCGAACCAGTTCGGCTTCTCGGTGTTGATGGTCATGGTGCTTACTCCTTGGGTCTTAGGCGACGCTTCGGTTCTCGGCCGCCTCCACTCCCTACTACGGATGCAGGCGCCGGATGGATACATCCGTACGGGAGGAAGCGCGACACCGGCCCTGGGCATCGAGGGCCGGTGTCGCCGAGGGGAGTGGCTCGATCGCTATCGTGCCGGGAGGGATCCGCTCACATCAGCGACCCACCAGATGTCGTTCACGCCGTGGCCGGTGGTCTGGCCGGCCTCGGTGTCGCCCTGCCAGTAGTACAACGGCCGGCCGTCGTAGGTGACCTGCGTGGAGCCGTCGGTGCCGGTGATGAGCCCGAGCACGCCGGTGACGCCTTCGCCCGTAGCGACGGTGTTGCCGGGCGGGACCGTGACCGGGGGCCAGGCCACGAGGCAATCGCCTTCGCACACGCTGACCCCCGGCGTGGTGTCGGCCTCGAAGTAGTACGTGGTCAAGCCGTCCTGGCCGACCAGGAACGTGCCCAGGTCGGTCGTCTCGGACTCGATCGTCAGCGCCGGTGGGTTCTCCGGCATCGAGCCGTCCTCCTGCGCTACGAACCAGACCTCTCCGACGCCCTCGCCCGTGGTCTCGCCCGGGGCAGTGTCGCCCTGCCAGTAGTAGAGCGGCCGGCCACGATAGGTGACGTGCATCGAGCCGTCGTCGGTCCGCGGCACGGCACCTAGAGTGCCGCTCACGCCGTCACCCGCTGCGAGCTCCTCGCCGTCTCCCAGCAAGAGCGGGGGCCAAGCCTCGAGACAGCCCCCGAAGCAGACGCTCAGACCTGGGGTGACGTCCCTGGTGAAGTAGTACAAGGTCATGCCCTCGGCATCGACCAGGTAGGTGCCGAGATCATCGGTGGCCGTCTCCACGTGGAGCTCGCCTTCGTGGGTGGTGGCCACGGCTGGTGCAGCGAGCGCGGCGGTGAGCGCGATCGCTCCGGCCAGGCTCATGGTGGTGAACGTGCGTCGGTGGGTCGTGATGTCAGTCATTGGTGTCTCCTCGTTGGCCCCCGTGTTCGTTTCTACCCCCGGAACTTGGCCGTGCCGCGACAGACCTCGCCGGTTCGCGGGTTTCGGGCGCGGACGACGATCCTCTCGGCGCCGGCGCCGTTGCGCGTGAGGCGACGGACTTCGAACGAGCCGCTCGGTGGCTGTGTGCGTCTGGTACCACGCCAGAACACCTTGCCGTTGCGCTTCATGCGGATGTTCCACTTCTGCCCATTGCGGTTCTGGTCGACCTCGAACTCGACTTCGATGCGGCCGTTCTCCGGGCTCAGCTTGAGCTTCCAGTCCGAGCGAGCGGTGCACTCGCCACGCCGGATGACGTCGCCATCCTTGGCGCTCGCGGTCATGGGTGCCGCCATGAGCGTCGTCGCGACCAGCACGCTGGTGATGAGGGCCGTGGCACGGCCCACGGCGATCCTTCGCATTGCGATGTTGACTCCATACGATGACCCTTCGCTTCATTGCGTGCGGGTGTGCAGGCATGGTCCCGCTGCGGGGGTGAGGCGGGAATGGGCCGCAGTCGGGAAGTGATTCGGACCTTGGTCCGATGCCCTGACCGGCATCTGCCCCTACCATTCGGGCGATGCCCCCGACCGTCGACGCCGATCCGGCCATTCCCCCTGCGCCAACGGACCCGCGTGAGCCGGGTTCGGATCGGACCGGGCGACGCACGCCAGGATGGCTGGACCGGCTGTCGCTTGCCCAGCGTTTCCTGCTGGCCAACCTCGCCATCCTGCTCGTGGCCGGGCTGGCCGTGGGTCGTCTGGATCGGCGATCAGCTCGAGCGGAGCATCGTCGACCGCACCGCCTCGGTGACGGCGCTCTACGTCGAGTCGATCATCGAGCCCAGCGTCGCCTCGCTCTCCGGCGGCGGCAAGCTCACACCCGAGGAGATCGAGACGCTCGACGGTCATCTCGCATCGAGCGCGCTCTCCGATCGAGTCCGCTCGCTGCGACTGTGGTCGCGTGATGGCGAGGTCATCTACAGCCCGTACTCCAAGCTCATCGGTCAGCGCTTTCCGGTCGAGGGACACCTCGCAGAAGCCTGGGCTGGTGAGGTCGTGACCGAGATGGATGATCTCTCCGGCGAAGAGAACGAGTGGGAGCGGCAGTACTGGGACCGCCTGCTCGAGATGTATATCCCGGTCCGCGAGCGTGGCACGGAGGACATCATCGCCGTCGCGGAGTTCTATCTGCCGCCCAAGGACATCGACGACCAGGTCGCGCAGGCCCGCCTGACCGCGTGGGGGTTGGTCACGCTGGCCATCGTCCTCGCCGGCCTGCTCCTGTGGCGGGTGGTCAAACGTGGCAGCGACACCATCCAGCGCCAGGAGGTGGCGCTCTCGCGCCAGGTCGATGAGCTCACCGACCTGCTCGAGGAGAACGCGGAGCTGAACGAGCGAGTGCACTCCGCGGCCGAGCGCACGACGACGCTCAACGAGCGCTCCATGCGCCGGGTCAGCAGCGATCTCCACGACGGGCCCGCCCAGATGCTCTCTCTTGCGATGCTGCGGCTCGACCGACTGCAGAAGCGGGCCGAGCACGGAGACTCGCCGAGCGCTGCCGAGATCGCTGGAGGTCGAGAAGGTGCTGCAGGAGGCGATGACCGACATGCGCGCTGTCGCCGCGGGCCTGCGATTGCCCGAGCTGGCCTCGATGACGATCGCGGAGGTCGCCGAACGCGCCGTCGAGGACCATGAACGCCGCAGTGGCACCAACGTCCAGCTCGATGCCCACGACCTGCCGTCCGATGTGCCGCTCCCCGTCAGGATCGCCCTGTTCCGTGCCATGCAGGAGTCCCTCTCGAACGCCACCCGACACGGCGGAGTCGATGTCGTGGACGTCGAGCTTCGCGGCGCCTCGGGTCCCGGGCGGTCGGGCCGGGCCGGGGTGCTGCTCGTCGTGCGCGATGCAGGCTCGGGGTTCGATCCGTCCATCCTCGCCTCGAATGAGGGCCTGGGCCTCGCCGGCATCCGCGAGCAGGCCGAGGTCCTTGGTGGCACGTTCGCGATCGCGTCGACCCCTGGAACGGGCACCGAGCTCCACGTATGGTGGCCGGTACACAACGGTGGGATCGAGCCATGACCGACACCATCCGCGTCGCCGTCGCGGACGACCATCCCATGTTCCGCGCCGGTGTGGTGATGTCCCTGCGCGAAGAGGACGGCATCGAGGTCGTGGGCGATGCCGCCGACGGGTCAGCGGCACTGGTGCTCGCGAGGGTCGAGCTGCCGGACGTGATGATCCTTGACATCAACATGCCCGGAGGCGGACTCGAGACCGCGCAGCGTATCGCGGTGGCCTGTCCAGCCACGCGAATCGTGATGCTCACCGTGTCCGAGGACGAGGATGACCTCCTGGCCGCGATGAAGGCCGGAGCGTCCGGGTACGTCCTCAAGGGTGCCGGCGCCAGTGAGTTGGCAGGTGTCATCCGCTCGGTCCATGCCGGCGAGGTCTACGTCGCGCC
The DNA here is from genome assembly GCA_963752475.1 of uncultured Chloroflexia bacterium. GTDB lineage: Bacteria > Chloroflexota > Limnocylindria > Limnocylindrales > CSP1-4 > JAFMJV01. The sequence continues at coordinate 140,138 of CAVVYR010000008.1, read as the reverse complement.
GGCGCTCGCGTGGGGCATGCTGCGCGAGATGCGGGAACCGCGCACGTCTCCCTATGACGAGCTGACCGAGCGGGAGCGGGAGGTGCTGGAGCTCGTGGCCGAGGGTCTGAGCAACCAGGAGGTCGGCGAGCGGCTGGGTCTCGCGGAGAAGACCATCAAGCACTACATGACCAACATCCTCGGCAAGCTGCAGGTCCGCAGCCGCGTCGAGGCGGCGCTGCTCGTGGCCCGGGAGGGCCCACCGCAGAGGAGTGAAGATGACGGATAGCGACGACCTCTCGGTCGCCTGGGCCGAGACCCAGGCACGCCTGCCGAGTGGTTGGACACTGGAGGGTCTACGCTGCGCATCGACTGGCCTGAGCCCCGATCAGCGCTCGGACGATTGGATGGCTGTGGCGGTCGGACCAGACTCGGTCGAGCGTAAGGCGCGCGCCGACGATCCGATCGAGGCGCTCGCCAAGCTGGCCTCCTCGTTCGAGCCGAACGGTGGCCAGTTCGACCGAATGACTAGCCGCTGACGGTGATCGTTCCGGTCATCGACGGATGGATGGCGCAGAAGTAGTCGAAGGTGCCAGGCTCGTCGAACGTCTGGCTGAAGGTCTGCCCGCCAGCCATGTTCCCGGAATCGAAGGCGCCGTCGCTGGCGGTCACGGTGTGGGCGAAGGGGTCCTCGTTGGTCCAGTCCACGGTCGCGCCAACGGGAATCTCGATGGCCTGCGGCTGGAAGGCCACGTCGACGACAGCGACCGTCGCCGCGCTCACAGGCTCAGCTGCGGTGTCGCCGGCTTCGTCAACCGCATCGTCGACGGCTGCGGGCTCGCTGACCACGACCGTCCCGCTCATCGACGGATGGATGGCGCAGAAGTAGTCGAAGGTGCCAGGCTCATCGAACGTCTGGCTGAAGGTAGCGCCCTGTTGCATGACCCCGGAGTTGAAGTCCTCCGTCCGTGCGGTAACGGTGTGGGGGACGCTGTCCTCGTTGGTCCAGGTGACACTGGCGCCGGCATCGATCTCGATGATGGGGGGCTGGAACGTGAGGTCGACGACGGAGGCCTCGACCGGCCCGGTGACCGGTCCATCGACGGGGTCGGCACTGTCGTCAGTGACCGCTGTCGATGGCGTGGCCGGCGACTCGAGCCGCGACATCCTGGGTCTGGGCCGGAGCCTCGCCGACGACCGTGATCGTGCCCACCATCTCTGGATGGATAGCGCAGAAGTAGGGGTAGGTGCCCGGTGCGTCGAAGCTGTGCTCGAAGGCCGTGCCGACGGGCATGACGCCACTGTTGAAGGCGCCGTCGTCAGCGGTGACGGTGTGATCGTCATCACCGTCGATGTTCTCCCAGGTGACGACAGCTCCGACGGCGACCTCCAGCGCTGGCGGCTGGAATGACTCGTCGATGAGCGTGACGATCGCCTCCGTCGAGGGCGGACCGCCTGCTGATCGATCGTCGCTCACGACGATGGTGCCGAAGTAGGCGCGGTCTTCGTCGTTGCGTTCGTCGATGTAGGGATACTCGCCGGAGACCACGAAGGTCACGCTGAAGTGCTCGCCAGGCTCCAGGTTGCCCGAGTCGAATTCCACGGGTCCCTGACGTGAGCGCATCCGATGGCGATCATCGTCCTGGTTTCGCCAAGTGACGACGGTGCCGGCTGACACCTCCAGCCGCTTGGGCGCGAGCTTGTCCTTGATGATGACGACCTCGCTGTCCTGGCCGAGGGCCACGGTAGCGACCGCGAGGCTGGCAAGCGCAGCGAGGACCGCGGCACCGATGAGTCGTCGTCTGAGCAGATGCATCGGCGCATTAGACCACGCTCGGCTCATGCCCGCCCGGGCAACCAGTTGGCGCTGAATGGCAGGCACCGCAGGCTTTCTCGCGGACGCTGGACCCGAGTGTGTCGAGGGTGGGCTCGCTCCGCTCTCGAACCCTTCGGAGCGCCTCCTAGTGGTCAGTCGGCGACCAGTTGCTCGGTGAGCGGTTCGGGTGAGAGGTCGTCCTCGCCGGGGAACCAGCGCGGCCGAAGGCGCATGGCCGACCAGACGAGCGCAAGCATGATCGGCACCTCGATGAGTGGACCCACGACGGTGGCCAGCGCGACCGTCGGGCTGAACGCCGTGATGGCGATGGCGATGGCGATCTCGAAGTCGCGCCCAGTCGAGTTGAAGGCAACCGCCACGCCGTCACCGTAGGGGAAGTGCAGGCGCGAGCCGATGTAGAGCGCCACGAAGAACATGGCCACGAAGAAGATGGTCATCGGGACGGCCATCTCGACCACGATGAACGGCTGCTCGAGGATGAGGTCGCCCTTGAGCGCGAACATCACGATGAGCGTGAACAGCAGGCCCACGATGGACAGGCCGTTGAGGTAAGGCTTGAGTGACTCCATCGCCACTTCCCCTCGGCGCCTCACCACGACTTGGCGAGTCAGCACGCCGGCTAGGAGCGGAAGGCCCAGGTACAACAGGACACTCTCGAACACGACCCAGACGTCGAAGTTCACATCCCCGATGAGCAGCTGTGCATAGACAGGGATGAGCGCCATCTGGATGACTGAATTGAGGGCTACGAAGACGAGGGCCATGGCCGTGTTGCCGCGCGCAAGGTACGTGAACACGATGACCATCGCGATGCACGGTGCGAGCCCGTAGAGGATGAGCCCGGTGCGCAACTCGGGATCGCCCACGAAGAGGTTGGCCAGCAGCAGCATGAAGAAGGGTGCGATCAGGTAGTTGAGGATCATGACCACGCCCAGCTGCCGTGGTGAGCGGAACGCCTGGCCCACCTCGGTCAGGCGCACGTTGGTCATCGCCGGGTACATCATCGCGAAGAGGCCCAGTGGCACACCGAGCGAGATGAGTGCGGGCACGCTGGGGTCGAACGTTCCGCCGGCCATCGACTTGAGCGCGTCGATCGGCGGAGTCAGCTCGAAATCGGAGATGCTGAGGATGTTGCCGATGGCGATGCCTACGGCCATGCTCACCGCTACGAACACCGGTAGCAGGCGGAAATCCTCGAGCTTGAGCAGCAGCTTGCGCATCGCTAGCGACAGAACGCGATGTCGAGTCGGTCGACCACGGCATGCGCGCGCTCGTGGCAGTTCATCGGGACCCCACTTGGACGGTTATCTCACTGTCGAGTGTGTCATCGACGCTGAGACATCACAGAGCCATACGGCACGTTCCGATCCGACGCCGCCGCCTCTACATCGCGGTGACGACCGCCCGTTGCTGGGTCACCCGGCTAGTCGCGCTCTGACGCATCCTCGTCGAGATCCTCGTCCTCGTCGGTCTGGCGCAGGGCAGGGATCAGCAGGAACGTGATGATCAGCAGGAACACGATGAGCGCCAGGAACGGCAGCGTGATGAAGCCGAACTCCTCGAACCACTTCTGGGTGCAGGGGACGCCCGCTGAGCAAGCGCCGTAGTCGAGTTCGGGGATGCGTTCGAGGAGCCAGTGGTAGGTCGAGATGATCGCGCCGACCACGGCCAGCGGGATAGCGTAGATGCGGACGCCGATGTCGCGCCGGAAGATGGCGATACCCAGGATGAGCACCAGTGGGTACATCGCGATGCGCTGATACCAGCACAGCGTGCAGGGCGTGTAGTTCGCGACCTCGCTGAAGTAGAGGCTGCCAGCCGCGGCCAGCAGGGCCACGCCCCAGGCGGCTGTGAGCGCGAAGGGCGTCAGGCGTGTGCGGACCGCGGCGAAGCCGTCGTCGATGCTATCGGCGAAGAACGAGGCCAGGCGCATGACCCCGAACCAGGCCAGGATGACGATGCCCACGAGCGCGAGCACGCCGTAGAAGCTGATGACGGTGGTGACGTCCACTGAGCGCGTTCGCTCCCCTTGCTGATCCCCGACCTGGCCGTGAGTGTCGACGAATGATGCCGCAACTCACCGCGGCACGGGTCAGTCGGCCCAGAGTGCCTCGACCGAGAGGTAGCGCTCGCCGCTGTCGTAGTCGAAGGCCAGCACGCGCGAGCCATCGGGGATCTGTGAACGCAGCTGCGCCACGGCCGCCAGCGAAGCGCCCGAAGAGATGCCGATGAGCACCCCCTCCTGCTGTGCCGAGCGACGCGCGTACTCCATCGCGTCCTCAGGCGCGACCTGCACGATGCCATCGAAGAGCTCGGGCCGAGCGACGTCCGGGATGAAGCCGGCGCCGATGCCCTGGATCGGATGCGGCGTGTGCTCGCCGCCCGAGAGTACCGGCGACAGGGTCGGTTCTACGGCGTAGACCTTGAGCGATGGCCAGCGCTCCTTGAGCACCTCTGCGCAGCCGGTGATGTGACCGCCGGTGCCGACGCCGGTGACGATGTAGTCGAGGCCCTCGGGGAAATCGGCCGCGATCTCCTCCGCGGTCGTGCGCCGGTGTACCTCGGGGTTGGCGGGATTGGCGAACTGCGAGGGGATCCAGGCGTCGGGCAGGTCAGCTGCGATCTCGTCGGCCCGAGCCATCGAACCCTTGATGCCAAGCTCGCGCGGAGTCAATTCCAGTTCGGCGCCGTAGCCGATCATGACCTTGCGTCGCTCGATCGAGAACGAGTCGGGCATGACCAGGATGAGCCGATAGCCCCTGACCGCGCAGACCATGGCCAGGCCCACGCCGGTGTTGCCCGATGTCGGCTCGATGACCACGGTGTCCGACTTGAGCACGCCCCTTCGCTCGGCGTCCTCGATCATCGACAGCGCGATGCGGTCCTTGATGCTGCCGCCTGGGTTGGCTCGCTCGAGCTTGGACCAGACCTCGATGCCATCGTCGAACAGCTGGTTGACGCGCACGTGAGGCGTGTTGCCGATGGTCTCGAGGATGGAGTCGTAGCGCACGGATGCCTCCTGCTAGATGACGTGGTCGAACTCGTCGAAGCGATCGCCGTGCTGGCGAACTCGATAGTCCGCGGTCTGGTAGACGAGCGAGCCCGGGGGCACGCTGCGAGTGAGGAAGACGTTGCCGCCAACGACGCTGTCGGCGCCGATGACCGTCTCACCGCCGAGCACGGTGGCGTTGGCATAGATGACGACCCGGTCGCCGATGGTGGGATGGCGTTTGGTGCCGGCCTTGTCCTTCGATACCGACAGCGCCCCCAGCGTGACGCCCTGGTAGAGCTTCACGTGGTCGCCGATGACCGCGGTCTCGCCGATGACGATGCCGGTGGCGTGGTCGATGCAGAACGAGCGCCCGATGGTCGCAGATGGATGGATGTCGACGCCGGAGCGCGAGTGTGCGAGCTCGGCCATGAGGCGCGGCACGATGGGCACATCGAGCAGGTCTGCAGCGTGCGCCAGCCGATGGGCGGCGATGGCAAGGAAGCCCGGGTAGGCCGCGATGACCTCGTCCAGCGACTCCGCTGCCGGATCACCCGCAAGGATGGCGGCTGCGTCCTCGAGACCGCGCTCGTGGACCTCGGGCAGGGCCGCGAGCAACTCCGCCTCGAGCTCGCCGGCCGGCCGGGCCGCCAGTGGTTCGGCGATGGCGCCGAACCGGCCGCAGGCCTCGTTGATGCGCTGGGCCAGGTCGTCCACGTCTCGGGCGGCCTGCGTCGCGAGCTGCGGGAAGAGGCTGCCGATGAGGGAATCGAAGACCCCGGCTACATCACGCTTGAGCGGGAATGGGTGGCCGTGCTCGAGGACACGGCGGGCGACAGCGGCAGCGTCTGCCGCGGGTTCGGTCATGAGGTCAAAGGTCCACCTGGGATGGGATCGGGCGCTGTTCACGCTAGACCACGGCGGAACGACAGTCCAATCGAATGTGTTCGGCGTCGTGATCGGCCTGTTTGATCACCGGAGGGCTCCGAACGCTCGAGGGTCCGCATGGCCCACGGATGTGCGACCCGCGGCCGGTGGGGACTTCGCTGAGACTGAGTATCATCGGAGGTGAAACGCAGCCCTTTCCCTCGATCGGAGATCGACGTGCCCGAGAATGCCCCCACCATCCTCATCGTCGGCGGTGTCGCCGGCGGTGCGTCCGCCGCCGCCCGCGCGCGGCGCATGAACGAGAACGCTCGCATCATCATCTTCGAGCGTGACTCGTACGTGTCCTTCGCCAACTGCGGCCTGCCGTACTACCTCGGAGGCGAGATCACGGACCGCGACGCCCTGCTCATCGCCAAGCCCTCGCTCTTCAAGCGCAGGTTCGACATCGAGGTGCGTACGCGCCACGAGGTCACCGGCATCGACCGCGAAGCGAAGTCCATCACGGTCAAGGACCTTGACGCGGACGACTCGTACGAGATGGCGTACGACAAGCTCATCCTCGCCCCCGGCGCCGATCCCCTCGTACCGCCGATCCCCGGCGCGGATGCCGAGGGCGTCTTCACGCTGCGCAACCTCGAGGACACCGACCGCATCGCGGAAGCCATGCCCGAGGCCCAGCGTGCGGTCGTCGTCGGAGGTGGCTACGTGGGCCTGGAGACGGCCGAACAGTTCCGGCGCAAGGGCCTGGAGGTGGCACTGGTCGAGATGCAGCCACAGGTGTTGCCGATGCACGACCCGGAGATGGTCGAGCCGCTGCACCGACAGCTCGAGTTCAACGGCGTCGATCTGGAATTGGGCAATGGCATCGCCTCCATCGAGGAGCAGGGCGGGCGCGCTACCGCGGCCGTGCTCGCTGATGGCACCCGCCTGCCGGCAGACCTCGTCCTCCTGGCCATCGGCGTGCGACCCAACGTCGCGCTGGCGGAGGCGGCTGGCATCGAGCTCGGCCAGAGCCGTGGCATCGGCACTGACGAGTTCATGCGCACCAGCGATCCCGACATCTATGCGGTCGGCGACGCGGCCGAGTACACCTACGGCCCCACCGGCGCCAAGATGCGCGTGGCGCTGGCCGGTCCCGCCAACCGCACTGGCCGCCTGGCGGGTGAGCACGCCGCGACTGGTGAGTCACGCAAGGCGCCCGCGGCGTGGGGTACCAGCATCGTGCGTGTCTTCGGCACCTCGGCCGGCATGACCGGTCTCTCGCTGAAGGCAGCGAAGGACGCGGGCTACGACGCCGTAGCGACGCATGTCATCGCCAACAACCACGCGGGCTACTACCCCGGCGCCCAGGCCATGATCGTCAAGCTCGTCTTCGAGGAGGGCACGGGCAAGGTCCTTGGTGCCCAGGCCAGCGGTGGCGAAGGCGTCGACAAGCGGCTCGACGTGATCTCCACCGTCATGCACTTCGGTGGCACCGTCCACGACATCGTGGCGTTGGACCTGGCCTACGCACCGCCCTTCGGCTCGGCCAAGGACCCGGTGCACATGGCCGCCTTCGCGGCGCAGAACCACCTCGATGGTTTGGCCCCGGTGGTGCAGCCGGATATCGACCTCTGTCCATACCAGACGGTGGACGTGCGCTCAGCGGCGGAGGTCGAAGCGCTGCCGCTGGCCGACTGTGACGACATCATCAACATCCCGCTCGATAAGCTGCGCGACCGCCTCGACGAGCTCGACCCGAGTCTGCCCACGGTCGTGGCCTGCCGCTCCGGTCTGCGTTCGTATGTGGCCACGCGCATCCTCAAGCAGAATGGCTTCGAGGACGTCCACAACCTTTCGGGCGCCACGGCCATGCGCGAGTTCGCGCTGAACCGCCGCCTGCCGGCCACGTACACCACGACCGCTTCCGGCGTGCCGGGGCCCGACGCGATCATGATCGACTAACGGGCAGGACCTGACGCCCTACGATGGGCTCGTGAGCAGCGAGTCCATCGACGATCCCGGGATGTCGTCCGATGTCGTCGCGGTCATCCCGGCCTATCAGGCAGCGCCGACCCTCGACAGCGTCGTGCGCGCCACGGCCGAGCATCTGCCCGTGCTGGTCGTCGATGACGGGTCCACCGACGACACTTCAGCCGTGGCCGAAGCCGCCGGCGCGGAGGTGCTGCGACAGGAGCCCAACCAGGGCAAGGGTGCGGCGCTTCGCCGTGGGTTCAGACACGCGCTGGAAGACGGCGCCACGGCGGTCTTGACGCTGGATGCCGACGGACAGCACGACCCAGCCTGTGCGCCCGACTTCCTCGCAGCCTGGCGTGAGCGGGGCGCGCCGCTGATCATCGGCCGGCGCGACTTCAGCCAGATGCCGCTTTCGCGGCGGGTGGCCAACAACCTGGGCACACAGACGTTCAGCTGGGCCGTGGGTCGCCACATCGCCGACAACCAGTCGGGCTATCGGCTCATCGCCAGGCCGCTCCTGCCGCACCTGCTGCGGTCGGCGGAGGACGGCTTCGAGTTCGAGGTCGAGATGATCACCGACGCCATTCGCGCTGGCCTCGACATCGACTGGGTTCCGATCCCCACCATCTACGAGGACGCTGGCTCGCACATCTCGCCGTTGTCACATGTGACCAACTTCCTGCGCGTGGCGCGGACGGCGCGTCGTTCTGTGGGCACGCCGCTGGACCTGGGGGACGAGTCCTCGTCTTAGGCCCCGCTGACGCTCGCATGGTCAGACCTGGGCCCGGCGCAGGACCCAGCCGATGGCATAGCCGAACAGCGCGCTGGGTGTAGCGAACAGGCTGAGCGTCAACGCTGGGCCCTCGTCCCACTCGCACTCGGCCACGAACATGCCGACGGCGAAGCCGAACTGTGCACCGAGCGCCACAGCGAGCACCGTCAGCGCCGTCGCCAAGAGGGCAAGCCAACCCGCGAGACGTACGGCGAGGATGGCCGCACCGATGGCGCAGTACAGCAGCGCCGTCGACACGCCCACGGCCGCCCATGAGTCGACCCCGTCCTCGTACGGAACGCCAGCACAGCCCGGGACGCCACCCAGGGTCGCGACGAGGGCCCAAGCGACGAAGACGACGCCGGCCACGAGCGGGACGGTGACCGAGAGGGCTGCCCGGACCGGTATCGACGTGCGCATGGTGCCAGCCCCCCTTCTGGTTCGCGGACCGGGTCCGTCGGTGGCGCTGCGCGGTCGACGCAGCCACGGTCAGCCGGCGCGTCGACGCCTCCCGCCTACGTCAGATTCTCTCGCGGGCGTCCAGCGAGACCGTCAGCCGGATCTGTGGGCAGTACAGCTAGCGCGAGTCGTCAGGCCCACGATTCCGGCCCGACCGGCACGGACTATTCGGCCGAGGCCCTGACACACTGACCTCAAGGCGCGTGCGATCGCTCTACGCCCTGCGCGCTGACTCCCGGAGCTCCTGTTGACCACCTCTCCCGACGACCTCGAGGCCCACATGGGTCGACGCGAGTTCATCGCGCTCATCTCCATGCTCATGGCCCTCACCGCCCTGGCCATCGACATGATGCTGCCCGCCTTCGGCGACATCCGCGCCGACTTCGGGCTGGCAGCCGACTCAAACTCGGTCGCGCTCATCGTGACCGTCTTCTTCATCGGCATCGGCCTCGGTCAGCTGGTGTGGGGTCCTTTGGCAGACGCGCTCGGGCGCAAGCCGATCCTCTATGCGGGGCTCGTGGTCTACGTCGTGGCCGCGGTCGGCGGAGCGCTGTCGCCTTCGCTCGAGTTCCTGTTGGTGTTGCGCTTCGTGGCCGGCCTGGGTGCCGCCGGCGTACGCGTCATCACCATGGGTGCGATCCGTGACCGCTACAAGGGCGACGCCATGGCCAAGACGCTCAGCTACATCATGGCCGTCTTCATCATCGTACCGATGCTCGCGCCAACGCTGGGCTCGATGGTCCTCCTCGTCGGCGACTGGCGCTGGGTCTTCGCCTTCATCGCCATCGCCGGTGCGTCGGTCGCGGCCTGGTCTCTGCGCTTGCCTGAATCGCTACCGGTGGAGCGGCGGATCCCGCTCGACGTCGGCAAGCTCGTCGGTGCTGGTCGTTACGTGGTCAGCAGCCGCTTCACCATGGGTCTGACCCTGGCCCAGACGGCGATCTTCGGCTTCTTTGCCTCCTACCTGGCCACGAGCCAGTTGATCATCAGTGACATGTACGACCTGGCCGACTGGTTCCCTCTGATCTTCGGTGGATTGGCGCTGGCGTACGGGGCCGCGACGCTGTTCAACACGCGGCTGATCGACTGGTTCGGGCTACGTCGGTTGCTGCGATACGCGACCACGGGGCTGGTTCTGACGTCGCTCGTCTTCGCGGGCCTCGCGGTCCTGTTCGACGGGCAGCCGCCGCTGGGCTTGTACATCGTGGGCATCGTCTCGATCCTGTTGATGCACGCCTGGTCGTCGCCCAACCTGAACTCGGCGGCGATGATCCCGATGGGCCGGGTGGCCGGCACCGCTGCGGCAGTCATCGGCGCCACCACGACGCTCTTCGGTGCAGCCATCGGTGCCGCCATCGATGCGCGCTACGACGGCTCGATCACACCCATGGCCGTGGCTGCGGTGATCGTCGGGCTGGCTGCCTACGCACTCACCCGCTGGTCGGACGCGGTCTGGGAGCGTGACGCCGACCGGGAGTCCATCAGCCCTGAGGAACGGGCCCAGGCCGAAGCCGCGGCTCCCCTCGAGGTGGGCTGAGCGGCTCAGGCTGCCGGGCCCAGCCAGCGGCTAGGCTGCCGGGCGCAGCCAGCGGCTCAGGCTGCCGGGCCCAGGCCGAGGCTGCCGCTCCCCTCGAGGTGAGCTGATCGGCTCAGGCTGCCGGGCCCAGCCATCCCCTCGAGACTAGGTTGACGCTCGAGGCGCTCCGAACGGACCCGGACAAGCGTCGATCCAGCCCCCGGACACTCGCTGACGCTCCACGGCACAATCCAGTGCCCTACGGATGGCCTGACGCTCGAGAAGCCTCCCGAGAACTGCTCGAGCGTCCACCTAGTCTCGGGAGGATGAGGCGGCGGCGAAAGCGGGTTGCAGCGCTGTTCCACTTTCTGCGGGACTCGGTTGAGGGCACCGAGGGCTTCCTGGAACACTGGAAGTGCCGATCCGACCACCCGGCAGTGCCGAGCTTGCTCGTCACCGGACGCACTGAGCCGGTCGATGGCCGCTAGCGGATGTCGCGGAGGTGGGCCATCCAGTAGACGGCTCCGACGAGGATGGTGCCGCCGACGATGTTGCCCAGCGTGACCGGCGTGATATTGCCCACGAAGCCGGCGATGTCGACCGCGGCGTAGGCTTCGGCCGAACTGTCGATGTCCATCCAGAAGGTCTCCGGTGCCACCAGCCGGACCAGGATGGCCACGGGGATGAAGTACATGTTCGCGACCGAGTGCTCGAAGCCCATGGCCACGAACGCCGCCACCGGCGGGACGATGACCACGACCTTGTCGATCGTCGTGCGCGCGGAGTAGGTCAGCCACACGGCCAGGCAGACGAGGCCGTTGCAGAGGATGGCCAGGGTGAACGCCCGCAGTGGGTCGAGTGCGACCTTGCCGGCAGCGATCTCGAGTGCCGCCTGGCCCACGACCCCGCCCCCGAACTCGTATTGCCCCGCGACCACGATGAGCACCGCCGTGGCCAGCGCGCCCACCAGGTTGCCGACCCAGACGATGGTCCAGTTGCGCAGCACAGCCACGGACGTGATGTGGCGTGAGGCCCAGGCGACGGCGATGAGGTTGTTCCCCGTGAACAGCTCTGCGCCGCCGAGTACGACGAGGATGAGCCCCAGGCTGAAGGTGATGCCGGCGATGAGCTTGATGACGCCGAAGGGGAGGAACTCGCCGGCACCGGCGATGACCGTGGTGGAGAAGGCCGCGGCGAGGGCGATGAAGGCGCCCGCCAGCACCGCCAGCAGGAACATCGGGCCGGCGGCCATGTTGGCCTTCTTGACGCCGATGTCCTCTGCCTTGGCCGCGGTCGCGGCCGGCATCAGCGGATCGAGGTCGACCTGCGGTGTGGGCTTGGTGGGGGAGGGTAGTCCGGGGGTGGCGTCCGTCATGGTCTGTGCAGTGTGGGGCACGCCCGCGCCTGACGATGAGGCCGATGGATCCGGGCGGGCGGGTCGAAGCGCCTTTGGTTCGACTGCGGCGCGCCCCTGCGCGGTCGAGTCGTCGCGGGGCGTCATGCGAGACGCCCCGCTCCGCTAGCGGCTTCGTCGCAGGCCGCGAGCTCCGTCGTCCATGGGAACGCTAGTAGGGCAGGTCCTTGGGCCAGGGGGCCATTTCGACGCGCGGCTCATCGACGATCTTGAAGCCACTCGCCTTGAAGGCCTCGTAGTCGAAGTTGTCGATCTCCTGGTAGCCGATCTCGTGCCACTCGTAGAAGCCTTCCCAGTCCTCGTAGCCCTCGCAGAACTCACCCTGGAGGAAGGCGTCGGCCATGGCGAAGCCCAGGTTCGGTGCGATCCACAGCGCGCCCATGGCCATGACGTTGCACTTGTTGCCGGTGGCGCAGCGCTTGGCCGCGCGCACGCTTTCGCAGACGGCGGCGTGCACGTGCGGCACCTTGGCCGCGGCGAGGTGGATGCCCATGCCGGTGCCGCAGAAGAGGAGGCCCTTCTCGTACTCCTTCTCGGCGATCTTCGCGCCGAGCATGAATCCGACGCGGTGGAACATGGGGATCTCGTCCTTCACCGGAGTGAGGTCCTCGACGGTCCAGCCGTTGTTCTGGAGGTACTCCTTGACAGCTTGCTGCAGCGGATAGCCGGCGAAGTCGGCGGCCATCACGACATGCTTGTCCTTGGCGGTCTTCATGTGGATCATCCTTTCCCGGATGGCACTGGGCGGCGATCGAGCACGCCCGTGTCAACGACTTCTCGTAGCGAACGCCACGGCCAGGCGACCCGTCAGTAGCCACCGAGCGAGCCCTGAACCGCCGCGCACGACGAGGGTTTGTGCGTCCGAGCCGTTGACTCGGACCCGAGCAGCATGCTAGCGTCGTATGAGAAATTTCTCAAGAGCGAGAGAATTCTCACACGATGACTGTCACGAATGGCTGACTATCTGCTGGGCGCGGACTACGGCACCGGCGGTGCCAAGATCGCACTCATCGACTCGTCGGGCGAGCAGCTCGGGTACGCCTACGAGGAGTACCCGATCCACACCGAGCGTTCGGGTTGGTCCGAGCATGATGCGCCCCGCTACTGGGAAGCCTTCTGCCGCATGGTTCGAAAGGTCCTCACCGACACCGGTGTGGACCCGGCCGAGATCCGGGGCGTGGCCACCTCCTCCGCGCTCCCCTCGGTCGTCCTCGTCGATGGTGACGGGGAGCCGCTGCCGCGTGCATACAACCTCATGGACCGCCGGGCCACCGAAGAGGTCGCCTGGGTCACCGAGAACATCGGCGCCGAGCGCATCTTCAGGATCACCGCCAACCGCCTCGAGGATCACCCCGCGGTGATGAACCTGCTCTGGGAGCGGAACCACCACCCGGAGCGTTTCGCGACCGTGGCCAAGGTCCTGACCATCGACGGCTTCATCAACTTCAAGCTCACCGGCCGTTCGACCGCGCACTACAGCGCGGCGCCGTTCTTCGGTGTCTACGACATCCTCGACCAGCGCTTCGATACCGACCTGCTCGAGGAGATGGGCCTCGATCCGGCGCTGATGCCCGAGCTCTGCCGCTGCGAGGACGTCATCGGCGAGATCACCGGTGCCGCCGCCGCTGAATGCGGCCTGGCCTCGGGCACACCGGTCGCGGGCGGACAGGTCGACTGCAACGCCGGTTGGATGCAGGGCGGTGCCATCGAGCCCGGCGACATCCAGATGAACCTGGGTACGGCCGGCAACTTCGGCATCATCCACCGCTCACGAGAATTCCTCTTCAGCGAGTCGGGCGCGGCCTCGATCAACTTCCCCTACACCGTCGACTCGCACGACACGTACATCACGGTGCCGACCACGACCACTGGCGGTCAGACGCTGCGCTACCTGCGCGACGAGTTCAGCGCCCTCGAGCTGGAGCAGGAGGCGGCCGGTGGGCCTGACGTCTACGACGTGCTCAACCAGCAGGCCGCGGCGGTGCCGGCGGGCGCTGACGGGCTGCTGTTCCTGCCCTATCTCATGGGCGAACGCACGCCCATCTGGGACGTCAACGCCCGTGGCGTCATCTTCGGCCTGTCGCTCAACCACAGCAAGGGCCACGTCGTCCGCGCGGCCATGGAGGGCGTGGCCTTCGCGCTCTACCACTCGTTCGAGACCCTCAGCGCTGCCGGCCTGACGGTGAACTACCCGCTCGTGCTCAACGAGGGTGGCGCCAAGTCCCTGCTCTGGCGGCGGATCATCACCGACGTCTTCGACGTGGGCACGGTCCTGCTCGAGCGCCGTACCGGCGCGCCCTACGGCGACGCCATCCTGGCCGGTGTCGCGACGGGCGTCTTCCCCGACTTCTCGGTGGCCAAGGGTTGGGCCACCACGATCGAGCCCATGGAGCCTGACCCCGAGGCCCACGCGGCGTACATGGAACGGTTCGCCCTCTTCAAGCAGGTCTACCAGGACCTCAAGGGGGACTTCGTCGAGCTGGCCCGCCTGCGCGCGAGACAGTCGGCATGACAGACAGGAGTTAGACGTGGAGCTCGTTAGCAAGCTCAGGCAACGCGAAGCCGACGGCGATCCCATCCGCATCGGCATCGTTGGCTGCGGCCAGATGGGCTCGGGCCTGGCGCACGCCATCAACAACATCGAGGGCATGCGCGTCGCGGCCATCGCCGACCTCGATCCGCAGCGCGGCCTGACCACCTTCGCTGACATGGGTCGCGAGGCCGGGGACATCGAGGTGGCCGAGGACCTGGGCGCGGTCGAGGACGGCATCCGCGCCGGCCGCGCGATGGTCACACCCGATGCGCTTGCGATGCCGCGACTCGAGGGCCTGGAGGCCATCGTCGAGGTCACCGGCGTGCCGGACGTCGGTGCTCGCGTGGCCCATGACGCGATCATGAATCGGGTGCCCGTGATCATGATGAACGTCGAGACCGACATCACCATCGGCGTCTATCTCGACCGTCTCGCGCGCCAGATGGGCTCGGTCTACACCGTGGCCTCGGGCGACGAGCCCGGCGTGCTCAAGATGCTCTGGGAGCAGGCGCTGCTCATGGGCTTCGAGGTCGTGACCCTGGGCAAGGGCAAGAACAACACCATCGATCTTGCCGCCACCCCCGAAGCCTGTGTCGCGGAGGCCGCGAGCAAGGGCATGAACCCCAAGATGCTGAGCGCCTTCAAGGACGGCACCAAGACGATGGTGGAGATGGCCGCGGTGTCCAACGCGACCGGCCTCGTGCCGGACGTCCCGGGCATGCACGGGCCCTTCATCGAGCACGACGACCTGGTCAGCACCTTCATCCCCGAGGCCGATGGCGGCATCCTCTCGAAGGCCGGCTGCGTGGACTACTCCACCGGCCCCATCGCACCCGGTGTCTTCGCCGTGGTGCGTTCGTACGACAAGCGCATCCGCAAGGAGATGAAGTTCATCACCTACGCGGACGGGCCCTACTACCTGCACTTCCGGCCCTACCACCTGTGCGACCTCGAGACGCCGCAGTCGGTGGCCGAAGCCGTGCTGCTCGACGAGGTCACGGTCACGCCCGAGCAGATGCACAGCGAGGTCGTGTGCACGGCCAAGCGGGACCTCGAGCCCGGGGCCACCCTCGAGGGCATCGGCGGGCCCGACTGGTACGGGGTGCTGATGACCTACCAGGAGGCGCGAACCGCCGGCGCCGTGCCCATCGGGATCGGCGCGAACGCCGTCGTCAAGCGGCCCATCGCCAAGGGCGCGACCATCACCGACGAGGACGTCACGGTCGATGAATCGACCTTCGTCGCCCGACTCCGGCGCCTGCAGGACGCCCTCTACGCATGAGCGCCGCCGACACACCCGAGCTGCGCTCCAAGCCAGAGGCGCCACTGCCGTTCCTCGACGATGGCATCGCCCAGATCGCCTTCGTGGTCGAGGACCTCGACAAGACGGTCGAGATGTACCACCGCGCCTTCGGCATCGGTGGCTGGCACTTCTACACCTACGGCACTGGCCTGTGCCAGCGGATGTCGTACTACGGCCAGCCCTGCGAATACCGCATGCGCGTGGCGTTGTCCTACTTCGGGTCCATGCGTGTGGAGTTCATCGAGATGGTCGAGGGCCCCACGGTCTACGCCGACTTCGTCAAGGAGCACGGCTTCGGCGTCCAGCATCTGGGTGTGCTCGTCGACGACATGAGCGAGGCCCTGGCCCAGGCCGAGGCCGCCGGCTTCCGGATGATCATGGACGGTTCCGGCTTCGGGCCCGACGGCGACGGCCACTACGCCTACATCGATACCGAAGCGGTGTACGGCGTGACCATCGAGCTCATCCAGCGGCCGGCGCGCCGCCACCCACCGGAGAAGGTCTACCCGCCCGAGGACTGAACGAGCCAAGGGCAACGAGGAGGAGGGGAACCAGTGTCCACAGACTTCGCACCGCAGAAGTACAGCTACTTCCAGCTGACATTCGGACAGGAGGAGGCCTACCTGCACCCGGAGGTGACCTACGAACGGCTCAGCCGCTGTGGCTACGACGCCATCGAGGTCTGCCCGCCCAAGGGCCGCTACGGCATGGGCGTCTCGATGGAGGACTACCTCGCCACGCACAAGCAGCTCAAGGCCGACTTCGGGCTGGACGTCTCCAACGTCAACGAGTGCTGGGGTGAGATGTGGGACCCCTTCTCCCCTGACTACAAGACGCTGACCGAGCCCAAGACTGCCGCACTGGCCGTGAGCGAGACGGTGGAGTCCATCGACTTCGCCGCCGAGCTGGGCGCCAAGTCCGTGACGCTGGCCACGGCCGTCCACGCGCCCATCACCGCGGAGAACGTCGACGACGCCACGGCCGTGGCTGTCGAGTCGCTGCGCGCCATGAGCGACCATGCCAAGACCCGCGACATGAGACTCGTCTTCGAGGCCACGAACCACCTGGAGATGGGCAAGTTCGTCAACACCGCCTCCAACCACAAGCGCGTCATCGAGCTCACCGGTCGCGACAACATCGGCATCCAGCTCGACTTCTTCCACGTCAACCTCGAGGAGCTGGGCTCGTACGAGGCGGTCATGGATGCGCAGCCCTACCTCTGGCACGGGCACTTCCGTGACTCCAACTCGCTCACGCCCGGCTACGGCAAGACCGACTGGACGGCGGTCATGCGCGCCTTCCTCAAGACCGGCTACGAGGGCTACTGCACCATCGAGAGCGCGCCCATGGTGCCCTCTTCGGACCGCTCTGCCGAGGACGGGATCGCGGTGCTCAAGCTGGCCGAGCGGATCGCTGCCTGGCAGCTCAGCCCCGAGTACCCCAATGGCTATGCCATCCCGGGCGCTGGTTGGTAGGGATCAGCGTTCATGCATTCGTTTGCGGAATCGGTTGACTCCGCTTCCGCTCGCGTGCTAGCCTCCCTGAGAATATTCTCACGTGTGGGAATTCTCTCAGAGTGATGGCATCGAAGTCGACGAACGAGGAGCTGCGCTTGCTGGTCAAGGTCGCCCGTTTCTACTACGAGGACGGGCTGAACCAGGACGCCATCACCGATCGCCTTGGGCTCTCACGCTCGAAGGTGTCCCGGCTCATGGCGCAGGCACGCGAGCAGGGCGTGGTCCAGATCACCGTCGTCGAGCCGGACGATCTCTTCCTTGACATGGAGAGCGAGCTGCAGCGCCGTTTCGGGCTGCAGGAGGCCGTGGTCGTGGGCGCCCAGCCCGGTGACTCGCAGGGCCACGTCAGCCGGGCCGTCGGCAGGGCCGCCGCGGGCTACGTGGGCCGGGTCGTCTCGGCCCGCAGCACCATCGGCATGTGCTGGGGCGACACCTTGCGCTACATGGTCACGAGCATGTCTACACACCGCTTCCCCAACGCGGAGGTGGTGCAGATCATCGGTGGCATCGGCCAGCCAGACGCGGAGGTCCACGCCACCGAGCTGTGCCGGGGAATGGCCCGCGCGCTCGAGTGCCGGCTCACGCTGTTGCCGGTGCCGGGCATCGTGGCCGACCAGCGCACACGAGAGGCGCTCCTCGACGACGTACACGTCAGGCGGGCGTTCGAGGCCTTCGACGACCTCGACATCGCCTTCGTCGGCATCGGCGCTCCCACCACCGACTCGGTAACGATGCGCGACGGTTCGATCATCACCCGCGCCGAACTCGACGACCTGCTGCGCAAGGGCACGGTCGGCGACATCGCCTTGCGTTACTACGACAGCAACGGCGAATGCCTCGAGTCCGAGATCAACGAGCGCATCATCGGCCTGACCCTGGAGCAGATCAAGAGGGTGCCCAAGGTCGTGGGCGTGTCGGGCGGTCCGCAGAAGGTCGCGGCGATCCGCGCCGCGCTCGCGGGACAGCTCATCAACGTGCTCATCACCGACTCGGTCACCGCCGAGAAGTTGCTGGAGAACGTGTGATGGACGCCGCTGCGATCCGCCGATTGGGTGTCGAGGTCATCGAGCGCGAGAGCGCGGCCGTGGCCTCGGTCGCCGAGCAGCTCGACGATAGCTTCGAGGCCGTCGTGCAGGCCATGCTCGAGTGCGAGGGTAAGGTCCTCGTTTCCGGCTCGGGCACCTCGCACGCGGTGGCGTTGCGCTTCGCCCACCTGCTCTCCTGCGTCGGCACCCCTGCGCTCTTCCTGCACCCCGGTGACAGCCAGCACGGCGCGGCCGGTGCCGTGGCCGAGGGCGATGTCTGGGTCGGCCTGTCGAAGGGTGGCGAGACGACAGAGGTCATCTTCCTCGCCGGCATCGCCAGGAAGCGCGGCGCCATGGTCGTGGCCATCACGGAGCAGCCCGGGTCCAGCCTGGGTCAGTTGGCCGACGTCGTGCTGCACGTGACCGCACCCGAGGGCGTCGATCCCTTCGGCATGGTCGCCACCGGCAGCTCGCTCTTCAACTCCGCGCTCTGTGACGCCATCTGCGTGGCGCTCCTCGAGGTCCGCGGCTACACCATCGACGACTTCGGTGAGACCCATCCCGGCGGTGCCGTCGGCCACAAGATCAAGGAGAACGACGCCAAGTGAAAGCCGCTCAGCTGACCGGCCCCGAGACCATCGAGCTGGTCGACGTGCCCGTCCCGGAACCCCCCGAGGACGGCGTGCTGCTGCGCGTGCGTGCCTGTGGCGTCTGTGGTTCCGACCTGCGCCGCTACAAGGAAGGCCCCGTGGGAGGCGGCATCACCGTCCCCGGCCACGAGTTCGCCGGTGAGGTCGCGGAGGTCGGCGCCCAGGTCACCGACTACGCCGTGGGCGATCACCTTGCCGTAGCGCCAGACGTTCACTGCCTGAAGTGCTGGTACTGCAGCGTGGGGCTCTACAACCTCTGCGACGACATGACCATGATCGGCATCACGCCCGGCTTCATGGGCGGGCTGGCCGAGTACTGCCTGCTACCGGCGCACGCGCTCGCGGGCGGCACCATCCACAAGATGCCCGCTTCGCTGAGCTGGGCACAGGGCGCGCTGGGCGAGCCGCTCAGCTCCGTCCAGGCCTGCCACCAGGACATCGGCACCAAGCTGGGCGACACCGTGCTGGTCATGGGTGCCGGACCCATCGGTTGCCTGCATACCGCCATCGCTCACCTCCGGGGTGCGCGCGTCATCCTTAGCGAACCTAACGAGCTGCGCCGCGAGATGGCCGCGCCGTTCAAGCCCGATCTCGTGCTGGACCCGTTCAGCCAGGACGTGGTGGCGGAGACCAAGGCGTTCACCGGCGGGCTTGGGGCGGACAGCGCCATCTGTGCCAACCCCGTCGCCGCGACCCATCAGCAGGCCGTCGACGCGGTGCGCAAGAAGGGCGCTGTGGTCCTCTTCGGTGGCCTGCCCAAGGCCGCGCCCATGACCGAGCTCCACGCCAATCGGATCCACTACGACGAGATCCGCGTCATCGGCTCCTTCAGCTACCACCCCGACTACCACCGACAAGCGTTGCAGCTGCTGGAGCGGGGCCAGATCGACCCCGACGCGATCATCACCCACAGCTTCCCCCTCGACCAGGCCGAGCAGGTCTTCCGCACGGTCGCGGCAGGGGAGGCGCTCAAGGTCATGGTCGAGATCGGACAGGAAGGACTGGCCTGACATGATCGGACTGAACGCAGAGCTGCAGCAGCGTGAGGCAGAGGGCAGACCCGTCCGCGTCGGGCTCGTGGGTGCCGGCCAGATGGGCACTGACGTCGTGGCCACGGCCCAGGAGATGCAGGGCTTGCGCGTGGTCGTCACCGCGGACCTTGACATCGAACGGGCGCGTGACGCCTACCGTATCGGCCAGGTCGAGGGTGAGGTCGTGACCGCCGAGACCGCGGCAGAGGCCGACGCCGCGGTCGAGGCCGGCAAGTACGTGGCCGTGCCCGACTACCGCGTGGTCACGGCCATGCGCTCGATCGACGTCATGCTCGAGTCGACCGGCGTGCCCGAGGTGGGCACCCGCGCCGCCCTGCTCTCGGCGCGGAGCGGCCAGGACCTGGCCATGATGAACGTCGAGACCGACATCACCGTAGGCCCACTGCTGCACTGGTACGCGGTGCAGAAGGGCGTGCTCTACGCGCTCGCCGCGGGTGACGAGCCGGCCGCCTGCATGGAGCTCTATGACCTGGCCCAGTCGATGGGCTTCACCATCGTGGCCGCAGGCAAGGGCAAGAACAACCCGCTCGACCGCCACTCCACGCCGGCCGACCCGGCGGTCCAGGCCGAGGCCGCCCGACGTGGACTCTCGCCCAACATGCTGGTCGAGTTCGTGGACGGCTCCAAGACGATGATCGAGATGGCCGCGGTGTCGAACGCCACCGGCCTGATCCCCGACATCCGCGGCATGCACGGCCCGGAGACCGACCGCGACCACCTCCACGAGGTCTTCCGCCTGACCGAGGATGGCGGCGTGCTGGGTCAGATGGGCGTCGTCGACTACGGCATCGGGGCGGTCGCCCCTGGCGTCTTCCTCATCGTGCACACCGATCACCCGCGCCTGCGTGAGGCGATGGTCCTGCGCGACATGGGCGACGGGCCCTACTACACGCTCTTCCGCCCCTTCCACCTGTGCAGCATCGAAGTCCCGTTGACCTGCGCGATGCTGGCCATCCGTCGCCAGTCGAACATGGTCCCGCTGGACCGACTGGCCTCGGAGGTCTTCGCCGTCGCCAAGCGCGACCTGGTCCCTGGAGACACGCTCGACGCCATCGGTGGCACCGCCTACTACAGCCTGATCGACACGTACCAGACCGCACGTGACGAGGGACTGCTGCCCATCGGCCTCGCGAACGGCGCAAAGGTGATCCGTCCGGTGACCATGGACACGCCCATCACCACCACCGACGTCGAGATCAGGCCGTCCACCGTGTACAGCCTGCGGCAACTGCAGGACCAGTGGTCGGACGGATCGATCGCCGAGCCTGAGTTGCTGTCTGCCATCGACCAGCTGGCAACCGACTGACAGAGAGTCAAGGAGGAGAAGGACATGGCACGAGCCACACTGGGAGTCATCGTCGGAAACCGCGACTTCTTCCCCGACGCCCTTGTCACCGAAGCCCGCGCAGACGTGCTCTCCCTGTTCGGGGAGATGGATCTCGAGGCAGTCATCCTCGATGCCCAGGCCACCAAGCTCGGTGGCGTGGAGACCTGGCGGGAGGCGCAGATCTGTGCTGACCTCTTCGATCAGCGACGCAAGGACATCGAGGGCGTCCTGGTCGTGTTGCCGAACTTCGGCGACGAGAAGGGAGTAGCGGACACGATGCGCCTGTCCGGCCTGGATGTGCCCATCCTGCTGCAGGCCTACCCCGACGACGTCACGGCCTTCACGCTCGACCGCCGCCGTGACGCCTTCTGCGGCAAGATCTCCGTCTCCAGCGACCTGCGTCAGTACGGCTTCAACTACTCGCTCACCGAGAACCACACGGTGCCGGTGCAGTCCGACGCCTTCCGCGCCGATCTCGACAAGTTCGTCCGCGTGTGCAAGGTCGCCAACGGCATGAAGCACGCGCGCCTGGGCGCCATCGGCACCCGGCCTGATGCCTTCAAGACCGTGCGCTATAGCGAGAAGCTGCTCGAAGCCAGCGGCATCGCCGTCAGCGTCATCGACTTCAGTGAGGTCTTCGGCAACGCCAACCGCCTCTCTGACGACGATGCCAAGACCAAGGTCAAGCTGGACGAGATCCGGGCTCACATGCCTCATCCCACGGTGCCGCCGGAGAAGCTCGTGAAGATGGCCAAGCTGGGTGTGGTCGTGGACGACTGGATGGCGGACAACGACCTCAACGCCACGGCCATGCAGTGCTGGTCCAGCCTGCAGGAGAACTACGGCGTCAACGTGTGCACGCTCATGAGCATCATGAGCAACAAGCTCATGCCGTCGGCCTGCGAGACGGACATCACCGGGCTGGCCTCGATGTATGCGTTGCAGCTGGCTGCCGAGCAGCCGGCCGCCATCGTCGATCTCAACAACAACTATGGCGAGGACCCTGACAAGTGTGTCCTCTTCCACTGCGGCAACTGGCCGCTCAACTTCTACCCCGAAGGCGAGGCTGAGATCCAGATCGCGGACGTGCTGGGCACCACGCTCGGCAACGACAACGTCTACGGCGCGATCAACGGCCGCGCACCGGCAGCGCCACTGACCATCGCGCGCATCAGCACCGATGACATCAACGGCAAGTGCAAGGCATATGTGGCTGAGGGCCAGTTCCTCGACGATCCGCTCGACACCTTCGGTTCTCGGGCGGTCGTGGAGATCCCCAACTTCCAGCCGCTGCTGAAGCTCATCTGCAAGGTCGGGTTCGAGCACCACTGCGCCATGAGCCCCGCGCACACCGCGGACGCCGTGGCCGAGGCGCTCGAGAACTACCTCGACTGGGAGGTCTTCCGACATGAGTAGCGAAGACAGGAGGTGCTGAAGGCGCAAAGGGAGAGTCAGTAGACGTCTACATCACTGATCTGGAGGAGACATCAGGAATGCGCAATCTCAAGGGAGCCATCGGGCTCGCCGCCGTCGCAACGCTCGCCCTGTCCGCGGTGCCCGTCGTGGCCCAGGACAGCGAGGCGCTCGACATCTGCTTCATCCACGAGGACCTCGAGACCGAGTTCTGGCTGGCCGGTCACAGGGCCATGACCGAGACGCTTGCGGACCAGGGCCACAACGTCATCACGAAGTACAGCCCCGATGCCAACGTGCAGCTCGAGCTGCAGCGTGACTGCATCGCCCAGGGCGTGGACGGCATCTTCGTCATCCCCAAGGATGGCTCGATCGCCCTCACGCTGATCGAAGAGGCCAACGCGGCCGACATCCCCATCGGCATCTTCAACCGCCCGCCGCAGAGCGAAGATGGCAACGCCATCGTGGTCCAGGCGGACAACCAGACCATCGCCCGCGACGCCGTGCAGTACATCTACGAGGTCGCCATGGAGATGGGCAAGGAGTCCGTGACGCCGCTCATCATGGTCGGTGACCTCGGAGACCCCAACGCCGTCGGGCGCTACCAGGGCTTCTACGACGTCGTCGACTCCGACCCCGAGTTCTTCGGCGAGCCCATCGAGGTCGCCACCAACTGGGACGCCGCCACCGCCCAGGCCGGCCTGCAGGCCGCGTTGGCTGCCAACCCCGACGTGGACTTCCTGTTCACTTCGTCCGACTTCCTCTTCCCCACCATCGCGACCGAGTTCGAGAAGTTGGGCAAGTGGGTCACGCGTGACGATCCCAACCACGTGCTGATGGCCGGCCTCGACGGCGACGTCAACGCCTGCCGCCAGATCAAGGAAGGCTACGTCGACAGCACCGGCGTGCAGAACCTGTACTTCGAGGCCGAGGTCATGCTCGACGCGCTCCTCAAGGCCATCGAGGAAGGCAACACGCAGCCTGACGAGTGGATCCCCGATCCGGGCTTCGCGCTTACGGCCGGAAACCTGGCCGAGCGTGAGATGGACATGTGGGGCTGCATCCTGCTGGCCGATCCCGACTACAACCCGTAGTCGATCCATGACGGGGAGGGGCGGAGCCGATCCGCTCCTCCGCGCCGCGGGCCTCGCTTGACGGGGCCCGCCACTTCCACCACCTCACACAGGACGCGATGAGCCAGGCGATGACCACCGGCAGAGGCCGCGACGGATGACGGCCGCAGCACCGACACAGGACTCCGCACTCGATCGCGCTGTCGCGTTCAGCAAGCGCGTCCTGATGTCGGAGTTCCTGATCCTCTATCTCTGCATCGCCATGTTCGTCGGGCTGTACCTGGTCTCACCGACCGTGGCCACGCCCTACAACATCGGCAACCTGCTCTCCAATATGTGGCCGCTGCTGGTGCTGGCGGTAGGGCAGACCTTCGTGCTCATCATCGCCGGCATCGACCTCTCGCAGGGTGCGGTCGTCTCGCTGACCAGCGTCGTCGGCGCGGCCTTCATCGCGGAGTCCGCGAACCCCATCGTCTTCAGGCGCAGCCCGCTCCTCGGGACCATGCTCTTCGAGGACGGAGCCATCCTCAGCGATACCGTCATCGGCATCCCCGTGGCCATCATCGCCATGCTCCTGGTGGGCCTGCTCATCGGCGCCTTCAACGGCAGTGCCGTCGCCTTCGCGCGGATCCCACCGTTCATGGTCACGTTGGTGACCTCGATGTTCGTGGCCGCGCTCGCGATCTACCTGACCAAGAGCGAGAACATCATCGACCTGCCCGACGCCTTCAGCGCCATCGGCGAGGAGTTCGCGTTCTTCAACGACGATTTCACGTTCTTCTCGATCGCCATGGTCATCGCCATCAGCATCGCCGTCGTGGCGCACTACGTGCTGAGCCGCGGGTTATTCGGACGCTGGCTCTACGGCATCGGCAACAACCCGCGTGCGGCCGTCGTCTCGGGCGTGCCGGTCAAGAAGGTGATCGTCGCCACTTACATGTTCAGCAGCTTCTGCGCGGCTGCGGCCTCGGTCATCTACACGGCCCGGGTCGAGCAGGGCCGCCCGACCATGGGCGAGACGCTGTTGCTCGACATCATCGCCGCGGTCGTCATCGGCGGCACCAGCCTGGCCGGTGGTCGCGGCAAGATCATGTGGACCTTCTTCGGCGTCGTCTTCCTGATCTTGCTGAACAACGCGCTATCTCTGCTCAACGTGCCGTACTTCTACATCGGCATCGTCAAGGGCTCGGTCATCCTGCTGGCTGCACTGCTCGATGTCGTGCGCCGGCGCCTTGCGCTGCAGCAGGTGTAGGGGGCGACCATGAGTGATCTGATCCTGCAGTTCAAGGACATCCACAAGTCGTTCTTCGGCGTGCCGGTGCTCAAGGCCATCGACCTGGACATCGAGCGAGGCACGACGGTCGGCCTGGTGGGCGAGAACGGGGCCGGCAAGTCGACGCTGATGAACATCCTCGGCGGGGTGGTGCCGCCCACGTCGGGGCAGATGCTGCTCAACGGCGAGGCCTACCGGCCACACGACCCCAAGGTCGCCGACGAGGCCGGCATCGCCTTCATCCACCAGGAGCTGAACCTCTTCACCAACCTGACCATCGCCGAGAACTTCTTCATCAACGACTTCCCGACCACTGGCGGCCTGCCCCTGCTCAATCGACGAGACCTCAGCAACCGGGCCCGCGAGTTCCTTGGCCAGGTGGATCTCGAGGTCTCGCCAGATATGCGCGTGGAGCGCCTGACTCCGGGCGAGCGACAGCTGGTGGAGGTGGCCAAGGCGCTCTCCATGGACGCGGGCATCATCATCTTCGATGAGCCCACGACGTCACTGACCGCGCGTGAGACCGAGCGACTCTTCGAGCTCATCGGCCGGCTCCACGACGACGGCAAGACGATCATCTACATCAGTCACATCCTCGGCGACGTCATGCGGATCTCCGACGCCATCGCCGTCCTGCGCGACGGCAGCCTCGTGACCCACGGCCCCAAGGACGAGTTCACCGTCGACCGCATGATCAGCTCGATGGTCGGCCGCGACATCGAGAACCTCTATCCCGAGCGCTCGGCTCCGCCGACCGAGGACCTCATGCTGGAGGTCCGGAACCTGTCCAAGGCCGGCATCAGCCACCAGATCGACCTTCAGCTGCACAAGGGCGAGGTCCTGGGCGTCTTCGGCCTCATGGGCTCGGGTCGCTCGGAGCTGGCCCAGATCATCTTCGGCCTGGAGGATTTCGACGAGGGCGAGGTGCTGATCGACGGCCAGCCCGTCAAGCAGTTGTCCCCCGGCTCGAACATCCGCGGCGGGATGGCCTTCGTGACCGAGAACCGGCGCGAGGAGGGCCTGATGATGGAGGCCATGGTCTCCGACAACCTGTCCCTCGCGGCCCTGCCCGAGTACACGAGCCGCTGGGTCAAGCGCATCAAAACGAGCCAGGTGGCCAAGGCCGTCAAGGAGACCGTCGAGGTCCTCTCGATCAAGGTCAACGACGCCTTCCGCAACGAGGCCAAGGGCCTCTCGGGCGGCAACCAGCAGAAGGTGGTCCTGGGCAAGTGGCTCATGACCGAGCCTTCCATCCTCATCATCGACGAGCCCACCCGTGGCGTCGACGTGGGTGCCAAGTACGAGATCTACGAGATCATCGACCAGATCGCGGCAAGGGGTACGGCAGTGCTCTTCATCTCGTCGGAGATCGAGGAGTTGACGGGCATGTGTGACCGCATCCTGGTGATGGGCCAGGGTGAGGTCCTGGGCGCGTTCGACAGGGCCGACTTCGACCAGGAGGCCATCCTGCGCACGGCCTTCAGGGAGCAGGTGGCATGACCAGCAACCGCTTCACCATGCCGATCCTGCGCAACTTCCCGGCGATCTTGTTCGTCGTCGTGTTCGTGTTGCTGAGTGTGCTCGACGAGCGATTCCTGTCGCTGGGCAACCTCTCCAACATCACCGAGTCGGCGGCCTTCGTAGGCCTGCTGGCGGTGGGCATGACGGTGGTGCTGCTGACTGGTGGTATCGACCTCTCGGTCGGTGCCACGATGTACATCACCGCGGCCGTCATCGGCACCCTGCTGCAGCAGGACGTCTCGCACTTCATCGCCATCCCCTGCGGCATCGTGGCCGGCACCGCCTGGGGCTTCGTCAACGCCTTCCTCATCGCCAAGGTTGGCCTGGTGCCATTCGTGGCCACCCTCGCTACCCTCACCGTCGGGCGTGGCATCGGCCTGCTGCTGACCGAATCGCGCCAGTTCATCCTGCCGCCGGAGATGAACTACGCCAACGTGGACTTCCTGGGCATCCCGGTTCCGATCTGGGTCTTCGCCGTGGTCGTGGCGGTGGCCGTGGTCTTCCTGCGCTACACGGCCATGGGCCGCCAGATCTACGCCATGGGCAACGACCTCGAGGCGGCCAAGAAGGCCGGTCTCAACGTCATCCGCCTGACCGGCTCGGTCTACGTCATCAGCGGCTTCTGTGCCTCGTTGGCCGGCGTCATCGCCATGAGCCAGCAGGGCAGCGTGAGCGCTGGTATCGGCGAGGGTACCGAGTTCCGGGCCATCGCCGCCGCCGTGCTCGGCGGTACCAGCCTCTTCGGTGGCGTGGGCGCGGTCTTCCCCGGCACCGTCATCGGCGTACTGCTGGTGCAGATGATCAATACCGGCCTGGTCTACCTGCAGATCGACATCTATCTGCAGGACATGGTCGCAGCGGCGGTCATCTTCTTCGCGGTCCTCGTGGACGCCCAGCGCATGCGCCTCATCACCCGCCTGGAGCGTCGCAACATCCGCGTCGACAAGGGGGATTCGGGCCCACCAGAAGCGAAACCCGCGCCCGCACCGTCCTAACGGCGGCGCGGGCGGGTCGAGAGGGAAAGCGAGCACTCGAGGAGGAGTGACGTGAATCACCGAGAGCGTGTCGTGGCTGCGCTGAACCATCAGCAGACCGATCGGGTGCCGATCGACCTCGGTTCGACCATCGTCACGACAGCCACCCGCATCGCCTATCAGAACCTGCTCGAGCACCTGGGCCTGCCGCCCGATCCCGAGCCCGACATCTCCCACCGCCAGATGGACACCGTCTACCCGCGCGGGGACCTGCTCCAGCGCTACGACGTGGACGCTCGGGCCGTGTACCTCAAGGGCCCCTGGGCCTTCGAGACCAGGGAGTTGCCCGGCGACCGCTTCGTCGACGAGTACGACCTGACCTGGCAGAAGGCCTCGTTCTACTACGACGTGGTCGAACGGCCCTTTGCCGATCTGGAGCGACCCAGCGACCTCGATTCGGTGCAGTGGCCCGATCCGTACGACCCCGGCCGAGTGGCCGGAGTGCGCGAGGACGCGAAGCGGCTGTACGAGGAGACCGACTACGCCGTCGTGGCCGACATCATGTGCCTGGGTCCGTTCGAGGGCGCCTGCTTCATGCGCGGCTATGAGCAGTTCTGCATGGACCTCTACTGGAACCGTGACATGGCCCACGCCATCCTCGACAAGATCACCCAGACGGATATCCAGCTGTGGGACCTCTTCCTGCAGCAGGTGGAACCGTACGTGCAGGTGGTGGCCCAGGGAGACGACCTGGGCACGCAGAAGGCCACCTGGACAGCGCCTGAGATGTTCCGCAAGGACGTCAAGCCGTACCTCAAGGAGCTCTACGATTTCATCCACTCCAAGACCGACGCGAAGGTCTTCATGCACTCGTGCGGCTCGGTCTTCGATCTGATCCCGGACCTCATCGAGTGCGGCGTCGATGCGCTCAACCCCATCCAGCGCAGCGCGGCCAAGATGGACATCGCGCAGATGAAGCAGCAGTTCGGCTCCGAGCTGGCCTTCTGGGGTGGCGGCATCGACGTGCAGCAGGTGCTGCCGACCGCGACGCACGACGAGATCAGGCGCGAGGTCGACTACAGCATCGAGACGCTGGGTCGTGGCGGTGGCTACGTGTTCTGCGCCGCCCACAACATCCAGCCGGACGTCTCACCTGACCGTATCGAGGTCATGTACCAGGCGGCGCTTGCACACGGAGCGGTCGCGGTTTGAGCTCACTCATCGGGCTCGACGTCGGCACTACCGGCTGCAAGGCCGTCGTCTTCGACGAGGACGGGTCGCTCCTGGCGGCAGCGTCGCGAGAGTATCCCGTGGACCTGCCGCATCCGAGCTGGGCGGAACAGGACATCGAGGCCGTCTGGGATCTGGCGCTCGCGTCGATGGAGGAGGCGATCGCCGCTGCTGCTGTGCGTGAGGTGGCCGCCATCGGGCTCTCCGTCCATGGCGAGGCGGTGACGCCGGTCGACGCCTCGTTGCGGCCGCTGCGCCCGACGATCCTGGGCATGGACACGCGCACCGACGCCCAGAACGCCTGGCTGCGCGAGCGGTTTGGGGCGCAGGCGCTGTTCGAGCGCACGGGCATGCCCATCCACACCGTCAACACGCTGCCCAAGCTGCTCTGGATCCGCGAGCACGAGCCGGACGTATGGGCTGCGGCCGATCGCTTCCTGCTGGTCGAGGACTTCCTCATCGCGCGCATGACCGGCAAGCCCGCCATCAGCTCCTGTCTCGCGTCACGGACGCAGGCGTTCGACTTGGAGGCGGGGAGCTGGTCGGCCGAGATCCTCGACGTCCTGGAGCTCGAGCCCGACCGTCTTGCCGAGGTCGTGCCCTCGGGCACGATGGTCGGCCGGCTCAGCGGCGAGCTGACCGAACGACTCAGACTGTCAGCGGCACCCGGGATCGTGACCGGTGGTCACGATCAGGCCTGTGGCGCGCTGGGCGTGGGGCTGACGGAGCCGGGGCTGACGATGGTCTCGACCGGCACGGCCGAGGTGGTCGAGGTGGCGCTCGGGTCGCCGGTGGTCACGACGCCGTTGTACGAGGGGAACATCAGCGTCTACCGCGCGACCGTGCCGGAGCTGTTCCTGGCGATGGCGCTCAACCACAGTGGCGGGCTGGCGCTGCGCTGGTTCCGGGACGGCTTCTGCGAACCGCAAGTGGCGCGAGCGACCGAGTCAGGCGACGATGCCTACGACCTGATCCTGGGTGGGGCGGCGGCCGATCCGACGGGGCTGCTCGTACTGCCGCACTTCGCGGGCGCTGGCACGCCTACCTTCGACACGGCGTCGAAGGGCGCCATCCTTGGACTCACCTTCTCGACGACGCGGACGGACCTGGCCAAAGCCATCCTCGAGGGCCTGACCTACGAGTTGCGGCTGAACCTCGATCTGTTGCGCGATGGGGGAGTGGCCATCGATGTGCTGCGAGCCATCGGCGGCGGTGCGCGCTCCGAGCTGTGGTTGCAGCTGAAGGCGGACATCACGGGCATCCCCGTCATCACGCCGCGTATCACCGAGGCGGCGGCCTTCGGTGCGGCGCTGCTGGCTGGTGCCGGTGTCGGGCTGTGGTCGTCGGCAGCCGAAGGAGCCGAGCGGTTCCTCGAGCTGACCCGCACATTCGAGCCCGACGCCAAGCGCCATGCGGCCTACTCGGAACTGTACGAACGCTATCGAGAGGTCTACCCGGCGGTCGCGCCGATCACCCGGCAGCTGTAGGCGCTAGCGAGGCTTGAGGTCGACGTAGATCTCGGCTGACCGCTCGTTGCCGGTGGCGGCGTTGCTCCAGACCGGGATGCGGACTTGGTAGCAGATGGCTGATGGTGTCGTGATCACTGCGGCATAGCCGCCGTTGCTCCTGAAGATCGAGAGCTGCCGCATGTAGTCGAGGCTGCTGGGCTCGAAGTTGTAGAGCGTGGGCGAGTCCTTGATGCCGTCGATGTCGAGCACGATGGCGAGCTTGCCCTTCGTCGGGGTCGGAGCCTTGGGTTGGGAGTTGCGGATGTTACCCACGGTCATCCGCCTGACGGTCGTCCTGGTCGGTGTAGTTGAGCGATTTTTGCCGCTGCGCTCCAGGTTGATCACGACCCGTTCGTAGCCGTTCTTGTTCTGGAAGTCGACCGTGGTGATATTCCAGGTCCGGTCCCACTCGTCGAGGATGGGATCGACCGAGGTCGCGCAGGTGGCGTTCTTGGGCTTGCCCGGGACGCGCACGAGCCTTCCAGGTGCCGATGTCGGCGTGGCCGTCGTGGTGTCGCTCTGGTCGCTTGTCGAACCGGGCTCAGGTCGTCCCAGTGGGCGAGCGTTGGTCTGCCACCACTGATGCAGTGCAGCCAGGTCGTCCGTTGCGCTCTCGACCACGCCGAATGTGTCGCTGCGGGTGTCGGTCCAGCGGATCTGCGCAGTCCCGTCGTTGCTGACGCCGCAGAGGAGGTTGCCGTAGCCCCACTTGTCGGCGCCAGGTGTGGCGTTCTCACAGATGGCCTCGTCGATCGTCAGGTCAGCCGTGGCGTCAGCGTCGGCTTGCCAAGCCTCGCGGAGGCCGCCGGTATCGGCGAAGGTCTGGAGTGTGAGTTGACCGATGGCTTCGTCGGTGGGCTGGCACAGCTGCGAGTCGGTCACGCCGGCCTGCACGTCGGCTGACGTGGTCAGCGCTGCTTCGCACGTGAGCGCTGCGTTGGCCAACGTGGTGACGGGTTCTTCGGTCGGCTCGGGCGTGGGCTCGGGCGTCGGCTCCGGCGTCGGCTCCGGCGTGGGCTCGGGCGTGGGCTCCGGCGTGGGCTCGGGCGTGGGCTCGGGCGTGGGCTCCGGCGTGGGCTCGGGCGTGGGCTCCGGCGTGGGCTCGGGCGTGGGCTCCGGCGTGGGCTCCGGCGTGGGCTCGGGCGTGGGCTCCGGCGTGGGCTCCGGCGTCGGCTCCGGCGTCGGCTCGGGCGTGGGCTCCGGCGTGGGCTCCGGCGTGGGCTCCGGTGTCGGCTCGGGCGTGGGCTCGGGCGTGGGCTCCGGCGTGGGCTCCGGCGTGGGCTCCGGCGTGGGCTCCGGCGTCGGCTCCGGCGTCGGCTCGGGCGTGGGCTCCGGCGTCGGCTCGGGCGTGGGCTCCGGCGTCGGCTCGGGCGTGGGCTCGGGCGTGGGCTCCGGCGTGGGCTCCGGCGTGGGCTCCGGCGTCGGCTCCGGCGTCGGCTCGGGCGTCGGCTCCGGCGTCGGCTCCGGCGTGGGCTCGGGCGTGGGCTCCGGCGTCGGCTCCGGCGTGGGCTCCGGCGTCGGCTCGGGCGTGGGCTCGGGCGTCGGCTCCGGCGTCGGCTCCGGCGTCGGCTCCGGCGTCGGCTCGGGCGTGGGCTCGGGCGTCGGCTCCGGCGTCGGCTCCGGCGTGGGCTCCGGCGTGGGCTCCGGCGTGGGCTCGGGCGTCGGCTCGGGCGTCGGCTCCGGCGTGGGCTCGGGCGTCGGCTCGGGCGTCGGCTCGGGCGTGGGCTCCGGCGTCGGCTCGGGCGTCGGCTCGGGCGTCGGCTCCGGTGTCGGCTCGGGCGTCGGCTCGGGCGTCGGCTCGGGCGTCGGCTCCGGTGTCGGGGACTCGGCTGCGGCGGTCAGCAGATCAGGATCGATCTTCGCGGCCACTGGCACCGTCGAACCCTCGGGCTCGACGACTTCGAGCGTGGGCTCCACGCGCGGCGTGGCCGTGGCCTCAGCCGTGAGCGGTGCGCTGTCGTCTCCCGAGCCGAACATGAACGCGGCCGTGAAGACTCCCACAGCGGCCAGCGCAACGACCGAGGCAGCAGCTCCCAGGCGCACGCGACGCTGCTGGTGCCGATCGCGCTCGATGGCCGAGGCAGCGGTGAACGTCGGCATCAGCGTCACATCACTCGGCCGCTCAACGGGCGCCGGGATGACGAAGGGCTCGGGCTGGTCATCCGACTCGACCTCTACCGACGCGGCGATCGGCGGTGCGACCTCGGGCTCCTCCGAGCTCTTGGGTGCATCCTCGTCGGCACTGACCGGTTGGAGCGTCGGGTCGAACGGCGACGATGCCGGCTCGGCCGGAGCAGAGTCCGACGCCTTCGCCAAGGCCGCCGTCAGCGGACGCGGCGAAGTGTCCTCGAGCGCATCGGTCGAGTGCAGTTCGTGCAGGCAGCGCCAGCAGTAGACCTGGTCCATGGAGTTGCGCGTGAGGCAGTTGGGGCAGCGCAGGACGGTCTCGGTCGGACCCGTCTGGTTGGCCGGGGAGTGCATCGTCGCACTCTCGAGCGGCAGCATCGCATCACAGGCAACGCAGAACAGCGCGTCGGGCGCGTTCTCCCGCTGGCAGCTGGGGCAGAGGCGTGGTTCGGTCATCGCGCGAGCTCGTGCACGTGCCGGTGAGGGTGCATGCGAATCGGTTCGGGTCCCGTACGGTGGGCTTGCTCGGCTCATGTTCGGTGTAGTGGAGGGCAGATGGGAGGGGCCCATCAGTACTAGTCCTATCTGCCACGAACCGCCTCTTGGTACCGCCGGCGAGCGCACGTGAAGACGTTCCCATGGGCGCCCTATCATCGACCCATGAGCCAGATCCAGATCACATGTGCCGGTAGCGCGACCTTCGACGTGCTGGCCAAGGCCGCCGGCCCGCTCCCCATCGGGGTGTTGGGCCTGGTCGACACGTTCTCCACCGCTGAAGGCGGTCCCGCGCTGCGGACCGGTCGAGTGCTCGCGGGCATGGGCATCGAGACGCGGTTGATCATCCCCGCAGGTGACGATGTCTTCGGACGCTGGCTGCGTGAGAGCGTGCCGGCTCCGCATCTTGACGTGCGGTTCGTGGCCTCGGCCAAGCCGACCTCGACCTCATTGGTCGCCGTCGACAAGGACGGTGAGCGCACGATGCTGCACAACATCGGTGCTGACGGCGACATCACCGCAGAGGACATCGAGCCGTTGATGACGAGTGACTTCCTGCACGTGGGCGGCGCCCTCATCATGCCTTCGCTCGATGATCCCGACGGGGCACCGCTGGCCGGGCTCTTCGAGCGTGCCAAGGCCAAGGGGATCCACACCAGCCTCGACGTGGTTCACGACTCCACGGCCCAGTGGGGCCGCGTGCTGGCGGCCATGCCATTCACGGATCTGTTCATCCCCAGCCTCCCTGAGGCTGAGGGCATCACCGGCCTGTCCGACCCCGCGGCGGCAGCCGCCCGACTGCGTGAGCTGGGTGTCGGCTTCGCCGTCGTCACCGACGGCCCGAACGGCGCCTGGGTGAACCACGATGACTTCGTCGGTCACATCCCGGCCTTCAAGGTGGACACGATCGATACGACTGGCGCCGGTGACTCGTTCACCGGCGGCGTGCTGACGGCGCTGATCCACGGGTTCGGGGCCGAGGACTCGGCGCGCATGGGTGCAGCCATGGGTGCGCTGTGCACCACCACGATCGACACCTTCACCGGTCCGGACGAGCCCGCCGACGCTTGGCGCATGGCCGGGCTGGAGCCGCCCCGATGATCCGGCCGGGGGAGGTCGGGGCATTGCCGACGGAGATGCGTGCGACCGTCCTCTCGGGCGTCGGGACCGAGTCGTTAGCCGTGCAAACCATCTCGGTGCCACAGCCCGGACCGCGCCAGCTGCTGGCGCGCGTCGATGCTGCGGGCATCTGTACCTCGGTCAACAAGCTGGTCGACCAGGGGTCCCAGCACCCGCTGATGCACGGCTGGGACCCGGCCGAGCACCCGGCCATCGTCGGTGACGAGGGTGTGGTCACGATCGTCGAGGTCGGGCGCGAGCTGACGGGTGAGTGGAGCGAGGGACAGCGGTGCTCCGTCCAGCCGGCCGTGGACCATGCGCCCATCAATCACCTCGAGCGGTACGACGACGATGGTCGCGGCGTGGCCAAGATCGCGGTCGGCTACTCCCTGCCCGGCCTGCTGGCCGAATACATCCTCATCACCGAGGAGGTGTTGGAGGCCGGCTGCCTGATCCCATTGCCGGATGACACGCTGCCAGCCGGCCATGCGGCCATCGCCGAGCCCATCAGCTGCATCATCAGCTCGCACGCGCACCACATGCATCTGTCGCAGCCCGATCGCACGCAGGCGCGGACCGCGACCACCGGGCTGAAGCCCGACGGCGTCACCGTCGTCATCGGCGTGGGCCCGATGGGGCGCATCCATGTCGACCTGGCCATCGCCGCGCGGCCACGCGTCATCATCGCCACCGCACGTCGCGACGAGCGTTTGGCCTGGATCCACGAGACCTTCGGGCAACGGGCGGCCGCGGCCGGCGTGGAGCTCGTCACGGTCAACACGACCACGCAGGATCTGGCGGCGGTCGTCGGCCGGGTCAGCGACGGTGCAGGCGCGGATGATCTCATCGTCACCGCGGCGGATGGGGCGTTGATGGAGCGGGTCCAGCACCTGCTCGCGCGCTACGGGGTGCTCGATCTCTTCGCGGGCCTCAAGCCGGGCGAGGAGATCATCGGCATCGACGAGCGCTTCGTGCACTACCAGGAGATCAACATCACCGGCTCGTCGGGTGGTGGACCCTGGGACGTCATCGAGACACTGCGGTTGATGGTCGCCGGCCAGATCGATCCCGCTGCGCATATCGGCCACGTCGGCGACCTGGACCATGCACCGGAGCTGTTGGGGATGGCCCGTGCCGGGCGCGTCCAGGGCAAGGCCATCGTCTACCCGCAACGGCGCAGCGACGCCATCCGTGACGTCGCGCGCTGGTCGGCCGAGGACGAACAGCAGTACCTCGCGGACGTCTGAGGTGGCCTTCACCGGCACTCGGCGCCTCGTGGGGCTGGGCTTCGGCGCTATCCAGTCGGGCCTCTTCGTCTACGAAGCGCATCGGACGGGCGACTACGCCCCGCCGCTGGTGGTGGACGTGCGTGCCGACCTCGTCGCCGGGCTACGCGCAGATGACGGCCACTTCCGGGTCAACATCGCCCGCTTCGACCGGGTCGATGTGGCCGAGGTGGGCCCAATCAACGTGTCCGATTCCACGGTCCCGGCCGAAGCCGAGCTGGTGGTCGAGGCCATCGCCGGGGCCGATGAGCTCACGTCAGCGCTTCCGAGCGTCGCGTTCTACCAGACCGATGGTCCGAACAGCCCGCATCGTCTCCTGGCCGAGGGCCTGCGGCACCGGACACGGATGACACCGCTGATCGTCTTCTGCGCCGAGAACCACCGCTCCGCGGCCGAGCTGCTGGAAGCTGCCGTGCTGGAGGCGGTGCCGGCCGAGGAGCGGGAGTTCGTGTCCGGGCGTGCCCGCTACGTGGACACCGTCATCGGCAAGATGAGCGGCATCATCACCGACCCCGACGAGCTGCGGCAGCACGGCCTTGCCAGCGTCACCTCCGCGCTGGGCTCGGCCTTCCTGGTCGAGGAGTTCGACCGCATCCTCGTCTCCCGTGCAGGATCTGCGGCTCCACCCGGGCATGCCGGTGCTGCGAGAGGTGGATGACCTCGCGCCGTTCGAGGACGCGAAGCTGCTGGGCCACAACGCGACGCATGCGTTGGCCGGGTTCCTGGGTTCCGTCCTTGGTCTGACGCTGGTGGCCGACCTGCGCGAGGTCGACGGTGCGATGGCGCTCCTGCGAGAGGCCTTCATCGAGGAGTCCGGCGCGACCCTTCGCCGACGCTGGGCCGGTGCTGACGAGCTCTTCACCGGATCCGGCTACGAGGCCTTCGCCGACGACCTGCTGGAGCGCATGGTGAACCCGTACCTGGCCGACACCATCGAGCGGGCGGCTCGCGATCCGCGGCGCAAGCTGGGCTGGGAGGACCGGCTCATCGGGCTCATCCGGCTGGGCCTGACCGTGGACGTGCCGACACCACGCTACGCCATGGGCGTGGCCGCGGGCCTGGACGTCTTGCGTGCGGGTGGGTCCGACCACGGCTACGACGCCGATTTGCT
Organism: uncultured Chloroflexia bacterium; assembly: GCA_963752475.1. Classification (GTDB taxonomy): domain Bacteria; phylum Chloroflexota; class Limnocylindria; order Limnocylindrales; family CSP1-4; genus JAFMJV01. The sequence continues at coordinate 103,791 of CAVVYR010000008.1, read as the reverse complement.
CCGATCGTGCTGGCCGGACAGCGTGCCCTCAGGCGAGGCCGAGCGCGTCCTTGCTGCTGTGTCCGAGGGGCGCGAGCACCTCCAGGGGTGGCGCGACCGAGCGTAAGCCGCCCGGTGGATCGGCCGCGTCCAGCGGCTATCGCCTCAGTTCGACAGCTCGAATAGCGTGATGGTCGTGACTCCGCCCACCACGAGGGCCAGCACGAGCACGATCGCGAGTAGCGGCAGCAGCGCCAGGATCCATAGGCAGCCGATGGCCAAGCCGTTCGACTGGCGCACCGGGCCGCCGTACTTCTGGGCCCATTCGACATCGCTCCGTGTGAGCCAGTAGATGGCCTCGAGCCAGCCCAGGAACCCGGGGATGCCGGTCCAGAAGAAGATGAGGTACGCGACGCCCCAGCTGATCGGCCCCACGTAGAAGCGATGGATGCCAAAGCCGCCGAGCAGCAGCGCCAGCACGATGGCGAGCGGGCGGCTCTTGGGTTCCCGATACACCGCATCCGACTGGCGAACGCCGCAGCGCGGACAGTCCGCAGCAGCGGCGTCGATGACCGAGCCACATGAGGGGCAGTGCTTGGTGCCCAAGCCCGGTCCGCTCGGCGGTGGCGGCGTGCCCCACTGCGGCGGCTGCTGCCCTGGTGGTGGGCCCTGCGGTGGCTGTTGTTGTTGCTGGCCCCAACCGCCCTGGTTCTGCGGCGGCTGGCCCCAGTCCTGGTTCTGCGCCACGTGTCGACCTCCCTGCTCTCTCCGATGGTAAGGGGTCAGGCTTGGCATCGTGGGGCCAACGCACCCGGGGGTCTGGTGCAAACCCTCAGCATCGTCATCCTCTGCTTCGCCGGCGCCGGCGAAGCGCTCTCGCGACCGGTGGCGTGGCCGACGATCCCTGCAAGCGATGCCCCAGAGGGAGTCAAGGAGGCTATTCGACCGTGGCGCGGACCTCGACGACTCCGCCGGGCTCGGCGGCCAACGGGATGATGTTGCCTGGGACCGTCTCGCCCTCGACCTCGAGCGAGGTCACGCGACCGGTGACGCCCACCGCCTTCTCGACCGAGATGCGGTACTCGGTGCCGCGGAAGTGGCGGGTCATCCTGAAGCCGTCCCAGTCTGCCGGCAGCACCGGGTTCACACGCAAGCCGGTGTGCTCGGGCCGGACGCCCAGGATGCCCTGCGTGGCGGCCACGAGGTTCCACGCCGCGGTCCCCGACAGCCATGAGTTCTTGGCTTCGCCGGGCTTGGCGGCGTGCTTGCCGGCGATCATCTGGCAATAGACGTAGGGCTCGGTGCCGTGGATCTCCGAGATCTTCTCGCGCGCGGAGGGGTTGATGCGCAGGTAGTAGTCGAGCGCACCCTCGCCGTTGCCCACCGCAGCCTCGGCCAGCATCAGCCAGGGGTTGGTGTGGCAGAAGACGCCGCCGTTCTCCTTGTAGCCCGGCGGGTACGAGCTGATCTCACCGTACTCGGGGTAGTAGCGGCTGAACGGCGGGTCGAGGAGGACGATGCCGTGGGGCGTGGCCAGGCGTTCGCGCACAGAGGCCAGCGTCTTCCGGGCACGCCCATCGTCGGTGCCGATGCCGGCCATGACCGCGATGCCTTGCGGCTCGACGAAGATCTGGCCCTCCTCGTTCTCCGCCGAGCCGAGGACACTCCCGAAGTAGTCGTAGGCGCGGCGGAACCAGGCGCCATCCCAGCCGTGGGCGTCGACCGCGGCCACCATGTCCCGCTCGGCCTGGTCGCAGCGGCGGGTGAAGACCGCGTCACGTCGGTTCTCGGCGATGAGGCGCATCTCCTGCACCGCGAGCGTGAAGAGCGCGGCGATGAAGACCGACTCAGCCACGCCGCCTTCCTTGTTCTCGGTCGTCTGGAAGGGTTCGCCAGGGGTCTCGCTGAAGCAGTTGAGGTTGAGGCAGTCGTTCCAGTCGGCCCGGCCGATGAGCGGTAGCCCATGCGGGCCCAGGCGCTCGAGCGTGTACTCGGTCGCGCGCACGAGGTGTTGGTACAGCGGAGCTTCGGTGCCGGGCGCATTGTCGAAGGGCACCGGCTCGTCAAGGATGGCGGTGTCACCGGTCTCGCGCAGGTACGCCGCTACGCCCAGCACGAGCCAGCAGGGGTCGTCGTTGAACCCGCCGCCGACCGCATCGTTGCCGCGCTTGGTCAGCGGCTGGTATTGGTGGTAGGCGCCGCCCGAGGGCAACTGGGTCGCGCTGATATCGAGGATCCGCTGCCGCGCGCGCTCCGGGACCTGGTGCACGATGCCGAGCAGGTCCTGGTTGGAGTCACGGAAGCCCATGCCCCGGCCGATGCCCGATTCGAACATCGAAGCCGAGCGAGACAGGTTGAAGGTGACCATGCACTGGTAGGCGTTCCAGATGTTGACCATGCGGTCGAGGTGCTCGTTGGGCGTCTCGACGTGGATGAGGCCCAGCAGGGCATCCCAGTACCTGTTCAGGTCGGCGAAGGCCTGCTCCACCGCATCGGCGTCGGTATAGCGCGCGATGGTCGGCAGCACACCGGCCTTGTCGATGCGCTGCGAACCGGGCGGATCGAACTTCGCGTCCTTCTCGTTCTCGGCATAGCCCAGGGCGAAGATGACCTCGCGGGTCTCACCGGGCGCGAGCTGCAGGCGGACGTGGTGTGAGCCGATGGGCTGCCAGCCGTGGGCGATCGAGTCGTGCGCCTGGCCTTCCTCCACGGCAAGCGGACGATCCCAGCCTCGATAGGCGCCAAGGAAGTCGCTGCGCTGGGTGTCGAAACCGGCCAACTCCTCGCTGCAGGCGAACCAGGCGAAGTGGTCGCGCCGCTCGCGGTACTCCGACTTGTGGAAGATGACGCCGTCCTCTACCTCGACCTCGCCGATCGAGTAGTTGCGCTGGAAGTTGGTGGCATCGTCGTTGGCCTCCCACAGGCACCACTCGATCGCGCTGAAGAGCGACACGTTGGCGGCGATCGCGCGCTCGTTCGTGACGCGCGTGCGCCAGACCTCCAGGTTCTGGCCGACGGGCACGAAGTACGTCGTCTCGGTGCGGATGCCGTCGGTGCGCGAGCCGATGGCGGTGTAGCCCATGCCGTGGCGACACTCGAAGTCCTCGACGTCCTTCCCGACGGGCTGCCATGACGGGCTCCAGTAGTCACCGGAGTCGTCGTCACGGACGTAGACGTAGCGGCCGCCGATATCGAGCGGGGCGTTGTTGTAGCGGTAGCGCGTCAGGCGGCGCAGGCGGGCGTCCTGGTAGAACGAGTAGCCGCCGGCGGTGTTGCTGATGAGCCCGAGGTAGTCCTCCGAGCCGAGGTAGTTGATCCACGGCAGGGGCGTGTCCGGTCGCGTGATGACGTACTCCCGCCGCTCGTCATCGAACCGTCCGAACTTCATCTGGATCTAGCCCTCCCTGAGGCACGCGCTGCTGAGTGGTGGAGCGAGTCTAGTGGCGCAGGGTCGTGGCGTTGGGCCGCGCGCTTCGGGGCTCGCGGCTACTGTGGAGGCGTGGAGGGACGACAGTCGGAGTGGGCGGGCATCGGGTCGTGATGGGCTCGGCACCGAGTCACCGTGTCGCGATCGCTCTCGGCATCGTCGTCACCTTCCTGTGGGCCACATCGGTGGTGCTCATTCGCATCGGCCTGACCGACGAGGATCTGCCGCCGCTGGGTTTCGCCGGCGTTCGCTTCAGCCTGGCCGGGATGATCCTGTTGGTCGTGGCCACGCCACGTCTGCGCGCTGCAAGGGTCTGGACCGCCGGCCGACGGTCGTTGACCGGGGTCGGCCTTTACGGACTCCTGGTGTTCTGCCTGGCGCAGATCGGATTCGTCCTCGCGCTCGGTGAACTCTCGGCTGCGACCGTGGGGCTGCTCATGGGCCTGGCCCCCATCGTCACCGCGATGCTGACGATGGGCAGCGAACATGAACGAGCGAGTCCCGTCCAGCTGCTGGGCATCGGCATCCTGATCGTCGGCGTGGTCGCCTACTTCGGTCTCGAGTTGCCGGAGGTAGGCCTGACGATCGCGCTGCTGGCGGGCATGAGCATCCCTATCGTCGCTGGGGTCGGCTTCAGCCTCGGGCGCTATCTGGCCATCGACGCCAGGCGTCTGTTCGGGGGTCCGTTGGGCCTGACCGCGCTGTCGATGGCCTTCGGCGGTGTCATCCTCCTGGTCGTCGCACTCATCGCTGAAGGTGTGCCGGACTTCGCACTTCGAGCCTGGCTCTTCATCGGCTGGCTGGCCGTGATCAACACGGCGCTGACCTATACGATCTGGACTCACACCCAACGGACACTGCGAGCGGTCGAGGCCAGCGCGCTCGGCGACCTTACCGTCATCCTCATCGCGATCATCGGCTGGCTCGTGCTCGATGAATCGCTGGGCCCGGTGCAGGTCGTGGGACTGCTGGCGGCGGTAGCCGGCGTGTTCCTGGTCCAGCTCGCTCCAAGCCTCCGGCGCAGGCGCTCGTCGGCGTCGCCCTCGCCGACGCCTTAGCTCGCCGTTCCGGGGCGGTTCGGGAGCGGCCCCGAGCTCGGCTTTCCAACCGGTGCCAGCACATGCCAGGGCTGGTGATGGTCAGCCCCGCGGCGCGATCTCATGGACACCCGTCGTCCCCACCGACCCAAGACCAGCTCGTAGTCACGACCGCAGCCAGCGCGCGACGATCGGCCGCCGATCCTGGTCATGCCTGGGCATACCCGAACGGCTCGAGGGCCGCCGAGAAGGGCGATGCGACCAGCCACGTGGGTCTAGCGTCGACTCGGCCGACAGGTGTCCATTGGCATGGCCGGAACTGACCGATAGGGTCGGCTCGGGCGACGTGTGACCACAAGGGCACGCGGACAACTGGGAACCACCAACCATGCGACGAGCGCCTGACCAGCATGGTGAGCGCCCGACCGGCAGGGCTCGGCGACCAGCATGGCGAGCGCCTGACCAGCACGGCGAGGGCACGAGCGACGTGGCGGCGACCGCTGGCGCGGAGCTCGCCGCCACGGGCGCGGCTTGGGCCTCAGACCTGTGGTACGACCTCGCGGTCGAAGCGCTCGATGGCCTTGGCCGCCATGTCCGGGTCGACCTCGCCGAAGTCGAGCGCGACGTGGTCGGTGCCGGCCTCGCGGTAGGCGCGGAGGCGGGCGGCCATCTGCTCCGGCGAGCCGGTCATGATCGAGGTCCCCTCACGGGTCCCGCTGAAGTCGACCGACAGTCGTGTCGAGGCCACGGGCATCGGGCGACCGACGCCATCGGCAGCTTCTCGCACGGTCCGCAGGTGCTCGATCATGGTCTCAGGGTCGGTGCGGGTGGAGTGGTAGCCGTCGGCGATGCGACCGGTGCGGCGGAGCGCCGGCTCGGCGGTGGCGCCGATCCAGATGGGCAGCTCCTCGCCTTGGGGCGGAAGGGGACCGAAATAGCCCTCGTCCCAGCCATCAAAGCGGCCACGGTACGGTCCGGTCTGGCCCGACCAGAGGTGGCGCCACATCGCGACCGTCTCCTCCAGCCACGCGCCTCGATGGCGGAAGCGCTCGCCCTCCCCGACGCTCTCGAACTCGACCCGGTTCCAGCCGATGCCGATCCCGGCGATGAGCCGACCGTCGCTGAGAGCGTCGATCGTGGCCAGCTCCTTGGCCATCACCAGCGCGTTGCGCATCGGTGCGACGAGGACGCTCATGCCCAGACGGATGGTGGTCGTCTGGCCTGCCAGCCAGGCCACGGTCGTGAGGGCCTCGTAGATGTGCCGGTAGTCCTTCCCGCGCTCGGCGCCATCGACGAGGATGTGGTCGGTGGCCAGGGCGGAGTGCCAGCCCAGCCGTTCGGCCGTCTGGGTCGCCGCCAGCATCGTATCGGGCCCCGTACCCGGACGGAAGTTCGGGATGCAGATTCCGAACAGGATTCGATCGCTCATCGGACAGGCCCTCCTCACTCCTCCATGCAGCGTACTCGCTCTTGGGGCGCCCGACCCGGGCCAACGGTCGATCGTCCGTCGCCCTGTATGGTTTGGACATGACCTCCATGGCTTCCTTCGCCAAGCTCATCACACCCAGGAACGTTCGTCTCGGTGCCTTGGCAGCCGTGGCCTACGCGGTCGGCTCTGTCCAGGTGCCGCGGCTGCTCCAGCGGCGCTACAGCACGCAACCGGTGACCGACCACTTCGACCTGGAGTGGGGTGATGGCAAGCGCATCCGCTTCAACGCCGCCGGCTCCACGACCGTCGAGGTCACTACCAGCCCTGCCCTCGGCGCGGCGGCGGCGCTGCTCGACATGGGCAAGGCCGTCGTGCCCGTGCTCGTCCTGCGCCGGGCGTATCCCGACACCCACGAGGACATCGTCTGGGCCACCGCCGTGGCCGTGGGCCAGATGCTGCCGGTGCAGCACCGCTTCCGCGGCGGTCGTGCCGAGGCCATCCTGACCGGCACGGCCTTCGCCCTGGATCCTGCGTCGGTCCCGGTGAGCGTCGCCGTCAGCCAGGTCGTGGGCATCTACGTGATGCGTGACCCGTTGCTGGGCGCCCACGCCTGGACGGGCGTGCTCACGCTCTACTTCCTGGCCCGGGGCAAGCGCGACCTGGCAGCCTGGACGCTGGCGGTGAACCTCGTGCGCTGGGCAGCTTCGGTGCCGGAGATGGTGTCCATGGCTCGCCACAAGCACGCCGGCGAGTTCGAGACACGGGAGTTCCACGAGGCCTTCGAGTCCAACCACATCGGGTACGTCCACAAGTGGCTGCGGAAGCGAGGCCTGGTCCACTACGACTACATGGACGAGGACGACATGCTCGAGGCGCTGGAGGCCGACGGCCGCTGAAGACCTGGACCTTGGCGTAGTCCTGGGCGGCGACGGCTCAGGCGGCCGGTTCCCACTGGACCTCGCCGGTGAAGCCGTCGACTCGCACTGCCGAGCCGTCCGGCACGCGCATCGCGCCCGGGACGCTGACGACACAGGGGATGCCCAACTCACGGGCGACGATGGACGAGTGAGACAGCAGTCCACCCGACTCGGCCACGATGCCGCCAGCCCTGGCCAGCAATGGCGTCCAGCCGACATCGGAATAGGGGATGACCACGATGTCGCCGGGTGCTACCCGATCGGCCTCGTCGATGCCACGGATGACACGGGCCGTGGCGCGGGCCACGCCGCGCGAGCTGGGGGTACCCAGCAGTTGGTGATCTGGATCGACCGGAGGCGCCGGCTCGAACTCGTCGCCGAAGATGACCTCGGGCATGTCGACATCGGCCACCCGCTCCATGTCCGCCCGTCGCACCTCGGCCAGGTCTCGCAGGCCCGTCCGCTCCCCCAGCAGTCCGGCTTCCATCTCCGCGCGCGTCAGGCAGAAGACCTGCTCGGCATCGTCCAGCGTGTCCCGCTCGACGAGCCGACGAGCGATCTCGAGGACGGCGGGGCGGAAGAGGCCGTAGCTGCGGGTGTAGGTGTAAGAGACACGCTCGCGCTCCAGCCGGTAGCGCGAGGTGCGTGCCGACAGGCTGCGCTCCAGGCGGGAGAGATCTTCGGGCAGCCTGGCCGACTCTGTGGCAATGCCTTCTGGGGCGAACCCTTCGAGCAGTGCCACGAGCGGGGAGGGGTCCTCCTGCCAGGGCACGTGGGAGAAGTCGTTCCCCGAATCCGAGACGTGTCCGAAGCGTGCCAGGAAGTCGTCCATGCCTGGGACCAGCCGGACCTCGCCGCCACGGATCCGTTCGCGCGCATCCTCGTCGAGCTCGGCCATGCGGGGCGCCATCCGCCGCAGATGCGGTGTGGGGTCGAACGCGTCGAGGCCCGGCCGCCCAGCCCCCATGTCGATGGCCTCGGCATCGATGCCACGCTTGGCCAACCGCCGCCGCAGGACCGAGCTGTAGGCATTGAACAGGAGCGGCGCCAGGATGTTGGCCGCCGCGACACGCCGGACCATGGCCGATAGGTCCGCGAGATGGCCTACGAGGCCGTTGTCGGACATCGAGCGCAGATCGCGGGCGGCGAGTCGGTCCATCTCGTCCTGGACTCGAGGGATGAGCCGGTCCAGCTCATGGTGGTAGCGGGCCATGCGCCAGCCGACGCGGCTCATGCGCGGGAGGTGGCGCACGACACCCAGGCTGGGGCGGAAGGTGGGCCGGTCCTCACCGCCTTCGATGCCGGCTAGCACTTCCAGCAGGTCTCGGGGCATGCTCATGGCCTCGAAGATGTCACCGACCGCGCCCATGTTGAAGTACGCGCGATAGGCGAACTGCCGGGACAGGTCCTCTGGCTCAAGGTCGAGCGGGCCCACGACCGAGGTGAACAGGTCGAGCCAGGCGCTGTTGACGATGGGCACGTTGAACGACCACACGAGGGGCGGGATCATGCCCGGCAGGAACTCCTTGGACAACCGAGCGGAGTAGACCGGGACGTCCGTGTCAGTCATGGGCCGGACCTGAAGCCAGGAGATGGACTTGCCGTCCCAGGCCCATTCCACGTCGACCGGCGCTCCCCACGCTTCCGCGATCGACTCGACGCCTTCGGCCAGTTCGTCGGCCGCCGCCGGCGTCAGGACGGGATCGTCTGGTCGCTGGGTCCACTCCCCCCAGTGGCGGACCCAGCGCTCCGGTGTCTGCTGCCCGGAGACGAGGGCATCGCCCGTGCCCGCCACGGCCTCGATGAGCACGTCCGTCAAGCCCGTGAGCGGGTTGCGGCTGAAGCCGACGCCGCCAGCGACCGCCGGCACCATCTCCTGCACGATGACGTGCATCCGCACCGCATCGGGCGCGACACCGGCGTGCTCGAGGTACGGGAGGAGCCGTTCGTCATGGGCGGACTCCTCGACCCGTTCGACGGCGGCACGGATGGCGTCGGGGCCCTCGACGCCCAAGACCGAGCTGAACTGTCCCGCGAAACTGAAGTCCGACCCGTCCTCGACGGAGCTGGAGGAGCGGACCGCGTAGGCCTGTCCGGGCCGGGTCCATCCGACCAGGTCGCTGACCCCGGACGAGCGAGCCACGACGCCGGGCGGCACGCGATAGCCGTGCTCGATGAGCCAGGCCAGGTTGGCCGCCTTGGTTCCGTGCGAGTCCCCAGCCTGCGCCAGGGTCACCATCGTGGTGTCCGTCACTCGTCGTGCTACTCCTGCGTCGGGCACGGTTGCACGCACCCACTCTCCGCTTGACCCTTCATCGTACAGGGCTGTAGACCGTCCGGTTCCTGTGTGTCTATTGTTGCGCCAGCCTTCCCGCCACGGTCTTCAGTCCCGAGAAGTGGCGGGGGCCTACGCCTCCGGTGGCTCCCCTGTGCCTGCCCGGAAGCTGGCGAAGCAGGCCCCAGGCTGCATGGTCTAGAGGGTGGCCATGTCCACGTTGTCGAAGTTGCGGCGGTAGAAGCTCATGTAGTCGACCTTCCGCTCGAGTGCCTCGATTACCGCATGGGCGAAGTTGACCTTCTCGTAGCGCTGCGCGCTGCCCAGACCTCCGGGGCTGAAGACGTTGATCTCCATGAGTTTGTCACCCACGATGTCTAGCCCGACCAGGAACATGCCGTCCTGAACGACCTTTGGTCGTACGATCTCCGCGATCCGCAGGTGTGCGTCGGTGATGACCGCCTCGCGCAGCTTGCCGCCGGCATGGATGTTGCTGCGCATGTCGTCGCCTGAGCGGACGCGACGGAAGGCTGCGTACTTGCCGCGATAGCGCAAGGGCTGGCCGTTCATGAGGAACAGGCGGGTGTCGCCTTCCTCGGCCGCTGGTAGGTACTCCTGGGCGATCACGTAGCCATCACGGCTGACCGCGTCGACCATCTGGTTCAGGTTGGACCCGTCGTCCTTGCGCACGAGGAAGACGCCAGAACCGCCCGAGCCCTGCAGCGGCTTGAGGACGATCTGCCCACCTTCCTCTTTCCAGAAGGCCTTGATCTCATCGCGTGAGCGCGTGATGATCGTGCGCGGACGGACCTCCTCCGGATAGAACTGGAAGTACATCTTGTTCATGGCCTTGGCCAGGCCGTTGGGATCGTTGAGCACGATGAGACCACCGCGCATCGCCACGCGACCGAAGATGATGCCCGACGACTGAGCCCACGCCCGGTGGCCCAAGTCCGCGGAGGGATCATTGCGCAGCATGAGAACGTCGAGTTCGTCGACGCTGACGCGCTCCTGCTTGGCCTTGCGACCCTTCAGGTCGGAGACATACGTGTCGGAGGACTTGTAGGCCTTCTTCGGTGCTGCTGTCGCTCGAGCCTTGATGGTCTCGTCGCTGTCGTAGGCGAAGTCGCCTGCACCGATGACCCAGGCTTCGTGGCCGCGGTTGATGGCGGCCATCGCGAGCCGACTGGTGGTGTAGCCCGGCTCTTCCGTGGCGATGTCATTGACCATGAAACCGATCTTCATCTTCGTCCTTTCTTGACGAGGTCCAGAACTGTCACTCCTTGTCGGGCTGCCTGCAATCGTGCTTGGGGTTCGGGGTCGTCAAGGTGTCGGGGCCGAAGCGGCGGCGGCCGCAGGATCTTGCGCCACTGTAGCTCCTCGATGATGGGCACATCTGCGAGACCGAGCTTCCCGATCAGTAGCGTGTCGAGCGACCCGCCTTCGCGCAGGTAGGCCAGCAGACCCACCAGGCCCCGCAGATAGACCACATCCTTGGTCAGCCCGCCCCCGCGGAACACCCGCATGGTCACGCCGAACGCCGTGCGCTGCTCGAAGTCGTGCGCCCGGTCGAGCTCCCGAAAGACCTCCACGAAGTCGGCTCCATCCAGCATGCGCCGGACCGCCAGCACACGTGCTGCGAGGAGTCGTACCCGTGGGCGGCTGAAGCCCCCCACCAGGTACTCGGAGAAGACCGCCAGGCCCTCCTGGAGTTCGTCGTACTCCGGCAGGCCGATGGCCAGCTGGCGGAAGGGCTGGGCCTTGCCGTTGACGTACGTCACGACATGGGTGCCGACCTCGTGTGTCAACAGCGCCTCGAGACGGCTGACGGGAACCCTGATGCGCGCTCCCACGAGCAGGCGGCCGCGCGAGACCATGGCACCTACGACGTCCTTGCGAATGTCGACGCCACTCACCAGCTCCGGATACTGGGCCCGGTAGTGTTCAAGTTCCTTAGTGGCCAGGGCGGCCAGAGTTCTGGCGTCGGCGGCCCCCTTGCTTGACTCACCTCGCGTGCGTGACGGAACCCGGTTGAGCACCTCGTACGCAAGGTTAAGCAACGGCTCGTCGACGCCACCGAAGACCTGCAGGCTGCCGTAGAGGAACTCGGGCCGCCCGCGATCCCCCAGCATGGTGAGCTTGCGGTCGAGCGACGTCTGCTGTGCGCGGAAGAGCTGGGCCAGCGTTGGATCCTCGACGCGTTCGATGGGGATCCTGAATAGCTCTCGCTTGGCCAGCGCGGTGTCCAGCTTCAGGGGTCGCGAAGTGAACTCGGGGGGCACCTCGAAGCGTCGGCGACGGAACTCCGCCCAGGCAGCATCGGCGTTGGTCGGGGTCACCTGCAGGATGAAGTCGAAGGCACTGCTGACTTGGGCCAAGCGGCGGTCCACGTCCCACACAGCCTTGACCACGCTGTGACGTCCGAGCGCATGGTAGTTGGGCGGCTTGTGCGACGTGCGCAGACGAGTGAAGTCGAAGACAGCCCGCTTCAAGGCGCGCGAGATGCCATGGTGAAGGGCCCGGTGCACCAGCGGGTAGACCTCTGTCCCGCCGGGACTGCGGAAGGCCGGCTGGACCTCCAGCCCGATGACATGGACTCCCAGCGCTGCCGCCCGGCTCGCGGTCATGATCGAGGGCAGGCCTGGTGGACGCACGTTGGCCACGCCCACGGTCTCGACGACCGCGAAGTCGCCCTTCACACGGACCTCGCCAAGGGCGTTCTCGAGCGAGGTGATCGTGGCCGAGAGCTTGCTCCTACGCGGTTGGTGGATACGGAAGCCCGGCGACCATGCCCTGGCATCCGACGGCAGCTCCGAATCCGTGGTGGACCACAGCTCCACGATCAGGAACGAGCCGAAGTTCTCGGTCTGGGCCTTGGCGATGCCCTCGATGAGCGCCTCCAGGCCAGGTCGTGCCCGGCGCCCGCCGGCCGCGATGACATACGAGGCTTCGCCGACGATGAGCGCCTCGGTGCCATCGTCTTGGCGCTTGAGCGGTCGTCGGTAGACGATTACGAATGGCAGGGGACGATCGACGTGGACCCGGCCCCACGGGCTGAGCTTGCGCCGCAGGGGCTTGCCCTCGCGGACCCGCTGGCAAGCCGCCTCCACGAAGGCATTGACCACCTGTGCCGGTGGTACCGCGTCCAAGGGCGTTCGGGCCGGGGCCATCACGCCGGCGCCGACGGAGTCGACGAGCTTCTTCATTCGATGGCGCCGAGGGACGCGAGCAGGCCTGGAAGCGTTGCCTCCAGCGCCTGTGGGATGGCCTCGTACTCCTCGGGAGAGAGCTTCCCGGTCCACTCGTCCATGAAGAACTTCTTGAACTCGATGGCCAGGCAGCAGCCCGACTCCGGGTAGCGCTCGTGCACCCAACGCGACAGGTACCCACCCTGGAAGCGCACGTTCTCGCGAACGTCGAGCTGGCGGCCAAGGAACCGATGGTCGCGCAAGTCGGAGATGAACCCATCGACCAGGCCACCCCATCGCTCGCGGTCCAGGGAGCCGGTTCCGACGTTGACCTCCGGGTTGGCCTTGGGATCCTCCGGGTCGGCCTCCGGTCCACCTCTTCGATGGTTGTAGGTGTGCAGGTCCAGCACGACGAAGCGCCCGTAGCGGCGCTCCAGCTCGGAGCAGATCCGTTCCGCTTCAGCATAGAAGGCGTCGTACTCCTCGAGCGAGCGCTCGAGGACGTCGGCGGGCAGCTCCTCGCGCCAGACGTCCAGGCCCCAGGTCTCCGCTGGCGTGCGGTAGACCGCCTTCTCGCGAGGCCGGTTCAGGTCCACCTCGAAGCGCGATCGTAGCGCCACCATCTGTGTCGTTACCACGCTCGTCCAGATGCCGCTGAACGGGTCTTCTTCGCGGAGTCGGTCCGGCTCCGGCAGTGCCATCAGGGCGTCGACCTCCGGACGCAGGCCGTGTCCGTCATGGATGGCCGTAGCCATAATCGGCTCCTGGCCCTCGGCGATCTGTACGATCTCGGTGATAAGCGATGACATCAGTGGTATTCCTTGCCTGTGGGGGGCCGTCGGGTGCCGACACCCGGTGAGTGGTCGACCGCGTTTCCTCGACACATGATGGCTCTCACGCGGGCGGGTGCGGAGTGATGCTGCTAGGTCAGCTGGACCAGCAACAGGCTGGCGAAGCTGAGCGCGAGGAAGAAGCCGCAGATATCGGTGACGGTGGTGAGGATGGGGCCCGAGGCGATGGCCGGGTCCACCCCGAAGCGCTTGAGCATGAGCGGGACCGTGCCGCCCACCGAGACGGCGATGAGCGTGTTGAGCGCCAGCGTCACGCCGACCACGAGGCCGAGCCACGTGTTGCCGTCCCACACGATGGCCACGAGGCCGATTAGCACGCCGAGGGCGACGCCGTTGATGAGGCCGATGCTGATCTCCTTGAGCCAGACGCGGCCGACCTCATAGGGCTTGACCAGGCCGAGGGAGAGCTCGCGCATGCTCACCGCCACGGCCTGGTTGCCGCTGGCGCCGGACATGTCGCTGATGATGGGCAGGAAGACCGCCAGCGCGATGACCTGGTCGAGCGTGTCGATGAAGAGGGCGATCACGCTGGCGGCGATCATGTTGAGCACGATGTTGATCGAGAGCCAGCTGAGCCGGCGCCGTGAGCGGGTGCGGGTCGGCAGGCTGCGCACCTCATCGCCGCCGACGATGCCGCGCATGCGCAGCATGTCACGCTCGGTGCGCTCAGCGATCGCGTCGAGCACAGCCGTGCGCCGGGTCACGCCCAGGAGGCGCGCGCGCTGGTCCACGACGGGAACGGCCGCGATGGGGTGGGCCTCGAAGAAGTCGCGCAACTCGTCGAGATCGGTGGTGGCAGCGGTGAACAGCGGCGCCACCATGACGTCGGCCATGCGCCTGTTGCGCGGGGCAGCGGCAAGCTCGCTGGCGGCCGCTACCCCCACCAGCCGGCCGAAGCCCGAGAGCACATAGACGTAGCGGCTGAAGTGGTCGTCGCTGTCTTCGGCGTTGAGCACCAGTTGGTCGAGCGTGGCTCCGACCTTGACGTCCTCGCCCACCGCCACGTACTCGGTGATCATCAGGCCGCCGGCGACGTCATCGTCGTAGTCGGCCATGGCCCGGACCTCGGTGGCCATGTCCGGCTCCAGCTCGCCGAGGATCGCGTCCGCCTCGGCCCGGTCAAGGTCGGCGATGAGGTCCGCCTGCTCGTCGGACTGCATCTCGGTGACGATGGCGGCCGCAGCCTGCGGCGCCAGCTGTTCGATGAGGTCGGCGGCCTGCTCGTCAGGCGCGTCCTCGATGAGGTCGGCCGCCTCCGGCGGCGACAGGGTCGTGAGCAGGGACTGCTGGTCCTCGGGCTCGAGCCGCAGGATGGCGCGCACCGCCTCGTCGGGCTGCATCGCCTCGATGGCGGCGTCCAGGCCCTCACGGTCTCCGGATGCGGCCAGCTCGCGCAGGTGCTCCCACGAGCGACGGTCGGTCTCGATGGTCATGCGGCTCTCCGGTGCGTGGTCGCCCCTGCATCGTAACGAACGACGTCCGCCGCCGAACCTCTAGTGATGCAGAGCCTCGTCGAGGTGGTACCGCAAGGCGCACTGGGCCTCGAACGCGCGCCGGACGCCGCCGTCAGCGGGGACCCGATTCACGCCTTCTCCGACCGTGCGGACGTGCAGGTCGAGGTCGTCAGCGAAGGCTGCGGCCAGGCTCTGGGGCCAGCCGAGCGCGACCGCGACCGCGAGACCCACGGCCAACGAAGCCGCACGACGACCATCGGGCAGGAGCTCGGTCATGGCCCTGTGGCCGGATGCTGATCAGGACCGGCCACGCCGTGGGCGCCAGAGCGCCCACACGCGCTGTCGCGCGCCACGCTTCCTTGAGTCGCTCGTGGCCTCGGCGAGCTCCGCGATGTCCTCTACGACGGCGACCGTCAGTGCAGGGCTCGTCGGGCCCGGCTGGCCCAGGCGCCGCTGTGCAGCAGCCAGACGCACAGCCAGGCGTCGGGCCTCGCGTTCCTGCTCCCGCCGTTCATCGCGACCGCCCGGAAGTGGCCGCTCGGGACCGCCCAAGGGGTTGGGCATGCCGGACAGCATGGCGGTCATGACCCGACGCTCCCCACCGACTCGGTCGTCTCGTGGATCGAGTCGGTGGCGTCGAAGTCGACGAATCCGATGCCGCTGACCGTCGTGTGGGCAGGGGTCCTGTCGCGGTCCCACCCCACGGACAGGTCGGCCGTCCACTCGCAGACGGACACATCGATCACGCCGGGCCTGCGGGCGCTGGTAGCGAGGTGCTCGGGCCGTACCGGGGGGATCGGCAGGTCGAACTGAGGACCAGGATGCTGCGGTCGCATCGCCATGGGGTAGGGACCTCTCACCACAGCTGCCGCTCAAGGCCAACGATCGGCCGGAATGCGCAGCGCGGATCCAATCGCAATGTACGTCGTTTCGAGGGCCCTCGTCGATGCTCTGATCGATGTCGAGTCGATTACGGATTCTTCATGGACGAGGCCATTGACATCGAGGCTCCGGCGGGCGCAACAATCCTGTCACTTCGATCCCGTTGACCGCAGCCAGGTGAGCCGCGAGCCGGGTACGATCCGACGAGGTCACGTCCCCATGTGGCGCCACCTTTCTACCGTCCTCGCCAGCCGTCGCCCGGTGCCCATCGTGGCGCCGGAGGTCATCCAGACGACGGAGCCGCGATCGACTCCAGTGCCCGACTTCGTGGGCATGCCGCTGGCGGAGGCTCGCCGCGTGGCACGGCTCAAGGGTCAGCAGGTCTACGTCATCGAGCGTGCCACGACACTTGGCTTGAGGGGTCGGGTACTCGAACAGGTGCCGCTGCCCGGTGAGGCGCCGGACGCTGATGCGATCCTGATGCTGACCGTCGGCGCCAGGCCCCACGTGATCGTCCCCGATGTCCGCGGCCGCGCTGAGGATGACGCGCTCTCCATGCTGCGCCAGGCTGGTCTGGGAACCGCCAGGCGTGCGACCCGTCGATCCGACGCGGTCAGCGAGGGTCTCGTCATCCGAACGCGGCCGCGGGCCGGGGCGGAGGTGCCCGCGGGCAGCCTCGTGTCCTACGTCGTAGCCGCCGGCCCGCGCTCGACGCAGCGGCGTCGTCGCGACGATCGGGCGTGGGCTCGAGTGCGCCACATGCCAGACGGCTCGTTCGGGCGCTCGCGAACCTAGCCTCCCTGGCCGCGCTTGCGCTCGAAGGCCTCGATGTAGCGACGGAGCGTGCGCGACATGCCGCCCGGTTCGAGCTCGACGTCGATGAGCACGAAGCGGCCGCGGGTCTCGACCGCCTGTTCGAGTGCGGCCGCCAGCTCACGCCTGGTGCGGACACGGATGCCCACGCCGCCGAGTGGCTCGGCCATCTCGTGGAAGGCCAACTTCTCCCGATCGGTGAAGCGGGCCTTGGGCACGAAGGCACGCAGGGTCTCCCACGAGGCGTTGTTGAAGACGATGACGATCGGATCCCAGCCATAGCGCCGGCAATTGCCCAGCTCGAGGCCGGTCATCTCGAAGGCGCCGTCGCCGACCAGCACCAGCGCACGCTCGCCCGTGGCGGCCTGGATGCCCAGGCCCGCGGGGATGCCGAAGCCCATGCCCGCGTAGTAGCCGGGCGCAGCGATGGCGTGGTGGTCGACGTCCATGGCCGTGAACAGGCAGTCACCCATGTCGGATGCCATGGGCAGCGGTCCGTGCCGGTGCATCATGTCGTTGACCGCGGTGGCGATGTCATGTGGCGTGACCGATCCGTCGTCGAGGGCCAGGCCATAGGGTGGCTGCGGGGGCGCTGCGACGTCTGGCCGGTCACCCAGCCGCCGTGCCCGCAGGGCCATGGCGTCGACGAGCGCTTCGAGCGGGATATGGGGATAGATGTGGTGCGACAGCCGCACCTCCCGCTGCGCGGCGAGGATGGTCTTGCGCAGGTCGATCTTGCGTAGTGAGACCGCGAAGTTGAGGTCCGAGAGGATGACCCCCAGAAGGAGCAGCGCATCGGAGGTCTCGACCAGCTCGGTGATCTCCGGCTCGCCGGCGACGCCGATGTAGGTGCCCAGCGGCGGGTTGGCCGAGTCGACCAGGAGGCCACGGCCCATGAACGTGGTCACCACCGGGATATGCAGCTTGTGCGCCAGATCGGCCACCTTGGCTTCGACGCCGTAGCGGCGGATCTCCGCGTCGACCATCATCACCGGCGAGCGAGCGGCCTCCAGACGGGCCAGCACCTCCACGGCTGCTGCCTCCACGGCATCGGGGTCGACCGGGCTCGCCGGCAGGTCGGGTACCGGTTCCACCTCGGCACCGACGATGTCGCGCGGGATCTCGATGTACACCGGCTGCGACCGTTCATGGCAGGAACGGATGACGCGGGCGATGGCCTCCGGTGCTGTGCGCGGATCGTCGAGCACGGCCTGGTCGCAGGTGATCTCGCGATAGACGTTGAGCTGGGAGTCGAGCGTTCGGGCCTGATGGTGGACGAGCAGGCCAGAGGTGCGTTCAGGGCGCGACGGTGCTCCCGAGAGCACGACCACCGGGGACCGCTCAGCGTACGAGCCGGCTACGGCGTTGACGAGGTTGAAGGCACCCGCGCCGTAGGTGATCGCGGCCACGCCCAGGCCACCGCGGAAGCGGGTGCCGGCATCAGCCGCGAACCCCACCGCCGGTTCGTGGCTCAGCGTGTACAGCGGCATCACGCCACTGCGCTCGATGACCTCGAAGTAGGGCAGCGCGAAGTCCCCCGGGATGCCGAAGATCTCCCTCGCTCCAGCACGGTGGAGCGCTTCCAGAAGCGCCTCGGCCAACTGCATGACAGCACCCCCTGAGCGACCTGTTCGAGCCCCTCCAGCGTACTTCTCGGACGATTGACCCGAAGCCCGCTAGCGCGCCACCAACACCGAGCAATGGGCGTGCAGGGACACGTTCCGGGCTACGCTGCCCAGGAGCAGCCGTCGCAGCCCCGTCCGTCCGTGCGTGCCAAGCACGACCAGGTCGACCTCGTGGGACTTGGCGAAGGCCACGATCGCCTCGGCCGGATCGCCCTCACGGCTCACGGACACGGCATCGAGACCGGCGGTCCGGAGCCGCTCGGCCATCCGCTCTGCCATCTCTTCGTGCTGCTGCCGCGATGGCGCCGCGGCCTCGTGGTAGGCCTCGGCCGCGACCTCCTCGGAGACCATGTCGGCACGAGCCCACCACGGGGGTTCGGCGTCGGCGATGCTGAGCACGTCCACGTGGGCATCGCCGAACAGCCCCCACGCGCTCAGCGGTGCCACCGCCGCCTCGGCGCGATCCGAGCCATCCCAGGCGAAGACGACCCGCCTGATCTCTCGCCCGCGAGCGACGAGCACGGGCACGTGCGCGTGATCGATGACCTCCGACGAGACGGAGCCGAGCAGCATCGTCCCGAGGGTCCCGTGACCACGGGAGCCGACGACGATGAGGTCCACCTCGGACTGCTCCGCGAGCGAGGTGATGGTGTCGCCCGCTCGTCCAGCGGCTACGGTCGTCTCGACCGAGCGTCCCGGGCCGGCTAGCTTCTCGGCCGCGTCTTGCAGGTCGCGCGAGGCCTGCTCGCGGATGTCACGATCGATCAGGGTGGTGTCGAGCGGCGGGATCGGCGGCCACGGACCCCCGAAGACGGCAGCGCCGGCGGGCACCACCTCCAGCACTCTCACCTCCGTACCTGCGGGCCAGTGGAGCCCACCGACGAGGTCGATGGCCACACCGGCGCACTCCGAACCATCGATAGCGACAAGGACTCGCATCTCACGCCTCCTCTCGAGCGGCGCTACGGAGGAGTCCCACGGCCTGTGGGACCCGTCATCACCGAGCGGCGAGCGTCAGGATCGGTGCCAGGCGGGCTCGTGCCAGGTGGCCGCTGCCAGGTCGGCGTACACGACGCCCAGTGCCTTCTCCCAAGCTGCGCGATCCACCCGAACCGCGACCGTGTGGCTACCGGCGTTGAAGCTGACCTCCGCGGCGTCACTCACGTGCAGATCCGCGTAGGTCGGGAGCCCGAACAAGCTGCCCACCGCCGGCATGGCACCGGGATCGCAGTCGGGTGCGAGCTCGATCAGCTCTTCCTCCGGCACGAGTTGGACCTTGCCTGATCGAAGCACGTCCTTGGCCTTCCCGAGGTCAAGGTGATCGTTGGCATCGAGCACGATGAGCGCATCGCCGCCATCGACCGAGCGCACCCACACGACCTTCTCGAAGGTGCTCGGGTCGACGCCTTCGGCTCGTGCGGTGGCCAGGGCCGTGAGCGATCGGTCGTGCTCGTGGAGTTCGTAGTCGACGCCTGCTGAGTCCAGCCAGGTCGTCAGGCTCTTCATGGGGCCTCTGGAAACCGTCGCTTCCATCGTCCACCTCCTTCGCAGGGCACGCCCTGCCGCTCATGACGATGCTCCTGTCTACGACCCTTGACAAGCGCCGAACGGACCATTCGGCGGGTGCTCGGACCGGATTCGTCGGACCGGCTCAGGCGCCTCGTGCTCGCTGCCGCTCGAAGCCCTCGACGTAGCGGCTAGAGAACGGTCGGGGGCTCTCCGCCGCTGCCTTCGGAAAGCACGCCCATCGACTCGAAGTGCTCGAAGACGCGGTCGGCATATTTGGCGTACTCGGGCGTGTCGCCCAGAGACAGTGGCCGTGGTCGGGGTAGGTCGACTGTGATCTCGTCGACGATGCTGCCGGGTGACGTGGAGAAGACCACGATCCGGTCGGAGAGGCCGACCGCCTCCTCGACGGAGTGGGTCACGAAAAGCACCGTTGGGCGGTACTGCAGCCACAACTGCTCGAGATCGTGGCGGACCTGCAAGCGGGTCAGGGCATCGAGGGCCCCGAACGGCTCATCGAGCATGAGCATCGATGGGCGGTGGACGACCGTCCTCGCAAGCGCGACGCGCTGGCGCATCCCGCCTGAGAGCTGGCGCGGGTACTTGTCACCCGCACCCTGGTGCAACCCGAGCTGCTCGAAGAGCTCGTCGGTCCTCCTGGTCAGCTCGGCCCGGTCCAGACCCCGGATGTCGGCCTGCAAGAGGACGTTCTCCTTGGCCGTCCGGAAATCGAGCAAGAGGTGGTCCTGGAAGGCGATGCCGACATCGGTCATCGGCTTGGTCTGGACCTCGCCATCGATTCGGATCTCTCCGGTAGACGGTGGCAGCAGTCCGGCGGCGATGAGCATGAGCGTGGACTTGCCACAGCCACTCGGGCCGACCACGCTCACGAACTCACCTGGCTCGAATGTCAGATCGGTCTCGGACAGGGCCAGGAACGGGTCGTCACTGAACTCATTGAAGACGCGCGACACGCCATCGACCTCGAGGCGTACACCACGGGCTTCCGTTTCGGCTCGATCCATCATCCCTGACCCTGTCTCCTACTCCTCGGTTGCCGGGACTGCTAGCAGGGCGACAGCTCTTCGTCGGGAGGCAGGTAGTCGTAGGTGTAGAGGTCGGTCGGCTCGACTGCCTCCTCGATGCTGCCGGACTCGCGCATCACCATCTCGTGGTTGACCCACGCTTCCTCGGTGGCCTTGCCCAGGTACTGGGCACCATTGGCACAGTACAGCGGGATCGTGGCCTCGAGCTGCTTCTGGGCCTCCTCGGCATCCACGTTGCGGAACAGCGCGGCCAGCGCTTCGATGGCTGCGTCGGGGTTCTCCAGCGCCTCGGCCCAGCCACGCAGGCTGGCCTTGACGAACTTCTGCGTCGTCTCGGGGTTCTCAGCCATCCAGTCCTCGTTGCCGATGATGGAGGTGCTCACCGTCGGTGCGCCATTCTCGTACATCGGGAAGTCGACGGTCTCGATGCCGCGGTCGGCCAGCTGGATGCCGAAGAAGTCCATGGAGCCGACGATGGCGTCGACCTGGTCCTCGAGCAACACGGGCACGAGTGCCTCGCGCGGGGTCGGCACCAGCTCGACCGCGTCGGCATCGACACCGTTGGCGGCGAAGACCAGCGGCAGCTGCGCGGCCTGCGATCCACCCGATGGATAGGCCAGCGACCGGCCTTCGAGGTCGCTGATCTCGGTGATGCCGGAATCGGCCTTGGCCGTGATCTGGATGGGCGAGCCCTGGAAGAGCGTGGCGATGACCTTGACCGGCGCGCCCTTGGCTACCAGCTGCGTCACCGGCGCCGCATCGGCATTGCCGAGGTTGACGTTGCCGGCGGCGGTCAGCTGAGCCGTGGTGGCCGAGCCGTTGCCGGGCACGAGGTGGACGAAGAGGCCTTCGTCTTCGTAGTAGCCGGCCTCACGTGCCAGGGCGAACCCGGCGTGGAAGCCACCCGGGACCCAGTTGAGCTGGAAGGTGACTTGCTCGAGCGGCTCGTCCTGGGCGGCAACGGTGCCGGCGATGGACGTCGCCGCTCCCAATGCCATCACGAAGCTCATTCCCAGAGCCAGTGTCCTCTTGGTCCGCATGGACTCCTCCTTGTCTTGCGGAGCACCGTCGAGACCCCCCTGGACGAGGACTCCGGGTGCTCCGACACTTCCTACTCGATTCGGTTGGTCATTGTTCCTTGGCCTTACGCGTCCAGGGCGTGGTGAAGTACTCGACGAACTCGACAAGGTAGTTGAGACCGATGCCGATGAGCGTGAGCACGAGGATGATGGCGAAGATGAGTTCGGTATCGAGCGTGGATGTGGCTTCCAGGAGCAGGTAGCCCAGACCCTTGTTGGCACCCACGAACTCGGCCACGATGGCGGCCGTGGCGGCGATGGTGGCCGAGGTCTTGAGGCCGCTGAAGATGATGGGCAGGGCACTGGGCAAACGCAGGTAGCGGAACGTCTGCAGCTGCGAGGCACCCATGGAACGGGTGAGGTGGAGCAGCCGGTCGTCGAGGATGGAGAAGCCGGCCATGCTCGCGAGCAGCAGCGGGAAGTAGGTCAGCAGGAAGACCAGCAGGACCTTGGACTGCATGCCGAAGCCGAACCAGACGAGGAACAGCGGCGCCACCGCGATCTTGGGGATGAGCTGGATGAAGACGACGGCCGGATAGAGCGCGCGCTTGGCCATCTCGTTCATCGCCAGCAACAGGCCCAGCGGGATGGCCAGCACCACAGCCAGGAAGTAGCCCAGGAAGATCTCCTGCATCGTGACCATGGACTCCTCGACCAAGCGGTCGAGGTCCTCGATGAGCCGCGGGAACACGTCCAGCGGCGAGGGCACGATGTACTCGGGCACATCGGCGATGACGACGAAGGCCCACCAGCCCAGCAGGATCAGGCTGAAGGTCAGGACGGGTAGTAGCGAGTACCAGACACGACGGACCTTGCGCTTCCGCCGTTCGCGATCCCACTCCTCGGTGGACCGCCCGACAGACGTGCTGGCGCTGTTGCGCGAGGCGTCGGACATCAGGCTGTAGTCTCCCCAGGTCGCGTCTGGTTGGCGCAGTGTAACACTGTTACGTTAGGTCCTGATCGTCTTTGGTGGCGGGCAGCGGTGTCTTGGAAACGAGCAGTACCTTGCGGCCGCCCTGCACCAGCTCGCCGGACTGATTGAAGACCTCCACCTCGAAGGTCACGATGGCCTGCTCGGGGTTGGAGCGGCTGTCGCGCATCTCGGCCACGCGGTAGCGCACGCGGACGGTGTCGCCCAGGAAGACGGGGCCCCGGAAGCGCCAGTCGGAGATGCCCAGCAGGGCGATGGCGATGTCGCGCATGGCGTTGGTCCGGGGCCACATCAGCCCGTGCGCCACTGACAGGCCCAGCAGGCCATGGGCCACTCGCCGCCCGTACTGCGTCTGCTCGGCGAAGGCCGCACTCGTGTGGAGCTCCGAGTAGTCGCCGGTCAAGCCCGCGAAGGTCATGACGTCGCTCTCGGTGATGGTGCGGGTGGGGCTGTCGAACTCGAGCCCGACGTGCAGGTCCTCGTAGCGCAGGAGGCCACCTTCCATGTCTAGTCCTCCACCAGGTGTCTGACGTTGCCCATGAACCCATCGCGGAAGAGGCGTGCATCCATGGTCCGTAGCTGGTCGGCCACTGCCGGCGCGAAGTCCATCTGTCCCAGCACGTCCCGCTCGAGGTCGATGCCCGGCGCGACCTCGATCAGCTCCAGGCCGCCGTTCGCCAGCCGGAAGACGGCGCGTTCGGTGACATAGAGGACCTCGCGTCGCGGGTCGCCGTGCGCGGCCGAGAAGGTGATGTGCGCCGTGCGCCCCACGAACTTGCGGTAGCGGCCCTCGGTCCGCAGCTCCAGGCCGGCCTCGCTGACGCCGATGTCCAGCCCGCCGCCGGTCAGCGTGCCGCAGAAGACGACGCGGCGGGCGTTCTGGGTGATGTTGATGAAGCCGCCGGGGCCCACCGCGCGACCGCCCAGCTTGCTCACGTTGACGTTGCCCACGGCGTCCACTTCACCGAAGGCCACGCAGGCCACGTCCAGCGCGCCGCCATCGTAGAGGTCGAACTGGGCGCCTTCGTCGATGTAGGCCCCGGCGTTGATGGCCGTGCCCGAGTCGAGCCCGACGCCGGGGATGCCGCCGACGATGCCCTGCTCGATGCTGAAGTCGACGTCCTCGTAGTGCCCTTCCTCGGCCAGCACCGAGGCCACGCCGTTGGAGACGCCGAAGCCCAGGTTGACGATGTCTCCCGGGTGCAGCTCGTCGGCTGCGCGTCGGGCGATGACCTTGCGAGGCCCCGTCGGCAAGCGCGGGATCGATGCGCCCGGGGCCCGCAGCGTGCCCGCGAGATAGGGGCTATAGACGGTGGCGCCGGTCTGGTGCTGGTCGGGGTCGACCACGATGGCGTCGACGAGGATGCCCGGGACCACGACCTCTTTGGCCGGCAGCGTCCCGGCCTGCGCCAGGCGCTTGACCTCGGCGATGACCGTGCCACCCGAAACGTGCACGGCCGAGGCCAATGCGAGGTTGTCGGCGAAGCCGGCCTCGTCCTCCATGGTCACGTTGCCGTCGTTGTCGGCAGTGGTCGCGCGGATGATGCCCACGTCGATGGGGAAGGCCTTGTAGAACAGCCACTCTTCGCCCGCGAACTCCACGACCTCGGCCACGTTGCCGGTGGTGCGCTCGTTCAGACGCCCGCCATCCACGCGAGGATCGACGAACGTGCCCATGCCGACCTTGGTCAGCAAACCCGGTCGGTGCCCGGCGATCTCGCGATAGAGCAGCGAGAGGGTCCCGCCCGGGATGCCCAGGGCCTCGACTTCGTCGTCGGCGATCATGCGCATGATCTCGGGGTTGTGCCCGTAGTGTGAACCGATGAAGCGGCGCACCAGACCCTTTCGCGCCAGGCGGCCCAGGCCCCGCTCGCCGTTATCTCCGATGCCCATCGTGTGCACGACCGTCAGGCCGCTCGGTTCGCCAGTCTCTTCGAAGCGGGCGCCCAGCGCGGCAAGGGTGCCGTCAGGGACTTGCAGTAGGTGACCGCTGCCGCCTGCGGCGACCGTCTGTCCGTCCTCGATCAGCGACACGGCCCCGGCCGCGCTGACCACCTTCGAAGTGATCATGACCCCTCAGTCCACGCCTGCTGCGGCCAGCACGGTCATGTACTCGTAGGTATGCCACTGGGCGGCCAGCTCGTTGGCGACCTCCACGAGGTCGTCGGCGTATCGCGTCATGCGCTCGTGGTCGAGGCGAGCTGAAGGCCCCGCGATGCTTACCGTAGCGACGGCCCGGCCATCCACGGACTGCGGCGGCACGATGGGGGCCGCGATGGCCGAGACGCCGACCTCCATCTCCTCCTCTACGAGGGCATACCCGCGCTCGCGCGTGAGGCCGAGCTCCTGCAGCACCCCCTCGAGGTCGGTCTCGGTGCGGTTCGTCTGGGGATCGAGCCCGTGCTCGGCGATGGTGCGCTCCGCCTCGGCCACGGGCAGGGTGGCGAGGAAGGCCTTTCCACTGGCCGTCGCGTGCAGCACGACCTCCGTGCCGGAGACACCGTCGTAGGTCAGAGCCGAGTCAGAGCCCTGGGCCTTGGCTACCCAGGTCAGGGTGGCCCCCTCCGCGACAGCCAGGCGCACGAGTTCTCGGGTGCTTGCCGCCAGCTTGTTGAGCTCGTCCTGCGCCCAGCGCATGGTGCCGGCGGTCTCCAGTTGGCGCAAACCCAAGCTGCCCAGCTTGTAGGTCACGCGGTAGCGCTCGGTGCGGGGGTCCTGGGCGACATAGCCGAGCCCGATGAGATCGGCCAGTACGCGATGGGGGATGGCTCGGTTGAGGCCCATCTCGTTGGCCAGATCCGTGATGCGCAGTCCTCGTGGCTCACCCGCGAGGAGTTCGAGCATACGCATCGTGCGACCGATGGTATTCGTACCGATCCTGCCCGAGCCGTTCACGAATTCGAAGCAGTCGCGCAGTCGACGCGCGCTCTCGGGGAAGCCGACCTCAGGCACCGGCAAGTCCTCGGGGTTCCAGCGGTACTCGTACTCGAGGGAGTAGCTGCCGTCGTAGCCGGTCGCGCGGATAGCCGCGACGATCGCCTTCCAGTTCAGGACGCCGTCGCCGATCATCCGTGATGCGTGGACACGCTCGGACTTGTCGATGCTGGCGACATTGGCGGTCCTGAGTTCGCGGTCAGGGTGGATCCACTCCAGATCCTTGACGTGCACATGGCTGATCCAGTGCGCCTGCAAGGCCACGGCCTCTTCGTAGTCTTCACGGCGGGTGAAGGTCAGATTGGCTTGGTCGTAGAGGATGCCGATGCCAACGGTGTCGACCTCCTCGATGATCGAGACGGTATCGGCCGCCGAGACGGTCATGGTTCCGAAGTGGTTCTCGATGCAGAGCACCACGCCCTGGTCATTGGCCAAGGGCCCGAGGTGGCGGAGGGCAGCGACCAGGCGCTCCCGCAAGCGTGGGATGTCAGCCTCGGGCTCGTTGCCGAGGAGCTTGCCGGCGTAGACCCGGATGCGTGTGCAGTCGAGCGCACGAGCCACCTCGATCGCCCGCTCCAGCCGTGCGATCTCACGCGCATGGAGATCGTCGTCAAGGCTGCTGAGCTCGGTCACATAGGGGGTCAGACCGCCGATGCACAGGCCCAGCTCGTCGGCGTGCGCCCTGACCTCCGCGACCACACGGCCATCGTCGCTTTCCGGGATGGCACCGCGGTAGTCGTCCAGCCAGATGATCTCGGCACCGTCGAGCCCAGACTTCGCGAACAGGTCGAGGGCTTCGAGCGGCGTCAGCCCGGGTGTTCCAAGCGTGTGACCGAGTAGCGTCGCCATGTCAACTCCTGAGCTCTCGCACATCGATGTCTCGTCGTCGTATCGGCGTCGAACGTCGTGCCGAGATCATCGTTGGACTCGGCCCGAGGCATCGCCGCCCGCAAGTGCCTCGATCTCCTGCAGCGACAGGGAGGCGAAGTCTCCGGGGACGGCATGCTTGAGGCAGGAGGCTGCGACAGCGAATTCGACCGACGCCTGTGGCCCCACCTCATGGAGCAGGCTGTAGATGAGTCCACCCGCGAACGAATCGCCACCGCCGACGCGGTCAACGATGGGATCGATGTCGTAGGTGCGGCTGAGGTACTGCTCGGTCCCGTCGAAGAGCAGCCCGGCCCAGCGATTGACGGACGCCGAGATGCTCGTGCGCAGCGTGGTCGCCACTGCCTGCAGCTGATAGCGCTCCATGAGCTCACCTGCGATACGTCGGTACGACCCGGTATCGAGTTCCCCCTGGACGACATCGATGTGCTCGGCAGTGATACCGAAGACGGTGATGGCGTCCTCCTCGTTGCCGATCAGTATGTCGACGAAGGGCATCAGGCGAGTCATCGCCGCTCGCGCCTCTTCGGGCGTCCACAGTTTGCGACGGTAGTTGAGATCGCAACTGACCTTGACTCCCTGCTCCTGGGCCAACCTGAGCCCCTCTTCGAGGACACCGATGACTACCGGCCCCGACGCCGGTGCGGTGCCCGAGAAGTGCAACCAGTCGGCGCCATCGAGGATGGCTGGCCAGTCGAAGTCAGCAGCCGACGCACTGCGCAGCGATGTGTGCTCACGATCGTAGATGACCTTCGAGGCGCGTTGGGACGCCCCGGTCTCCAGATAGAAGAGACCCAGCCGCTCGCCGCCGCGCGCGATATGGGTCGTGTCGATGCCATAGCGACGCAAGTGGTTGATGCAGGCTTGTCCGACCTCGTTGGCGGGCACGCGGGAGACGGCTGCTGTCTCGACGCCCAGCCCGGCCAGCAACGCCGCCGCGTTGGCTTCTCCGCCGGTGTAGCCGACATCGAAGGAGCCCGCCTGGACGATGCGCTGGTGGCCCGGAGGCTCCAGCCGCATGAGCAGCTCTCCGAAGGCCACCATCCTGAAGCGGCTCCCACTCACGCCAACGACTCCCTCGCTTCTTGGACCAGTGTGCGCAAGCGGCGGGCGTTGTCGGTGATGTCCGCCCAGCGGCCCTCTCGGAACGCGACCGGATCGACGAGCGCCTTGCCTACACCCACGCCGACCGCGCCGGCCTTGATGTACTCAGGTGTGGTTTCGAGGTTGACGTTGCCCGTAGGCATCAGCCGCACCTGGGGATACGGACCCAGGATGTCCTTGAAGTAGCCGGGCGTGGCCACGCGTCCAGGGAAGAGCTTGATCACGTCGGCGCCGGCCGACCAGGCGGTGATGATCTCAGTCGGGCTCAGGCAGCCGGGGATCGCGACCGCTCCATAGCGGTGGCTCATGGCTACCACATCGGCATCGAAGCTGGGGGCTACGATGAAGGAAGCACCAGCGCTGATAGCCAACCGAGCCGTCACGGCATCGAGCGCGGTGCCGGCGCCCACGAAGACGTCATCCCCGAACTCGCGGACCGTCGCTTCGATGGCGTGAAGCGCGCCCGGCACGGTCATCGTGATCTCGGTGTGGGCGACCCCGCCCTCCAGCAGCGCACCGGCAAGTGGGATGAGCCCACTGGGCTCGTCTACCCGAACGACGGCCACGACGCCGCTCTCCAGCATCGTCCCGAGTGTGGCTTCTCGCCTGAGAGGCATCTTGTTCCTCCGGTCTTGCCGCGCCTGGCTACCAGATCGTCTCACCGCCGTCGATGACGACGATCTGGCCGGTGATGTGGTCGGAGGCAGGCGAGGCCAGCAACGCGAACGCGCCCTGCAGGTCGGACACTTCGGCGTACTTGCCGAGCGGGATCTTCGACAGGTACTCGGCCTCACGCTCGGAGTGGATCCAGGCGTGGGTCATCGGCGTATCCACGTAGCCCGGAGCCAGCCCGTTGACCCTGATGCCGTACGGAGCCAGCTCGACCGCGGCACTGCGAGTGTGTTGGGCCAGCGCGCCCTTGGTGATGGCGTACATGGTCTTGAACTCGAGCCCCACGAATGAACCGATCGAGCACATGTTGATGATCTTGCCGTAGCCCTTCTCCACCATCTGCGGCACCAGCGCCTGCGTCACCGCCCAGACGCTGGCCATGTTGACCTGCCACAGGAACTCGAGATCCTCGGTCGTTGCCTCCAGGATCGGCTTGCGTCGGTTGGTGCCGACGCTGTTCACGAGGATGTCGACACCGCCATGCGCCCGGGTAGCCTCGACGAGTTCGGCGACGTGTGTCGGGTCACAGGCATCGCCCAGGACGGTGTCGACCTCAGCGTCGCCTGGCAGGGCTTCGCGTGCAGCCCGTAGGTGCTCCTCGGTCCGACCGGCGAGGATGACCTTGGCGCCGAGCTCGAGGAAGACCTGTGCTGCGCCCTGTCCGATCGCCCCCGAGCCGCCGGTGATCAGTGCTACCTTCCCCTCGAGGGAGAACAAGTCCTGGAACATCGCGGCCACCCCGTGCTGAACCTCTGCAGCTGTCTGTAACAGCGTTACAATCAGTGTGGATTGTGGGCCGCGGCGCACTTCCATGTCAAGGGCGCGGGCCGCTGCGTTCGAGTGAGGAGCCGAGGAGGGCCCCATGCCACGAGTCGGAAACGTGCCAGCTCCACTCGCCGGTGGATCGCGATTCGGTGTGCCGGTCGGCCAGATCGCCCTGGTCGTCCCGGACGTGGATGCCTCGGTCCGGGCCTACTGGGAGCTACTCGGCATCGGGCCCTGGAAGATCTACACGGTCGGTGAGGGCTTGACGGGTGTGACCTATCGCGGGCAGCCGGCGCACTTCAAGATCCGCTATGGCCTGGCACTGTCGGGTGATCTGACCATGGAGATCATCCAGCCGCTCGAGGGTCCGAGCATCTGGCACGAGTACCTTGACGCTCAAGGAGCCTCACTCCATCACTTCAACTTCTACGTCGACGACTTCGCCGCCGCCGCCGCCGAGATCGAGGACCAGGGTTGGGTCGCTGTCCAGACCGGCGATGGGTTCGGCCTCTCACGAGACGGGCGTTTCGCCTACTACGAGCACGGTGACGATGTCGGTTGCCTGGTCGAGCTCGTGGCCGCGCCGACCAGGCGCAACACGCCGAACCGCGTCTACCCAGAGCCGCTCGGTTAGCGAGGCCGGACCGGCTCAGGCGCCTCGTGCTCGCTGCCGCTCGAAGCCCTCGACGTAGCGGCTGAGCGTGCTCGAGATGCGTCCGCGCTCCATGACCACGTCGATGAGCACGAAGCGGCCTTCGTCGGCCACCGCCCGTTCGAGCGCCTCGGCCAGTTCACGGCGGGTCCGGACACGTATGCCCACGCCGCCGAGCGAGTCGGCCAGCTCGTGGAAGGGCCAGTCGGGCAGGTCGTTGTAGCCGGCCTGCGGCCCGAATGCCCGCAGCATCTCCCACGAGGCGTTGTTGAAGACGATGACGATGGGATCCCAGCCGTAGCGTTGGCAGTTGCCCAGCTCCCAGCCGGTCATCTGGAATGCGCCATCGCCGACGAGGATCAACGGCCGTTCGCCGGTCGCGGCCTGGATGCCGAGACCGCCGGGAACGCCGAAGCCCATGCCCGCGTAGTAGCCCGGCGCCACCAGCGCCGTGTGCTCGATGTCCATGGCCGTGAAGAGGCAGTCGCCCATGTCCGACGAGATGGGCATCGCACGATGGTCACGCATGAGGTCGTTGACCGCGGTCGCGATGTCGGTCGGACCGATGGACGACTCGTCGGCGATGAGTCCGGTCGGGGGCTCGGGCGGGGAGGGAAGCGAGGGGCGTCCGCCGGCGGGCGTGGCCGCCACGGTCATGGCCTCCACGAGATGGCGCAGCGGCACGTCGTGGTAGATGTGGAAGCCGAGGCGGACCTGGCGCTCGGCCGCGATGATCGCGTGCCGCAGGTCGATCTGGCGCGAGGCCGTGCTGAAGTTCGTGTCGCTGAGGATGACGCCGAGCATGAAGAGGGCATCGGATCCCTCGACGAGCTGCGTGATCTCGGGCTGGCCGGCGACACCGATGTAGGTGCCGATGGGTGGGTTCGGTGCGTCGGCCAGGAGGCCGCGGCCCATGAAGGTCGTGACCACAGGGATGCCCAGCAGCTCGGCCAGCTCGGCGACCTCCGCCTCCACTCCGAAGCGGCGGATCTCGGCGTCGACGAGCAAGACCGGGGAGTTGGCGGCGGCGAGCCGGTCGAGGACCTCGGTGGCCGCGGCACGGACCGCATCGGGATCGACAGGGGAAGGCGGCAGCACCGGCACCTCGCCGATCTCCGCCGCGACCATGTCGCGCGGGATCTCGATGTAGACCGGCTGCGAGTGCTCGCGCGCGGCGCGCAGGACACGGGCGATCGATTCGGCCGCGGTCGAGGGGTCGTCGAGCACGGCCTGGTCGCAGGTGATCTCGCGATAGACGTTGAGCTGCGACTCGATGGTGCGGGCTTGGTGGTGGACCAGGAGCCCACGGGACCGCTCGGCCAGGGAGGGAGCGCCGGAGAGCACGACGACCGGTGAGCGTTCGGCATAGGCGCCGGCGACCGGGTTGACCAGGTTGAAGGCGCCGGCGCCATAGGTGATGGCGGCGACCCCGATCCCACCGTGGAAGCGGGCTGCCGCGTCGGCCGCGAAGCCCACCGCCGGCTCATGGCTCAGCGTATACAGCGGCAGCGTGCGGGTGCGCTCGATGACCTCGAAGAGGGGCAGCGCGAAGTCGCCGGGGATGCCGAAGATCTCTCGTGCGCCGGCTTCACGCAGCGCACCCAGCAGTGCTTCGGCGGTTCGCACGGTGGCCCTCCCTGTCGTCGATCGGTGTGACCGACTCAGGATAGGGCTTGTGGCGCGCTAGCTCGGACGCGACCGGCTCCACGGCCACGGCAGCCAGAGTTCTGGACTTGTGCGGTGATATGTGCGAGTATTCGCACATGGCGACCAACCTCGATATCGAGCAAGAGCTGCTTGAGAAGGCCGTCGAGATCAGCGGTGAACGGACCAAGACAGCCGCAGTCCGTCGCGCCCTCGAGGAGTACGTCGCTCGACACGAGCAGCGTCGGCTGACGGAACTGTTCGGCGCTCTCGACTGGGATCAGCAGTACGACTACAAGGCGCAACGCTCTCGCTCGTGAACTTCTTCGTCGACACGAGCGTGTGGTCGCTGGCCTTCCGACGCCGATCGTCATCGACCGACCCGACCGTCGAGCGACTGAGTCGCGCCCTTGAGACCGGTGAGGCCGTCTTCACCACCGGGCTGGTGCTGCAGGAGATCCTTCAGGGCCTGCGCGACGGTGGCCAGCGGGCCGGACTCCTTGACCGGTTCGCCGCCCTCCCGCTGCTGATGCCCGACCGCAGCGACCACATCGCGGCAGCAGAGTTGCAGGCCACCTGCCGACGACGTGGGGTACAGGCAGGAACCGTCGACGCCTTGCTCGCAGAGATGTGTCTACGCCATGACCTCGTGATGCTGACGACCGATCGCGACTTCGAACACATGGCTCCACACGTCGGTCTCGACGTCTGGCGGTCGAACTAGCCGGCGCCCTCCAGTTCGGCGTCGCGGCGGCGCTCCAGGCCGTCGAGGAGGATGTCGAGCGCGAAGCGGAACTCGACGTCGTCGTCGCAGCCTGAGCCGACGATCGTCTCCTCCTGGTGCTGGATCTCCTCCACGGTCGCCGCGATGTTGGGAAAACCCTCCTGAACGTGCCTGACGAAGGCCTCATCCATATCCGGCGCGTCCCCGCTCGAGTCGTCGAAGAGCTCCTGCTTGAAGCCGAGCACGCGACTGCCCAGCGCATGCATGGCGTGGTGCATGAGATCGACCGAGAAGCCACCCTGGCGGAAGAGACCGCCGACGGTGTCGAAGTAGCGCATGATCGCGGGCGACATGGTTCTTCCGTCGTATCGCCAAGCGCCCTTACATCGTATGACTAGCAGCGCAAGGCTATTGGGTAGAGCGGACAGAAGAGGCAATGCCATCTGCCTGACAACACCGTCGTCGATACCGCCCTGCCGGCGATCTCTATCGAGCTCGATGCGTCCATCACCACGCTGCGGGCAGTCGTGGCGCGCCGACTAGGCCCTACGGTGGGCTCGCGCCGGTGAGGCGCCCCCAGTGCGGTCGGACCGCATCGATGAGGTCGGTATAGAGGGCGAAACGCTCGTCGTATCGCGCCTGCCGCTCAGGGTCCGGCTCGTGCGTGCGCTGCACCCGCACACAACGCTCGACAGCCGTCTCGTAGTCCTGATAGAGCCCCACGCCGATCCCGGCTACGATGGCCGCGCCGAGGGCGCCGAACTGGCTGCCGGCGGCCTCGATCATGCGCGCACCGGTGACGTCGGCGAGGATCTGCGACCAGGTCTGGCTGCTCGATCCGCCACCGCAGAGCCGCACCTGCGAGACCGGCGCCCCGACGGCTTCGAACATGTGGCGAATAGCGAAAGCCACGCCCTCGGACACGGCTCGTGCGAGATCGCCCCTGGTGGTCTCCATGCCCAGGCCGAAGAACGCGCCGCGGGCATCGGGTGCGATGAAGGGCACGCGCTCGCCGCGCAGGTACGGGTGATAGATCACGCCACTCGCTCCGACCGGCGAGGCCGCGATCTCGTCCTCCAGCACCGCGAAGCGGTCACGGCCCATGGCCTCGGCGTCCGCGATGATGCCGCCACCCATGGCCTCGAGGTACCAGTCCAGGTTGGGCGTGCCGGCCATCGAACCAAGGGCGCGCATCCAGCGCCCCTCGGGCGCATGGCAGACGCTGGCGCCCACGTCGGCCGGCTCGAAGCGCGGTTCGTCGAGGATGACGGCGGCGAGCGCGGTCGTGCCGAGGATGACCATGGCCTGTCCGCCGTCGATGGCTCCGACTCCGATGGCATTCGCCGCCACGTCGAGCACGCCAGCGACGACGGGTGTGCCCTCAGTCAGCCCCGTCGCGGCGGCGGCCTCTCGGGTCACCGCTCCGACCACGTCGGTCGAGCGACTGACCTCGGGTACGAACTCGATCGATCCCTCCAGGCCGACGATGGCTGCCTGCTCGATGCTGACGCTGCGCCCCGCCAGATCCATGAAGGGGATGGAGCCGTCCGTCTCGTCCGTGCCGATCGTGCCGGTCAGGCGATACCTGATCCAGTCCTTGCTGCAGAAGACGGCTGTCGTCCGCTCGAGGGCTGCTGACTCGTGCTCGACGAACCACGACAGCAGTGCGGCCTGCGACCCGGTCCAGAGCACGGTCCCGCCTCGGCGGTAGAGGTCACGCAGCGCCCCTTCGCGCTCCCAGCGCTCGATCGTCTCGGCGGCACGCCCGTCGTTCCAGAGCGGGGCGGGACGGACGGGTCGGCCGTCCCCGTCGATCATCCAGGCGCCGTCGCCCTGACCAGCGACCGCCACCGCCGCGATCTCACCCGGACCAGCCTCGTAGAGCGCGGCCCGAATAGCCTCGGCCGCTGCCTCCCAAACGGTATCCATGTCCTGTTCTGCCCAGCCGGGGTGAGGAGCTGCCACAGCTACGCTCCTCGACCCCAGGCCGAGCTCCGCCCCGTGGGCGTCGAAGATGACCGCCTTCACCAGCGATGTACCGACGTCGACCCCGAGCAGTCGGGTGCTCACGTCAATCCTCCCCATGCCTAGCCAGCTCGGCCACCTAGCCGAGGATGAAGCGTAGGACCGTCGGGCTCCAGAAGCCGAAGGCCAGCGCTGCGATGTAGAAACCGATCAGGTAGAAGACGGCCTGGCGCGAACCCTGGCCGGCCAGCACGTGCTCGCGGAACGGGCAGCCACCGGCGACCGTGGAAACCGCGCCGACGCCGATGCCACCCACGAAGATGACCGCTGCCAGCGTCATGCCCGGCCAGCCGCCCTCGTCCGAGAGCAGATCGGTGTCGTCCTCGACCGCCAGCGGGTCCAGACCACCGAGGCCCTCGCTCTGCTCTACGACGGTCGGTGCCGTCAGCGTCTCGTAGGCCTCGACGAGCGGAAAGGTCAGCCACGCGGCCGCGAAGAGCGCGACCACGCCCAGCAGCAGCGTCGTATCGCGTGCGATGAGGAAGTCCCGGAAGCCGCCCACGCTGCAGAAGCGGGAGCGCTGTCCTACGAAGCCGGCGATGAGGCCGACGATCAGCGTGACCAGTCCGAGCTCCACCATCAGGCTCGCACCTTGAGGTACTGGACGCCGAGCCAGATACCGAGGGCCACGCCGGCGAGGCCGATGAAGGCCGGGACCGCGAGGTTGGCGGCGCTGATCGTGAGGCGGATGGGGCAGCCCATCGCCAGCAGCGCGAAGCTCATGACCACGAAGCCCTGGATCACGCGGGTCACGATGGTGATCGTGTCCAGCCGGTCGGGTCGCGCGGTCTCGGCCGCGAGGCGCCGAGCGAGCCAGGCACCGCCGACCACGCCCACCACGGTCAGTACCGGCCAGAGCGTGGGCAGGTCGAAGGTGGCGCCGCTGAGCGGTCGAACCAGCCCGAGGATGAGGTCGCGACCGTGGCAGGTGGTGCAGAAGCCGTACGCGTCGGGCGGGTTGACAGCGCCGATGGTGCCGGCCAGCACGGCCACCACGCCGATGATCACGCCGGCCATCCAGGGCTGGAGCGAGCGCTCCCTCATGGCGCCCATGTCTCAGGGGCACCTCCGCCAGGCGGGTACATGTAGGCGGCCTCCACGCGCCAGCCGTCAGCCACGAGCGTGGCTCCCACGACGACCGCGGTCTGCCCGCGCGAACGAGAGGGCCAGTGCGCAGGTGGAGCTCAGCTCACGAGGTGTGGGCACGAGGCGGCAGCTGACCCCGGCGGCCTTGACCCGCTTCTCGGCTCGAAGCGCCTGCATCGTGCCCTCGAACGTGACGACGGCCTTCGAAGGTGGCGTCATGGCCGCTGCCGGCCATCGCTCAGCGGGCCAGCTCACGGACGGCCGCGATGGCCTGCTCGACCTGCTCGATCCGTGGTCATGTCGCTGATGCTCAGGCGGACGGTGCCCTCGGGGAACGTGCCGATGCGTGCGGTGGGCTGCCGGCGAGCAGTGGAGCCCTACGCGGGTCAGTACCCCGAAGTCGTCGTCCAGCAGTAAGCCGGCCTCTGCCGGCGAGCGACCCGTCGAAGGTGATCGAGACGACGCCGATCTGTCGCTCCGGATCAGCCGGGCCATGGACCCGCACCCCGTTCGTCGACGCCAGGCCCTCGAGCAGTCGGCCGAGGCGGGCGCGAGCACGGCGACCGATGGCCTCCACCGACTGCTCGTCGATGTACTCGAGACCGGCGGCCAGGCCCGCGAAGCCCGACGCCGTTGAGCGTCCCGCTCTCCAGCCGGTCGGGGTAGAGCTCGGGCTGGCAGTTCCTTCTCGGAGTTGCTGCCGGTTCCACCGAACATCAGCGGGCGCGGCGGCTCGGCACTCGATGACCAGACCGCCGGTGCCCTGAGGCCCGAAGAGGCTCTTGTGCCCGGTGAACGCGAGGTAGTCGATGCCCATGGCGGCCACGTCGATGGGGTAGGCCCCGGCGGTCTGCGCGGCATCGACGAGGAGGCTGGCGCCGGCGGCATGCGCGATGTCCGAGACCCGCTCGATCGGCGCCAGGGCGCCGGTCACGTTGGAGGCGTGGTTGACGGCCACCAGGCGGGCCGGTTCCTTGAGCGCACGCGCCAGGCAGGCCGGGTCGATGGTGCCGTCCGGTCCACACTTGACGACCTCGACCGTGACCTCGAGCGTGGCCTCCAGGTGGCGCAGCGGCCGCATGACAGAGTTGTGCTCGAGGGCGCTGACGAGCACCCGGTCGCCTCGGTCGATGGTCCCAAGGATGGCCAGGTTCAAGGCCTCAGTGGCGTTCTTGAGCAGGATGACCGACTCCGGGTCGCTCCCCCCGACGAGCTCGGCGAGGGCCTCGCGCGCCTCGTAGACCGCGCGACCGGCCTCGACCGCCAGGCGGTGTCCCGCACGCCCCGGGCTGCCGCCGACGGAATCGCAGGTACCGCTGTATGGCGGCTGCGACGCCTGGCGGCTTGGGCCAGCTGGTGGCCGCGTTGTCGAAGTAGGCGACCTCGGGCGTTCCGGCGGTCATGCGGCCGTGGCCTCCGGGAGGGGCAGGGTCTCAAGGTAGAACTCGTCGTTGATGGCCCACGGGCGTGCCTGTGGGAACTCCTGGGTCACGTTGACGCAGGTGTATAGCAGCAGGCGCGAGCCGTCGATCTCGATGAGTCCGGCATCGACCTCGGGCAGATCGGTGAGCGTGGCCATCACCGCCCGGCGCACGAACAGCGAGTTGGCCTTCGAGAGGCGGTAGGCATAGACGAGGTTGGCGTTGAAGTCGACCGTAGCCAGGCCGTTCTCGAACCGCACCTCTCGCACGCGCACGTCCGAAGGCACGACCGGCTCGAGGCCGCTGCCGGCCTGCGGGCCGGTCAGGAACTCGTCCATGACCGCCGCCGGCCCCGGTCCATCGGACTTGGACTCGCGCGTGACCGGCACTAGGTAGCGATCCTCGCCCTGGTAGGCGAAGTACAGCAAGGTACCGCCCTCGGCGGCGGTCTCGGACTCAGGGTTGACGGTCGGGCGCTCGAGGTCGTCAGCGTGGGTCTGGTCGACCGCGACAGAGACCGACCGTGACCTCAGGGAACTCGGTCAGTGTCAGCACCAGCGCGTCGATCGCGCGCTGGAAGTCGTCGGTCTCGAGTGCTGTCGGCGACAGTGCCACTCGAGCGTGCTCCTCATCCAGCTCGAACGCCAACAGCTCGGTCCCGTCTGCGAAGGGAGCCTCGAGGTCGGGGCCGGCGACCGGGCCAGCCAGCAACTGGCGTACCGCGTTCTCGGGTGAGACCTCTACTTCGGGGGTGCGTCGACTGACCGGCACCAGGTAGCCCGGCTCCGGCAGCACCTCCCAAAGCGTCATGGCCGAGCGTCCGTACTGGGGCGCCACCGCGATGGGTTCGGACCAGAGTGCGGCGACCGGCCGCAGTAAGGCACCCGCGAGCAGCAGCACCACGATGAGAACGAGTTCCGGCCGCTTCAGCCATGCGGCAAGGCGACCGGAACTCGGCAGCCCCCGGGGAGGTCGGAGACCGGTGGACATCTCAGGACTGTCGGCGGCGGTTGAGGACGCCGAGAGCAAGGGCCCCGAAGATGAGCACGCCCTTGGCCACAGCCTGCCAGTAGAAGTTGATGCCGATGAGGTTCAAGCCGTTGGCGAGGACGCCCAGGAAGAGCACGCCCAGGAC
Source organism: uncultured Chloroflexia bacterium (assembly GCA_963752475.1). Lineage (GTDB taxonomy): Bacteria > Chloroflexota > Limnocylindria > Limnocylindrales > CSP1-4 > JAFMJV01. Next base: position 66,302 of record CAVVYR010000008.1, on the reverse strand, counting down.
CGTGCCCAGCACGTTCGGTCGGCCCTCCTCGTCGATGGCCGTGCCGATGAAGGTCGCGCCGATGGCGTCCATCAGGTATGCACCACCCGAGACCGGGACGTAGGAGCTCAACGATGAGCTGAGGATGATGCCGGCAGCGGAGCAGATGAAGGCTCCGATGATGTACGTCGCGGCCTGGTAGCGGTGGACCATGATGCCGGCGATGCGCGCCGCCTCAGGCTGAGCGCCGATGGCGCGCCATCGGCGGCCGTGGACCATGCGCTCGATGAGCACGAACATGACCACGATGAGGATCAGTGCCAGGACCAGCGAGAACGGCACGTTGTCGATGATCTTGCCGCCGCCGATGTAGCGGTAGGCGGGCTCCATCACGGCCACGTAGATCGGCGCACCACCGGTGGTGTAGATGCGCTGCACGCTCTCGCCGATGAAGAGCATGGCCAGGGTCGCGAGGAACGGGCTGATCCCAACCTTCACGATCATGCCGGCGTTGAAGACGCCGACGAGGGTGCCGAATCCGAGCCCCACGGCGATGGCCAGCGGCCAGGGCACGTCGGCGACCAGCAGGCTCACGCCCGCCAGCGCGGCGAAGTCGAAGGAGACGCCGACGGAGAGATCGATGCCGCCGGCGGTGACCACGAGCGTCATGGCCAGGGCCACGAACATCAGGATGACGCTCTGGCTGGCGATATTGAGGGCGTTGTTGGTGGTCGCGAAGCGTTCCGCGAAGACCGCGAAGAAGGCGACGACGAGGAAGAAGGCGATCCAGACGGCATACCGCCGCAGGAAGGCGACGGTTCGGGCCGCACCCGAGCGGGTGTCCGACGACTGGACGCTGACGCCGGCAGTCATCGCCTGGTCTCCCGCTGCCGCTGTAGCGACGTGGCTGCCACCACGATGAGGATGAGCACACCCTTCACTGCGAGGACCCAATAGGTCGCGATGTTCACGAGCGTGAAGCCGTTCGTGAGGGCGCCGACGAAGATGGCACCGACGAGGGTGCCGGGGATGTTGATGACCCAGCGGCGCGAGAACATGGCGCTCACATACGCTGCCAGCAGGATGTCCAGGAGCATCAACGGACCGATGCCTCGGACGCTACCGGAGACGCGCCCGACGATGATGATGGCAGCGATGGCCACGGCCAGGCTGGCCAGCACGTAGGTCAGGATGACGTTGCGCCGGATGGCGATGCCGGCCTGGATGGCCGCGTCGGCGTTGCCGCCGGTGGCCCGGATCTGGACTCCGAGGGGTGTCCGCTCGATGAAGAGGTAGAAGCCGACGAAGGCGAAGATGAGGATGACCACCGGTACCGGCAGGAACAGGATCTCGCCATTGGCCAGCCAGTCGATGAAGTCCGACGACACCGGCACGTTGACGTTGTTGGTGATGAGCAGCTCGGTGCCGTTGACCACGTTCTGCATGGCCAGCGTGGCCAGCAGCGGGACGATACCGACCATCGCCACCGCGATGCCGTTGCCCAGTCCGATGAGCAGGGCCGCGGCGGTACCGACGGCGATCGCCACGAACGGGTTCCAGCCGTTGGTCAGCATGAGCGCGTAGACAGCCGTGGTCAGGCCCAGCTGGGCGCCGACCGAGAGGTCGATACCACCCTTGATGATGTGGGTGCCGCCGCCGATCATGACCGTGGAAGCACCGAACGCCGCGACGGCCAGCACCGCCGACTGCTTCAGGATGGCCATCAGGTTGTCGCCGGTCAGGAAGACCGGCGACATGATGGTGAAGTAGATGAAGACGGCTGCGATGATCAGCAGCCCGCCGTAGCGGAGCAGGAAGTCGAGAGCGCGTGCCCAGGGCGTGTCGCCGGTGAAGGCGTTGGAGATCGCACTCATGAGGCCAACTGCGCCGTGTCGGTGCCCGCTGCGTCCGTCTTCGATCCTCCGCTGGTCGACCAGTAGAGCACGGTGTCAGGTGTCGTCTCCGCCGACATGAGCTCCTTGGCGATCTCGCCGCGATACATCACCAGTACGCGGTCGCAGACGCCCAGCAGCTCGGGGATGTCGGAGCCGACGATGATGACCGCCGAACCGGCGGCAGCCATCTCATTGATGAGCGTGTAGATCTCGATCTTGGCCCCGACGTCGACGCCCAGGCCCGGCTCCTCCAGCACGAATACCTGAGTGTCAGCCGAGAGCCAGCGGGCGATGACGGTCTTCTGCTGGTTGCCGCCGCTGAGATAGCGCACGGCCGTATCAGGTGTCGGGGTCTTGATGCTCAGCGCGTCGATCATCTTGGTGGCGCGCTCGCGGTACACACGGTTGCTGATGAGGCCGCCACGAGCCGACTTCTCAAGGCTCGAGAGGTTGACGTTGTCCGCTACCGACATGGATACGACCACGCCTTCCCAGCGACGATCCTTGGGCACCATGCCAAAGCCAAGCTCGGCCGCCTTGGAGGCAGTGAGCGCTCCCAGCTCGGTCCCGTCGAGCCGAATGGTTCCCGAATCCGGCCGACGCAGGCCGTAGAGCGTCTCGGCCAGGGGATGGATGCCCGAGCCAAGCAGGCCGGTCACGCCGATGACCTCACCTCGGCCGACGTCGATGGAGATGTCCTCGAAGGCGCCGTGGAGCGTGAGGTTCTCGACATGGAGGCGGGGAGCGCCGACCTCGACCTTGCGCGGCGGGTACATCTCGTCGATCTCGCGACCGACCATGGTTGTCACGATGTCCTCGATGGAGGTCTCGGGTAGCGGCAGCGTCCCGGCCAGCTTGCCGTTGCGCAAGACCGTCACGCGATCACATATCTGCGTGATCTCCTGGAGGTAGTGCGAGATATAGATGATGGCCAGGCCCTGCTCTCTCAGCTTGTCGATCATGCGGAAGAGCGCCTCGACCTCGCGACGGGCGAGGGGAGCGGTGGGCTCGTCGAAGGCGACCACGCTGGGCTTGGTCAGGAGGGCCTTCGCGATCTGAACCAGCTGGCGCTCGGCCACCGAGAGGTCGCGCACGAGGCGATTGCCCGGCAGGTCGACACCTAGCATCTCGCTGATCAGGGCGCTGGCTTCCTGCTCCATGCGCCGGTTGTCGACCAGCGGGACCCACTTGCCCAGCTTCTTCTCCTGGCCCATGAACACGGCCTGGGCCACGGTGAACTCGGAAACCAGGTTCTGCTCCTGGTGGATGAACTGGATGCCCAGCTCCTCGACCTGGTGAGGAGTGAGGTTCCCGCAGGCCTTGCCGCGGACCAGCATCTCGCCGGCATCGCGCTGGTACACACCGGCGATGATCTTGATGAGCGTCGACTTGCCCGCGCCGTTCTCACCGACGAGACCGTGGACCTCGCCTGCAGCGACCGAGAAGTCGACATCATCGAGGGCGCGTACGCCCGGGAACGACTTGCTGATACCGCGCAGCGTGAGTGCGTCGGGAGCGGTCGACATCTCAGACCTTCGTGATAGTGGGGCCGTGCCGGCCGGAACGCAGGAGGAGGACCACCGGCACGGCTCCTGGGACTTGTCGCTACTCGACCTGGCCGAGCTGCACGCGGACCTCTTCCACGTTGTCAGGCAGGGTCAGGAAGGCGGGCACGAGGGTCGTCTTGGCGAGCTCCTCGCCACCTAGGTACTTGGCCACGTTCATGGCACTGATCTCACCGATCAGGCCCGGCTGCTGGCTGGCGATGGCCCTGATGGCCTGGCCTTCCTGGGCCATGACCTCGAGGACCGTGGGGTCGCCGTCGACGCCGTAGAAGCCGACGTCGCCCTGGCGGCCGGCGTCGACGATGGCGAGGTTGGCGCCCAGGCCGGGGATGTCCCAGCAGGCCCAGACGGCGCTCATCTCACCCTCGGGATACTTCTGCAGCAGGTCCTGGATCTTCTTGCGGGCGTCCTCCTGGGTGTTGGGGATGACGTCCTGGAGCTCCGGCTGGAGGATCTCCACATCGGGGTACTGGTCGAGTACGGCGGCCAGCGCGTCGTAGCGCAGGGCGCAGACGTTGATGCCGTAGAAGCCGTTGAAGACGGCCACGTTGCCGGCCTCGCCGATGTCGGCGACCAGCTGATCGGCCAGCTCGGTGCCGAGGGCGGTGTTGTCGGAGGTGGTGTTGTTGATGGCGAACTCGGAGGCCGTGTCCACCGCGAGGAGCGGGATGCCCGCTTCGGCGATCTTCTCGAACACCGGCTCGATGACGGTGGCAGTGCCGAGGATGTTGACGATGGCGTCGGGCTCCTGCGCGAGCAGGTTCTCGAGACCGGCGACGTGCTTCTGATCGTCACGGCCGGCGTCCACGGATACGACCTCTGCACCGAGCTCCTCGAGCTTGCCGGTCAGGCCGTTGAAGGCGGCGCGATCCCAGTAGTGGTCGGTCCCGATGACGGCGACGCCGATGGTCGTGCCGTCGAGGCTCAGGCCTTCGGTGTCGACCTCGCCGACCTGCTCTGTGTCGTCCTGCGCGAGGGCCGGCGTGGCGGCCAGGCTGGCGACGATGGCCAGCGACGCGACGGCGGTGATTCCGCGTCGGAAGTTCATGGTGGGTTCTCCTCTAGGCGATGCGGTGATCGAGTCGATCCGTTCGGTGGTTCAGCGCTCGTCCCAGTCGCTCCTCCTCTTCGCCGCTTCCCTCGGCGATTCGATTCCTCCCGTAGTCCAAGCGGCGGTCCGCAGCGCTTGGCCAGTGTCGTCGGGTTCTCGGGTACATATGTTCAGCAAACGTACCGATGTCCAACTCCGGCGCAGTGTGCCCCCACCACAGGGGTCGTGTCAAGCCCCTTGAGCCAGTCTCCTCGAGCGTCCCTGTGCAAGCCGTTGCCTCATTCCCGGTAGCGCTCCAGGGGGGGAGGGGCGTGGCCCCGAGGAGGAGGTGCTTGCTCGACGCGCTCGACCTCGACCAGGCTCAGTTGCCCGGAGCACCCCTGGGCCAAGCGGGACGTGCCCAAGTCGCGCGTGACGGCGTTGGGATTGCCCGCGAGACAGGTCGGCCGATCGGAGTCATCGAGTGGATCGAACCAGGCGCCAGTCGGTAGCCGTATGCAGCCGCGCGAGATCGCCTCGTCCAGTTCGGCGACCGCCAGGCAGGCCCCGCGATCGTTCCTTAGACGTACCGTGTCGCCCGAGCCGACCCGACGCGCGTGAGCGTCATGCGGGTGCAGCCGAACCATCTCGCGACCGTCCTGCTTGTGCCTAGCGCTGGCGGGACCGAAGTCGAGCTGGCTGTGGAGCCGGCCCGCGGGCTGGTTGGCGATGAGTTGCAGGGGATGGCTCGCGGCACGCTCGCCGCCGAGCCACTCGTCGGGCGGCAGCCACATCGGATGGCCGGGGCAGTCGTCGTAGCCGAACCCCGCGATGGTCTCCGAGTGGATCTCGATGCGTCCACTGGGCGTGGCCAGGGGATGGGCCTCGGGGTCCTCGCCGAAGCGGCGCAGCCAGGCGCCCGTCTCCGCACGCATGGGTAGCTCCAGCTGACCCTGCTCCCAGAAGGTCTCGAAGGACGGGGCCTCCGCCCCGGCGCGCTCGAGCTCGTCGGCCAGGCCGGCGTAGATGTGACGCAGCCAGCCCTCCGCGTCTCGACCCTCGGTGAACGCCGGGCCGAACCCGAGCCGCTGCGCGAGGTCGCCGAAGATGGCGAAGTCGTCACGGGCCTGTCCGAACGGTTCGAGCACCCGGTGCATGGCCATGACGCCGGGATCGTTGCGCGAGGAGCCGATGTCTTCTCGCTCGAGTGTGACGGTGCTCGGCAGCACGATGTCCGCATGCCGGGCCGTTGCCGTCCAGTAGGGCTCGTGCACGATCACCGTGTCCGGCCGGCGGAAGGCACGTCGCAGCCGACCGAGGTCCTGGTGGTGGTGGAAGGGGTTGCCGCCGGCCCAGTAGACGAGCTTGATGTCGGGGTACGTCAGTGAGCGCCCGTCGTACTCGAAGGCGTCGCCCGGGCGGAGCAGCATGTCCGCGATGCGGGCGACCGGGATGAACCGGTCGATCGGGTTCCGACCTTGCGGGAAGGACGGAATCTTCACGGCTGCCTGTGCCTGGCCGGTGTTGGCGAAGATCCCGAGGGCGTAGGCGAAGCCCGCTCCCGGTGATCCGATACCGCCGAGCATGGCCGCGAGCGCGATGGCCATCCACACTGGCTGCTCGCCATGCTCGGCTCGCTGCAGGCCGTGGGCCACGGTGATGAGCGTAGGCCCAGCTGCCATCCGCCGAGCGAGGCCGGTGATCTCGTCCGCCGACACGTCGCAGATCCCCGCGGCCCAGGCGGCGTTCTTGGGCTGCCCGTCGTCGAGTCCGAACAGGTAGCGCTCGAACACGGGATAGCCCACGCACCAACGCTCGAGGAAGTCACGGTCGTGCATGCCCTCGTTGGCGAGGGTGTGGGCCAGGCCGAGCATGAGCGCCACGTCGGTGGCCGGACGCGGCGCGATCCAGTCGGGCTCGAGGTGGCCTGGCAGATCGTCGTGCAGTGGGCTCAGCAGCACGAACTCCACGCCATGCTCACGCGCCGCGCGCAGGGCCGAGTCCCCGCGGTGCCGCGACGGTCCGCCCGAGTGCACGTAGCGCGTTCGCTCGGGCATGCCGCCGAAGGCCACGACGAGGCGACCGTGATCGATCACGCTCTCCCAGGTCACGCCATCGGTGACGAGGTCCTGGTACGAGGCGAGCACGCGCGGGAGGATGACCTCGGCGGCGCCCGCGCTGTAGGTATTGACCGAGCGGACGTAGCCGCCGAGCACGTTGAGGAAGCGGTGCACCTGGCTTTGCGCATGGTGCATCCGGCCGGCGCTGCTCCAGCCGTAGGAACCGCCATAGACCGCTTCGGGGCCATGCTCTCCGTACACCCGCTCGAGTTCGGCGGCGGTGACCTCGAGCGCCTCGTCCCAGGGCAGCTCCACGAACTCGTCAGCGCCACGGCGGCGGTCGGCGCCCGGCCCGTCCTCCAGCCATCCTCGCCGGAAGGCCGGCCTGGCCACGCGTGATTCGCTGTCGGCGGCGGACTCGAGATTGGCCAGCAGGGGTGAGGGATCGGGATCGGCCGGATGGGGACGGACCCGGACCCGTCCATCCTCCACGCGAGCCAGGAAGGCACCCCAGTGCGACGAATGGGGGTGCTCGGACGGCTCTCGCTCCACGGGTCTCCTCTGGCTACCGTTGCCCTTCACGATGCACGGCTCCGAAGGCACACGTCAACGCTGGATGTTGGGTGAACAATCGTGCACTTGACGAACTGATGTACGCTAGTGACGCGTGGTTCGCCACGCCCCGAAGACGACCGTCCAGATGGAGCCCGATGAGGAGGCACAAGATCCCGAGATGACCATCGCTGAACAGGACACGTGGGTCGATGAGGTCAAGGACACGGCGCAACGGATCCGCCTCCGCGTCCTGGAGCACGTCCTCCGCAACAACGGCGGCTACCTGAGCCAGGCCTGCTCCTCGGCCGAGATGTTCGCCACGATGTACATGCGCGTCATGGACCTCGGGCCTAGCACTGCCCCCATGCAGCCGCCCAAGTACGACGGCGTACCGGGGCCGGACAACCCCGACTACTTCCGCGGTGGCGCCTACAACGGCGGCATCCGGCCGGACAAGGATCAGCTCATCTTCTCGCCGGCGCACTACGCGCTGGTGCTTTACACCACGCTCATCGAGGTCGGCCGCCTCGCGCCCGACGCGCTCCAGGAGTTCAACGTCGACGGCAGCTCCGTAGAGATGATCGGCCATGAACACTCGCCCGGCGTCGATACCACCACCGGCTCGCTGGCCCAGGGCATCAGCCAGGCCGGTGGCTTCGCCATGGCACGCAAGCTGCTGGGTGAGGGCGGCCGCGTGTGGCTGATCATGAGTGACGGCGAGTTCCAGGAAGGGGAGGTCTGGGAAGCCCTCGAGGCCATGGCCTTCTACAAGCTCGACAACATAGGCATCTACGTCGACGTCAACGAGCAGCAGTGTGACGGTCCCATCGAGGAGACCATGGAACTCGGTGCGCTGGAGAAGAAGCTGGAGTCGTTCGGCGCGCGGGCGATCGCTGTCGACGGCCACGATGTCGAAGCCCTCGCGGCCGCCGGTGCTCCTGCCGACGACGGCAAGCCGCTCGTGGTCCTGGCCAAGACCGACCCGACCCGCTGTATCAACTTGCTCGAGCTGCGCCGGCCCAAGCTGCACTACCTGCGCTTCAAGTCGGAAGACGAGAAGGCCCAGTACGAGGAAGCCTACGAATCACTGAAGGGAACGATCGAGTGGAAGTCGTAACCGGCCCGCACGCCAGCAATTTCCTCGCCTGGTCCGAGGACAAGCCCAAGGTCGTCGTCTTCTCGGCCGACCTGACCAACTCCTGCGAGGTCGGCGTCTGGAGCCAGACCTACCCCGATCGCTTCTTCTCGTTCGGCCTGGCCGAGCAGAACATGATGGCCTGGGCCGCAGGCATGGCCCGGCGCGGGTTCTTCCCCTACCTGCACACCTTCGCGGTCTTCCTCTATCGGCGGCCCTACGACCAATTGGCCATGTCGATCGCCTATCCCAACCTGCCCGTGCGGCTCATCGGCTTCCTTCCCGGCATCATCTCGCCGGGCGGTGCCTCACACCAGGCCATCGAGGACGTGGCCATCATGCGCGCCACGCCCAACATGACCGTGGTCGACATGGGCGACGCCACCGACGTCGAGACCTGTCTTGACGAGATCCAGGCCGTCAACGGCCCGGTCTACGTACGCATGCTCCGGGGCGAGGTGCCGCGCCTGTTCGACAAGTCGGAACCCTTCAAGTTGAACCAGGCTCGCCAACTCTCGCACGGCACCGACCTGACCATCCTCTCCTCGGGCATCTGCACCGAGGAGGCCATGCGCGCCACCAGCGTCCTGCGTGACCGGGGCGTGTCCATCAACCACCTCCACGTTTCCACGCTCAAGCCCTTCGACGATCCCCAGGTGACCGAGGCCATCGCGGAGGCCAAGCGGGGCGTCATCACGATGGAGAACCACACCATCGTGGGCGGCCTTGGCTCCGCCGTGGCGGAACTGATGGCCGAGAGCGGCACCGGCAAGCGGCTGTTGCGCATCGGCATCCAGGATCGCTACTCGCACGGCGCCACCCGCCACACGCTCATGAAGGAGAACGACCTCGACGCGCTCTCGCTGGTGCGCGGCGTCGAGCGACTGACCGACTCGCAGCTGGGTATCGAGGAGGACGACCTCGCCGTCGTCCGCATCGAGGCCGTCCACAGCGCGGCCAAGGCCGAGGCCCTCTGATGCGGGTCGGCGTGGCCCCGATCGATGGAGGGCTGACACGCGCAGGGCCGACCATGCGTTGCGCCGTCTACTACAGCAACACGGACATCCGAGTCGAGGAGCGGCCGGTCCCCTCCATCGGTCCTGGTGAGGTGCTCGTCAAGACCGAAGCCTGCGGGCTCTGCGGCGGTGAGGCCATGGAGTGGTATCTCAAGCCCCGCGCGCCCAAGATCCTGGGCCACGAACCAGCGGGCACGATCGTGGAGGTTGGCGACGACGTCAGCGGCTGGCGGTCGGTGATCGCGTCTTCGTGCACCACCACGTGCAGTGCGGCGACTGCCGAGACTGCCAGCGCGGTGCGGCCACGTACTGTGGCTCCTACTCCAAGACGAACATCCATCCCGGCGGGTTCGCCGATTACTTCCGAGTGCCGACTGAGAACGTGCCGGTCATGCTGAAGCTGCCCGATCACGTCTCCTTCGAGGAGGCTTGCATCATCGAGCCGATGTCGGACTGCCTCTATGGTCTGCAGAGGATCGACGTCGATCAGCGGCGACACCATCGCCGTCCAGGGCGTGGGCTTCATGGGCCTCTCCTTCGTGCAGCTGGCCCGGCTCTTCCCATACGCCAGCATCGTAGCCCTCGACTTCAGCGACTGGCGTCTGGAACGTGCCCTGGAGATGGGCGCCACGCACGCCATCAACCCCGAGCGCGTGGAGGCCGCCGAAGCGCTCAAGGCCGTCAACGACGGGCGCCTCGCCGACGCAGTCGTCTCGACCGCGCCGTCAGCTAGGGCCTGGGAGGCCGCACTGGCTCTGGTGGGCAAGGGCGGCACGCTCCACGTGAACGCTCCGCCGCACCCCGACGAGCGAGCGACGGTGGACCCCAACCACCTCTACTTCTCCGGCATCACCATCAACAACGGCTACTCCTCGACCAAGGCCGAGACCAACGCCGTGCTTCAGTACATCGCCAACGGTCGCGTCGATGCCAAGGCGCTCATCACGCACCGCTTCGGGTTCGATGGCGCGATGGAGGGCATCGACCTCATCGTCAAGGCCGGTGAGTCCATCAAGAGCGTGATCATCCCGTCGCTGACCGCGGCGGATCCAGCCAAGGACTGACAGAAATCCAGGAAGGGGAGACCCGGGACCATGCTGTACCCAGAGCTACGCAAGGAAGTCTGCGCCATGAACAAGGAGCTCCCGGACCAGGGGCTCGTGGTGTGGACCGGCGGCAACGTCAGCGCCATCGTGCGCGAGGAAGGCCACGTCATCATCAAGCCCAGCGGGCTGCGCTTCCGCGATCTCACGCCTGAGAACATGGTCGTGACCGACCTCGAGGGCACGTGGTCGAGGGCGACCTCAAGCCCTCCGTGGACCTGGGCATCCACAACTACATCTACAAGCACCGCGACGACATCGGCGGCATCACCCACACCCACTCGCCGTACTCCACGGCCTTCGCCCTCATGGGGGAGGCCCTGCCCGCGGCGCTGACGCCGTTCAGCCACATCGTCGGTCGCGCCATCCCCTGCACGGAGTACGTCAAGCCGGCCCACGACGAGACCGGCGAGGCCATCGTGCGCGTCGGCGGTGACGGTCTTGCCGTCCTCGTCAACCGCCACGGACCCTTCACCTTCGGCGCCACGGCGAGTGACTCGGTCAAGGTCGCGACCTACATGGAAGAGGCCGCGCGCACGATCTACTACGCCAAGTCCATGGGTCACGAGGTCACCGAGCTGCCGCAGGAAGAGCTCGACCGGGCCTTCGGCTGGTACCACAAGAACTACGGACAGGACCCGCACTGATGCCGCCGCGCGTCCTGGCCTCGGGACGCCTGCCTGAACGATGGATCCAGCGGCTTACCGAGGCCTACGAGTTCACCCACGTCGAGTGGGACGAGATCCCAGCCGCTGGCCTCGGAGGATGAGTTGGTGGCTCGCATCGCGGGTCAGCAGGTGCTCATCACGGAGGCTGACGAGGTCACGCGCTCGGTCATCGAGCGGTCGCCCGAGCTGGGGGTCATCATCGCCACGCGAGCTGCTCCAGCCAACGTCGATGTGGACGCGGCCACCGAGCACGGCGTCGTCGTCATCAACACGCCGGGGCGCAACGCCGACGCTGTCGGCGACTTGACCGTGATGATGATGGTCATGGTCATGCGCAACGCCTGGCCGGCGCTGACCTCGGTGCGCGACGGGCTCTGGGTCGAGCGCGGGCTGCTGCCCAGCTACCTCGCCAACCAGGGCTTTGAGCTGCGCGAGAAGACGATCGGACTCGTGGGCCTTGGTGCCACCGGTCTGGCCACCGCGCAACGCCTGGCCGGCTTCGGCGCGCGCCTGGTCGCCCACGACCCCTTCGTGGAGGTCGCGGTCGCCGAGGGCGTGGATGCCACGCTCCTGGCGCTTGACGACGTGCTGCGCGACTCGGACATCGTCTCGCTGCACGTCCCCGTCACACCGGCCACCACGGGCATGATCGGCGCCCGCGAACTGGGCCTGATGAAGCCCACGGCCTTCCTCGTCAACAGCGCCCGCGCCCGGCTCGTCGATCCCGACGCGCTGGTCGAGACGCTGCGCGAGCGTCGTATCGCCGGGGCCGCCCTGGACGTCTACATGCAGGAGCCACTGCCGGTCGATGACCCTTTGCTGGAGCTGCCGAACGTCGTGGCCATTCCCCATCTCGGGGGCGCCACCCACGAGGTCGGCGACCACCAGGCGCGTATCGCCTGGGAGGCGCTGGAAGCCTTCATCGGAGGTGCCGTCGTCAACGTCGTCAACCCCGATGCCATCCCAGCTGCGCGTGAACGCCTGGGCCTGTAGGTCAGCGCCCTTCCGCTGGGCGAGGCGATGCGCCTGCAGGCCGCCTGGCGTCGCGACCACGATCGGGCGCGGCCTCGTAGAAGTGGCCACGGGCGGCGACTTCGTGCGGGACGCATGCCAGCAGGCCAGCGAGTGCCAGCAGGCCGGCCAGCGAAGCCGGCCCCACGCCCAGGAGGCCTGTGCCGGTCATGGCCACGAGCACGCCGACTGCGAGCCAGAGCGGAATGCGACCGTGATCGATCACGGTCGCCTCTGGTGCTCCGCGCACCAGCAGCGCGCCGGCTCGGCGGGTGGCCTCGTCACCGATCAGCCGCGAGTTCCGGCCGGCGAACCACAGGATCATTCCGGCCGCGAGCAGCAGCAGCGGCCAGACCGCCGCGACACCGATCGAGCCATCGGGCAAGACTCCGACCGTAGCCAGCGCCACCCCCAGAGGGGCGCCCAGTCGCAGCGTGCTTCCCGTGAACTCGAGCGCGACCCGGGTCGGGTGCCACTCGGGGATGGTGCGTACCGAGTAGAGCCGCACCATGGCCAGCACCAGGAAGGTGCCAGCCGCGGCCGCCAGCACGGTCACGATCGTGCGCGCGGTCTCACTGTCGGCACCGCCGGAGATGAGCGCCAGGAGCCCTCCGAGGGCGACGAAGCCGCCGGTCAGGCCCAGGCCCAGGATCTCGCGGCTGAGCCACGAGGCTCGGAGGTTGCTGATGGCATAGGGCGCGTGGGCCGGCGAGCCCAGGTGGAGCGTGGAGGTGATAGCGGCCACGAGCAGCAGCAGGCCCACGACCACGAAGGGCACGATGCCGAGCACATCGGCATCGCCGAGCACCTGCATGCCCGCGAGCGCGACGAGCGCCCCACAGGCGGCCTGGGTCAGGAGCGTGAAGAGCACCAGCGAGCGTTCGCCCATCACGTCTCCTCGTAGTTGGCCACGACCGCCACATCGGCTACACGGGCGGCCTCGCGGTGGGGTGTGATGAGCAACCCCGGTTCGGTCAGGGCCGGGTCGGGTAGGGGATGGAGGCCCAGTGCCTCCGGCGTGCTCTGGGGGTGCCGGGCCAGCAGCTCCTCGCGTGTGCCCACGTCCAGCGCGCGCATGGGGCAGGCCGCGACACAGGCGGACTGGCGACCGTCGTCCAGGTCCTCGACGCAGAACGTGCACTTCGTCATCGCGCCCGCGAGCGCATCGAACTGGAGTGCGCCATAGGGGCAGGCCCAGGCGCAGTAGCGGCAGCCGGTGCAGCGCTCGGGATCGATGAGCACGACTCCGTCTGGTCGCCGGCCGATGGCCGCCGCTGGGCAGACCTCGGCACACACCGGCTTCTCGCAGTGGTTGCACGAGAGCGACAGGTGGTACGCCCCGACGTCGTGCTCCCACGCCGCTCCCTGCCGCTGCCACGAACCGCCGGTGACCTCGTAGACGCGCCGCCAGAGGAGGCCCTCGGGCAGGCCGTTGCGATCCTTGCATGCGACCTGGCAGGCCTTGCAGCCGGTGCAGGCCGAGGCGTCGAAGTGGAACAGCAGCGGCTCGGCCGAGACGGGCTCCGCCGGGGCCTCGAACGGCCGCGGCGAGAACGAGCCGCGAGTGCTTCCGGCTGCGGTCCTGTGGCCTGGGGTCGATGGGGGCGACCTCGGCCATGATCGTGTGCTGGGCATTGCCGAAGGCCAGCGGCGTGGGTCGCAGCGAGGACAGGACGTTGACGTTGCCACGACCGTCGATGCCATCGGCGTCGGGCTTCCACCAGGCGCCCTGGGGCACGTCGATGACACCGGGCATGAGCCGGTCGGTGAGTCGGCAGGGGAGGCGGATCTCGCCACGGTCGTTCCAGATGCGCACGCTGTCGCCGTCGGCGATACCGCGTGCTTCGGCATCCATGCGGTTGATGGCCGCTCGCTGGGGGAAGGCCTCCTCCAGCCAGTCGTTGTTGTCATGCGTGGAGTGGACGCGCTGCAGCGAGTGGTGGCCGATGACCGCGAGTGGATAGCGTTCGGCTTCGGGACCCAGTGGGCTCTCCCACTCCTGCACGTACTTGGGCAGCGCCGGCACTTCGTGCGGCTGGCCGAGGTCGTGCAACTGCCGGGAGAAGATCTCGATCCGGCCCGACGGCGTGTCGAGTGGATGGGCGTCTGGGTCGGCCCGGAAGTCGGCGAAGGCGATGGCAGGCTCATGGATCGGCCGGGGCCACGTGCCCGTGTTCCGCTCGAGCAGCTCGTCGAACGCGGGCAGATCCGGGAAGCGGGTCTCGCGCACTCGATCGAGCAGCCACTCGGTCCACTCGCGCTCATCGCGTCCCTCGGTGAAGGCCTCGCCGATGCCCAGGCGCTGCGCGATCCCGGCGCAGATGGCGAAGTCACTGCGAGACTCGCCCGCGGGTTCGACCAGCTTGGGCTGGAGGATGACGTCGTCGGTGAACTTCCAGCCGTCCTCGAAGCCCCACGTCTCGAACTGGGTGCAGGCAGGCAGCACGACGTCGGCGAAGGACGCGGTCGTGGTCAGGAAGTTGTCCTGGACCACGATGAACTCGACCAGCGACTCGTCGCGCAGGATCTCGGCGGTGCGATTGAGGTCGCTGTGTTGGCCACCCATGACGTTGGAGGCCACCGAGTAGAGCAGCTTGATGTTCGTCGCTAGTCGGTCGGCACCGCGCAGTCCGTCCTGCGGGCCCATCTCGATCCCTCGGGTCACGGCGTCGGTCCAGAGGAATGTGGGGATCTGCGCCTGCACGGGGTTGTCACCGCGCGGGAAGTACGTGCCCTTGCAGCCACCGTGGGGAGCAGGCTTGGCGGTGCCGCTGGCCCAGCCACCGCTGACGCCGACGTTGCCGGTGATCGCTGCCAGCACGCAGCCGGCCCGCACGACCTGCTCGCCGTAGGCACGGCGCTGCATGCCGTAGCCCTGGTACAGCACGCCCGGTTTGGTGGTGGCGTACTCGCGGGCGATGCGGGCGATGGTCACGGCCGGCACGCCGGTGATGGCCTCGGCCCAGCGCGGGCTCTTGGGCGTGTCGTCGCGCGTGCCCAGGATGTAGTCGGAGTAGCTCTCCTCGCCTCCCAACCCCGCTGGCATCTGTGAGGCATCGAAACCCAGGCAGTGCGTGCCCACGAACTCGGCGTCGTAGAGCTCCTCGTCGATCATGACGAAGGCCATGGCCGACATCATGGCCGCGTCGGTGCCCGGTCGGATCGGTACCCACTCGTCGGCCAGGGAGGCTGACAAGCTCATGCGTGGATCGACGCACACGACGCGGGCGCCGCGGTCGCGCGCCAGGCGCAAGAAGTAGTCGCTGTTGGTCTCGTCGCGCATCTCGGCGGGGTTCCAGCCCCACATCAGGATGTAGTGCGCGTTGAGCCAGTCCTGTCGCTCGTTGCCGGTGACGTTGGTGCCGTAGACCGTGGGCGTGGCCGCCTTGATCGCGGCCATGGAGTAGTCGTTGTAGAAGCCCAGACAGCCGCCCGAGAGGTTCATCAGTCGCCGCGCCTGGTGCGAACCGTTGAGCTGGTTGTAGCTGCCGGTGCCGTAGGGCACGAAGAGCGCTTCGCTGCCGTAGGTCTCGCGCACCCGCTGGATCTCACACGCCACGAGGTCCAGGGCCTCGTCCCAGCCGATCCGCTCGAAGTGTGCGTCGCCGCGGGTGCCGACCCGACGAAGGGGATGGAGCAGGCGGTCGGGGTGGTACTGCCGGCGCAGGTAGGCTCGGCCGCGCACACACGCGCGCAGCTGGGGTGAGGCCAGGTCATCGGGGCGATCGTCGGCGTCAAGGCGGGTGATGACGCCGTCCGCGACGTGGGCCACCAGCAGGCAACGCCCGCCGCAATTGTGAGCCGGGCAGCCGACGCGGACGATGCGTTCGTCGGTCACCGGCAGATCCTCAGGCGTGGTGGATCCGCGCCCACTCCTCCTTGGGGAAGGTGAGGTCGGTGTTACCCAGGGTCAGGCAGCGATACGTGGTCATGGCCGCCTCTTCGAGGTTCATCGCCCGCCGATAGGCCATGGCCACGGTATCGCCCAGGGTCGAGCAGCCGTGGTAGGCGAGGATGATGGCGTTGCACTCGCGGGCAGCCTCGGCCGCGGTGTCGCCCAGCTCGTCGGTACCGTTGGGGTAGTAGTCGCAGCGCTCGATGTTGCGCAGGTAGTAGGCGTGGTCGAGGGTGATGAGCCGGATCTCGTGGCCCATCGCGTCGAGCAGCACCGAGTACTGTGGGTGCAGGTGGATGATCGAGTTGACGTCCTCGCGCACGCGGTACGTACGCTGGTGCAACTTCCACTCGCTCGATGGCGGCACGCTCCCGCCGAGTACGTTGCCGTCGAGGTCCATGATGCTGAAGTCATCGTCGTCGAGGCGGTCGAGGTAGGTGCCGGTGCCGGTGACGATGAAGCGGTCCGAGCCCGGCATCCGCGCTGAGAGGTTGCCGCCTGAGGCGAGCGTCAGCCCGCGCGCGACCGCGTCGCGGCCGGCCTCAGCCAGCTGCTCGATGAGCTCCCGGTACTCTTCCATGTGGTGGCCTTCCCCCATTGATGCTAGGTGTTGTCGATCAGCCAGGTGGCTGTCTCCAAGTCGGTGACGAGGATGTTGTACAGGTCACCGTGCGCCGCTGCGACCAGCGCCTCCCGCTTGGCATCGCCACCGGCGATGGCCATCCGCAGCGGGATGTGCACGTGTTGTTCGAGCGTGAGCGAGATGACGCGATCGTCCATCGGTGAATCGACCGGCTTGCCTTCCACGTCGAAGAAGCGCAACGACATGTCGCCGACGGCCCCCCTGGAGCGGAGTGACCGGTGTGACCCGGAAGGCATCTCACCACCGCGCATGAGGTAGTTATCCTCGAGCGTTCCGATGCCCGCCAGCAGCAGGTCGGCGTTTGCGGCCAGCGACAGCGTGTCAGCGATCTCCTTCTCCGCAAGGAGCACCTCCGCCGCGCGGGCGGACGAGGCCAGCGTCGGCGCCGGCAGGTGATAGGCGCTTCCACCGAATGCACGGGCGAGGGCTTCGCTGGTCTCGTGAGCCTTGCTCCGGCCGTAGCCGCCGGCGCTGCCGGCCACGGGCACGAACTGTGCGTCGACCGGCTCCTCGCTGCCGAGCGCCAAGGGGATGGCAGAGACGGTCCGACTCTGGTTCACGCCCACGACCATCCCCGGGGCCAGCAGGGCCCGCAAGGCATGGGCGCCCCCGGTCCCGAGCGAGGCGCGCAGCCGCTCGTCCGACGAGGAGGCGGGCACGACCCAGGCATCGCGCAGGCCCAGGCGCGTGACCAGACTGGACTCGAGCTCGGAGAACGTGGACGTGTCGCCGTGGACCTTGATCTCGACGATGCCCAGCCGCCGCGCCTCGTTGAGCATGCGCGTGACCTTCACCCGCGAGACGCCCAGGATCTTGGCGATGTCCGCGTGCGTTAGCCCGTGCTCGTAGTAGAGTCGCGCTACGCGGCTCAGGACAGGGGATGCTTGTGCTGCACGATTGTTCATGATAAGTACCGTTGTGCAGCATCCCATAGCGGTACCCTGAAGTCAACCCACGCCGACGTGGGTCACCTACCACCCGCTGTGCGGTAGACACGCGGCGCTACCGTCCACATCGGGTGAGAGCCTCCTCTCGTGCCACGACCTCGGACTCAACGATCCTGGCTGGAGCAGCGCTCACCCGCCCGGCCCGGGTCGGTGACCAGCCTTGACACTCAGGTCGCTACAGGCATCACCCGTTCAGCGACCCGCATCGCGAGGCCCTCACCCTCCACGGCGGGAGCGCGTGCCGCCACCAGCGAGAGGTCGGGGAAGAGCTCCAGGATCTCGCGCGCCCTCGTGGCGGGCAAGGCGAACTCGGTGACCGGCACCACATCGTCGTGGTGGGCCGCCAGGCGGGCCCAGTCATGTCCCGCTGCCTCAAGGCGCTCGCGCTCGATGGCGAAGACGCCCGCCCCCGCCGGTTCGCCGTACGAGAAGCGGATATCGACGCCGCAGATCCGCCAGTTCTCGGCATCGACGCCGCTGATCAGGTGCAGCCTCTGGACGTCGCCGGTCTCGGCCGCGGCGACTTCGCCGTGCCAGGCATTGTGCGCGGGGGGCTTGGGATGGTGTTCGAATCGGTCTTGCATGTCCCAACGTTAGCCACCAGCGGGCTGCGAACGCACCGGTCGGATGTCGCCGGGACGTTGCATCCGCGTTGCAGACCGCGAATATGCTTGCGCCGATGCGTCCGACCCACTCCGTCCTGCTCGAGGTGCTCCGTGCTCGCCTCTGGGTGATCCCCTCGTTGGCGGCGCTGCTGGCTGGGCTGGCAGCCCTGCTGCTGGTCTCACTGGATCAGGCCATCGCGTCCCTCGGTCTGCCGCTGGACATCGACCCGCATAGCGCACGGGCAGTACTCTCGACGATCTCCGGAGCCATGATCAGCTTCACCGCGCTGGTCTTCAGCATCACCATGCTTGTGCTCCAATCGGCCAGTTCACAGCTTTCGCCGCGTGTCGTGCGCACCTTCCTTCGGGACCGCTACAACCAGGTGGTGCTCGGTCTCTTCGTGGCCACCTTCGTCTTCTCCTTGCTGGTGTTGGCCTCCGTCGGCGACGGCGATGTACCTCGTCTGAGCGTGGCCGTCGCGGTCGGCCTTGTGCTGGTGTCCGTGCTCGCGTTCGTGTCCTACATCGACCATATGGCGCACGACATCCGCCCCTCGAGCGTCACCGAGTCCATCGCTGTGGAGGCCCTCGCGGTCATCGGGGAGATCTACCCCGATGGCGCTGAGGTGCCCGAGACCGACGACACGACCTCTGAAGCGGTGGCACGGCGGACGACGGACAAGGAATCCGAGAGCTTCGTCGTGACGTGGTCGTCGCCTGCCGGCTACATCCAGTCCTTCGATCGAGAGCAGCTGCTGGCCTATGCGGACCGAGAAGGTGCTGACATCGAGCTCCAGGTCGGTAGCGGCGACTTCCTCGTCCACGGCCGACCGCTGCTCTCGGTGCACAAGTCCGGCAGCACGATCGCTGCCTCCGACATCGGCCTGACCCGAGTCGTGCGGTTGGGCCCGGAGCGCACGATGTCGGAGGACCCGGAGTTCGGATTCCGGCTGCTCGTCGACGTCGCCCTGCGGGCCCTGTCGCCCAGCCTCAACGACCCGTCCACCGCCATCCTGGCCATCGACCGCCTGCACGAGCTGCTGTCATCGCTGATGGACCGGGAGATCCCATCGCCCCTGATCCTGCGGACGGAAGCGGGTACAGGCGTGTCCGTGCCGACGCCCGACTGGGAGGCCTACGTCATGCTCGCGACCGCGGAGCTCGGGCTCGCCTCCCGGCCGATGCCGCAGGTCCGCCGGCATCTGCTGGCGATGATCGACTCGCTCCTGCGTGATGCGGTAGCGCCCCGACAGCCGGTGCTGCGGCGTGCGAAGACCGAACTCGAGGCCGACCCCACGACCGAGGCTGCTCGCTAGGAGCGAGACGCTGCAACGGATTCGCAAGCCAGCAAGGCTGGGCTTGTTGTGCGTCCGTACCGACGGTCTGGCCACGCTGGCAGCGTCCGATGAGGCCCCCGGGTCACTCGGGCCCCGAAGCCGAATGATCCCACTTCGAAAGGAGCCACCATGGTCATCGAGACCCGTCCCATGACGGACACCGCACGCGAAGGCAGCATCGCTACCGAGCTGTCCCGCCTGCTGGCCGACAGCAACGCGACGTACAACAAGACGCTGCATTACCACTGGAACGTGCGTGGTCCGCACTTCTACAGCTTGCACAAGATGTTCGAGGAGCAGTACATCGAACTGCATGAGGCGATGGACGTCATCGCCGAGCGCATCCGCCAGTTGGGCGCAGACACGCCGCCCTTCGGTACGCCCATGGATTCGCTCACGGCCATCCGCGCTGACAGCGGCGTACCCCCTGCCATGGACATGGTGCTTGAACTCATCGAGGCCCACGAGATGACGAGCCGGGCCGCACGGGCTGTCGTCGTGGTATCCGAGGAGCAAGGCGACGTAGCTACGGCCGATCTCGCGACCGAGCGCATCGAGGCGCACCAGAAGGTGCTGTGGATGCTGCGCTCGACGACTGAGCACAGCTGATGTACCAACTCACGCCCCGGTTCCTCCGCTCGATCCCGCCGCCCTACCGCGTCCGGCCTCGCTCCACGGTCACGTTGATGCACGGCCATGACGAGCCCAGGGCAGGGTTCTACGAGCGGCTCCGGCGGACGGTGCGACGATTGCTGAAACAGGACGCCTGAGGCGCTCGCAGGAGTCCGCTTCAGCCGATGAGGGTGGAGGAGCCATCGAGCTCCTCCGCTCCTTCTGGCCTGGCCGACCCGTCGTCACCTGGCTCTACGTCGAGGAGATACCCGATTCCCGGCAGCGTCTTGATGCGGCCCGGCTCGCCGGGTTCGGCGCCGAGCTTCCGCCGAACGCGGCTGATCCACACGCGCAGGTACTGCAGGTCATCTCGATACTCCGGTCCCCACACCTTGGTCAGGAGTTCGGAATGGATCACGACCTTGCCCGCGTTGGCCGCCAGATGCTGCAGCAGCAGCCATTCGGTCCGGCTCAAGCGAACGAGCTCGCCATCGCGCGTGACCATCCTTCGCTCGAGGTCGATCTCCACATCGTCGAAGGCCAGGACCGACGTGGCTTCGGCACCCGACGTGGAGCCATCGGTGCGGCGGAGCACGGCCCGGATCCGTGCGGCCAACTCATCAGGGTGGAACGGCTTGGCCAGGTAGTCGTCCGCTCCCAGGTCGAGGCCGATCGCCTTGTCCGAGGTGGAGTCCTTCGCGCTCAGCAGGATGACCGGAACGGGGCGTCGTCCACGGAGTTCGCGCATGACCTCGATGCCATCGAGGTCCGGCATCATGATGTCGAGCAGGACGACATCCGGTCGGTATTCCTCGGCCTTCTCCAGGGCCTCACGCCCGCCTTCCGCGGTGACCACACGGAAGCCCTCGTCAGCGAGCGCCAGCTCCACGAGCTTGGTGATGCGAGTCTCGTCGTCCGCGACGAGCACCAGCGGTTCAGTGGACATCCGTTCGCCGAGTCATCCCATGCAGCCTAGAACCAACCGCTCGACCCTGCACGAGTCGGCTGCTCAGCGGAGGCCACGTATCATCGGGATCGTGGCACGCGACAGGATCCGCACCGGCGGCATGGGCTTCCCGGACCTCCTTGCACATACGACCACGGCGCGAGAGCACCGGTTGGCGTTGCTCGTCCAGCTCAGCCTCGTCGCGGCCCATGAGCAGAGCCTGGACCGCGTGACTCGGCTTGCCGCCTCCTATCTCCGTGACGCGCTCGAATGTGACTTCACCAAGGTCCTCGATGCTCGTGCCGGTGCCGGAAGCTTGCTGGTACGAGGTAGCGCGGGTTGGCCGACCGAGGTCGTGGGCCAGCGCGAGGTTCCCGACGGAGCGGACTCGCAGGGTGGCTTCACCCTGCGGTCAGGCCGGCCGGTACTGGTCGACGACGTGGCCACCGAGACACGCTTCGCGACAGCACCCTTGTTGCTGGAGCACGGCGTCCGTAGTGGCCTCAGTGTCATCGTCGCGGGCGAGCCCGACGCCTTCGGCGTGCTCCAGGCCGACAGCCGTTCGACGCGCGCCTTCAGCGAGGACGATGTGGAAGTCGTCCAGGCCTTCGCCGACGTCCTCGCCGGGGCTGTGGCGCGCCACGACCGTGAGCAGGCCAGCGATCACTTCGCCTCCATCGCAGCACACGAGCTGCGCACGCCGCTGACGCTCATCATCGGCCACGCCACACGTCTGCTCCGTGAGCTCGACGCGCGCGGTGCCATCAGCGCGGACCGTCGCGAGGAGCTGGAGACGCTACATAGCGAGTCGCTGCGACTCCGACACGCGGTGGATCTGTTCCTCTCGCTGGGCGACGTCGACCGACATCGACCGCAGCTCGACGCCCGCTCGATCGACCTGGTGGACGTGGTCGAGAGCGTTGTCCCGATCGTCGCGGAGCACTACCCGGGTGGTCGGATCCGGATCGAGCCTGGTGATCAGCCGACCGAGGTCATCACCGACGAGAACGTCGTCGCGCGTGTCGTCACGGCGCTCATCGACAACGCTGTGAAGTACACCGCCAGCGACACGCCCGTACGGGTCACCATCACCGGCGATGCGGACGGGGCCGAGGTCGCGGTCGCGGACGCCTGCGGCGGGCTGCCCGAAGCCGACCTGCGGCGCATCTTCCAGCGCAGCTACCGCGGTGACCACGGCTCGGATGGCCGTTCCGGGCTGGGCTTGGGGCTATACATCGCGCAGCGCCTCACCGAGCACGTCGGTGGCAGCCTCGATGCGGCCAATGCGGACCCCGGGTGTGTCTTCACGCTTCGGCTCCCGGAGGCGCTCGAGGAGGATCGCTAGCACGCGACGCGGCGGTCGCAATGCTCTTGTGATGCCCAAGCGGCCCGGTGCAGTCGCGGCTGTGATCGTCCGCTCGTCAGTCTATGGATGGTACGCCGCCGGACGCTGGGATCTCATCCCTTGCTTGGTGGTCGGCGGCGTACCCCGACCATGTATCGATAGCAAAGGAGACGCAAGATGGGCAACCGCATCGACGAGCTACAGGGCCAGATCAAGAAGGGCGTGGGCTCGCTCACGGGCAATGAGGAGATGGAGCGCGACGGAGCGGCGCAGACCGAGGAAGCGCGCCTCAAGCGCGAGGCCGAAGGCACGCTCGACCAGGCTGCAGGGACCGTCGAGGAGAAGGTCGGCGACGTCACCGGCGATACCGAGACCGAGCTCAAGGGCAAGGCGCGACAGGTCGAGGGCGACATCGAGCGTACCGGGTAGGCGCACTCGAGGGACGGCAGGATGAAGCCGGACCTGGCAACCGTGGACACTGGTGTCGCGCCGCTCGCTCCCGCTTGACGGGCCAGTCCGGCACTTCGATGTGCCCGCGACCCCGTCGAGCGGCTTGGAGTCCCGACAGGCGGGTGGCTGGCCCGCCCGCCGGCGAGCCACGTCGAACCTCCCGCCCAGCGGGAACGGATGCGGTAGCGAGGCCTCTCCACGTCGAACCTAGCCGCCAAGCGGGAACGCGACGTGATGACGCCCGATCAGACGATGAGCGGACGTGCGGGCTACGCTCAGGGGCATGAGTACCGACCGATTCGCCGAACGACGGGCAGCGCTGCTCGGTCGGCTGGGCGAGACCCTCGCCATCATCCCGGCAGGACGTGAGCAGACGCGCAACGATGACGTCGCCCATCCCTTCCGGCAGGACTCCGACTTCCACTTCCTCACCGGCTTCGCCGAGCCCGATGCGGTGGCCGTGTTGGACGCCACCTCGGACGAACCGTTCACGCTGTTCGTGCGTCCGCGCGACCCGGAGAAGGAGGCCTGGAACGGGCTTCGAGCCGGGGTCGAAGGCGCGATCACGCGCTTCGGGGCCGATGCTGCGTTCGACCTCGATGATCTCGACGGCTGTCTGCGCCGCCGGCTGGCAGGTCGTCGCTCGCTCGGCTATACCCTCGGTGGGCGACTCGATCCGTCGGTGCTGCGGGCGATCGGCTCGGTCAAGGCCTACGCCTCGCGCTCGGGGGTCGAAACGCCGGTCGAGGTCGTCGACGTGGGCGCGCTCGTCGCGGAGCTACGGGTCATCAAGTCGGTTCCGGAGATCGAGGCCCTGCGCGAGGCCTGCCGCATCAGCGCCATGGCCCACGATGAGGCCATGCGCTTCGCCGGTCCTGACCGGACCGAACGCCAGGTGCAGGCCGTGCTCGAGTACGTCTTCGGCGTGATGGATGCCGAGCGCGTGGGCTACGGCTCGATCGTGGCCGGCGGCGACAACGCCTGCATCCTGCACTACGTCGAGAATGACCAGCCTCTGGCCGACGGCGAACTGCTGCTCATCGATGCCGGTGCCGAGTACCGCCACCTGACGGCCGACATCACACGCACGTTCCCCGTGAGCGGCCGCTTCAGCGCACCTCAGCGGGCCCTCTACGAGCTGGTCCTGCAGGCCGAGCAGGCGGTCATCGCCGAGTGTCGCCCGGGCCTGGCCTGGACGGCCATGCATCAGCGAGCGGTGCGGGTCCTGTCTGAGGGGCTGGTGGAGCTGGGCCTGCTGCCCGGCTCGGCCGACGAGGTCATCGCCAAGGGCTGGTACCGCCAGTTCTTCTTCCACGGGACGGGGCATTGGTTGGGCGTCGATGTTCACGACGCCGGCCGCTCGCGTTTCGGCACCGAGGGACGACCGTTGGAGCCAGGCATGGCCTTCACGGTGGAGCCGGGGGTCTACGTCGCCCGCGACAAGGCCACCGTGACGCTCTCACAGGCCGAGTACGACCCTGACGAGCGGTTGCGGCTCTCGTTCGAGCTGGGCGCCGCCGGGGCCAGGGCCGAGGTCGAGCGACGCGATGCCGCGGCGGGCACGCTCGAGCATCGGGTGCCCGCGGAGTTCCTGGGCCTCGGCGTACGCATCGAAGACGACCTGCTCATCACCGAAGACGGCCATGAGAACCTCTCGGCCCTGGCGCCAGTGGAACTCGATGCGGTCGAGGCCATGTGCGCTCAGCCGTCGTCGCTGCCGCTGTTCGACTGACCCACGCCGAGCCCCGACCACGCACGCTACCCTCGGCAGATGAGCAGACCCGAGATCACGCCCTGGCTCGACTACGCGCCCGGCCGTGCGTGGGACGAGGCCATGGACGTGGAGGGCAAGGTCCGCGGTCCATACGAGGCCGTCTACTCTGAGATCGAACAGATGTCGCAGGAGGACCTGCAGCGGCGCGCTGAAGCGCTGGCCAGCACCTACCTAGCGCAGGGCGTCACCTTCGACCATGCCGGTGAGGAGCAGCCCTTCTGATCCCGGCCTGGGCGGGGCGATGGATACCAGAGAGCCACTCGTGCATCGAGCACACTGCTGAAGGGCGTTGGCGTCGCTCCATCCGGGATGAGCTCCGCCTATCGGTCGGCCAGAGGGAACGGACCTCGGTGCTGGTCTCCGTCAAGGAAGTGACCGGCGCGGACGATGGCCACCAACCCCGACTCGTCCCAGAAGGCGAGGTCGGCTGGTGCGCCGGGCTCCAACGACGCCTCCGATGAGAGGAGCCCCGACTCGACGAGCAGGCGCGCCACGTCGGCGCCCCTCGCGTGCTCCTCGCGGATGAGCGAATTGGCCTCTGAAGGAGCCTCCGGCAGCGGCGTGACGAGGCAGCCGCAGAGATCGATGAAGTGGGAGTCACCCCGCGAGATGGCGCGCACGACCTCGTCCGGACCTACGGCCAGGACAGCGTCAGACGCCCACGCCAGCGCTGTCTCCTCCGAGTCCCCGGCGGGATCAGGTTCGACATGGCCGTTGAGCGCGATGACGTACTCGTGCGTCACTCCGTTCGGCCTCCCAGCGGGTTCCGCTCTCCGGCTTCGATCCTGACGTTGAGCCAATTCTCCATCGGCGGCAGCGGGCAGGAGTAGGCCGGAGAGTAGGCGCAGAATGGGGCATAGGCAAGGTTGAAGTCGAGGTCGTGGGTCCCGTCCTCCTGGGCCGCCAGGTCGAGGTAGCGACCGGCCTCGTACGTCTCGTCGGAGTTGGTGGCGTCGCGGAAGGGCACGAACAGCTCGTCCTCCGGCGAACCCACGAGCCGCAGCGCCACCAGCTGGTAGCCCACGCCCGCGATGGCGAAGTCGAAGGTCCCGACCCGACTGCCGTGGCGTACGGCGCCGTCGCTCGTCTGGACGTGGATCTCCTCTTCGAGTCCGTCGGGTACCGGGCCAAGCTCGAGGTACTCGAAGCGCAGGCTGGGGTCGACCGCGTAGTAGTGGAGGCCCCCGAAGCTCGCCCGCTCGTCGGGCGGGATGGGGCTGCGGGCCGAACGCTTGAGGTACTGGTCCTTGCTCAGGCGCTGCGACTTGACCCACGTGCGGTAGTCCGTTGACGTGGCCTGGTCCTCGTGGGTGTGCTGATGGTCGTGGTGCGGGTGGTCGGTCATCGCCTCCCATTCTGCCCAACGCGTGCGCCGCCCACACTCCGCTTCGTTACCATGGCGGCGCCATGGCTTCCCACTGTGCACGCTGCACGCTTTCCGTCCTCCTCGCCTGCGCGCTACTGCTCCTGCCTGCCGGGACGTTCGCGCAGGGCCAGGGTGACACCGATGGCGACGGGCTCTGGGATCGCTTCGAGTCGCGCTGGGGTGCGACCGATCCCGAGAAGCGGGACAGCGACCGCGACGGCATCAAGGACTCGCTCGAAGACGAGGATGGCGACCGGCTCAGCAACCTCGGTGAGCAGCGCTTCAAGACCGACCCTACCGACCCCGACAGCGACGGCGACGGGGTGCGCGATGGAGCCGAGGACTCCAACGAGAACGGCATCCCCAATGCTGCCGACCAGGACACCCGCCCGGTACCGCGGCCGCTCGATCCGCTGCCTCGGGACGCCTTCTACGACCAGCCGGAGAGCTACTCGAACGGTTGCCACACGACGGTCGACTCGGCGGTCATCCGGCCCTGCACCTACGGCAGGAAGAAGTCCGAGACCCGGGTCGCACTCTTCGGCGACTCGCACGCGCTGCAGTGGCTGCCCGCGCTGGACAAGGCCGGCCGCCGTGAGGGCTGGGCGATCACGACGCTCACGCGCTCAGCCTGTCCGTCGGTCGACGTGACCTTCTCGGGGGCCGCCTACGACGATTACGCCGCACCGTGTGCGCGCTGGCGCGAGTCGGCCCTCGAGTGGCTGGTCGAGAACCCGCACGACGTCGTCATCGTCTCCAACGCCGGCCGCTATCCGCTCACCGACGAGGCGGGGGAGCGCGTCTACGGCGAAGCCAAGGAGCCGCTGTGGCAATCAGGCCTGGAGCGAGTGCTACAGGCGCTGCCCGACGAGACGCAGGCCGTCGTGCTGGCAGACACGCCCAACCTTCGACGCAACCCGGTGTCGTGCCTGGCCCAAACAGACGTCATGCTCTCCGACTGCACGACCCGTCGAGGGCAGGCGCTGTTCCGCGAGCATGATGAAGCAGAGCGTGAGACAGCCGAGGCTAACGGAGCGATCTTCTCCAGCCTGACCGAGCACGTCTGCCCCTACGACCCCTGTCCGGTCGTCAGCGAGTCCACCCTGATGTGGCGCAACGAGAGCCATCTCACGGCGACCTTCGCACAGCAGCTGTGGCCGGCCATGCGGGACATCGTCCGTGATGCATCCGCAATGTCCGCGAGCGAGGTGCCCGAGGAAGCCAAGGCGACGGAGGCTCCAGCAGGCTGACCGACTACTCGCCGGCGGTAGCGACGAGCTCCAGCCGCAGGTCCGTCTCGACCTCCTCGCCCGTGGACGAGACCGCGGCGCCAGCGATGAACGTCAGCGCGGCCTCACCCGTGCCGGTCTGTCCGAGGCCGTCGAGGGCGAGCTCGGTGGTCCACGAGCTATCGGCCTGCTGGCTGGCGTAGATCGCGCCGGCCGTCGTGGCCAACTGCTCCAGCGCCGACAGATCGGGTTCCTGCAGCACGCTCGTCTCCTCCTCGAGCGTGAGCGTCGCGCCGTCGATCGCGACGAGGGTCGTGACAGCCTCGGACTCGAAGGTCAGGCTGGCATCGTAGATCTCGGTGTATGTCTCCCACGTGGCGCCGACGCCGACCGGCTCTTCGGGCAGGACCGTGACCTCGCCGGCGAGGCCGCGCGTCTGCACCAGGAACTCAGCCGTGGCCTCGCCGAGCCCGTCGACGCCGTAGTCGAGCAGCACGCCGCGGGAGTCCAGCAGCATCCAGCCGCTGTACTCGCTGAGCCCGGCCAGCTCGGACCAGAGCGTGTCGGCAACGTCACCGGGAAGCATCTCGGCAGCGGGGATCTCCACCCTCGGGCCGTCGCGCTCTGGTGCCTGCACGCTGAACTCGACGCGCGCATTGCCCTCCTCGTCGACCTCGGTCACGGTCCGGCTGACGCTCATCTCGAGGGAGGCCTCTTCATCAGACGCCGGGACGCTGTTGAGCGTCGTCGTGATGCTGCCGTCGGTCCTTGTGATGGTCGTGCCCGTGAGCCCCGCGCTCCAGTCGTAGCGAAGCTCGGATCGAGGCTCCTCTCCAGGGTCGGTCACGTCGACCCCGGTCTCCGAGTCGAGGGCCACGACCGGAACGGCCACGAGCAGCGAGGTACAGGCGAGGACGGTGGTGCGCAGGAGTCGGCTAGGCATTTGAAATCTCCGTGGATCGGTGCAGTGGCCAAGAAGGATACGTGGGCGCCGGCGGGTCGTGTCGCTCCACGAGCCCGAGCCACCGTCCGAAAGCGAGGATCAAGCGCCGGGATGGGTGCCTTCATCGGGTGCGTCCGATCCCAGGGCCTCGACCACGTCGGCATAGGTCTCGAGTGCTACCAGGCCCTTGGGCGAGAGCTCGTAGACGCCGCGATCGATCCGTTGGAACCAGCCGTAGACGTCCCGATACATCAAGCCCGCAGCCTGGGGCACGCCGGCTGCCGTTGCTACCTGGGATGCCTTGGTCGGGCCCTGCGCATCGAGCACCGTCGCGCAGCGGAGGGCATCCTGGCGGTAGGCCGTGACGATGGGCCGCTTGGTCGTGCCGCCGGTGTTGGGGTCACCAACGCGGTGAGCGAACTCCTTGAGCAGCAGCCCCTGCCGCCGCCGGTCCGGTCGCGGCTTGTAGGGCACGGGGTCGAGCATCGGCTCCACCAGTGCCGGCCTGCGCGCGGTCGGCTCGTGCACGGCCAGCAGACCCAGCCCCAAGCGACGGCATAGCTTGAGGATGGTCCGACGCTCGCGGCGCCAGATCGAACCGGCCGCAGGCTTGGCCGGCACGCCCACCGCCAGGTAGACATCGTCCGAGAGCGAGAGCCGGTCGACGCCCTGGAGCACGAGCGGGAGAGTGAAGCTCATCTTGAGCTCGACCACCACGGGCGGTTCGTCCCCGCGGCGGGCAACAAGATCGCAGCCGATGACCTCTGACTTGACCTCGTAGCCCTGCTGCTCGAGGAATGCCTTGACCGGCGCGTACAGGTCTGTCTCGCGTTCGAAGCCCACGGCTCCCGAGTCTATCGGTACCCTCAGGGCAGAAGGAGGTGCATCGTGCCCCGACGTCCCATGACGTCCGACCAGAAGCGAGCGCTTTCGATCCTCATCATCACGGCCATCGTGATCGTCATCCTGGCCATCGGTGTGGGCTGGCTGGCGATCCAGTTCGGAGCGCCCGTCTGGCTGGCCGTGGCCCTCGTCGTCGTGGTCGTCGCGATCGCGGGCCTGTACATGTTCCTGGAGATGTCCTGAGGTGTTCCGCGTCGAGCCTGCCGGCCTCGCCGACATGGCCGGCATCTACCGCGTCTTCATCCTGACCGGCGACGCTGGGGCCGACGCCACCGCGCTCTACCCGGACCCGGACCTGCCAGGACACGTCTATGCCGGACCGTACCTCGCGCGGGGCACCGGCACCCAGCTCGTGGTCGTGGACGAGCGGGGCATCGCCGGGTGCGTCGTCTCGACCGACGACACGTCAGCCTTCTCGGCCTGGGCCGAGGAGCGCTGGTGGCCGCCGTTGCGCCAGCGCTATCCCAGGACCGACGACGACACGCCAGCGGGGCGCATCGTCCGCCTCATCCACGAGCCTGACCGGGCGTCGGCGGAGATCGTGGCTGCCTACCCGGCGCACTTCCACATCAACCTGCTCGAACGCACTCGCGGATCGGGCCTGGGGCGGACGCTCCTCGAGCGGCTGTTCGCTGAGCTACGGGACCGTCGTGTGTGCGGCGTCCACATGGGCGTGGACAAGCGCAACGGCAACGCCATCGGGTTCTACCGTCACCTGGGCTTCGCCCTCCTCGAGGACGGGATCGGCGGCGTGACCATGGGGTTGCGCCTGGACTAGGGCTTGCGCAGGCCTTCGATCACGCTCTCCATCGCACGCTCCACGACCGCCTGGTCCTCTGCCGAGACCGCTGCGAAGTAGTAGTCGTCGATGCCACGGAGGTGGACCTTGCTGGCCTCACGCAGTCGCTCCAGGCCCGTTTCGGTGAGGCGGGCCTCCGAACCACGGCCGTCATCTGCGCACCGGCCGCGCTCGACCAGTCCGTCCCGCACCAGTCGGTCGACTAGCCGTGTCACGCCACTGCGCGTGAGGACGATGCCCTGGGCGAGGTCGCTCATCCGCAGCCGCCGGTCGTCGGCCTCGGCGAGGTGCAGCAGCGCGGAGTACTCGAAGAGCGAGAGGCCGGTCTCGTCGCGCAGCTCGTCGTCGAGCTGGCGGGTGATGACGCTGTAGGCGGTCAGGAAGCTGCGCCAGCCCGCGAGGCGTGGGTCCCGCGGTGAGACATCGCCC
The DNA here is from genome assembly GCA_963752475.1 of uncultured Chloroflexia bacterium. Lineage (GTDB taxonomy): Bacteria > Chloroflexota > Limnocylindria > Limnocylindrales > CSP1-4 > JAFMJV01. The sequence continues at coordinate 36,062 of CAVVYR010000008.1, read as the reverse complement.
CGCGAGCGCTCGGCACTGGCGGTGGCGGTGGCAGTGGTAGTGGAGTCGATCTCGGCCATGTCCCACAGGATAGCGAAATCCTCAGGGGTTGTTGCCCCGTCAATCATCTGATATGGTTGCTCATGCAACCACTTGGTTGACCACGCAACTATAAGCGGGAACGAGACCGGGACCGCCAGAAGAGAAGAGAGGAGCCCCTGATGAGCACCTGGAAGATCGATCCATCCCACACCGACGTGACCTTCGCGGTCAAGCACATGATGATCTCGACCGTCCGTGGCGCCTTCGACGACGTCAGCGGTGAGCTGGAGCTCGACCTCGACGCCAACGATCCCGCTACCGCCAGCGGCGAGATCCGCTTGGGTACGGCCAGCGTCTCGACCGGCTCCGAACAGCGCGATCAGCACCTCAAGTCGCCCGACTTCTTCGCGGCCGAGAAGTACCCCCAGATCGTGGCCAGACTCACCGGCATCGAGCCCGAAGGCGACGGCTGGAAGGTGCATGCTGATGTCACCATTCGCGACATCACCAAGCCGGTCACGTTCGAGGGCCGCTACTACGGCACCGTGCCTGGCATGGAGGGCGGCCGTCGTGCGGGATTCGAGCTGAGCGCCTCGATCGACCGTGAGGCCTGGGACCTGACCTGGAACATGGCGCTCGAGAGCGGTGGCTGGCTCGTGAGCAAGGACGTGAAGCTGGCTATCGACGTCGCCGCCGACGAGGTGGCTGTGACCGCCGACCGGCCGGCTGAGATGGCAGCTGTCGCCTAGCCGAACCTACCCGGCGAGACGTCCGGGAACCGGCCGACCCGAGGGGTCCGAGCTGGGCATGACCGCATCTCGCCATGGCTGTACGTAGTCGCGACCGGGTTCCCCCAGGAGCCCGGTCGCTGACACATAGGCGGTGAGACGAAGACCGTAGTGGAATGCCGGGCGCAGCCACTCGTCGAGCCTGGGCGGTGGCGAGATGCGCGAGGCATCCACGGCCGCGAGGTAGCCGCTGATCTTGTAGACGTCGGGCACGTTCGGTGGCGATGGCAGCCAGGCCCCGGGACCGATGTGCTCCGATGGGTGCCCGCGGCCGTCGCGGCCCAGGTGCTCGCGCCACGAGTGCGCCAAGCGCTCAGCGGCGGCAGTGTCAAGGTCGCCGGCGGCGAGGAAGAAATCCATGACCTCGCTCTGGCGCGGGCCGTATCGGGGGTGTCCCACCGAGCCGACCCACGGAGTGGTGCAGCGGACCGCCAGCGTGTCGGCCACCCGAACGCCACGCACCATCAGCCCCGCCAGCGCATCACGGAAGAAGTCCTCGAGCAGGATCCACTGCGCGTAGCTGTTGGCCACCAGCAAACCCGTCGGCAGCAGCCGGCCGAGCCGCGGCAGGTTCGGCGCCGGCTCATCGACCACGCGCTCCCACACCCGTTCGACCTCGTCGCGCAATGCCTGTGATCGGGCCCACAGACCCGGGCCGAGGTACTCGCGATAGGGCTCGAGGTCTGGTGGAGGCGAGTCGCCGAGGCTGTAGTTGACGCGCGCACGCTCGTCCGGGGTGAGGGCGGCGATCGAATGCAGGAAGGCGTGGATCTCGCCGGTGTGGTGCCCGAGATCGTTGAGATCGACTCGCGGCACGCGCGGCCCCCGTCGCCGCACGGGTTCCGGCTCCGGGGTGCTGGGCGTCGTTGGGCGCGGGACGTGCAGCATCGCCCGGCGCTCGGCATCGAGCAGCCAGTCGCGCGCGATGTTGAGCTGCTTGGTGCGCTCCAGCCCGGCCTCACCGGCGATGTCAGGGTGCGCTTCACGGATGCGCGCCTTGTACGCGAGCTGGATGACGATCTCGTCCGCGTCGGGGCCTACGTCGAGGACCTCGTACGGATCGAAGCCTGGGGTCTCGATCATCGGACGCGCAGCGTACCGCGAGCGGCCGAATCGCGGCCGTGACCGGGCCTACGGGTCGAGCGGCCTCCACTGGACGAAGCCGTCGCCCATCAACCCTCGCTTGTTTCGGCCGGGTCGAAGCGGTGGAAGGTGGACTCACCCCCGGGCCCTCGGGCCACGTAGGACAGGACCTCTCCACCCTCTTCGATGAACTCGAAGCCCACGGCCTGGCTCATGCGCAGGCGCCAGATGCCCTCGTCGTCAGGCGGGAAGAGGTCCAGCGGCTCGGGCGTCTCCGGGATGCGCACCGCCAGGCGGCCCTCATGCAACAGCACCTCGACCTCGCGACCGCTGTCCTCCTCGCGGAACCAGCCGAGGTACGGCTCGACGTCCTCGAGCTGGAGCGCAACCTCCGGTTCTGGCTCAGGAACGCCCTTGGGCACGTCGAAGATGCTGCCGGCCTGGATGGATCCGCAGCCCGCTGATCGCGCCCGCTTCGTCGCGGGCGAAGTCCAGCTCCGCGCCCGGCGCGCCACGCAGGGCCCAGCGTTCGTCATCGCCGATGCGGTCGAGCGGGAAGATGAACTGGCTGGGGATGTCCAAGGCCAGCTCATCGTCGCGCCAGAGGATCTCGAAGGGCTCGTCGCGGAAGGGCCCGAAGTTCGCGGTGTAGATGCCCAGGAGTTCGCCGTAGCCGACCGGTATCTCGGCCACGGGCCCGCTCGACGGTTCGAGCAGGAGGCGTTGGATCTCGGCCTCCAGCCGGATGGGGCTCGAACCTCCGCGGGACTGGGTGAAGTAGAGGATCATCAGGTCGCGCTCGGGCCAGGCCCAGGCGATGGTGCCGTCCGAGCCGCTGTAGCCGACGATCTCGGGCGCAGCACCCTCCGGCGGCTCACCGTCGACCGGCTCACCGTCGACGTGCATCAGTGCCATCTGCCCGTGGTAGACCTGCAGGTCCGGGAACTGCGTGGGATAGGGCTGCGTCCGAGCCCAGCGAGCCCATGGCGGTCACCGGCGTCAGCGTTCGTACCACCGCCTCCGGCGAGAGCACCTCCAGTCCGCCCGCCTGGCCCTCATCGAGCCACATGGCCAGGAAGCGGGCATAGTCCCGCGGTGTGGCGTAGAGGCTCTGCGAGCCCCAGGCATAGGGGTAGAACGGTTCCGCCTCCGGACCCCAGAACCGTGTCCACTCGCCGACCCGGCCGGCGTACAGGCTGGCCGTACGGTCGAGCCGCGGGTCGTCAGGGTCGCCCGGGTAGTAGCTCTCGTGCATCCCGAGTGGGTCCAGCAAGCGTTCACCCACGTAGTCGGCGAGGGGCATGCCCGAGGCCACCTCGACCACCGCGCCGAGCACGTCGGTGCCGGCGTCGCTGTACCAGAACTTGCTGCCGGGCTCGAACTCGGGTCCGCCCTCGCCGGTGGCATCGGCCATGGCGCCGAGGCTGTCGTACTGGTCGGTCGACTGCACTGTCGTGAGTGGCAGGCCGCTCGTGTGCGTGAGCAGCTGCTCCACGGTGATCTCCCCGGAGGCCTCGTTGTCGAAGCCGCGCAAGTAGTCGGCGACGCGATCGTCCAGCGCGAGGAGTCCATCGTCGATGAGCGTCTGCGCTGCGGCGCCGGTGATCGGCTTGGTCATGGAGCGGATGTTGAAGAGCGTGTCACGCTCCATCGGCACCTCGGCCTCTCGGTCCCGCCAGCCGAAGGCTTCGTGCAGCACCGTCTGGCGATCCTTGATCACCAGTAGTTCCGCGCCCACGACCATGTCCCGATCGACATAGCTTTCGACCTCGTCGGCCAGCGCCCCAAGGGCCTCGCCCGACAGCCCGACGCTCTCCGGCGTGGCTGGTGGGAACGGCTCCTCCGTCTGATTCGCCGCGGTCGTGGTCGTGACCGCCAGCGTGAGCACCACGGCGGCCAAGGCCGACCGGGTGGCGTGATCATGCATCGTGCGCATCGAGAGCACCCCCTTGCCGAGTCTCGAGGCTAGCCGCCGGCACGGTCCGATCCAAGTGCCGGACGTCATCGCTTCGCGATGCGCTCCTCGGCCTCGGCCAGATCGGCTGGCGTGTTGACGTTGAAGAATGAGTCGGCGACGTCGCTCATGTCGACAGCCTCCACCTCGTACTCGTCCAGCCAGGTACGCATCGCTCGGCCGCCGGACTCGTAGTGCGCCGCCAGCTCGTCGGCCATGGCCCGCGAGAGGAGTAGCACCAGGTGCTGGCGCTGCTCGCCGGTACGGGGCACAGCTACGCCGCGCGAGTCGGCCGTGGGCCCCAGGCGGGCGACGAGGCCGTGGTCGGGGAAGGGCGTGTCACCCGGGTGTACCAGGATCCAGTCGCTCTCCACGGCCGGCAGGACGCTGGCGATGCCGCCCAAGGGTCCCTCGCCAGGCTTGGTATCGGCGATGACGGCGTAGCCGAGCTCGGCGTATGGCTCGGGGTCGCGACCACAGCTGAGCATCACCTGGCCGACCTGCGGGGCCAGGGCATCGAGGGTGTAGCTCACGAGCGGACGCCCGCGGACCGGAACCAGCGTCTTGTCGGGTGCGCCCAGTCGGGAACCGGCTCCGCCGCAGAGGACGATGGCGGTGACATCCTCGAGCCGCATGCTCAGCCTCCGGGTCCGACGCGATGGGGCAGCGTGTAGACGTTGAAGCGGCCGTCCCGCAGGAAGCCCACGAGGGTCATCCGCTGCTCGGCGGCCAGCTCGACCGCGAGGCTCGAGGGTGGGCCGATGGCGGCGACGAACGGACAGCCGGCGACGGCGGCCTTCTGCACCAGCTCGAACGAGGCACGTCCGCTGAAGAGCAGGCCGAACCCGGTCAGCGGCAGCACATCATCGGCGAAGTAGCCACCGATGAGCTTGTCGAGGGCGTTGTGCCGGCCGACGTCCTCGGCCACCCGGTCGATGCGTCCATCCGCGTGGAACGAGGCCGTGGCATGGATGCCACCGGTCTGCTCGAACGCCTCCTGACGGGCATGGAGCGCGGCGGGCAGGCCGTCGAGCGTGGAGCCGGCGACGGCGAATTGGTCATCGCCGGCCCGGTCGGGGATACGCACGTGGACCGCCTCGATCGAGGCCTTGCCGCAGATGCCGCAGCTCGAGGTCGCGTAGGTGTTGCGCCTGAGCGCCTCGGGCTCGAAGTGGACCGTCGGCTCGAGGGCGACCGTGACCACGTTCTCCGCTTCCTCGAGCGAAGCCACCTGGGCCATCGAATCGAGGATGCCCTCGGTGTGCAGGAATCCCAAGGCCAGAGCCGTATCTTCGCCGGGGGTGCGCATGGTGACCGCGACGTCCGTCTCCGTGCGTGCATCGGGTGCGCCGTGCCGCAGCCGGATCTGCAGCGGTTCCTCGACCGTGACCACATCCGTCCGACGGGCGGTCTGGGCGGAGGTCACGACATCGACCTCGACGGCAGCGATCCCGTCGGGGCCGTCCGCGACGGGACGGACCAGCCTCACGGTCAGGACAAGACGGGCAGCAGACGCGACTGTCGTGCCGCGCGCTCGTGGAACCCCTCTTGCCACTCGGACCGGTGGTTGGCCGGTCGGACCTCGACCGCGGTCACCTTGTATTCGGGACAGTTCGTGGCCCAGTCCGAGAGCTCGGTCGTGATCACGTTGGTGCCGGTGTCGGGATGGTGGAACGTGGTGTAGACCACGCCCGGCGCCACTCGCTCGGAGATCTCCGCCGGCAGCGTGATCTCGCCGATGCGGCTCTGGACGGCCACGAGGTCGCCGTCGCGGACCCCGCGCAGCTCGGCGTCGGACGCGTGGATCTGCAGCACGTCCTGTCTGAGCCACTCGATGTTGTCGGTGCGGCGCGTCTGGGCGCCGACGTTGTACTGGCTCAGGATGCGGCCGGTCGTCAGCAGCAGCGGGAACTTGCGGTTGGCCCGTTCCTCGGTGGGCTGGTAGTCGGTCAGGATGAACTGGCCCTTGCCGCGCACGAACTCGTCGATGTGCATGATCGGCGTGCCTTCGGGCGCGTCGTCGTTGCATGGCCACTGCACGCTGCCGTGCTCGTCGAGGTAGTCGAAGGAGACGCCCGCGAAGGTCGGTGTCAGGGCCGCGATCTCGTCCATGATCTGGGACTCGCCCGCGTAGTCCATGGGATAGCCGAGGGCGTTGGCCAGGGCCTGCGTGACCTGCCACTCGGGCATGCCTGTCAGCGGCTTGCTCACCGGCCGCACGCGATTGATGCGTCGCTCGGCGTTGATGAAGGTGCCGTCCTTCTCGAGGAAGCTCGTGCCCGGCAGGAATACGTGGGCGAACTTGGCCGTCTCGTTGAGGAAGAGGTCCTGTACGACGACGCACTCCATGTTCGCGAGCGCCGCTTCCACGTGCTTGGTGTTGGGGTCCGACTGGGCGATGTCCTCGCCCTGGATGTAGATGCCCTTGAACTCGCCTCCGACCGCGCGGTCGAGCATGTTGGGGATGCGCCAGCCCGGCTCATCGTGGAGCGTCACGCCCCAAGCCTCGTCGAAGGTGGCGCGCACGGCGTCGTCAGTCACCGAGCGGTAGCCCGGCAGCTCGTGCGGGAACGAGCCCATGTCGCACGAGCCCTGCACGTTGTTCTGGCCGCGCAGCGGGTTCACGCCGACGCCGAAGCGGCCGATGTTGCCGGTGGCCATGGCGATGTTGGCCATGGCCATGACCATGGTCGAACCCTGGCTGTGCTCGGTCACGCCGAGGCCGTAGTAGATGGCCGCGTTGCCGCCGGTGGCGTACAGACGGGCGGCGCTGCGGATGGTGTCGGCATCGACGCCGATCTCGTCGGCCACGACCTCCGGAGCGTGCTCTTCGCGGGAGGCGAACTCGGTCCACTCACGGAACGAGACGATGTCGCAGCGCGACTCGATGAAGTCGTCGTCGAGCAGGCCCTCGGTGACGATGACGTGGGCGATGGCGTTCATCAGCACCACGTTGGTGCCCGGTCGCAGCGGCAGGTGCACGTCCGCCTCGGTATGCGGGGAGCGCACGAGGTCCGTCTTGCGCGGGTCGACCACGATGAGCTTGGCGCCCTCGCGCAGCCGCTTCTTCATCTGTGAGGCGAAGACGGGGTGGGCGTCGGTGGGGTTGGCGCCGATGACCATGATCACATCGGCCCCGGCGACCGAGTCGAAGTGCTGCGTGCCGGCCGAGGTGCCGTACGTCTGCTTCAGGCCGTAGCCGGTAGGGGAGTGGCACACACGCGCGCAGGTGTCGACGTTGTTGTTGCCGAAGGCCGCGCGGATGAGCTTCATCACCAGCCACACCTCCTCGTTGGTGCAGCGCGACGAGGTGATGCCGCCGAGGGCGAACTTGCCGTGCTCGGCCTCGATGGCCTTGAATCGACCGGCGGCGAACTCGATGGCCTCATCCCATGAGACCTCACGCCAGGGCTCGTCGATCGAGTCGCGGACCATCGGCCTGGTGATGCGGTCCTGGTGGTTGGCGTAGCCCCACGCGAAGCGACCCTTGACGCAGGCGTGGCCGTGGTTGGCCTTGCCGTCCTTGTACGGGACCATGCGCACGACCTGGTCGCCCTTGAGCTCTGCCTTGAGCGAACAGCCGACGCCGCAGTAGGCGCAGGTGGTGACGACCGTGCGATCGGGTACGCCGTGGTCGATGACCGACTTCTCCATCAGCGTGGCCGTGGGGCAGGCTGCCACGCAAGCGCCGCAGCTGACGCAGTCCGAGGCCATGAAGTCGTCGGCGCCGGTCGCGATCTTGGCGTCGAAGCCACGCCCGAGCACGGTCAGTGCGAAGGTGCCCTGGACCTCGTTGCAGGCGCGCACGCAGCGTGAGCAGACGATGCACTTGGACGGATCGAAGGCGAAGTACGGATTGGAGGTGTCCATCGGCGCATCGAGATGCTGCGATGGCTGTTCGTATCGGACCTCGCGCAAGCCCACGGCGCCGGCCATGTCCTGCAGCTCGCAGTCGCCGTTGGCCGAGCAGGTCAGGCAATCGAGCGGGTGATCGGAGATATACAACTCCATGACGCCCTTGCGCAGCTTGGCGATCTCAGGCGTCTGGGTCCGCACGACCATGCCTTGGCGCACGGGCTCCGTGCATGAGGACTTGAAGCCGGGGCGGCCTTCGATCTCGACCATGCACAGGCGGCACGAGCCGTAGGCCTTGAGGCTGTCGGTCGCGCAGAGGCGCGGGATCTGGATGCCGGCCTCGATGGCCGCACGCAGGATGGACGTGCCGGACGGTACCGTGACAGGCACGCCGTCGATCTCCAGCCGCAGCCAGGCGGTGCGCTCCGTGCTGGGTGCGGGCGTTCCGAAGTCGGGTTCGATCAATCGCATCTCAGCGGCCCTCCGCCCCCGTCTTGTCGAAGTCGCCCCCGAAGTGTTCGAGCGCGCTGCGCACCGGCTTGGGCGTCATGCTGCCCATGGCACACATGCTCGAGTCCTCCATCACCTCGCACAGGTCTTCCAGCAACGGCAGCCGTCGGTCGAGGCTGCCCTCATCGATGATCTGGTCCATCAACTCCACGCCGCGCACGGCGCCGATGCGGCAGGGCGTGCACTTGCCGCAGGACTCGTGGGCGCAGAAGGCGAAGGCGTAGCGAGCTTGCTCCGCCATGTCCACGGTGTCATCGAAGACGACCACGCCGCCGTGGCCGATCTCGGCCCCGATCTCGCGCAGGTGCTCATACGTCATGGGCACGTCGAAGTGCTCCGGGGTGAGGTACGCGCCGAGCGGCCCGCCCACCTGGACGGCCTTGACCGGACGGCCGGACCTGGTGCCGCCGCCCCACTCGTTGACGAGCTCACCGAGCGTCACGCCGAACTCCAGCTCGTAGAGGCCGCCGCGCTTGACGTTGCCGGCGAGCTGGAAGGGCATGGTGCCGGTCGACCTGCCCACACCCATGGCGGCGTAGGCTTCACCGCCGTTGCGGATGATCCAGGGCACCGCGCAGAGCGTGACGATGTTGTTGACCACGGTGGGCTTGCCGTAGAGGCCGCGGATGGCCATGGGCGGCGGCTTGACACGGATCTCGCCGCGCCGGCCCTCGAGTGACTCGAGCAGCGAGGTGGCCTCGCCACAGATGTAGGCGCCGGCGCCGATGAAGAGCTCGACATCGAAGGCCTCGCCCAGGATGTCCGCCTCGCGTGCGGTGTCGATGGCGCGGGACAACACGTCGGCGGCCACGGGGTACTCGGAGCGCAGGTAGATGACACCGCGAGTGGCGCCGATGGCGCGGCCGGTGAGCATCATCCCTTCGATGAGCAGGAAGGGGTCGCCCTCCATCAGCAGGCGGTCGCTGAACGTGCCCGAATCACCCTCGTCGGCGTTGGCCACGACATACTTCTGGTCGGCTTCAGTGTCCGCTGCGGTCTGCCATTTGCGCCCGGCGGGGAAGCCCGCGCCGCCATAGCCACGCAGGCCGGCGGTGTTGACCGCGTCGATGATGTCCCGCGGGTCCATCTCCAGTGAGCCGAAGCCGCCATGGGCGCGATAGGCCTCGAGGTCCGTGGGTTCGTAGGTGCCACAGGTGGCGAAGACCACGCGCCGCTGGCCGGCGAGGACCTCCTCGACCGGGCCGAGCTCGTACTCTTCGAGCCGGGTAGCGCCGGCAGGGCTGACATTGCCGTAGGCCGTCCGGGTGCCGTTGCGCTCCAGCTCGATCATCGGCTCGGCCCAGAGCAGGCCGCGGGAGCCGTTGCGCGTCACCTCGGCGCCCGACTCGGCGAGGGAGCCTGCGATCTCGGCCGCGCCGAGCGCGACCGCCACCGACTCATGCGGGACGAAGGCGTGGTCGGTCACGGTCGCACCTTCCCGACCACGTCATCGACGACCTGATCTGCCTCGACCACGAGCGTGCCGTCGACCATCAGCGCCGGCGCCCGTGCGCAGAGGCCCAGGCAGTAGACCGGCTCGAGCTCGACGGTGTGGTCGTCGTCCATGCGCCCGAGCTTCGCGCCGAGCCGGTCCTCGAGGTGCCTGGTCAGTTCCCGCGAGCCGGCAGCCTGGCAGGCCTCGGCCTGGCAGACGGCGACGGTATGTGCCGCGGGGGGCATCGTCTTGAAGTCGGCGTAGAACTCGACCAGGCCACGCACATCAGCACGGCTGAGGTTGAAGGCGTCGGCCACGGTCTCGATAGCCACACCGTCGATCCAGCCCTGCTGCTGCTGGATAGCGCGTAGCGCAGTCACCGGTCCCCCGATCTCGTTCACGAGCGGGGCGATGAGGGCGCGCAGTCCTTCGCCGGAAGCGGCGATCGCTTGGGCCATCGACCGAGCATATCAGGGCCTTTCGGTCTGTCGGGAGGGTGAGCCCGGCGGTAGCATGGCCTCGTCATACCGTCTGCGGAGGAGGCAGCCATGATGTCGAGGACGAACGGTTCGGGAAGGCGGGTCGCTGCTGCTGCGGCGGTCGCGGCCTTGATCGCGGGGATGGTGCCCGCTGGAGTGTCAGCTCAGGACGATGCGACGTACTACGGGTGCCTGACACCCGAGTCGTCGCTTATCGACGTCGGTATCGGTGAGGCACCGGCCGGCCACTGCGCGGCCACCGACACGCTCATCAACTGGAACGAGGTCGGGCCACAGGGCCCCACGGGCGATCCGGGTGAGAAGGGCCCCAAGGGCGATCCAGGCCCTGCCGGTGACCCGGGCCCTGCCGGCGATCCAGGCCCTGCCGGTGACCCAGGCCCAGCGGGTGACCCCGGCCCAGCCGGACCCCAGGTGATCCTGGCCCGGCCGGCGATCCAGGTCCCGCAGGCGAGCCCGGCCCCCAGGGTGACCCGGGCCCCGCCGGCGACCCCGGACCTGCTGGTGTCGCAGGGCCCGCCGGCCCGGCTGGTGACCCGGGCCCACAGGGCGAGCCAGGTCCTGCAGGCGAGCAAGGCCCGCAAGGCGAACAAGGCCCGCAAGGTGCCCAAGGCCCACAAGGTGAACAGGGCCCGCGGGCGAGCAGGGCCCCGCAGGGCGAGCAGGGTGCGCCCGGCGAGCCGGGCCCGCAAGGTGCCCAAGGCCCCCAGGGCGAACAGGGCCCGCAAGGCGAACAGGGCCCGCAAGGCGACAGGGCCCCCAGGGTGAGCAGGGTGAGCCCGGCGAGTCGGTCGAGAGCGTCAGCGGCTACGTCCGCCTGCCGCGCAGCAATCGCTCCATCGTGGTGGAGCCGGGGGTGGATCTCACCCTGGGCTCGGTCATCGTGGCGACGCCGCTGGGCAACCTCTACGGCCGGAACTTCTGGATCACGCGCAACGTTGCGGATGACACCTTCACCATCCGCATCTCGAGCAAGCGCAACCGCGCCACGCCCTTCAGCTGGCTCGTCGTGGAGAACGACGTCCTCGCTCTCGAGGCGGAAGCCGTTGCCGCCGCTGCTGAAGCCGAGGCCGCCGGAGAAGAGACCGAAGCCAGCGACGAGTAGCCCGCGCGCCCGGCGGCCTCGCGAACCGTCCGGGCTGAGCCATGGACCTTGTCCTCTTCGCCGGGATCGCGATGGCCCTGGCCTTCGCCTTCACGAATGGGTTCCACGACGCGGCGAACGCCATCGCCACGTTGGTGGCCACGCGTGCCGCGAGGCCACTGGCGGCGATCGCCATGGCCTCGGTGGCCAACCTGCTGGGTCCGCTGCATCGTAGGCACGGCTGTCGCCAACACCGTGGCCACGTTGGTCTCGGTCGACGCCGAGGTCGCGGTCGCGGTGATCGGCGCCGGGCTGACCGGCGCGGTCGCCTGGAACGCCATCACCTGGTACCGAGGCATCCCGTCCTCTGCCTCGCATGCCCTCGTGGGCGGCCTGGTGGGCGCGGCCGTGATCGCCGCGGGACTCGACGCGGTCGTCTGGGGTCCGATCGTCGGAGGGGGACTCGGCGGGGTCTTCGGCATCCTGATCGGCATCTTCCTGGCCACGATCCTTGGCTTCGGTGCGTCCTGGGTGCTCGAGCGACTGGTCCTGCGCTACGTCGGTCGTGCCTCGACCGCTGCCGGCAGGCCCGTGCGCCGCGCCCAGTGGGTGACGTCGGGATGGCTGGCCTTCAGCCATGGCGCCAACGATGCCTCCAAGGCCGTCGGGGTCATCGCGGCCATGCTCGTGGCTGGTGGCTACATCGATGACGTCGGCGACACCGGTTTCGCCGTGATCCTTGGTTGCAGCCTGGCGCTGACCGTGGGCACCGCGCTCGGTGGCTGGCGCATCGTCACCACCATCGGTCGGCGCATCTATCCCATCCACAGCCTCGACGGGCTGGTGAGCCAGGCCAGCTCGGCCGGCGTGATCTTCGGGGCCTCGCTCGGTGGTCTGCCGGTCTCGACCACCCAGGTCGTGGCCTCGTCGGTCGTGGGTATCGGTGCGGGCCGGCGGCGATGGCGGCACATCAGCTGGGGCGTGGTGCGCGAGATCGGCGTGACCTGGTTGACGACGATGCCTGCAGCAGCAATCCTCGCTGTGCTGGCGCTGCCACTGTGGCGGCTCCTTGCTGGGGTGTGATGATCCGGATGCGACGACCCTTGGTGCACTGGTTCCTGCCCGACGAGCCGGATGTGCTCGCGGGGCTGCGCTCGCAGATGGCCCTCACCGTCTCGGGCATGGAGGCGTTCGCGGCCTGGGCCGCTGGTGACGAGGCGGCGGCGGACGCGGTGCGCACCAGGGAGCACGAAGCCGACGAAGCCAGGCGTGCGCTGCGCACCGCCCTGCGCGACGCCTTCATCACGCCCATCAGCCCCGAGGACATCTTCATCCTGAGCCAGCTGCTCGACCGGATCCTCAACGGCGCCAAGGACGTGGTCCGCGAGGCGGAAGTCATGGCCATGCCCTCTGACGAGCCCATGGCCGAGATGGCCGAGCGGCTGCTCGATGGTACGAACCACCTGTCCCGGGCGTTCGGGGCCATCGCGGTCCACGGCGGCGAGGACAGCCACCGGACCGCCACGCAGGCAGCCGACGACGCAACCAAGTCGGCCCGCCGGATGGAGAAGGTCTATCGGCAGGCGATGGGCAGCCTGCTGGAACTCGAGCTCACCGACGGTTCACCGCAGGCCCATGTGCGCGAGGTCATCGGGCGGCGGGAGCTGTACCGACGCCTCTCGCGTATCGCCGACGCGCTCGTGGATGTGGCCGACCGCGTCTGGTATGCCGCCGTGAAGGAGGCCTAGGCCAGCTGCGGCCAGACTCTATCCAGCCTCGGAGGCGGTGACCCAGGAGTCGATCCGGTCGAGGTAGGCTGCGCGCTCGTCCTCATCGAGCCAGCTGATGGTGAAGCTGTTGCGCACCAACTGGACGATCTCGTCGCGCCCGAGGTCAGCCTCCCGCTGCAACACCGCGAGGTTGTCAGCCACGTAGCCCGGGAAGTAGGCCGGATCGTCGGAGTTGACCGTAACCAGCACGCCTCGTTCGTACAGCGCACGGATCTCCTGCGCCTTCGTACCGTCGCTGACGAACGAGTTGGAGATAGGGCAGTTGGTGAGCCCGATGCCGCGCCGCACGAGCTCATCCATGAGCGCAGGGTCCTCGATGGCGTTCGAGCCGTGGTCGATGCGCTCGACGCGGATGTCGTCGAGGCATTGACGGATGTGCTCGGTCGTGTCCTGCTGGTCGACGTCGCAGTGCATGGTCAGTCGATAGCCTTGCTCACGAGCCGCCGCGAAGACGTCGCGGAACTTGAGCGGCGGGTTGTCTCGCTCGTCCGAGTCGAGGCCCACGCCGACGATCGACTCTCGGTACCCCGCTGCCTGCTCGAGCGTCTCGAAGGCCGACTCGACCGAATGGTCGCGCAGGAAGCACATGATCAGCTGTGAGCTGATGCCCAGGTCCTCGGCACTTCGTTGTGCTCGTCGCAGGCCGGAGATGACCGTATCGAAGGCGACCCCGCGACTGGTGTGCGCTTGCGGGTCGAAGAACATCTCGACGTAGACGAGGCCCTGGGCCGCGACTCGCTCGAAGTAGGCCATGGCCAGGTCACAGAAGTCGTCCTCCGTGACCAGCACCGACATGCCCTCGTAGTACTGCGCCAGGAATGAGGAGAGATCGTCGAAGTCGTAGGCCGCCCGCATCGCGTCGGCCGAGGCATACGGCAGCTCGAGGCCGTTTCGGGCCGCGAGCTCGAATTTCAGCTCAGGTTCGAGCGTGCCCTCGATGTGCAGGTGAAGCTCCGCCTTGGGGATCGACCGGATGAACTGGTCCATGTCCACGGGCTCGCCCTCCTACGCGATGAAGCTCTCCACGGCCCACCGGGCGAGCTTCATGTCCTCGGTCTCGGGCAGGCCGCTGATGCCGATGGCACCGATGACCTCGCCGTCGACCTCGATGGGTACGCCGCCACCCCAGCCGACGTAGCCGATCTCACCGAAGTTGGTGAGTGGGAAATCCTCCTTGCGTGCGGTGTCTCCGAGGGCGCGTGACTCCTGGCGGTCGCGGGCCGCGGTGAAGGCCTTCTGGGTGGCGATCTTGATCGAGGGGAAGGGGCAGCCATCGGTGCGCAGGAAGGCCACCAGCTCTCCGTGCGCATCGACCACGGCCACGGCCGCGCCGCGACCCTCTTCCTCCAGCCGGTCGGCGACGGCTTCGACCAGGCCGCGCGCCTCGCTGTATCCGATCTCTCGACGGGTAGGCATCCTCTCTCCTCGAAGTGTGGCTGAGGCTAGGGTACGGCGACGACCATGGCCGGTCGGCTCGGATGGGTCATGACTTGGCGAGGGACTCCTTGACCTGCGCCGCACGCTCCGCGTAGTAGTAGTTGCAGCCGGACTTGACGAAGTCCGGCTCGATGCCGAGCTCGCTCAGGGCCTTCTTCACCTTCGCCGGCGAGATACCGAGCTCCTTCGACATCGCTCCTGCAGAGAGTCCTTCGCGTCCGCTGTCGTCCTTGGCCATCTCGTCCTCCCTACGTTCGACCGAGGGTCGCGAGCCGCCAGTGTGGCCATGCCCATGACGGCCTTGAGCATGGTCAGAAGGGGCGGTCCTTCGGCCACGGCGCGAGGTACGGCACCTCTTCGCTGGGGAGCTTGAAGCCGTTGGCCTTGTAGGCCTCGTAGTCGAAGCTGTCGGTCTCTTCGTAGCCCACGACGTGGAATTCGTCGAAGCCCTCCCAGTCCTCGTAGCCCTCGCCGAAGGAGGACTCGAGGAAGGCGTCGGCCATGGCCATGCCCAGGTTCGGGGCCGTCCACAGCGCGCCCATGGCGAGTACGTTGCAGTTGTTGCCGGTGGCAGCACGCTTGGCCGAGGGCACGTTCTCGCAGATGGCAGCGTGGACGTGCGGGCACTTGCCGGCCGCGACGTGGATACCCATGCCCGTGCCGCAGAAGGCGAGGCCCTTCTCGTACTCACGCTCGCTGATCTTGGCGCCGAGCATGAAGCCCGCGCGGTGGTACATCGGCGTCTCCTCCAGGACGGGCGTGAGGTCCTCGACGGTCCAGCCCTTGTACTGGAGGTGCTTCTTGACAGCCTGAGCCAGCGGCCAGCCGGCGAAGTCGGCAGCCATCACCACTTGCTTGTCCTTGGTGGTCTTCATGCGAACGTCCTTCCGGGTGAGCGTGTCACGGCGGGGCATGCCGATGTCATCGTTTGCATGCGATGGTACGCCCTGACGAGTAGCGACGGACCGGCTTCGTTGACTCGGTCGGATGTGAGCACTACCATGCGCCGCCTGTACGGAGAAACGAGATCCGGCCCCAACCAGGGGCTGGTATGTTTCGAGTGCGGATGACCCGCTTCGATCCAAGATGCGGGGTCCGCACGTGAGGAGGACGGACCGTGAAGAAGCAAGTCCTTGGTTTGGCCGTCTCGGTGGCAGTCGCCGGGTCGTTGGCAGCAGCTCCGGTCGCAGCACAGGATGAGCTGACGATCCACTCGTCCATGCCCGCGCTGGAGTTCCCCTTCTTCGTCCACATGCAGAAGGAGTTGCGCGACGAGGCCGAGGCTCTCGGGGGCATCACGCTGCTCGAGACCGACGGCGAGAACAGCGCTCCCAAGCAGACCGCGGACGTCGAGGCCGCGATCACCCAGGGCGTCGACGGCATCATCATCAGCCCCATCGACACCGTGGCCATGGCGCCGGTGCTGGCGGACGCCGTTGCGGCCGGCATCCCGGTCGTGACCATCGATCGTCGCGTGGACGATGTCGAGGGCATCCTCAGCCACGTCGGCGCGGACAACGTCATCGGCGGCGAGGCGCAGGGTCAGCTCATCGTCGACACGTTCCCCGATGGCGCCGATATCGTGAACCTTCAGGGTCAGCCCGGCTCCAGCCCGGCCATCGACCGTAACGCGGGCGTTCACAACGTCCTCGACGACATGTCCGACACGTACGTCTTCGTAGCCGAGCAGACCGCGAACTTCTCGCGGACCGAGGCCGTCGCTGTCACCGAGGCCATCCTCGCCGGACTCGACGAGGCTCCCGACGTGATCGTGGCTGCCAACGACGACATGGCGCTTGGCGCGCTGCAGGTCGTCGATGAGCAGGGTCTGGACATCGCGGTCATCGGGTTCGATGCCTTGCCCGAGGCTCTCGGCAGCGTGCGTGACGGCGGCCTTCTGGCCACCATCGAGCAGTTCCCCGGTGGCCAGAGCCGTGGTGCGACGCAGGCTCTCGTGAGCTATCTGCGTGACGGCGTCGAGCCGGATCCGGTCACGCTCCTCAGCCCGATCGCCATCACCGTGGACAACATCGACCAGGGCGAGCGTCTGGGCGAGCTCGAGTAGAGCGACACCAGGCAACGTCATCTGACGATGCGCGGCGGGCCGATGTTCGGCCCGCCGCTTCTATAGGCTGGCCCAGAACGACGCGTAGGGGACGGTTCGCCAGACCATGACCGAGAGTCACCTGCCGGGAACGGACACATCCCAGAGCCGGGACTACCTGTACATCGCATCCAGGCTCGCCGCGCCCGCGTTCCTGCTGCTGCTGATCATCGTGTTCGCGCTGCTGGAACCAAACTTCCTGAGCCCGTTCAACCTGCTCAACACCCTGCGTCAGGTGTCCTTCACGGGGCTGATCGCGATCGGCATGACGTTCGTCATCCTGACCGCGGGCATCGACCTTTCCGTCGGCTCGCTGCTCGCGCTGGCCGGCATGGTCGGTGCCTACGTGGCCAAGGGCGGCCTGGCTGATCGTTTCGCGGTGGGCGAGGCTGTGGACGCCGGCAATCCCTGGCAGCTCGCCCTTCTGGCGGCACTGATCGTCGGTGTCCTCGGCGGTGCGGCGCAGGGCTTCACGGTCTCGAAGTTCAAGGTGCCTCCCTTCGTGGTGACGCTTGGGGGTCTGACCATCTTCCGGGGCATGACCCTGATGCTCTCCGAAGGCGGCCCCATCTCCGGCTTCGAGCCTGACTACACCTTCTGGGGCCAGGGTCGGGTGGACATCCTCTTCGTCGAGAACGTCCCCATCCCGGCGCTGCTCTTCCTGGGCGCCGCCGTCATCGCCCTGCTGGTGCTGCGCTACACGCGCTTCGGTCAACACGTCTACGCCACCGGCGGCAACCCGATGGCAGCCAAGCTCAACGGCATCCCCACCGACCGCATCATCTTCTCGGTCTACGTCATCGTGGGCTTCATGTGCGGCCTGGCCGGCTTCCTTCTGTCAGCGCGGCTGGGTTCGGCGGAGGCAGTGGCCGGCATCGGCTTCGAACTGGCGGTCATCGCCGCGGTGGTCATCGGCGGCACCAGCCTGTTCGGCGGGGTCGGAGGCATCTTCGGCACCGTCGTCGGTGTCCTGCTCATCGGGGTGCTGCAGAACGGACTGGTCCTGCTCAACGTGTCGTCCTTCGTGCAGCAGGTCGTGATCGGTTTCGTGCTCATCGCCGCGGTCGCCTTCGACCGGTTCGCGACTCGCAGCCGACGGCAGGGAGCCTGACCATGGCCGACCGTATCCTCGACCTGCGCGGCATCTCGCAGCACTTCGGCGCCATCGTGGCGCTCAATGATGTGGACTTGGCGCTCTCGTCCGGCGAGGTCCTGGGATTGATGGGTGACAACGGCGCTGGCAAGTCCACGCTGGTCAAGATCATCGCCGGCAACTTCCCGCCATCCGCGGGCACGATCGTGCTTGATGGCGAGGATGTGCGCTTCCACTCGCCGGCGGACGCTCGGCGTCACGGTATCGAGATCGTCTACCAGGATCTGGCGCTTTGCGACAACCTGACCGCGGCGCTCAACGTCTTCATGGGACGTGAGCTGACGCGCGGCTGGGGTCCGTTCAGGATCCTCGACCGTCGTGCCATGCAGCGTCGCGCCGGCGAGCTCTTCGGCGAGCTGAAGTCGGAGACGCGCCCCGGCGATCTTGTCCAGATGATGTCCGGCGGCCAGCGACAGGCCGTAGCCATCGCGCGGACACGCCTGTCCGATCCCAAGATCGTGCTCATGGATGAGCCCACCGCTGCCATCAGCGTGCGCCAGGTGGCCGAGGTGCTGGACATGATCCGCCATCTCAAGGACTCGGGGCACGCGGTCATCCTCATCTCTCACCGCATGCCGGATGTCTTCAGTGTCAGCGACCGGGTGGCCGTGCTGCGGCGCGGTGAGAAGGTCGCAGACAAGCCCATCGCCGAGATCACGCCCGAGGATGTGACCGGGCTGATCACCGGGGCCATCGAGCGTATCGACTGACGGCCGCGGTCGGGCGCCACCCTGTCCTGTCCCCGAGTGAGGCGACACCTCGGGCGGCGCGTCCGCTCGCAGACACCCCCGGTGGCGTCCTGAGATCGCTGGGAAAGTGAGAACGGCATAGGCTCCGAAGCGGACCGGTGGACATACGTCGCCGCCATCGACGCTACCGCGCGGGGCCGGTCTCGATGTGGTCAGGTGTCGATGGGGGCGACGGTATCGCCTCGGGACGACCGTCGTTGTGGACATGTGTCGCCCGTGTCGACCGTAGTCCAAGAGGCTGCTGCTGCTTGTTGGACTTGCGTCGCCCCCAGCGACGAGTGACCCCATCGCACCACGGATGAGGGCGATTCGCAGCGTGGGCACGGATGGATGCCTCGGTCGTGATGGCTATGAAAGCCCCGCAACGTCGACCCCGGCGACGGGTGTCCACAACGCCCCGCAACGTCGACCCCGGCGACGGGTGTCCACAACGGGGCTGTAGCGTCGGCCGAGACGACGCGGTGCGTTCATCCCACGCCGGCGCCCACCACGTTCCTAGCGCCAGGGCCCGTCGAGGCCCGTCGCCGCCCGTGCCCGTGCCTCGGGGCCGAACCAGCGTTCGAATAGGTGCAGCGCCAGGTCGATGCCTGAGCTGACCCCGGCCGCGGTCAGGACGGAGCCCTCGTCGACGACCTTCTCCGCCACCACCTCGACGTCAGGGAACTCACGGCGCAGCGCACCGAGGGCGGCGGTGTGGGTGGTGGCGTGACGACCGTCGAGCAGGCCCGCCCGACCGAGGAGGAAGGCCCCCGTGCAGACCGAAGCCACCGTCGCGGTGGACTCGGCTCGCTGACGGAGGAAGGGCAGGATGAGGGCATCCTGGAGCGGTGTCCGGTCATCGGCTCCTGGGCCGCCGGGCACGACGAGCGCATCGAGCGGTGGGCAGTCATCGAAGCCGTGATCCGGCCGCACCCGCAACCCGCCGCGGCAATGCACCTCCGGCGCCGGACCGACCGTGACCACGTTCACGTAGGGGTTGCCCGCCGGATCGCGCGTGCCGCTGCAGACCTCGTAGGGGCCGGCGAAGTCGAGCACCTCGACATCGTCGAAGAGCAGGATGCCCACGAGCGGGCGCGGGCCGGAGCCCCGGCTGCCAGTCGTCATCGGTCGAGGATCACGGCCCGGCACATGTGCGGCTGCTCATCGGGTGCATCGGGGCCATCGAGCACGTCGGGGCCATCGAGCACATGGCCGACGGCCCCGGTCCAGCTACCTCGAGCGCCTACCGCGGCGCCGGGTCCGAGGCGAGGTCCTCGTTGCCGGGGCCGTAGTGCTTGAGCACCACGAGGTCCTGCGCCGAGCTGCGGTTCACGACCGTGACGCCGGCTCGGGCCGCCTCCGCCGAGACGTAGAACTCGTCGTTCGAGAGCTCGCCGAAGCGGATGCACGTGGCTGCCTCGATGTCGTGTGAGCCGATGGAGCCGTAGCCCTGGACCACGATCAGGCCGTAGGCATCGGAATCGGTCACGGTCACCGTGGCACCAGGCCTGACGGTGAGTTCGCTGCCGCTGGCGGCCACGGACTTGTAGACGACCCAGCGCTCGATCATGCCGTCGCCGGCTTCGCGTGAGCGTCGGGTCTCGTAGGGCGCCATGAACCGGTTGACCCCGAAGCTGGGATCGGCGTTGGCGTCCCAGTCGAGCAGATCGATGATGTAGTCGAAGTCGCCGATGCTCTCCTCGGGTACGTCCTTCCACATGAGGCCCGCCGGGACCTCGCGGTTGTTGCTCCACGACTCGCACATGACGAACACGTCTGACGCCGCCTGCGGCTCGTAGGTGCAGATGCTCGCGGGAGCGTGCAGCACGCCCACGGGTACGTCGAAGCCGGTCCCGAGCTGGATGCGGTAGCCATGCGAGAGGTCCGTGACACGGTTGTCGCCGCCCTCCGCGAAACGTGCCAGCCGCTCGCGGAACTGCTCGCGCGTGACATCGGGCTGGAAGCCGAAGAACGAGATCGGCTGATCACCGAGGTGGTTGTTCATGTGTGGCGAGAAGTAGTACGCCTCTGGCTTGCCCAGCTTGCCGACCCTGGCTGCGTCTTCGTCGCGATGGTGGAAGTGGAAGGGCAGGGCCTGCTGGTTGTCGAAGAACTTGGAGTACATGGGCCACTTGCCGAACTCGTCCCACAGACGCGCGCCGATCAGTCCGGCTCCATGGTGGGCCACGAACTCATCGAAGGGCAGAAGCGGGCCACCGTCGGGGTCGACCACCAGGCTGAGGCCCTCGAAGGGTCCGGTCAGCGGACCGTTGTCGGCACGGATGGCTGAGGAGAACCAGCGCTCGTCGACGCCACCGCGGTCCTTGCCGAAGGGGTAGTAGTCGTCAGGGTGCAGGCGAACGCGACGGCCGGGCGTGCAGAATTCGCGCGGCACCCATGCGGGTGCGAGGCGGACGATCCCACCTCCCGCATCGAGGGCTCGCTCGGCGGCAGCGGTCGAGAAGCCGACCGCCTCGTAGGCACCGTTTGGGTTGGTCGTGGTCATATCGCACCTCCTCTGTCCCGGCGAGCAGGCTCCCGGGGACGTGGCCTCCAGTGTGCACCAGCGGCCCCGCCACCGGCACGCCGCTCCGGCACCTGCGTCGCACCACCCGACGAGCGGAGGGTGCATCCTTGGATGGTCAGGAACGTCGAAGCACCGGAGGCTAGCGATGGCTGATCAGGAAGGCCGCGTCGCGGTCGTCACCGGAGGTGGCCGTGGGCTGGGCCGTGCCATCGCCCTCGGGCTGGCGGGCGCCGGCGCCAGGGTCGCGGTGGTGGCGCGCGGACAGGAGCAGCTTGAGGAGACCGTCGCGCTCGGCTCCTCGGCCAAGGGCCAGATCATCGCGATCCGGTGCGACGTGTCCGATGCTGCGGCCGTCGAGCGCATGGCGGCCGATGTCGAAGCGCGCCTGGGCCGCGTGTCGATCCTCGTCAACGCGGCCGGGATCTTCGGGCCCATCGCCCTCATCCGCGATGTCGACCCTCTCGAGTGGCAGCGAACGATCATGGTCGATGCGGTCGCTCCGTTGTTCATGACCCGGGCGTTCCTGAGCGGCATGCTCGATGACGGCTGGGGACGGATCGTCAACATCACCTCGGCCGCCTCGCTCCACCCGCCCGGGCCGTTGAACAGCGCCTACGGCACCGCCAAGGCCGCACTCAACCAGATGACCCGGCACCTGGCCGCAGAGATCGCCGGGACCGGCGTCACCGCCAACGTCATCCATCCGGGTGATGTCAAGACGGAGATGTGGGCGGACATCAAGGAGCGCGTCGCCGACACGGGACCGGCCGGCGAGAACTACATCTCGTGGGCGGCATGGGTGGAGGAGACCGGCGGTGATCCGCCGGGGAAGGCTGTCGACCTCGTGCTACGCCTGACCTCCGACGCCGGGGCTGAGACCAACGGCCTGTTCTGCTGGATCGATGACCCCCTGCAAGCGCCGGTCGATAGCTGGGACCCGCCCAGCGATGAACGGCCCTGGATGCAGGACTGAGCCGGTCGTCGTCCCTAGCCGAGCTCGGAGATGTGCTCCGGCGTCAGCTCTGTCAGTGATCCGACCACGAGGTCGGCCCGCTCGAGCTTCTCGGCCGCCGGCGGGAAGCGGGGGTCGGGCACAGCGATGACCTTCATGCCGGCCGCGATACCCGAGAGGATGCCGTTACCCGAGTCCTCCAGACAGACGCAGTCAACCGGGTCGACGCCCAGGCGTCGGGCGGCTTCGAGGTAGACGTCAGGAGCCGGCTTCCCGACCCCGACCTCGTCGGCCGCGACGATGATCTCGAACTTGCCCTGCATCGGCGAGTCGGCGGTGACGATGTCGATGAGCGCGGGATGGGCGCCCGAGGCGAGGCCCGTGCGGAACCTGGCTGCGACCAGGTCGATCAGCTCGATGGCTCCGGGCAGGTAGGGCACGCCCTCGCGATACACCTCGGTCATACGCCCGATGACCTCGTCGACGACCTCCTGCCGGGTCATCGTCAGCTCGAGCCGCTCGATCATGTATTCAGCCCACTCGTCGGTGCTGACTCCCATGACCGCGTCGTGGTCGAGCGTGCCCCAGGGCTTGCCGGCGACGTCGGCCATGGCCTTGCGCGCCTTGTCCCATACCGGCTCGGAATCGACCAGCAGGCCGTCCATGTCGAAGATCACCGCCTGGATCAAAGTCTCTCCTCATCTCGGTCTGGAGCCACCTTAGCGCCGTTCACGCTGCGGGTGCCCGATGGGGCCGATGCGCTCTTGACGCACATCGCTCTGCCAGCAGAATCGACTCGCTAGGGGGGCCATGAACGCCAGCGGCACGGTGGTCGTGGCCATCGTTGGCATCGATGGCTGCGGCAAGAGTTCGGCTTGGCGGGGCGCGCTGGGGGCGCTTGCCTCGCAGTCCGATGTGGTCGGCATCGGTGACGAGGTCGTTGCCGGCGCTCCCGGCGTTCCCCTGCATCGGCGACGCGACTTGCCGTTCGCCCGGCTGACGCAACAGGTGACCGGCACGGCGAAGCGGACGCGTCTGGCCTGGGCCTACCGGCAGCTCAAGACGCTCGACCTTATCGGGCGCTCGCGCATGCGCGACCACGTCGTCGGTGAGGAGATGCCGAGCGTGCTCCTGACCGACGGCGATCCGCTCGTCAACACGATGGCCTGGTCCGTGGGGCGACTCCACCGCGACCAGCTCGACCGAGACGACGACCTCGTGCTCGAGACCATCGACTACCTCTCGGGGGCAAGGCGCATCCCGCGCCGGCGGATGTCCTACTACCTGCGCCACAGCCTGCCCCTGGTGCTCGTCAACCGGCTTGGCCTGGCGCGCTTCGCCTGCCCGGACCTGGTGGTCCTGCTGAGCCTTGATGGGGCGACGGCCATGGAGCGCATCCGAGCCCGCGGGCGGTCGCTCCAGGGCCACGAGACCGAGGCTGCGCTCACGGCCCTTGACGCCGGCTACGAGCGGATCTGCGCGCTCCTAGAGTCGCGACGAGTGGTGCGCGTCGTGCGCATCGCAGCCGACCGGGTGCCCCAGGAGGAGGTCGCGCGGCTCGTTGCCGAGATCGCGCTGGCGGCCTTGTCGGGACCGCCCGCTCCATCGGTCGGAGACCCGGCAGGTGCCCCGATCGAGGTCGTGGCCACGACCATCTCGGGGTCGCTCAAGGATCAGCGCAAGATCGGCCGCATCGGGCCGTCGTTCAAGGTCCGAACCCGGCAGCCGACCAACTCGTATGCCGTGGACAGCCACCGCGAGGCCCGCGACGTGACCCGGAACCTCGTTGGCCAAGGTGCCCGCACCATCGTCTCGGCTGGAGGCGCCGGCACCTTCAACGCGGTCCTCGAGGGCTGTCACCTGGACGCCGGATTGCCGGAAGGCATGCGCCTGGCCTTCCTGCGCAAGGGCTCGGCTGACCTCATCGGCAAGATGCTGCGCATCCCTGACGAGCTGGGCCCCGCGGTTTCGGCCATCGTGGATGGACTGGAGCACGACCGGTCCGTGGCCGCCGACGTCATCGCCGTCGAGTCATCGGGCCCCAGTGGGCAGCCAGTGGTGCGTCACCTCATCGGCTTCGGCGGTCTGGGGATCTTCGGCGCTGTACCCATCTTCACCGAAGCTCGCTGGGTGAAGCTGTACAAGGGGGTCCTGGGTACGCTCTTCGGCGATTACGGCCCCTTCTACGTGGGGCTCTCGCTGGCCACTGCCTGGTGGTACGTCCAGCGGGCTCGAGGTCGTGTTCCGGAGCTACGCCTCGACATGGACGGCGACATCATGGCTCCCCGGCGGTGGGCTGCCGTCATCGTCGTCGGCGGCGACCTGGGCCAGGCCTTCCCGTTGGGCCGAGGCTCGCAGTTCGGAAACGGCGTCTTCCGGGTGGTCGCGCTGGCCGACCGAGGGCCACTGCAGGCGCTGCGACAGCTGGCAGCGGCACGTAGCGGCGCCATCCTCGAATCGCCCGACCAGCACGCCGCCATCGTGCGCGACGTGCGTGTGCTCACAGTGCGGTCGGTCCCGTCGCCTGCAGGGCGCAAGCCGGTAGCGCAACCAGCCAATGTCGATGGGCTGGCGATGGCGGCTGCCGAGTGCATCCGCTTCCGGATCTCAGGCCGGATCCAGCTTGTCTCGGGACCAGGCGTCACGAGGTCCCAGGGCCCGCCCGCATGAGCAGATCGGAGGCGACTCCATGTCCAGGCGTACAACGGTAAGCGGTCCCCCGCTCGAGCCCCGAGTCAAGGCCTGGACCGGCGAGACCCTCGTGGAGCTGCTCGACCTGGCCGCGAGGCGCACGCCATCCTCGGTCGCCCTGGTCATCCGGCGCGGCATGATCGACGAACGCTGGACCTATCAGCAGGTCTCCGAGCGGAGCGACCGCGTCGCGCAGCGGCTCCGGCGCGCCGGGGTGGAGCCGGGCGACCGCGTCGTCACCTGGTCGCAGAACGATCCCTGGCTGGTGGCGGCCTACTTCGCGATCTGGAAGCTCGGTGCCGCCATCGTGCCGCTCGACATGCACATGCAGACCGACGTGGCGGTACGCATCGGGGCGCGCACCGAACCGAGGCTCCTGCTCGCGGGCGATGGTGTCGACCTCGATGCCGCGGAACGCCTGGGTGTCCCCATCCTCAGCCTCGACGAGCAGCGCCTGGACCCGGTCGAGGACCGCTCGGAGCCGGCGCCGCCGTTCCCCGACGTGCGGCCCGGCGACGTGGCCGAGGTCATCTGCACCAGCGGCACGACCTCCGACCCAAAGGGCGTCGTGCTGACCCACGGCCAGATCGTGCACGTCGTGCGCATGTTCGCGCAGACCGTCATGGGCAGCGAGCCGGACCGCGCCCTGGGCCACGTCCCGCTGTCGCACATGTACGCCCAGACCCTGCTCTTGCTGATGGGCCTCGTCGGTGGCTCGACGCTGGTCTTCCTGCACTCCCTCATGCCCAAGGCCGTCAGGGCCACGATGCTGCGCGAGAGGATCACGGTGCTCACGCTCACGCCCCATCTGATCCGCCTGCGGCTCCAGGCCATCGAATCCGAGGCCAGACGCACCGGACGCGAGAAGCAGCTGCAGCGAACTCGTCTCATCGCGCGCAGGCTGCCCATCCGATTGCGTCGGCTGCTCTTCCGTTCGCTGTTGCAGCCGCTCGGTGGCGCGCTGTCGGTCATCGGCAGCGGGAGCGCCAGGCTCGACCCGGAGCTGCAGGAGGCCTGGGAGACGTTCGGCGTGCGCGTCGTCCAGGGCTACGGCACCACGGAGTGCCCGGCCATCACGGGTCACACGCGTGACAGCCGGACGACGGGGACCGTGGGCCCGCCACTGCCCGGACTGGAGGTCCGCATCGCCCGCGACAACGAGCTGCTGGTCAGAGGACCCAGCGTCATGAGCGGCTACTGGGACGCGCCGGAGGCCACGGCCGAGGTGCTCGACGCTGATGGCTGGCTGCATACCGGCGACGCTGCGCGCATCGACGATGCCGGTGAGATCGTGATCCTGGGACGCACCCGTGACCGCATCGCGCTGCCCAGCGGGCTAAACGTCTATCCCGAGGACGTGGAGAGCGCGCTGCTTGCGACCGATGTGGTGCGTGCCGCGGTCGTGTTCGAGTCGGCACCTGGACGGATCGCGGCGGCGCTCGTGCCGGTCGAGAGCGACGCCGACGACGATACCCTCGAGGCGGCCGTGCGGGCCGCCAACGGCAACCTCGCATCACACCAGCGGGTCGGGACCTGGCGGCGCTGGCCTGACGAGGACTTCCCGCGTACCCACACCCACAAGATCCGCCGCGGACCGGTGCGGGACTGGTTCACCCGGATGGCCGCGCCTGGCGCTGACACGGCCCCCGCCGCGAGCGATCTCGAGATCGGCCAGCGCGCCAGACCAGCCGGAGCTGAGGCTAGCGTGGCCCGCCTTGGGCAGCTCGTGGCAGCCGTGCTTGCCGAATTGAGCGGCGGCCGGCCTCCGGAGATCTCCGTTTCGACCACCATCGAGTCGCTGGATCTCGATTCCCTGATGGCTGTATCGCTCGCTCTGCGCATCGACGAAGCCTTCGAGGCGGCCCTCTCGGACGACGAGATCCTCGAGATGCACGACATCGGGCAGCTTCACGAGCTGGTGCTGCAACGCCAGGGGCAGCCTCCGTCCCCGCCCTGGTCGCGCTGGGCCTTCAGCCGGCCGGCGCGCCTCGTGCGCCGGGTCCTGGACGCGAGCCTCGCGGGTTGGGCCATCCGTGTCGTTGCCGGACCCGTGGTCGAGGGCGGAGGGCATCTCGATGGGCTCGATGGTCCCGTGCTCGTATGCCCCAACCACACCAGCCACCTCGATGCTCCGGTCGTGCGCGCGGCCCTGCCGTCACGGCTCCGTGGCCGTAGCGCTATCGCCGCCGCGGCCGATGTCTGGTTCGACGGCAGCCCGCTCGGCCCGCCCTCCGAGCTGATCTTCGGGGCCATCCCGTTCGGACGCTCGACTGACGTACGAGCGTCGCTCGAGCGGGTCGGGGACTTGGTCAACGACGGCTTCAGCGTCATCATCTTTCCTGAGGGAACCCGCTCGGCCGATGGGCAAGCCCTGCCCATGCGAGAGGGCATCGGACTCCTGGCTCGGGGCCTTCGTGTACCGGTGATCCCGGCATACATCCGTGGCGCTCACGAGATCCTGCCCAAGGGATCGTGTCTGCCGCGGCACCGTGGCCGCACCAGCGTCACGGTACGTTTCGGTGCGCCGCTCCAGTTCGGACCGGAGGCCACGGGACGTGAGATCACAGCGCGGGTCGGTCGCGCCATCGAGGAGCTGGGCCGACTTGGCGGCTAGGAGGGCGGGGTCAGGCCGTAGCGCTCGATGACATCGCCCATCCAGTCGGGCTCCGCGAACGGCAGATCGTAGCGGCCTGCCAGTTCGAAGATCTCCGGCGGGCTCAGCGGCCGCTGGGCATTGGCCGTCGACAGCTCCCGGAAGAACTTGTCGAAGCCGGCTGGGGTGATGATCTCGATCATGCGCGCGGGAACCTTCCCGGCATTCCACATGGCGTGGACCTCGCCACGCGGCTTGACGATGTAGCCGCCGGCTGCGAGCACGGCTTCGCGATCCTCCGAACGGAACCCGATCTCGCCCTCGAGCACGATCGAGACCTCGTCCTCGCGGTGGTGCACGTGCGGTGGCACGAGCGCGCCCACCTCGAACGGGTGCTCCACGACCGACACGTGACCGCCGACATCCTCCGCATCGATCTTGAACTGGACGCCTACGCCTGGGGCCAGGACCCCGGTGTCGCCCTCGCCGGGCTGGACGACCTTGAGCTGGGTCGGTGTTTCGAGCTGCTGGACCATCGGGGCGAACCTCCTGATTACGGTGAACAGCGGCGTATACTGAACCACGATGTCCGACATGTCAACATCCAGAGAACATATGCGTTCACCGAAACGCCAGTACCGCATGCGCCGTCGCGCCGAGCAGATCGATGAGACACGTCAGCGCATCACGGAGGCGGCGGTGCGGCTGCATACCTCGGCCGGACCGGCGAACACGACGATCTCGGGCGTGGCCGACGAGGCCGGCGTCACGCGCCTCACTGTCTATCGACACTTCGATGATCTCGATGCCCTCTTCGTCGCCTGTATGGGCCACTGGAACATGCTCAATCCCGGTCCTGACGTGGCGGCCTGGGCCGAGATCCCATCGCTCAGGGCTCGGGCCGATCGAGCGTTCGAGGAGCTCTACGCCTGGTACGAGGCCCGGCACGGCGAGCTGTACCCGATCCATCGGGATCAGTCGGCCATGCCCGAGTCCGCTCAGGCCGCCATGGCGGCACAGGTCGACGCGATGGCCAGTGTGATCGCCGCCCCGGACGGTCCCGGAGGGCCCGTGCAAGCAGCCGTGGCGCGGCACCTGGTCGACTTCTGGACGTGGCGGTCGCTGGTGCTCGAACGCGGCCTCGAGGTGGAGCAGGCAGCCGATGCTGCTGTGGCCATGCTCCTGGCAGTCGATCGCTGACGGTCAGGTGCCGTTCGACTCTTGACCGTGCGTCCGCTCGACGATGAGATACCGCGCATGCGCGAGCTTCCGCTGCTGCTCATCTCGGCCGCGCTGGTCACCCTGCCTGGCGTCGTGGTCGCGAGCGACGAAGAGCCGCTCTTCGGCCCCATGACGCCTGCCCGCATCAGCGGCGAGTGGGTCCACCAGGAGCTCCTGACCGAGGGCGACGTCGACATGGTCGGCGAACTCATGGCCAGCATGGATGGTGCCCGGTCCAGGTTCACCGTCACGTCGGACGATCCGCGTTTCGGCGGCGTGACAGAAGTCATCGGCAGCTGGGACGGCTGGTGGCCTCCCGCCCTGGTCGTCATCTCCGAGAGCCAGTGGGTCGTGGGCGATGGCGGCGACACCTGGACCGGCTCAAGCAGGCAGGCTGCCTCGATGGCTGACGACGATCCGATCAACGTTCCCGAACAGTTGTTCCTCGACGGTGCGGGCGCGTACGAGGGCCTGACCGCCTACGTCATCATCGACCACGCTACGGAGACGTTCATCGGCGTGATCCTGCCCGATGAGATGCCCGAGCTGCCGCCTGACTGGATGGAGATCTGGCAGGAAGCGACGAGTGATGACCCAGCCGAAGCTGAGCCGCAGGGCTAGGTCAGTCCGTGCTCCGCGGGGTCCAGCTGGCCCTGGTCGAGGCGTTCGCGATAGAGAGCCACGCTGGCGGTGATGGCGTCCTCCAGCGACGTGACGTGGATCTCGCCCAGCTCGGTCAGCGAGATCGACTCGATGTCGGAGGGGAAGTCGAGCGCCAGAGGCTTGTGGGTCACCAGCTCGGCCGCGCCGGGCACCACGCGGTCGATGGTCTCGATGAAGGCGTCGATCGAGACCAGCGAGCCCGCGAGGTTGTAGACCTTCGCGCCACCCACCGATGAGCGTGCCGCCGTGATGAACGTCTGCGCCACGTCAGGCGCGAACTGCAGCGTGGTGCGGCCGCCGAAGCCGATCTCGAAGGGCCGGCCCAGCAGCGCACTGAGGATCGAGCGCGAGGGGTCGCTGGTCAGTCCCTGGTCGCGCCCGGGACCGTAGATGGCCAGTGGGCGCAGGCCCACGCTGGCGACGCCATCGTCAGCAGCGTAGATCCTGGCGGTGCCCTCGTTGGCCAGCTTGTAGACGCCGTAGTGGCTGCCCGGGTGAGGCACGGCGTCCTCTGCCAGGCGGCCGTCGAGCGCGTCTCCCGAGCTATACATCGCCACCGAGCCGGCGTAGACGATGGGCCCGATGCGCTCCTTCCGCTCCTTCACGGCCTCGAAGAGGTTGACCGTGCCGACGACGTTGACCAGGGCGCCGAGCGGAGGGTTGGCCTTGGCGAATGGCAGCTGCAGCGCCGCGAGGTGGATGACGTGCGTGATGTCGTGGTCGTCGAGCGCCCGGCCGATAGCGCCGGCATCGGTGATGTCACTGTTGAGCATCGTCACCCGGGACGGCCCGTCCTCGCCCATCACCAGCCGCAGGCGCTTGGTGTCATCGCCCTTGTCGAAGGTCACGACCGTGGCGCCCTCGTCCACGAGCAGCTTCACGACCCAGGCCCCCACGCAGCCGAGGGCGCCGGTCACAAGGAAGCGTTCGTTGCTGGCGGTCATGGTCAGCCTCCGATGGGTGTGGTGTCAGGGAAGGGCACGCCGGAGCGTGAGCCGATATCAAGGAGATCGGCGTGATGTTCGGCATCCATGACCACGCCGCGCTCATGGGAGCGTCGTTCAGCCTCGGCCTCGGGCTCGCCCGGGATGAGGATCCGGCCTGGAGCGCCTTGCGCTGTGCGGCTCGAAGTGAGCATCTCGAGTTCTGCCTCCAAGCGAGCCTCGAAGGCGCCGGGCTCATCGATGGCATCGGGATCGATGGCCATGAAGATCTGGCCCAGGTCGGACTCGCCGCCCTCGGTCGAGAAGAGTGGCGCGATCAGTGGTGCAGCCGTGGAGCCACCGAGCACGCCGGTCAGGATGTCGACGAGCAGCGTCAGCCCGTAGCCCTTGTGGCCGCCGCTCTCTTCCACGCCGCCCAGCGGCAGCAGGGCGCCCTCGAAAGCGGCAGCGGGCTCTGTCGTGGGCTGTCCCTCGGCGTCGACGGCCCAGCCGGGCCGGAGCGTCTCGTGGCGGCGAGATGCCACCTCGACCTTGCCGCGGGTGATGGTCGAGGTCGCCATGTCCAGGCAGAAATGACCGCGCTTCCCGGCCGGTGCGGCAACCGCCAGGGGGTTCGTGCCCAGCACCGGGTCGATCCCGCGGGTGGCCACGACCAGTGGAGACGCGTTGGTCATGCTGATGCCGATGAGCCCTGCGTCGGCCGCGCGCAGCGCGTACCAGCCGGCGATGCCGAAGTGGTTGGAGTTGCGCACGACGGCGGTGTAGCTGCCGAAGTCCGAGGCCCCCTCGATGGCCGCATCCATGGCCACGCGCGAGGCATGGTGGCCCCAACCGTTGTGGGCGTGGAAGAGCCCGATGGCGGTCTTCGAGCGGACGCGCTCGGGACGAGCCATAGGGTCCATGACGCCGGCCTCGATGAGGGCCAGGTACTGGGGCAGACGGGCCGTGCCGTGGGAGGCGATGGCGCGTCGGTCGGCCGCGACGAGGACTTCGGCCACGTCCCTGGCGATCTCGGGTGGCGTATCGAAACGCTCGAGCACCGCGATGATCCAGGCGCGTAGTCCTTCGCTGGGCACCAGGCGTCCGTCTTCGGGATCGGCGTATGTCGGCATCGTGGACAGGGTAGCCGCTCGCGGGTGCTAGCCTGCAGCCATTCGAGCACCTCGCCGCACCCGCATCTCCAGGAGTCGATCATGCCCGAGCGACCTCGCGTCCTCGTCACGCGCCGCATCCCCGAGGCCGGCCTCGAGGCGGTGCGCGCCGCTGCCGACGTCGACCTCTGGGATGACGAGCTGCCGCCACCGCGCGATGTGCTGCTCGAGCGCGTCCGGGGTGTGGATGGGCTGCTCTCCCTGCTCACCGATCGCGTGGACGGTGAGCTCCTCGAAAGCGCAGGCCCGAGCCTGAAGGTCGTGAGCAACTACGCCGTCGGCTACGACAACATCGATGTCGACGCCTGTCGCGAGCGGGGCGTGGCCGTGGGCAACACGCCCGGCGTCCTCACCGAGACCACCGCCGACCTGGCCTTCGCGCTGCTCATGGCCGTGGCCCGTCGGCTGCCCGAGAGCTACGACTTCGTACGAGACGATCGCTGGCAGACGTGGGGACCTCTGCTGCTGCTGGGGAAGGACATCCACGGCGCCACGCTGGGCATCATCGGCTTCGGACGCATCGGGCGGGAGATGGCGCGCCGTGCCAAGGGCTTTGGGATGCGGACCCTCTACTACGACCGTGTCCAGGCACCGGCGGAGGTCGAGGCCGAGCTGGATGCGACCTTCACGCGGCTGGACGATCTGTTGGCCGAGGCCGACTTCGTCAGCCTGCACACCACGCTGACCGATGAGACCCGGCACCTCATCGATGCCGGAGCGCTGGCTCGCATGAAGCCGGGCGCCATCCTCGTCAACAGCAGCCGGGGCCCCGTGGTCGACCAGGCAGCGCTGGCCGATGCCTTGCGCTCGGGCCACCTCTTCGGCGCCGGCCTCGACGTCACCGATCCCGAGCCCATGCGCGCGGACGACCCGCTGCTGTCGCTGCCCAACTGCCTGGTGGTGCCGCACATCGCGTCGGCCTCCGAACGCACGCGTGACCGCATGGCGGAGAAGGCGGCGGCGAACCTCATCGCGGGGCTGAGCGGGAAGCCGCTGCCGGATCCGGTCTAGCCGAGGCAGGCCTCAAGGTCGGCCAGGCGAACCCAGTCGGCGGGTCGGGCCTCGGTCCGGTTCGCCAGGATCTCGATGGGCGGCTCGTCCGGGTCGCCCAGTGAGGAGACCACAAGCGCGGCCTCGCCGAAGTCCTGCTCACGGGTGTAGCCGTTCACGGTCACGATCGTGGCCAGGCCGGCCGCGGCCGAGGCCAGCAGGCCGTTGCGCGAGTCCTCGACCACGATGCCCTCCGACGGTTCGATACCCAGCCGCTCGAGCGCCAGCAGGTAGATGTCCGGGGCCGGCTTCTTGGCCGCCACCACGTCGCCGGCGAGGACGAGGAAGTCGGCCGCCACGTCCCCACCGACGGCGTTCTCGAGGATGGCGCGTACGGAAGGCTCCGCCGACGTCGAGCACACGGCCAGCTGCCAGCCGGCGTCGCGGGCCTCATCCACGATGCGGGCGATGCCCGGCCGCGGCGGCAGCTCACCGGCCCGCACCATCTCCACGTACAGCGCGGTCTTGTGCTTGTGCCACTTGGCGATCTCGGCGGCCTGCGCCTCGGGGTCGGTCGGGAGGCCGGCCTGGGCCACGAACGCGGGCGTCAGCAGCGAGCGCATCCGCTCCTTGCCCCCGCCGATGTGCAGCGCCTCGCCGTACTCCTCTTCGGTCCAGTGCGCCGGCAGGCCGAACGCCTCGAAGGTGCGGTTGAACGCGGGCAGGTGCCCGTAGCGCTCGGTGTCGGCAAGGACCCCGTCGCAGTCGAAGATGAGCGCGCTCACGCCCGACCCTCCGACCCGAACATGCGGATGTGCTTGCGGGTCATCTCCATGACCGCCTCGCGCACGTGGGCGAAGAGCTTGGGCGGATCGGCCGCCGTGGGGTTCTCGGTGAGGTAGGCCCGGTTGGCGTCGGTGTAGGCGATCTTGAGCGCGGTCGAGACGTTGACCTTGGCGCAGCCACGGGCGATGAGGTCGCTGAACTGCTCCACGGTGAGGCCGGTACCGCCGTGGAGCGCCATCGGGATGCCCGTGGCCTCGACGAGGTCGGTGATGCGCTGGTGGTCCAGCACCGGCTGCGCCTTGTACATGCCGTGGGCATTGCCGATGGCCGGCGCGAAGATGTCCACGCCCGTGCGCTCGACGAAGCCGATCGCGACCTCGAGCGTCTGGACCGGTCCCTGCTCGTCGGAGCCGATGCCGTCCTCGACGCCCGCGATACCCTCGATCTCACCCTCCACGTGAGCACCGACCGCACGGGCCTCGGACACGACCTCGAGGCACTGCCGCTCGTTCTCCTCGACGCTGAGCTCGTGCGCATCGAAGAGCACCGAGTTCCAGCCTGCGGCGAGGCAGTCGCTGATGACCTGTCGGTCGGGGCAGTGGTCAAGGTGCAGCGCGACGGGGACGTCGACGCGTGCGGCGGTGGTGTCCCACATGGCCTTGAGCACCTCGAGGCCGATCGAGCGCACGGTCTTGACCGAGGTCTGCACGATCATCGGGCTGCGCAGCTCCTGGGCCGCGGCCAGCACCGCCTCCAGCGTGAGCTGGTTGACGACGTTGATGGCGGGGACGGCATAGCCACCCGCCATGGCCTCGGTCACGAGTCGCTTCGTCGATGTCACCGGCATCGTCCGGCCCTCCCTCCGTTCATGTCACGTCGCCGCGTTGGTAGACCTGCCCCAGCATGGCCGCGCCGAGCAGGGATGACTGGTCCTGGAACCGATAGTCGAAGTCGCCGGTCCAGCGCCGGCGTGCGTCCAGCATGCCCTTGATGCGTGCGGCGCCACCGGAGATGCCGACGGTCCGGTCGACCTTGACGCTGGCTGCGACATCTGCGAAGTGCCCACCGACGTAGCTGAGGTTGCCGCGGACCATCGCGAGCAGCAGCTCTTCGCGCGTGGTCCCAAGGCGGACGCCCGAGAGCGACGCGGTGAGCGGCTCGGTCGAGTAGCGGCTGCCTGAGAGGTAGGGCACGTATGTGGGCAACGCGGCCTCACGGGCGTCGACGTCGTCTGCCTCGAGGAAGGTCGCCAGCACGTCTGGCAGGTAGGCGCCGTAGAAGTCATCGGCACTCAGCTCCCGACAGAACGTGCGCCAGAACCAGTCGTAGGCCACGCCCCCGGTGTTGAGCACGAAGAACGTCAGCCAGCGGCCCGGGATCACGTGGCAGCGGACGTTGAAGTCCGGTGACGCGATGGGCCGCTCGGTACAGACGTTGGCGATGTCGGTCGTGCCGCTGATGATGTTGGCGTCGCCGGGGTCCGACGATCCGCCCGACCAGGCCGCGAGCGAAGCGTCGTTGCCACCGCAGAGCACGACCACGTCCCGCGGCAGCCCGAGCTCGTCCGCCACCGCCGGCAGGATCTGCCCGGCCGGGTCGAACGACTGCATCAGGCGCGGCAAGCGGTCCGGTTCGATGCCTGCCGCCTCGAGCACGCCCTCGTTCCAGGTCAGGTCGTTGCGTGCAGTGGCGTACAGGCCGGTGATCGATGTGGTCGAGGGATCGATGGCCCACTCGCCGGTCAGGCGCTTGACGACGTACGTGTTGGCGTGGCCGAAGACCGCGGTCTCCGCCCACAGTCCGGGCTGCTCGTCGCGGATCCAGAGGATGCTCGCGAGCGACGAACCGCCCGACACCGGCAGATTGCAGGCCTCCTCGAGGAACCGCTCTTCGCCATAGGCCGCGCGGATGGCAGCCGCTTGGCCGTGAGCCCGCCCGTCCATCATCAGGATCGCCGGGCCCAGGGCGCGGCCGTCTGCTGCCATCGGCGTCAGGCCGGGGGTGGTCACACCCATGGCCACGACCCCCACGTCCGCCAGGTGCGGCCGGATCTCGGCGCAGGCGTCGACGATGGCAGACCACCAGTCATCGGGCACTCCCTCCGCCCGCGCTCCTTCGATTCTGATGTCGTACGCGCGGCTGACGACCACACGCTCGACCAGCTCGCTGGTGTACACGCCGGCCTTGAGCCCGCTCGTGCCCACGTCGAACGCGAGGATGTCCCGGCCCATCAACCGCCCGTCATCAGAGGACGCCCTCGGCCTCGAGCGTCGCGCGCAACTCCGCCACCGCGGAATCGTCGAGCGGCAGGAGCGGGCGGCGGGGGATGCCGGCCTGGAAGCCGGCCAGCTGCATGGCGGCCTTGACGCCGGCCACGCCGTGCTTGCCGCTGATCCCTGAGTTCACGCGGGTGACGAACTCCGAGTAGCTCTGGGCCTCCTGCGCGGTCGCCGGAGCGGCACAGCTCGTACAGCCGGAGGGCCACGGCGGGGAAGGAGTTGGCCAGTGAGACCGTGCCGCCGGGCGAGCCCTGCGACATGGCTTCGAGCAGGATGCTGGCGCTGCCGGCGAGGACGTCGAAGCCCGGACGCTGCAGGCCGACGTAGGTTTCCACGTCCGCGGTGGCGGTGTACTTCATGCCCGCGATGTTGGGATGGTCCGCGAGCCGTTCGATGAGCTCCGGCGCCATCGTGACCCCGCTGATGCCGGGTGCGTTGTAGATGATCAGCGGCAGTGGCGCGGCATCCGCGAGCGTGGCGTAGTAGCGGTACAGGATCTCGCCGGTCATCTGCTTCTTGTAGTAGCCCGGTGCGAGGACCAGGCCGTAGTCGGCGCCGAGACCGGCCGCGTCGGCGAGGAAGCGCTCGGTGTCCCGCTGGGCGTCGTAGGTGGCCCCGGCCATGACCACCTGGCCCTCGCCCTTGTGTCGCACGACGGTGCCCAGCACCTCGCGTCGCTCATCCTCTGTGAGCGCGCGGTTCTCTCCGTTGCTGCCGATGGCCAGGTAGCCATGGATACCCGATCCGGCGTAGCGCTCCATGTTGGCGCGCAGCGCACCGAGATCGACCGCCTCATCGGCCGCGAAGGGGGTACAGATGGGGGCGT